>JACRLJ010000022.1 GCA_016215105.1 Candidatus Hydrogenedentota bacterium
CGCGGGAGCGCCGCCTGACTCCAGATTCGGCGACAACTGGCCTTCCAAATCGCTACGTTGACTGTCGGACGTGCCTAGGCTGAAACAAACACAAATTCATAACGCTGTCTTGAGCAAAGCCCTCTTGGCGCACAAGGGCCTTCTTCCTATACCTCATTTGGGAAAAGGAAGTTCTCGTTATTTCTTTACCCAGCGGATTAGGCCTTCCTGAATCGTTTCCGAAGCGCCACCAATCCAGCTAGCCCGGAGCCAAGAATGAGCATGGTTGCGGGTTCCGGAACTACCGACGCGCTACCGCCGCTAAAGCCATAGCTGCCAAAGTCGGAGCGGCCGCTACCGAAGTCTTCGGCAGTGTTATTGTTGGTGACAAGATTGTCAATCAACGTTACTGCCCCAGTCAGTGCAAAGGCTCTTCCACACAGAATCTCCGCGCGAGGATCAAGGCTCACGCTCGCAAGAGCAAGGATATTTCCCGCGAATACAGTGTCTGTACCCAGAGTCGCAGAACTCCCGACCTGCCAGTACACCCCGCTAAGCGCCCCGCCATTGATCACGTTAACAGAGGAACTGCTAGCGGTCGTAAGAGTGCTTCCTATCTGGAAAATGAAATCCGCATCGGGGTTTCCCTGGAAATCCAGGGTGAGCGCTCCTGTCAACTGGGCCTACGAGTCAAAATGATAGATACCTGGCGTAAGCGTGGTGTATCCGGCAGAGCCCAGAATCACACCCGTATAGTCGTTGACGAAGGCCAGGCCTGCCAGTGTATTGTACGCAGTCGTTGCATCCGCCAGCGCAAGTTGCGCTACTGAGTCATTGACGTGAATTGTTCCTCCACTCACGGTTCCGTCGGGATAAAAGCCAGTGACCGCGGTTCCTGGTGTTACTCCCAGATCCCCGAAGACTTGAGTGGCCGGATTTGGGTCGCTATGACCATTGGTTACTGTCTCGTGACCCAGAATGGCGAAGTCCTGCGCGGAATCCAGCAGCGGCGTGGCCGATGCCAAGGAAGGGTGAAGAAGCGCGGCAAATACCGCTACTGCCAGGATGAGTACGCACTTGTGTTTCACGTGAGATCTCCTTTTCTAGAGTGATTGTTTCTCGCGCAGCCCCGAATCAACTTGCGCTACATTTCTGTCGTCGACTATGAACTCAATGTCCGGAGTTCGCGCGGACGTGCCTTGACGTGCCTTTATCGAGCCGTCCAAGGGCGCTGGCCAGTACCTCTCGGATAGCCGCATCCAAGGTCTTCTCGAAAGACGCTCTGATTCTGGTGACACGAGTAACCTTCATGGGTAAACCTTTCCGTCTACTTGGCTGTGCGTCGCCGGCGGATCGCACGGCGCGGGCAACTGTGCCTGGCAGCCACCATTCGGTACGTATCATTAAGCCAGACTTGCGTAAATACCGAATAAAGGATTCGTAAAGTTTCGGCAAACCAGGAAGTCGAGCGCGAAATCGCAACGGAGCCGCGACTTCTCGGCAATGGCCGACAAGGCGCGCCCAAACGTATGGCCGGGGAAAATGGGTCCGAGAGAGGCCGGCGCGGATAGACCTCGTGGTTACCGCGTGGCGTTACGGGGCTGTCTTAGGTTCGCGTCCGCAGTGTCCTTGAGTACGCAATCGGCCGATCCGGGTGGATCTCGATCAAAACCCTGTTGCCGCGCAAGAGCTTTCTTCAACTTGCAGAGCAGGATCCGGTTGCGTTTCTTCGCGCCGAGAAGCTGAGCCGTCAATTTCACCCTCTAAGTCACTCGTGCGAAGCTTTGGCCGGCTCCAACGCCTTTTCTGAACCGTGGCGCTGATCTTCATAAGAACCCTGTATTCGGTGATTTCTCCTCTGCTATTGAGTATGAGTTCCTGATTCTGAACCCACGCAGATTTGACTTTCACGAGAGTTCTATGCGCGCGGGCAAGTCCGTCTCGGATGGCGGCATCGAAGCTCTTGTTGGAAGATGCTTTGATCTCGGTGACACATGCGACTGTCATGGATAACCTCCTGTGTTTATGGGCAGTGCTCTGTCCGGAAGCCTTGCGGCTTAGCCGACGTTGCCTCGTCGCCACGGTTCGACCTGGCTATGAAGCCAGACTTCCGTAAATTGAGAACAAAGGATACATAAAGTTTCGGTAAACTAGTCCGTTGCGCGTGAACTCGCAGCAGCGCCTGCGCTGTTCGGCGGTGGTCGAAATAGGTCGAACTCACCACCGCGCCAAGCGGCGACGCGAATGAACGCGGACACGTCCTCTCTCACGAGCGCCACCAGTTCGGGGCGAGGAGTCCGTTCTTATCACAAAGTCCAAGGGACTGGGTTACTGCAATCCGAACGCTCCTAACAGCCAGTAGAGAATGAGAAAGACCACGATGGAGCCGAAGAGTCCCCCTCCCCATTTCCAAGCGCCAGCGCCGGCGAGACCTGTGCGAAGTAGACCCATTGTAGTTACTCCTTTTGGTGTTTTTTCAATTGTCGAATCAACAGTTCGTTATCGAATACTTCGCGCTTAGCAACGGACTTCTCATGGGAAATGTCCCGTACGAGACTTACCGTCACTCGCGCGCGCATAGTGGCGCGAAGTGGTCTTATGTAGCCGTCATAGGAGACCTTCTCCAACCATAGGTCATACGTTGTCGGAAAATCCCATGGCTTGGACGACTTTGCTCGGCAACCACAGTTCCGTCGATATCATTACACCAGACTTGCGTAAATTCCGGGCAAAGGAGTCGTAAAATTGATGCAAACTGCCGCGGTGGTCGCATGAAACCGCAGCAATCTTGTTCTCTAGGATGGTCGTGAGACCGTCGAGGCCCTTGGCAAGGCGCCCGGCGTCCGCAAACGCGAACACCGGGCGCCAGTTCAATCTAGCAGCATCGTACTCTTGCCGCTCCGTAAGTGAGAGTTCTCTTCGTCAACAAGTCAGCCACGTCCGCTGGCGCACTGCATGGCGTTAGCGTTTCTCGCTCTTCTCCGTCGAGACGACGTAAGTGCGGATCTCAGTGGGATATTCCCAGTGGCCCGGAACGAGTTCGTAACCTTCGGAGGTGTGGCGCCAACGGGCAGGTGACCAACTCATCTGCTCGGCCGCGGGACGCTCCCAACGCCCGGAACTCCAGACGTACTCGCCTTTCTCATAAGACCAGTTTCCCGGAATCCAGACCTTGTCGGCGCCTGGAGACTCGGATTTTACTTCCACCTTAGGCGCGGGCGGCGCGTCGTGCGCACGGACCGCGCGCGTGGTGGCGGTGGTAGTAGTCGTCGTGGCGGGGGCGGCTGCTGCAGCAGCCCAGAAGCCCGGTGACCACTCGTAGCCGTCAGTAGACTTGGCCCAGTGGCCCGTGTTCCAGGTCATGCCCGGAATGGCGCGCCGCCAAGTACCGGGTACCCAATCATAGTCGGTCTTACCGGCGTCCCACTGCCAGTATCCCGGCACCCATACCGCATTCTCGGCCGGGCGTGTTTCAATACGCATGACCTCTTTCTTGACCTCGGGGGGCGCCACTTTCACAAGGATTGAGTCGATGATGTTGCCGGCGGAGTCCATGAGCGCCTCATGGCGGAATTGCGCCGGTTTGGTTGTCTCCTTCACAACCGTGACCTCCTTCGCCGCCGGAGTTTCCACTGTCGTCTGCGTAACGACGGTTGCCGTTTCACCTGGCGCGGCGGGAGCCACGACGACCGTAGTCTCTGCCGACCAAGCGCTTACACAGGCGGCTGAGCCCAAGGAAGCGGCGCACAAAATGGAACGAATCGATCTAAACCTCTTCATACCTGTTCTCCTTTGTGACTGCGTCGGGAGAAAGTCATCACATAACCTCTCCGGAACAACAGCACGATTTTGGGATTCAAAAACACGACACTTTTTCGATGCAAGCACGGGCTTCAAACGAGCGCGCCGCCCGTCGGCGCTTAGAACGATTAGAACGAAGGGTTGTCTCTAGTGAGCCGGTTTTTTCCGCGTTACCGAAATGTTGCTCGTGCGGCTTTCGCAATCTGACCTTGAGTCACGGGCGCTGTAGCGTCGAGCGCAAAAGCGGCGCTCTTGGCCCGTGGAGCCTTTCGATATTCATCAACATTATTAAAGCAAACCCAGACATACCTTGGGTGAAGGGACGGCAAAGATTTGGCAAGGAATCCATAATCCGCGCTGGCGCTCGTCATGGAAATCGCAGCGGCGACGGCCTATCGAGAGCCGTCCGCTGCGTTAGCAGGAGCCCGACAGCGCCGTCCCGAAGCCGCGTCTATCTGCATTAGCGTTTCAGGAGTGGAAAGGCCAACAACCCGGCGCCCACAACAATGGAGCCGGCGCCGACCCAGACGGGGACATTGACCGTCTGTTTGTCTTTAATCGTCAGTTCGAGGGGGCCCAGCTTGGTCTCATGGGTTTCTTTGGTGTAGCTGAACTGGCCATACACCAGCCCCAGGATGCCGGCCACGATTAGCACGGCCGCCACTATGATATTTCCCTTCATCTCTTCTCTCCAGTAGAGAATTCTACGAAACACTAACGTGGTCTACACAGTGGGGACAGACGGGACAACGGCCACTAGAGGTGCGGCCAGAAAGCCTCCACAAAGCAAAACTTCGCACGAACCAGCGCTGGTATTGAAAAACTTGCGGGTGCTTTCTGGCCGCGCCGCACCAAGAAGCCGACTCTTTGGCCGGATTCCTAGTTACAGCGAGGTTACTCCGCCTGGCGCCCCGCGGCGCTCAACATTCCATTGTCGCTACGCGATCCTTCGGCCTTGAATCACGCGAACCAGTATCACGATGACCGCGAGGACCAGAAGCGCGTGAATCAGACCGCCCATCGTGTACGACGTGACCATGCCGAGGAGCCACATGATGATCAGGATAACCACTAATGTCTCTAACATCGTTCTTCTCCTTTACCTGAATATATGTAATCCGAAGAGTCTCTGTGCCTCTTGAAGTTGGCTCAACGGACCGGTCGTCCGTGGCTTCAAAGGGCTTTCCGCCGATGCGTACTGCTATAGTCTTCCGTGTTTTCAACGATTCGGATTTCCGCTAAACGACGCAGAAATGGTGTGACTTGTAGTCACTTTGGTGAACGTATAACGGCTCACGGCGCCCACGGACTTTCCGTCAACGAGCACGTCCGCCACATGGTAGCCGCCGTTTGCATTGACCGTGAACGTCCGGCTGGCGCCGTATGGCACGCTTGTGCTGCCCGACGGATTAATTGAACCGCCCGCCTCCGCTGACGCCATGATCGAGTGCTGCCGTACTTCTCGATTGCCTTTGTCGTGCTGCGCGTTGTCAGCCGCGTTTTCAACGGCATGGCCGCCACTCTGTATGTCTTTTCCCGCGCCCCTAAAGGTGTTACATCCGAGGGCGCCAATGCTTGTGATCGCGCATACCGCCAGCGCCACGGCCAATGCATTCAATGTCTTCATCTTGATGTTCCTCTCATGTTGGGGCTAACCGCAGCCGTTGTCCTGCCAGGTAGCAACTCACCGGATGAAACGGACGCAACTTGTTCATCCGGCGATGTAGCGGCGATCAATTGGCGGCAAATTCCCGAGTGACTAAACGCAGTCACGTTACTTCCCGTTGGCTTTACCGCCTTTGTTGTCTTCTTTGTCAGGCGCCTGACCCTGCTTGCCCTGTTTCTTTTTGCTGTTGTCAGACTGAGGCGCTTGGGTCTTGCTGTCCGGCTTCTGCGATTTCACCGCCTGATTCGGCGGCCCAGTTTTGGTTGGCTCGCGCTTAGGTTCCACCGCCTTTGGCCTGCCTTGAACCTGCGGGGGTTTGGAGGACTTGGCGTCCGGGGACTTAGAATTGTCTCTTAGCGCGATATTTGCTTGCGGAGCCGTTTTTCCCTGCTTCTTTTGGGATGCGGAGGTATCAGTCTTCGCCTCGACCTTCTGCGGCTTTACCTGCCGTTCCTTACCTGCTACTTGCGGTTTCGGCGCGACTGGTGCGGGCGGTGGAGTCTTCGCTCCCTGCGTCCTCTCCGTCAGCCTGGCGGCGACGGGCGACGCGGGCAACTGCAGTTTAACTGGCCGCGCGGTTTCAGGGGTCTCTTTTGTCTTTCCGGAGGCCGCCGGTAGCTTCTCCGCTATCGCGCGCTGGAATTGGAGTCCAATGACCTCTCGTCCGCGCGTCTGAAGCTGTTTGCGCTCGTCCATATTGACAGGCGTGAAACGCAGGGGCTGCGTCTTGCTCAGTACGGCGTCGGCGAGGCTTCTTCCGATGATAACGTTCGCCGGGGCGCCAGCGGGTTGATTGTTGATGAAGTTGATCTGCAGAGCCAGCGTTTGGGGCGGGCGGGCGTCCACGTGCTCGCGGCGATATCTGAACAGATCGTTCGTATGCACGTCCCAGTCCGGGTCGCGCCGCATTTGTGTCGAGCGGTAGTGCATGTAAATGGGATCATCGCCGTACTGCATCGCCAACTTCGAGTGCCACGGATAGTAACCACGCCCTTCGTAGCGCGCGTCGTAGTAGTCCCCATAGTAATAACGGTTCGATCTCGGCTGCACGAAAAGGCTCGCGGCGATCGCGGCTAAGTCAATGATGGTGTTCGGCGAGTAGTAATAGCCGGAACGCGCGTAGACAGGCTGCTCATAGTACACTGGCGCGAACATGACACCGCGATGGGTGATATCGTAATCCCAGTATCCCGGAACATAGACGTAACCTCTCGGTGTCCATGTGTAATGCGCGGGAGTCCAGACCCAGTCCGGCTGCTGCGCGACCCAATTCCCGGGCTGCCAGTCGTAGCGAGTCTGCTGCCAGACCCAGCAACCCGGCGTCCAAATGTGGCCTGGCCCCGGTGTGGGAGAACTGGGACCGGCTTCGAGCGCTTTGGGTGGTGACGGCAAGTAGTCTACTTCGGTCCGGGCGGCGTCTCCCCAAAACCCCGAAATCCATTGCGAGCCGTTTCCGGCGGACGCCCAATACCCGGGGACCCATTGGCGGCCTGGAGGAATGTCCCGCCAGACTCCGCTCGCCCATATGAAATCGCTTCGATCATCATCCCAGCTCCAATATCCGGGAATCCACGCCACGTTGGCGCCTTCAGGCCGCTGGTCCGGAGGCAATTCCACAATGGGGTCGGGCGGGGCCTTTGTTATTACGACACTAGCCGAGGTCCCCGTCAGAGACGCCTCTGCGAAGGCCTCGTGAACCGGGCCGCGCGTCAGCACCTGTACGCCGGCTTCGGTTGTGGCTTCGCCCTGGGCAAAGGCTGCTACTCCCAGCAACAGGAGAGGTACAACCCATATTCCGAGGGCCGGTACGGCTATTCTCCTAGACGCTTTCATGTTTATGTTCCTTTCATTGTGCGCCTGATGGCTTGTCCGCCATCATTCAAATCCCAACCAGGGTGCAAGGACGCGGCCAAGTCCCAGCCATCGCATTCTTCCATCCTGTCCTCTTGTGAGCGAGCAAAAAACCAAAGCACCCTTTGCAGGTTGCGGGCTTCTTCTTCCTTGGTAAACGACTTAGCCAACGTCATTCCTGGTTCCTTTCGGTCCGTTGGTCTAGCACGACGTTCGGTTATGCGCCATCCAGTATTGGCCAACGGTTTCCACAACGGTCTGAAAGTCGGGATAGCTCAGGGGCTTTATGATGTAGCTGTTTGCGCCGCAGCGATAGCTCTTTGAAATATCGCCGGCGGATTGGGAATCCGTGAATATGACCACGGGCGTGAGTGTAAGGGCGTCTTGCGGCTCGATGGACCGTATTTGGCCGAGTACAGAAAACCCGTCCGCTCCCGGCAGCGCCAAGTCCAGTAGGATCAGTCTGGGGGGATCCTCCCCAGCACGATCCGTCCACGCTTTGCGACTAAAAAGGAAGTCGAGCGCCTCTGTCCCGTCCTTAACAGCGATAACCAGTACGTCGGGTATGGCCTTTTGCAGCGTGTGTACGATTGATGCGCGCTGGCTGTCGTTATCTTCCACGACGAGGATGTCTACCGGCTCAAGTTGTGTCACGAGAGTTGCCTTGTCTGTTTGAGGAACCTGCTGACATCATTCTTCTGCGTGTTCATATCATGAAGGTAGCAGTCCGAGATAAAGATTTGGCAAAGCTGCGGCAAAGGTTAGGCAATCTACGCGCGGCGCCGGAAGAATCCTTCCGCCACAGACGCGGATGCGTGTTTTTCACGACGACGAACTCCTGACCGTGATTGATTCCGGCGCTACGCGGGCCACGCTCGTCTGGGAAGAGGCTCCGAGTTATACGAAAGCTTTACTGTCACTTTGCCTGCGCGACTTGTTGTGTTGCTATCCTCGAGAGGTGCTTGGCATGCCGCCAACACACAAAGATGGACGCTCGGGCGCGATAGCGCCTCAGCGCAAGCATAGGAGAAAGCAGATGAGACACCTAAAGTCAGTCGCAATCGCGAAGGCCAACTCATGGAATGATTTCTGGAACAGCGTTGGAGACACGTGGCGGAACATCTTTGGCAAGAACTGATAGACGCGCCGGGTTAGTTCTCATAGAACGGTCCTGGCGCTTTTCCAACGGCTGCCGCCGCTGGCGTTTGCGACGGCAGCCGTTGTGAGTTTCGGTCCGTTGCATTGATGTCTTTGCTAAAGCTTTACCAGGCCTTTGCCTAAGTCTTACGTGAACTTGCCAAGCTGATACTGAAGAAGTTGCCAATGGTGGCTGTGGTGTTCACGGCGGCCGGGTTTACGGGGTATTGACCCCGAAAAGGAGTTTTTGCCATGGGTTTGATCTTGCTAATCATCGTGATCGTGCTGCTCGTGGGCGCTGCACCCACTTGGCCGCACAGCCGGAGTTGGGGCTATGGCCCCAGCGGCGGTTTGGGACTCGTGTTGGCGATTGTGGTGGTGCTCTTGCTCTTGGGATACCTCCCTCGTAGCTTCTAGATGGGGTATATCGCATGCGGTCCGGGTAGCGCTTGCCTCATCCACGCAGGGATGGCAGTACGCCCGGATCGCTTCCCGAGTTGCCTACGATGAGGCGAATTCAGCCGACGCAGGCCGGAACGAGTGCCACGGTTTCATCATCGCTTTCGTTGCTCGATAGCCGAGCTTACGGTGTCACATTGCCAGACAAGGTAACTAGAAATGAAACACATCTGCGCCGCTATCGTGATTGGAGCATTGGCAGTCCTGGTGGGCTGCGATCAGGGCGTCTTGGGTGGCTTTGGCGCTTCGAAGACGCGTCCCAAGCAAGACACGGCGGCCTTGAGCGACGCCTCCAAGGCAAAGTGGAACGATTACGCGAGCGAGATGCAGAAGCGGTTGGAGCAATTCTCGGCACAATACGCGGAACTGAGGGATCGCGCCGCCAAGGCCGAGGGGCAAGCCAAGACGGATCTCGATACGAAACTCGCGGAAGCGAAGACGAAGCGGGACGCGGCCGCCATCAAGCTTGACGAACTGAAATCAGCTGGCGCTGACCGCTGGGAAAAGGTCAAGGTAGGAGTCGAGGCGGCTTTCGACGACCTGAAAAAGATTTTTGAATGACCGTCCTGGGAAGGGCGACACCGACAAGGATCCATGGAAGAAGTGTGGAGCGTAAAGAAGAGCAATTGCGGGATCATTGGTCGCTTATGAATATTGGAATTCGCGTCGCGGTCATGCCATTCGCTCATGACTTCCCATGCGGTTACAGGCCGGTCCACCCGGAATATCCCGGCGTCAGGTAGAGGCTAAGCATGTCTACAATTACTCTCGATCCATCCACTTTCGACCACGCCGGCCCGGAGGATATTGTTACCGAGGTCAGGCACGAAGAGGCCTTGCTCAAGACCGGGGCCCTGCAAAACGCCATTTTCAACAGCGCCAACTTCTCGAGTATCGCCACCGATGAAAAAGGCGTCATTCAACTGTTCAACGTCGGGGCCGAGCGCATGCTGGGTTACACGGCCGCCGATGTGGTGAATAAGATCACTCCCGCGGACATCTCCGACCCGCAGGAAGTCGTGGCACGCGCCAAGGCGTTGAGCTTGGAGCTCGCCACCCCGATCACGCCGGGCTTCGAGGCGTTGGTTTTTAAGGCCTCACGCGGCATCGAAGATATTTACGAGCTGACCTACGTCCGCAAAGATGGCAGCCGCTTTCCGGCGGTCGTGTCGGTTACGGCGCTCCGCGACGATCAGGGCGGAATCATCGGCTATTTGCTGATCGGCACCGATAACTCCGCGCGCAAGCAGGCGGAAGAGGCGCTGCTGAAGGCAGGCGCCCTGCAGAACGCTATCTTCAATAGCGAGAATTTCTCGAGCATCGCCACCGACGCGAAAGGCGTAATCCAAATCTTCAACGTCGGCGCCGAGCGGATGCTTGGCTACACAGCGGCCGAAGTGATGAACAAGATCACTCCGGCAGACATTTCCGATCCTCAGGAGTTGATAGCGCGCGCCAAGTCGTTGAGCGTCGAGCTCGGAACCCCGATTACGCCGGGGTTCGAGGCGCTGGTTTTCAAGGCCTCACGCGGCATCGAGGATATTTACGAACTGACCTATATCCGCAAAGACGGAAGCCGATTTCCGGCGGTCGTATCGGTCACGGCGCTGCGCGACGCCCAGGACGCCATTATCGGCTATCTGCTGATCGGCACCGAACTCAAAGCCGGGGCTCTGCAGAGCGCGATCTTCAACAGCGCCAACTTTTCAAGCATCGCCACCGACGCTAAAGGCGTAATCCAGATCTTCAATGTCGGCGCCGAGCGGATGTTGGGCTACACGGCGGCCGAAGTGATGAATAAGATCACCCCGGCCGACATCTCCGATCCTCAGGAGCTGATCGCGCGCGCTAAGGCATTGAGCATCGAGCTTGCAACGCCAATATCGCCGGGCTTCGAGGCCCTGGTTTTCAAGGCCTCGCGCGGTATCGAGGACATTTACGAGCTGACCTATATCCGCAAGGATGGTAGCCGCTTCCCAGCTGTCGTGTCGGTCACGGCGCTGCGCGACGCTCAAGGCGCAATCATCGGCTATCTGCTTATCGGCACCGATAACACCGCGCGCAAGCAGGTCGAGGCGGAGCAGAAACAACTCAGTCAGCGCCTACACGACCAGCAGTTCTACACGCGCTCGCTGTTCGAATCCAACATTGACGCGCTGATGACCACCGATCCGCTCGGCATCATCACCGACGTCAACAAGCAGATGGAAGCGCTTACCGGCTGTACGCGCGACGAGTTGATTGGCGCGCCTTTCAAGAACTACTTCACGGATCCCGAGCGGGCCGAGACGAGCATCAAACTGGTGTTAAGCCAGAAGAAGATCACCAACTACGAGCTTACCACGCGCGCCAGGGATGGCAAGGAAACCGTGGTGTCCTATAACGCTACGACATTCTACGACCGGGACAGAAGACTGCAGGGCGTGTTCGCCGCGGCGCGCGACGTTACCGAGCTCAAGCGCTTTGAACAAACACTGCAGCAGACGAACGCCGAACTCGAGAGCGCAACCTCCGTGGCGGAAAAGGCGAACCTCGCGAAATCGGATTTCCTTTCCAGCATGAGCCACGAACTGCGTAGCCCGCTCAACGCCATTCTTGGTTTTGCCCAGTTGATGGAATCCGACTCCCCACCGCCAACGGCTGGTCAGAAGGAAAGCATAGCCCAAATTCTCCAGGCGGGATGGCATCTGCTGAAATTGATCAACGAGATTCTCGACCTTGCGCAAATCGAGTCCAGAAAGGCGCCGCTCTCACAGGAACCGGTGTCGCTGGCCGAGGTCATGCTCGAATGCCAGGGCATGTTCGAGCCACTAGCGCAACGGCATGGCATCCGCGTGTCCTTTCCTCAGTTCGATGCTCCGTGTTTCGTTCACGCGGATCGGACTCGGGTGAAGCAGGTTCTCATTAACCTGCTTTCCAACGCGATCAAATACAACTGCGAGCAGGGGACTGTCGAGGTGCAATGCGCCATGAGCGCCCCGGGACGCATTCGTGTCAGCATCAAAGACACCGGCGCGGGACTGTCCGCGGAACAGTTGGCGCAGCTATTCCAGCCGTTCAACCGGCTCGGACAAGAAGCCGGCGGCGAAGAAGGTACGGGCATCGGCCTCGTGGTCGCCAAGAAGCTCATTGAACTGATGGAGGGTGTAATTGGCGTGGAAAGCTCCGTCGGGGCGGGAAGTGTGTTCTGGTTCGAACTCAACGCGACCAATGCGCCAGAATTGTCCCTTGAAGGAAATGAACCCCTGGCGTCGGCCGAATCACATGTTCAGACCGGCGCGCGCCTCCGCACTGTGCTCTGTATAGAGGATAACCCGGCTAACCTGGAATTGATTGGGCAACTCGTCGCGCGTCGCCTCGATATTACCCTGCTGTCCGCGGTCAACGGGAATAGCGGTATCGAACTTGCCCGCGCCTCGCAGCCGGAAGTGATTCTTATGGACATCAATTTGCCTGATATCAGCGGCTTCGAAGCGTTGAATCTCCTGCGCGACGACCCGGCGACGGCGCGCATTCCCGTCGTTGCTATCAGCGCAAATGCAATGCCACGCGACATTGAGAACGGAATGAAGGCTGGATTCTTCCGGTATCTCACAAAACCGATTAGGGTCAATGAGTTCATGGGCACATTGAATGACGCTTTAGCACTCGCGGAAACGGTCGCCAAAGACGTTACTGGGGACCAATAGCATGGTGACCGCAATCGACATTCTCAACGCCAAAATCCTGCTTGTGGATGATCTGGAAGCCAATGTCCGGCTTCTCGAGCGTACGCTGCGTGGCGCCGGCTACGTCTCGGTCGCTTCCACAATGAATCCACGTGAAGTCTGCGAACTCCACCGAAAGAACCGTTACGACTTGATAATGCTCGATCTACAGATGCCTGGCATGGATGGATTCGAGGTGATGGCGGGCCTTAAAGAGATCGAGGCCGGCGGCTATCTTCCGGTTCTCGTGGTCACGGTAAATCCGGGTCACAAGCTGCACGCTCTGCAAGCCGGCGCAAAGGATTTTGTCAGCAAGCCGCTTGAGTTGGTCGAGGTCCAGGCGCGCGTTTACAACATGCTCGAAGTGCGGCTCCTCCACCAGGAAGCGCGCAATTACAGTAAGGCGCTGGAATCCTTGGCGCTGCATGACCCGCTTACAGGGCTTGCGAATAGACGACTTCTGGTCGAGAAGGCGTCGCTGGCCATTGCCCATGCGCGAAGAAATAAGAGCAGCATGGCGGTAGTGTATGTGGATTTAGATGGATTCAAGTCGATCAACGACACTTGGGGCCACGACGCTGGGGATATTCTGCTGAAAATGACGGCAGAACGCCTTGTGGCCGCCGTGCGTCAAGAGGACACCGTGTCACGCCTGGGCGGTGATGAGTTCGTGATAGCTCTGTGGCAAATTCGGAATGCCGACGACGCAGCCAGGGTGGGGTCCAAATTGATGGAGGCGATGTTGCCGCCCTTTAGCATCCAAGGGCGCGTGGTAGACATTACCGCGAGCGCAGGCCTCGGCATCTACCCTGCCCACGGCGAGGACGTGGAGACGCTAATGAAGAGCGCGGATCTGGCCTTGTACGATGCGAAGCGCGCGGGCAAGAACGCCTATCAGGTCTCCGAACGCACGAACCTATCCGCTACAGTGAGCTGTTGACATGACCGATCCCGATCTAGCGGGCCATGAATTGTACGCCGGGATCTACAAAAGAAGGTGGAAGCCTGAGTTCATGACGCAGGGCCAGTTTCATGGTTGATTCATCCGGCATTCACAACGCCAAAATCCTGATCGTTGATGATCTGGAAGCCAACGTCCGCCTGCTCGAGCGCACGCTACGCGGGGCCGGCTATGCTTCCGTCGTGTCCACGATGGACCCGTACGAGGTCTGTGAGCTCCACCGAAAGAACTGCTACGACTTAATCCTGCTGGATCTGCAGATGCCAGGCATGGATGGATTTCAGGTAATGGAAGGCCTCAAAGAAATTGAGACCGGTGGCTATCTCCCTGTTCTCGTGGTCACGGCTCAGCCGGGTCACAAGCTGCGCGCGCTGCAAGCCGGCGCGAAGGATTTCGTCAGCAAACCGTTTGATCTGGTCGAGGTCCAGGCGCGCGTCTACAACATGCTCGAAGTGCGCCTGTTGCACACGGAAACGAAGAACCACGCCAAAGTGCTGGAGCAGACGCTGCGGGAGGTTGAGGAAAGCCGTGAGCTGATCCGCCTCCAGAACTGCGAGCTCAAGGGCCTCTACGATGACATCGTAATTGAGCAGAAGCTGTCAGAGAGACTCCTGCTCAACGTACTGCCCCGCGCTATTGCCGAGCGCCTGAAAGGGCGCCGCGAGGACATTGGTGACAGCTTTCCGGAGATTATTGCGGATAGCTTTCCGGAGGTGACCGTATTGTTCGCCGATATCGTTGGGTTTACGAAGTTTTCCACCGGTGTAAGTCCTGAGCGGCTCGTAGTTCTCCTTAATGAGATTTTCTCTGATTTTGACACCATCGCGGATACCCGTGGCCTCGAAAAAATAAAGAGTATTGGCGATGCCTACATGGCCGCCGCTGGACTGCCCGCACCCGTGGACGATCACGCGGCGCGGGCTGCACACATGGCGCTGGATATGCTTGACGCGCTGGACTGCTTTAATAAGCGTAGCGGCTACCGGTTACAAATTCGCATCGGCATCAACAGTGGCGCGGTGGTGGCGGGCGTCATTGGCAAACGGAAGTTCATATACGACTTGTGGGGCGCTACGGTGAACACCGCCAGCCGAATGGAATCCCATGGCGTTGCAGGACGTGTGCAAATCTCTCAGGCCACCCGGTCGCGCCTCGGCGACCCCTTCCTGTTCGAGGATCGTGGCGCCATCGACGTCAAGGATATCGGCGAACTCCGAACTTGGTTCCTGACCGGCAGGGCGCAACGCGCCGTGGCCATGTGAGGTAATTTCCATGAAGCAAGCGACACAAGTGGAATCGTTCGAACGCGCCCTACTCGCGCACGTGGAGGTGTGCTATTCAGTTGCGCTTGCGCTTACCCGCGATCCCTACGACGCGCGAGACCTAACACGAGACGTAGTCACATGGGCGTGGAATCGCCGGAAGAGTGCGGACGGCAATACTGGCATCAAGAGGAAGCTTCTTACGGCATTGCGCGCGAGATTCCTTCAAGACTACCGGCGCCGCGCGTTTGGTCTTGGGAACCAAGCGCCCTTTGCTGAAAGGAGTTGACGTGTATTGTCCGAGTTGTAGAACGGAGTACCGAGAAGGCTTCACCCGATGTTCAGACTGCGGCGTGGAGCTTGTAAATGACCTGCCATTGGAGCAGGAACCCGAATACGTGGACTTGGTAACCATTTACAAGGGCAACTCGAACAGCGCAGCGGTGACCAGCGCTAGATTGACCAGCCTCGGAATCGAGTCGTGGATCAAAGATGAGGGGATCCAATGTGTTTTCCCTAACTTGGGACCTGCCGAGGTCCAAGTGTGCATGCAGGACAAAGAGTTGACGCTGCAAGCTCTCGGAACGACAACTACGGGCGCGGAGTCGCTCGACGAGGAAACGGTGTGAACGGCCCCTTAAGAGGCGGGCATGAAGGATAGAACGCAAAGGAAGCTACACGAGGTGGTGTATATGACGAAGCAATGTTGTGTGTGCAAGAAAGTGAACACCGGCGCCACGTGGATTACCGTAGCCTATCCGGAATCGGCGGCCGCTCACGCCAGCCACGGGTACTGCCCCACCTGCGCCGCGGTAGCGTTTGCGGAAGTCGAGCAGTTCGCCGCCGAGCGGGATATCCTTCGAACGGTTGTTTCGCAGGCTAGTCCGTCACGGGAGCTTTGGCCTTCCACTTAGTGTGAGGGGCTGGAGAAAGGGCTGAATCAGATGCATTACTATGCTCATTTGGATCGGAGCGCCTCGGAAGCAACCGGACCAGACGCAACCTTTCAGGTTATCTCCATCGAGGACGACGACGACAACAACTACACGGAGTCCATTGGGCTCGATCAAAGCGTATATTTTCATTCCTTGGAAGAATTCGAAAACGAAATAGAGCGTCTAATCGGTGAACCCGCGGAATCTGACGAAGCATGATTACCCCCGCGGCGCCTTCCAGAGACGCATTTCAGGGTGGCGCGAATGACCCGTCAAGCGAAAGCGAAGGACGACAGAAGCAACGTCCATTCATTCTCGGTGATTGCGCGTTGCCGCAAGTGGCCAGCTACTCACGCAACAAGGTGCGTCTATGCTGAGTCGAGGACTGCGGAAACAAGCCTATCGACGTTTCGTAACATTTCGCTTCGAACATACGCGGGCGCATGCAATAGAGGGAGCGCATCTTCCACGACGCTCGACTCGGTGTCAAGTGCATCGTTCAGCGTATCGGCCCTGAATCGGTAGCAGATTCGCCACGATCCATCCACCTCTGTGTATCCCAGTTCGTAGCTATAGCGTGCGATCTCGCCCGTCACCGATGCGGAGTAATCAACACCGAACCGGCCCCACCATACTGTCCTGACGAGTTCAGCCTTCCACAATTCTCGCTCAACGGAAGCGAGGTAGGCTTGTGCGTTCTGATCGTCTATCACCTTTTCCACCGCTTGGATTGCTTTGGCTCTAGGAACATACGCGGCTGTTGTCCTCTGAACGATTCGTGATTGGACACTTGTTGTCATGGCATTCACCTCACAGTTAGGCCTGGGTCTGGCTATCCTCGGAACCTTTGTGTCCGCCCGTCTTATCTGGGTGGTGCTTCCGAGCGAGCGCGAGCCACGCCTTTCGCAGGTCACCCTGCGAAGCGTCCTTCGGCACGCCGAGGACATCGTAGAAGGTTTTTGCTCCGTTTAGCGGCATGGCCCGCGACACCTTAAGACCAGCTGGCCCGGCGCCACATGGAGACGAACCAGCCATCAATTCGTTGCCGTTTCTCGAACAGCCATTGCACTAGTTCTTCTTGCTATCACGCTCGGCGGTGGTATGCATCGCCCGGCGGATTGTTACCTCGTGCCGCCGCCTTGTTGGTTCTGCTCTCCGATGAGCGCGCCGCCCAAGGCTCCTGCGGCGCCACCAATGAGGGCGCCTTCGCCGGCATGATGGGATTGATTACCGATGATGGCGCCGGCGCCCGCTCCTAACACGCCACCTTGCAGAGCGCCGTTCTGAGCCGGTGTAGTTTCACAACCCACAACGCCAACAAGCGTCGCCAATGCTATCGCGACTGCCGCAAACTTCATTCTCATTTTCATCTCTATCTCCTCGGAGTATCTACTCCATTTCTTTGACTGCCAGAATCGGCTTGGGGCGCCAAAATAGTCACCCCGAGCACCCATGACTCCTCCCGCAGTGTTGAGGACGGCCAGGGATGCCCGGGGTGCGTCTTATAGCATCTCGTCTTCGCGGTCGTCGGTCGGTCGAACCGATTCCTTCTTTTATGAGCACTTTCGATTCACGAGAAGCGAAGGTAGAAGGAATCGCGCAGACTACTTGGCGTCATGTCTATCGCTGTCTTCACGCCCATCGTTGTCTTGGCGCCGGTCATTGTCCTCGCGGCGCTGGTCGTTGCCGTCGTGCCAATGGTCGTTACCGTCGTGCCGCGCTCGCGCTTCGCGTCTGGCTGCTTCCTCGAGCCGTGCCCTTTCCTCGATTCGGGCTCGTTCTGCAAGCCGGGCGGCCTCCTCACGATGGGCTCGCGCTTCGCGCCGGGCCATTTCCTCGCGCCGGGCCATTTCTTCGCGCATGGCTCTCTCTTCGCGCCTGGCGTTGTCGTACCGTGAGCGGTCGTGCTCTGGGAAAACAATGGTGACCCCGTCGCTCGCCACAGGGGGGTCGTGCCAGACATGAGACCGTTGTTCAGATGGGTAGCTCGCACATCCCGCCAAGACAAGCGCTGATGCAGCCACCCCCGATGCGCCAATTCCGAGTCTGAGTAGGTTTCGCATGCGCATATCGTTCATCCTTTCTTCCGTCACCAGGAGTCCGCTGTTCGAGAATGTCGTGGCCGCATTCTTCCGCAGCTTCATATCACAACAGTACCTGTCCGAGGTGAAGTTCTGGCAAACGGCGGGTGAAGCTTTGCTACTGGCCTTACAGCGCGTGTGCCCGGTGAGAGAAGCAGGCAAAGTCGTGGTCGTGCATGCACTTGGAGGGGTTTACCAGAAATTTACGCGCTCTTTACCCCCGGATTACGCTCAACGGGCTAAATGATCGTAAGGTGGCCGCGCCACCGGAGAAGAGGGGGCGAGTTATACGGCCTCGCGCGTGTGTAATGGATGTCTTGAATGGCATTTTCAGGGAGACAAACCCATGAAGCGCTTGCATGTGGTGTTTATCCGTCCGTCGCGCTATGACGACGAGGGTTACGTAGTACGCTTTGCGCGCGGCGTGTTGCCGTCAAACACCCTGTGTTGTCTCGAGAGCTTGACCGAGCGGGTGGCGGAACGCCGCGATCTCGGTCCGGACGTACAAGTAACCGTGGACGTGTTTGACGACACGGTGCAGAGGATACCCGTCCACCGTATCGCGAAACTCAGCCGTAGGACGGACACTACCGTTGTCGTGGGCTTTGTGGGTGTTCAGAGCAACCAGTTTATGCGCGCGTCGGACCTCGCCCTGGAACTGCGCGAGCACGGTGTACAGGTCATGATCGGCGGGTTCCACGTCAGCGGCGTATTGACGCTGTTTGAAAAGCCTTCCTATGAACTCCAGCGGCTGCTGGACCACGGGGTGACGCTGGTGAAGGGCGAAGTGGAAGCGGAGGGCGTCATGGCCATGCTGCTCGGCGATGCCATCAATCGAGCCATGAAGCCCATCTACAACATCACGGAGTGGCCGGATCTGGCGGCGGCGCCCGTGCCGCGCGCCAGCAAGAAACTGCAGGGCCGTTACGTCGGGAAACAAATGGCGACGATTGACACCAGCCGAGGCTGCCCGTTTAATTGCTCGTTCTGCACCATTATCAACGTTCAAGGCCGGAGGATGCGCTATCGCTCATCCGCCTTGGTGCTGAAGGCCATTGAAGAGAACTACGCGCATGGGGTTCGCTTCTACTTCTTCACGGACGATAACTTTTCACGGAACCCCGTTTGGAATGAAATCTTCGAAGGACTGATCGCGCTGCGGAATCGGGGTATCAAGGTCCAATTCATGATGCAGACCGACACTCAGGCGCATCGCATCCCGAACTTCGTGGAGAAAGCGGCCGAAGCAGGATGCTACCTCGCCTTCATTGGCATGGAGAGTGTGAACCCGGAAAATCTCAAGGCCGTCGGTAAACGGCAAAACCACACGCACGAGTATGTGCAAATGGTGGAGAACTGGCACAACCACGGTATCCTGGTGCATGTAGGCTATATCATCGGCTTGCCGTTCGACTCACAAGAGTCCGTCCGCCACGACATGGACTACCTGCGCAACCAAATCAAAGTGGATCTGGCGTCCTTGTTCATGTTGACGCCTCTTCCGGGCTCCCGTGACCACTGGCAGATGATTCAGGACCACGTCCCCGTCGATGGAGACTATAACGAGTACGACGGGCTTCACGAGACCTTCCGCCACGAGCTCATGCCAAACGGCGCCTGGCGCGCCGCCTATGACGAGGCCATGAACATCCTCTACAGTAAAGAGAACATCATTGCCGCGCTGTTGCGCACCACGCCCCAGCGCTATTGGGAAATTCTTGGATTCTCGATCTGGTACCGCTACAGCGCGTTGATAGGCGCGCACCCGATGGCGACTGGCATCTTCCGCCTCAAGGATCGGCGTTCCCGGCGCCCGATCTTCCCGCGCGAAAACGTACTTCAGTATGGTTGGCGCCGCATGAAGGACTCGTACCACGGCCTCATGACCTATCTCGGCCTCTTCTTCGAGTTCCAGGAGGTCTGGATGCTCACTCGAAAGCCGAGCGATCCACGCTGGGCCACCCTCGCCGACCTGCGCGAAAGATGGTCCGGCGTTCAGCGGCGTATTGCGGAGTACGACCTGCAAGGGCGTTATGCCGACGCCGCCCAGGAACTCAAAGTGATGCTGTCAAGCACTGCGGATCGACTGCGCCAGTTGAGCCGGGCAAGCGGCCATGTCAGCTTTTTCGTCCGGCGCAATCTGCAAAAGAAGGCTGCGGAAGTGGAGAGCTATCTGAGAACCTTCGATGTCCAAATGCCGGGCTGGAATCATGTCGCCGATGCCGAGCGCTTTGTCAGCCAGACCGTCATTGCCGGCTACGAAGAGATCGCAATCCGCTATGTGGCGAAGCGCCGCCAATTCAACGCCTTTCGCCGAGATTCATTCGAGCGGATCAAGGCAGGGCGGCTGCTGAGTGTTAACCTGCTTCGAGTCCCGTATGCGATGGTGTGTGAGATCTTCTTCGCCTCTCGATTTGCCATGCATTTCCTTGCCCGCATCTGACGCCAAGAGCCCGGCCAGCTACCGCGTCTGGCTCGATCCGACTGGAAGGAATAAACGAGCCTGGCTGCCGTTAGGGTTACATTATGAAATCGTATCTGACAATTGCGCGCGCGCGCTTGACACGCCATCACGTGACAGGTTTGTTCGCGCTTGCCGCGGCTTGTGCCCTGCTTTTCACCGGGCAAGTTGAGAGCGCCGAACCCGCAAACGGCGCGGATACTGCCGCCGGCGCGCCCGGCGCCAAAGGCGGCGCCGTTGCCGGGAGTAGCAGCGGCCCAACCGTATTGTTGAGCTTTCGCGAAGAGGTGTTTGTGAAGAATCCCATTTCGTCCTTCATGTATTTTGTTCCGCTGATATCTCCGACTTCCGTCGACAGGCAAACCAGCGCCAACAACGACGTCGAGGTCGCTGTCATCTCATATGGACAGAAGATCGGCGCAAAATCCTTTCGTGTGGCTTGCGAGTTCGAAACACGCGGAAGGGGTTTTCAGAAGTACATATTCAATTCGGCGGGGATGATAGCGGCGCACACCGCTGACCTAAAGGAGAATGAGCCGCTGACAACTACGCTGGACTTCATCAACTTTGAGGGAGAAGGATTTATTCGCATCGAAGTTGAAGGAACGATTAACGACTCCACCGAGACGGTTATGGAGGTGAACTTGCAGTTCAACGCGCGAGGGCGGAGAAGTCCAGTAACCATTGGTCTCTATGACATCAAGCCCAAGGACGGAAAGTACGAGTACGAGAATAGAACCAACGAGTGTGTGGCTCGGGTGAACACACTCGCATTCAAGAAGTGCGATACGACACCGAGGATGGGGGTAAGTGTCGCGTCGATCACTACGGCAGCCGCATCGGAGGGTTTCGTAGCCCGCTTCAAGGGGCTGATTGCGAATCTGCTGATAAGGCCACCGAAGATCGCCGAGCTCGGCAACGAGACAATGCTCGACTTTGGATATGCGATACTCAAGCAGAAGCCTGAGTTTACGTTCCCAAAAGCGAAGAATATTACGGAAGACAGAACCGTTACCATTCCCGCCCGCAATTCCTGACATGCTCAGCGCCATGGCCCGTCTGGTACTTCTTGCATGAACTGCGGAGGGCGCCGAGGCCAACCCAACGGGTTTTCTGATCGCCACCGCTGGCACGGGCGCCGCGTCAAAAAGCCGACTCTCGGCCGGATTCCTAGGCGGGGGTGTCCTCGAAACGGTAGCCGGTACCGCGCACGGTGATGATGAAGGACGGGGCGCTCGGGTCGTCCTCGATTTTCTTTCGGATGTGGCCGATATGGACATCAACGACTTTCGGAATGCTGCAACTCGAGTCCTTCCAGGCGAATTCAAGAAGCTTCTCGCGCGTGAACACATGTTCGGGACGCCGCGCGAGCGTGTAGAGCAGGTCGAACTCCACCCCGGTCAAGTCGATGGGTACATCGTCTTTCCAGACGCGCCGTTCACCCGGGTCCAATCGCAGGCGCCGGAAACTCAGCGTCTTGTCCGCCTGGACCACGTCCCTGGACCTGCGCAGAATCGCCTCGACTCGGGCGCCCAGTTCCTGCAGGTCGAACGGCTTGGAAACGTAGTCGTCCGCGCCTAGAGCTAGCGTCATTACTTTCACAGCCGAGATGTTCGTAGAACTCAGCATGAGAATAGGTACGCTGTCCGAATCGCGCAGTGTGCGAAGCACTTCGATCCCGTCTAGAGAACGTTCTTTCTTTGTTGTGATGTCCGGAAAGTTGATGTCGAGCACAACAAGGTCGAACGCCATGGACTTGGCGGCGGCCAGCGCGGAACGCCCATCCGCGGCAGTCGCCACCTCGTAGCCCAGCTTTTCGAGATGCGTCTGGACGGCCCGCAGCAGTTTGGAGTCGTCATCGACGATAAGGATCTTGCTTTTCAGAGGCTTTGTCACGACCAAAAATCCTTGTGGTAGCCCACGGTAACCCAAGCGGCTATTCGCCCAGGGTGAAGTAGAACGTCGCACCATGATCGGTCTGACCTTCGGCCCATATGCGGCCGCCGTGGCGCTCGACGATACGTTTGGCAAGCGCCAGGCCAACCCCCGATCCCTCGACGTCTTGAGATCGATGAAGCCGGTGAAACGCTAAGAACATCGATTCCGCGTGGCTCATGTCAAAACCCATGCCATTGTCGCGGACAAAGTAAATCGTCTCGCCGTCGAGCTGCGCGCATCCTACATGAATCTCCGCCCGCTCGCGCTGACGCGTAAACTTCAAGGCATTCGCCAACACGTTCAAGTAGACTTGCTTCAGTAGCGCGCGATCCGCAATGCACGGAGGCAGCTCGTCAATCACGACCTCCACGTCGCGGCCTTGACGTTCGTCCTGCAGTTCCTCCAGCGCTTCCTGCGCCAGCCGGCCTATATCAACACGCCGCTTCTTCATGGGTTCACGGCTTAATCGCGAGAACGCGAGCAGATCCTCGATGAGTTTGCCCATCTGGTGAGTGCTGTCCAGAATCATCCGAACTTTTTCCACCGCCCCGTGCGGGAGCTGGGCGCCGTGCTCCTGAAGCAGCAAGTGCGCGATCTTGTTCGTGAGCCGCAAGGGAGTTCGCAAGTCATGGGACACCGAATGACTGTACGAATCAAGCTCTTCGTTGATTTCCTCCAGAGCGGCGCTATGCTGTTGGAGTACTTCGTTCAACTTCTGGACGCGCAGTTCGGTGTCCTTCTTTTCCGTTATATCAAGCAGCATGCTGAACGATCGAACGGCCTTACCGCTGTCATCGCAATCAAATCCGCCGAGCGCCCATAGCCAATGTACGGTTCCGTCCGGCCAACGCGTTCTAAACTCGGTGCTGTATTCCCACCCCTCGCTCATAGCGGCGTGAAACGCCTCTTCGAGGGCCACCCGATCATCGGCGTGTACCCGGTTGATCCACGCTTCGTAGCTGGGTTTCACGGAGCCAACTTCGTACCCGAACTCACGGTAGCACTCATCATTCCAAGTCATCTCGTTGTCGGGAATATTCCACTCCCAAGTTGCCATCTTCACCGCTTGCAGGGCCAGCCGCAGGCGTTCCTCGCTTCTGCGCAGCGTCTCGGATTTCTCGCGCAACAGTTCGTTGGCCTCAGCCATCTCCTCGCCTTGTTCATGCAGTTGTTCATTGGCGGATTGCAGTTGCTCATTGGCGGATTGCAGTTGCTCATTGGCGGATTGCAGATCACTAGTCTTTACGGACAGTTCAAGGGTCCGTTGCTCGACCAATTCCTCCAGATGATGGCGGTGTTCTTCCAGTTCCGCTTGGGCCTTCTTCCGCTCCGTAATATCGCGCGCGATTATGGAGATTCCATTCGTCTTGCCAGCCGCGTCCATCAACGGGGAAATCGTCAGTGCTACATGTATGGCTATTCCCGACTTGGTGATCTGGCTCGTCTCATAGCCTTTGATTTGCTGTCCAAGGCGCGTTTGCTCGGTGAACATTGCGACATCGGAGATGCGGTTGCGGGGCACGATGATGGAAATCGGCTGGCCAACCGCCTCTTCCGCGGAAAAGCCGTAGATGCGTTCAGCGGCGGCGTTCCAAGTCAAGATTGTGCCGTCGAGGGCATTGCTGATGATGGCGTCGCTGGACGTTTCAACGATCGATGCCAACCACATGCGTGTCTTGGCCGCGTCAAACACCTCGGACAGGTTGGTGACGACAACGCAGAGCGCGTGTAGTCCTCCCACCTCGAATGCGGCGGCGGAGAGATTCGCGGGCATGGTCGTCCCGTCTGCGCGTGCCAGGCAAATGGTAATGATTCCGGATTCCGCGGCCACTTCACTTAGAAAAGCGCTCAGTCTCGGCGCGTCTTCTTGGGTTATAAAATCCGCAAGCGGTCTGCCCAGTATTCGCTCGCTCGTCATTCCTATGAACGTGACGAATCGGTTGTTACAGGATAGGATAGCGCCGTTAGCGCCAAGGGTCACGACGCCTTCGTTAAGGACATCCAGTATGACACGATAGGGGTAATCCGCCCCTTCCAGAGCAAAGACTCTTTCGCCATCCGGTCCGGAGACAACGAGCGCGTCGACCCCACCGCTTTGAATTGCCTGGATAGTGGCCTCGGCCTCCTCGAGGCGGGCGCGCAGTACTTCTATCTCGCGAAGCAAATCGCCGCTCTTCCTGGCTGCGGAAGTTGATCTGTCCGGCGCGGGGGAACTCGATTTGCCGGTCTTGGCCGTTGTCATACCCATTTTGGCTGCACTCTATTTCTTCGGAACCAAGTCGAGACCGAGAAGCACACTATCCCGTTGAGAAAGGTCCCCGACCAAGCGGCGTAGTGGCAGCGGTAGTACTTTTACCAGCGTCGGCGTGGCCACGATTTGCTCGCCCTTCGCCAAGGACGGCTGCTTATAGACGTCAATGATCTCAACGTCATAGCGCCCATCTAGATACTCCGCGCATATGGATTTGATATTCTGAATCGCACGAACCGAGTTGGGGGTTGCGCCCGTGACATACAAACGGAGCGAGTACCGGTCTTCGGGTGTTTTCTGCCAGTCCGGGGCCGCGCCTGCAATTGTCGTTTTCGGCTTGGCCTTTGTCACCTTCTTCTTGCCATTCGAGCGCATCGATCTCTACTCCAGGCCCCGCGGACGCAATTGAAGTCCCACGAGCACCTTGTCGGTGTCGGATAGGTGGCCGATGATTTTTCGGACGGGCTCGGGTAATCGGCGGACCAGGGTCGGTACGGCAACAATTTGATCGCCCTTGGCAAGCTGCGGGTTCTTGAGGAGGTCTATGACCTCGATATGATATTTCCCCGCCAAGTGCTCTTCACAGATACCCTTGAGATTCGCGAAGGCGGTCAGGGATCGGGGCGTTTGGCCCGCCACGTAGAGGCGCAACTCCCAAAGCTCCGGGCTCCGATGCGTGTCCTCTCCGGAAGCTCTCTTGGACTTTGTTCGTGACTGTGTTTTGTTGCGTCCATCGGGTCCGTTCTTGGTCGCCTTTTTCATTTCCCGTCGTCCTTAACCGGGGTGAACCGTCTTGACCTTTCAGTTCGCGACTGAACGAGCCGTGAGCGCTGTGCCTGCGCGTGTTTTTCACGTAATCCTTCCTGCTCGATATCCGTCATCACGGCATTTGCCTCGGCGTCAAATTCGGACTGAAGCGCTTTGAGACGCGCGAGCAAGGCGGTGTGCTTGTGGTCTAGGCTTCGGCGTCTGCTTTGGCGCGACTGCTCATTGGCAATGCCATTGGACTTTTCGCGCGCCTGAAGGGCCTCGCGAGAGGAACCGGTAACGATTCCGTCAGGTCCGATGGCGACCTTAATCAGTCTTGCGCCATGATTCGTCAGCACGAATTCGCGGATTTGATTGGAATGGGGCATTCCACGCGATTTCAAAATATACAAGCTTCGGTTGCGTTCGCCAGCCTGTTCCAAGTTGCGCAACAGGAGCCAGGTATCGATCAGGGAAGAGATTCCCACTTCCGCTGCGCCCGGCGTGGTGTCTTCTGAAATCAGGCTGGTGAAAACGGCGGTAATCTGCCGGGATTTCAGGAAATCCACTATCCGCAGGAGCATCGTCTTGGCGTCACCATGCGAGCCTACGGCCTCAAAGTCGGTGATGGGGTCTATAACGACATTTCGAGGTCTGAACTGCTCGATCTCCTGGTGTACGGTGACCAAATGCATCTCGAGCCCCAGCAGTGTGGGGCGGGAGGCCTTGATTTGCAGCAGTCCCTTTTTCAGCCATTGCCCGAGGTCGAGTCCAATGGATCTCATATTGCGAAGAATTTGGCTTTCGGATTCCTCGAACGCCAGGAATGAGCAACGCTCGCCGCGGCGGCAGGCGGCATCCACAAAATGAGCCGCCATGCTCGTCTTGCCTGTGCCTGGCGTGCCGGTAATCAGGACGGTGCTCCCGCGGAAATATCCCTTTCCGCCCAGCATGGCGTCCAGCTCGGGAATGCCGCTCGACAGCCGGGCGGATGTCGCCTGGTGCTCCAAACTTAGCCCGGTGACCGGTAGTACGGAGAACCCCTGCTTATCGATCAGGAAGGGGTACTCGTTGGTTCCATGGATCGTTCCCCGGTACTTGACCACGCGCATCCGGCGCGTCGCCATCTGGTCGATCACGCGGTGATCGAGCAGTATCACGCAATCCGAGACATATTCCTCGAGACCTTGCCGAGTGAGTGTACTTACGCCGCGCTCCGCGGTGATGACGGCCGTAAGACCCTCATCCTTGAGCCAGCGAAACAGCCTGCGCAGTTCTCCGCGCAGGATGAAGTCGTTGGACAGGCCGGCAAAGAGAGCTTCAACGGTGTCCAGGACGATGCGTTTCGCGCCGATGGATTTGACGGCGTGCGCGATGCGTATGAAGAGCCCTTCCAAATCATACTCGCCCGATTCCAGAATCTCGCAGCGTTCCACGTGGACGTAGTCAATCGCCAGCTTCTTCTGCCGGGAGAGTTTGTCGAGATCAAACCCCAGAGATCGAACGTTCTTGGCCAGTTCGTCGGCGGTTTCCTCGAACGCGATGAAGACCCCCGGTTCGCCGAACTCGACCGCGCCGCGGACGAGGAATTCGATGGCGAACAGCGTCTTCCCGCTGCCCGCGCCCCCGCATACCAGCGTCGGGCGGCCCCGGGGAATCCCGCCATTTGTAATTTCATCCAGGCCGGCAATTCCCGTAGGGGACTTGGCCAATCCATTACCTGAGCGCGTTTCCGTCTTCCGTTTCTTTCTCAACATGCTGGCGCCAAGCCCTCCGATTGTTCTTACTCCAAGCCGTCACTGACGAGTACCCAGAAAGAACTCTTTGGCGTTCATAGGTACACCTTGACTCAATCGAACCACTCCAAGATGAAGTTTTGGTAAAGGGCGGGTAAAGATTCACTATACAACGTTGGCGCCCGGAGAGTTCCGCCTACGACTAGAGGCGTGGCCAGAAAGCCTCCGCACGAGCCAGCGCTGGTATTGAACAACTTACAGATGCTTTCTGGCCGCGCCGCGTCAAGAAGCCGGCTTTCCGGCCGGAAACCCACGTGAGGATTGGCGGGCGCCCGTACTATGGATTCGGCGATTCTCATGGCTCCTGGCAACGTCCTCAGATTACGCCCGCGATGGCCTGCCCCGTAGACGGTCCGTTCCGGTGTCCTACTCAGCAGTATACATCAATCCCCAGAGTATGGATACACCCTGATACTGCCCGCCTCACACCGCGAGTGAGCGTGGGCAGTGCCCGCGGGATTTACCAAATTTTTACCGGTCTTTTGCCGGGAAATTACGTAACTCCGGCTCAATAGAGGCGTTGGCGCGGTCCAGGCCGGACGCAGGGGCCACAAGGATTCCATCGTGCGGCCAAACGATCAATCGAAAAAGGAAAGGGTGGACACCGATGAGAACAAACTGCATCGCTGCGATCATAGTACTGGCGGCCATTGTCCTGCCGACGGTCGTACTCGGTATAACGTCACCGAACGCGCAAGCAGACCAGCCCGGCGCGGCGCAAACGAACGCGCCAGCAGGTACCGCGCCGGTTAAGGCGCCGATGTCGGCCTGTCCCATGTGCTCTATGGCGGAAGGCGTGGCAACAAGCAAAGACATGCCTCCGGCCATGAAGCAGCACTGCGACATGATGATAAAAGCCGAACTGTCGAAGGACGACGCGTCGTGCCTTCTTGCGCTCAAGCAGGAGCTGAAGCTCACGCCGGAGCAGGTTCAACAGCTCGACCAGATCCTCAAGGAGAGCAGGGAAAAGGCGGCCGCCCTGCTTACGCCCGAGCAGCAGAAATCCCTGGTGGAATGCACAGGGCAGCCGATGTCCATGAAGACAATGCACTCAAGAATGCACGGGACGACGATGCAGAAGATGGATAGTCCCGCCAAGATGACACCGAAGGATAAGGAGGCGGAGAAGCCGGAAGGCGCCGCTTCGTCTGCTAAGTAACCGTTTCAGTGCGAGAGGAGAAAGAATGAACCCGAAGACACAAGATAACCTGTTGAAAGCGATGCACGGCGAGGCGTTTGCTTTCGTGAAATATACGCTGTTTGCCCAGAAAGCCCGGCAGAACGGCCGCGAAGAACTCGCCGCTCTGTTCGAGACTACGGCCCAGATCGAGCGCCTCGAGCACTTTGCCGAAGAGGCCGAACTGGCCGGGTTGGTGGGCAACGATGACGACAACTTGCGCGACGCGATCCAAGGCGAGTCGTATGAGGTGGACACGATGTACCGCGAGTTCGCCGAGCAAGCTTCCGCCGCCGGGGACGCGGACGCTGCTGCCCGGTTCGCCGAGGTGGGCCGGGACGAGATGGGGCATCGCGACGCCTTCAAGGCCGCCCTGCAAAAGATCAAGCTCGCCAGGTAGGTGAACGAAACAGTTGAATTCAAGACATGAACTACACGCCGCGTTTCTAGAGTACGCCTAGAGTACGCCCGTGAATACAGGGTTTATCCCGGACAGGAAGGCCGATCCGCGCCCTCTTCCCGACCCAAGTCCCTGCGCGATTCCCACCCCCAATCCCAATCGCGCAGGGACACCCTCTCTAAAGCTGGTGGGTCTGAAAGCCCGTATGGACTGCGGTGGTGTGGATGGACCTCGGCGTTTGCACGGGCTCGGCGAGTATTTACCGAAGTCCTGCCGAGTTATTGCCGAAGATTTGCCGGAGTCTGGCCTACTGGTCGAAAACGGGCATGCGTCGCAAGCGAGACTGTCGCCGCTGGGCACGTTCTCAATAAGGAGAAAGTCATGAGTGAATGCTATAAGCGCACTGGCGCCAGGTATGGAATCGACAATCGAGGGCTATGCTCGCACGCGGAGGCCAATGGATTGGGGGAAGTTCTTGCCGCGCTCAACTGGCATGTAGGAGAGGCCCGCGTAATCGACGGGCGGAGCCAGACCGTGGCCCTTGCCGGCACGGTAGACGAGGTGCAGAACTCGATAAGCGGTCTATCTCCATGCCAGGGAGTACCCGCCCGCGAGGCGGTCGAAAAGCGGTAGCGTTCGAGAGTATGGGAGTTCATGCACGAGCACGGGGAATCAGCCGATATGAGCGTCCGGTGTCTTGATGGAGTCAGGGATACGATCTATCGCGAAGAAGGTGTGGTCGCCACACGGTCAACGGCTGGATTCTGTATTCGAGTGCCTTACCCCGTTTCCTCGCATCACCAATTTGGTATTGCCGGGGCACTGTGGGAAATTTGGGCCGCGATACGCGATCAAGTAGTGGATTCAGACCACGAGTGCATCGTGGATGTATCCGCGGTCGAGAACTTGCCGCTCCCGCTCATCTACGTCTTGGCGGCGATGGACGGCGATATGAATCAAGCCGGCCGCAAACTCATTTCCGTTGGCGCAAGACAGGGAGACCATCAGCGGTACACATGAGAACTCCGGTGGCGGATGCGCGTGGCGAAACATCCGCGTCAACACAAAGAACGAAAGGATACGCAACATGTTTACACGAAAAGCGCTGAGAGTGGGAGCGTCTGTCTTGGGATGTGCAGCATTGATTGTCGCCTTGGGCGGATGTCCGCGCGCGAGCGCGCCCACCGTGAGTTCCACCGACCCCGCGAGTGGCGCGATCGGCGTACCGGTCAACAGGAACCTTGCCGTAACCTTCAGTGAGGCGATGAACCCTGCAACGATCACCCCAACGACATTCACGTTGACGCAAGGAACAACGCCCGTACCAGGCACAGTGACCTACTCGGGCGTGACCGCGATCTTTAATCCCACCAACACCCTGGAGTCCAATACGCAGTATACGGCCACGATTACCACCGGGGCCCAGGCCCAGCGTCGAATGTGCAAGGGTGACGAGGGTATTGCGCTCTTCCTCGTGGGCTTTCTACTTGCAGGACATGCAAGTCAGGCACGAGCGGATAGCGCATTGGCAGAGAACTTTGTGTGGACCTTTACCACGGGTGAGTCCACAGACACCACGGCGCCGGCCGTCAGTTCCACCGATCCCGCAAACGGAGCCACTGGCGTGCCGCCCGGCAGAAACCTCTCCGCCACTTTCAGCAAGGCAATGAACCCTCTGACGATTACCACTGCAACATTCACCTTGAGGCACGGGACGACGCCCGTTGCAGGCACAGTGAGCTATGCGGGCATCACTGCGGTCTTTAACCCCACAGGATCGCTGCCCTCTAGTACCTTGTATACGGCCACAATTACGAGCGGAGCCACCGACCTGGCTGGGAATGCGCTGGCCAGTGATCACGTGTGGACCTTCACCACCGGCGCTTCTGCAGACACCACAGCGCCCACCGTGAGTTCCACCAACCCTGTGAATGGCGCGATAGGTGTGCCGGTCAATATGAAGATCGCCGCTGCCTTCAGCGAGGCGATGGACCCATTGACGATCAGCACGGCAACTTTTACCGTGATGCAAGGAACAACGCGCGTCGCGGGTACGGTGACCTATGCGGGCGTGACCGCGATCTTTACACCCACAGGCGGTCTGGCGTCCGGGACCCAATATACCGCCAGGATTACGAGCGCGGCAGAGGACTTGGCTGGGAACGCACTGACAGGTGGCCACGTGTGGACCTTTACCACAGGCGGCGGCGCCGACACCACGGCGCCGGCGGTAAGTTCCACCGACCCTGCGAATAGCGCCACAGGCGTGCCTATCAATAAGAACCTCTCCGCTACCTTCAGTGAAGCGATGGCCCCCTTGACGATCTCCACCGCAACATTCACCTTGGAACAAGGGACGACGCCCGTCACTGGCACGGTGACCTACGCAGGAGTTACCGCGGTCTTTAATCCCGCGAGCCCTCTCGCGGCCGACACTGAATACACCGCCACGATTACGAATGAGGCCGATGACCTCGCTGGAAACGCACTGGCGAGTGAACACGTGTGGAGCTTTACCACCGGAACCACCGCAGACACCACGGCGCCCACCGTGAACTCTACCGATCCCGCGGGTGGCGCGATAGACGTGTCCGTCAACAAGAAGATCGCCGCCACCTTCAACGAGGCGATGAATCCCCTGACAATCACCACGACAACATTCACCCTGAAACACGGGACGACACCCGTTGCTGGCGCGGTCGGCTATGCAGGCGTTACCGCGACCTTCACACCCGCAACAACTCTGGCGCCCAACACGACCTATACGGCCACTGTTTTGATGGAAGCGACGGACGTGGCTGGGAACGGGCTGGCCGGTGACCATGTATGGACCTTCACCACCGGCGCCACGGCTGACGCCACCGCTCCCACAGTGAGTTCCGCCGATCCTATAGATAGCGCGATAGGCGTTCCGCTCAATAAGAAGGTCGCCGCCACCTTCAGCGAGGCGATGGACCCCTTGACCATTACCACGGCAACGTTCACCTTGGAGCAAGGGACGACGCCCGTTGCAGGCGCGGTAACCTATATGGGCATGACCGCGACCTTTACGCCGGCTGCCGCGTTGACAGCAGGTACAGAATATACCGCCACGATTACGACCGGCGCCGAGGACCTGGCGGGGAACGCAGTCGCAAGTGACCACGTGTGGACCTTCACCACGGGAACAACGACGGCTCAAGTGGAGATAGACTTGGGATCGGCGAACGCGTTCGCGATACTGGCGGGCTCCACGGTCACCAACACTGGTCCTAGTATAGTCACCGGAGATCTGGGCGTGAGCCCTGGTACCGCCGTGGTGGGATTTCCGCCCGGAATACTGAACGGGGCTATATTCACAGGCGTTGCTTCCGCTGCTGGCCAAGCCAAACTCGACTTGACCGCCGCCTTTAACGACGCCGCCGGACGCTCCGTAGGTCCGGTCTCCTTGCCGGGAGATCTAAGCGGGCTAACCCTATACCCTGGTCTCTACACTAACTCGACCTCGGTCATGCTATCGGCTGGGAACGTCACTCTCGACGCGCAGGGTGACTCCAATGCGGTCTTTCTCTTCCAGATGGGTTCCACGCTCACCACGGGGGTTGGTACCCAAGTGGTCCTGAGCGGTGGCGCCAAGGCTGCCAACGTCTACTGGCAGGTTGGCGCGTCGGCGACGCTGGGAACGAATTCTATCTTCAAGGGAAACATACTGGCCAGCGCGTCAGTCACGTTGACTACCGGAACCGCGCTGGAAGGCAGAGCGCTGACACAGACTGCCGCGGTTACATTGGACGATTCCGCTATCACAGTTCCTGCCCCGTAAGGCACGACGAATTCAGTTTGGAAGTAGGGAAGGTCCACCTCACGCGGACCTTCCCGCAGTGGAAAGAACTTGCGCCAATAGGAATGGGAACTCCGGTGGCGCCGCATTCAGCGGGCGCCGGTTCACATACAGGGCGCTTCTGCGCGGGACATTGGGCTGCCTGTCCCCGGACGCGCCCAGTCTCTGCGCGAACCCACGCGGTTCGCGCAGGGGCGATCCTGTCAATGGAGCGGTACGTGGCTAGGGTTTGCTAAGGGCGCTTTTCAACACAACCAAATGAAAGGGACTACCACGTGGAACTCGAATCCTTGCGTGATTTGTTCGTGGTGGCGCAGAGGGCCAAACGGTACGACACAGCCGGGTTTGGGGGCGTGCGGACGCCGGCGCATGTGCGTCGGTTTGAAGAGACGGCCGGCTTACTTGATGAGACGCGCGAAATTCCACTGCTCACCACGTCGGAAAGGTCGGATCCACTTCCAGGGCCGTCGGAGGTTTAGTCAAAGCTTTACCAGTACTTTGCCCGAAATTTGTGTGCGTGTGGTGAAATGTACGCCGACAAGAGAGGCGCTGGTGACCGATGTGGTTGCCGCAAAATGGGTTTTGGCAGTGCGGATGCTTCTAGCGATCCGCAGGCCAGTGAAAGGAGCTAATTATGGATTTGAGATTGCATTGTCGAAGCCGGGGCTACGTGCCCGCCGGCGTAATGGGATTGGCGCTAATCATCGCGGGCATTCTCAGTCCGACGGCGTTGGCCACGAGCATAACGGACGTATGGGCGCCGACAACGTCGGATACCACGGAGGTGAACCTGTATCAGGTGTACAACAGTATCTTTGCAACGAGTTACGCGAGTAGCAATGCCATACCGCAAGTGAGCCCGGATGAGATCTTCAATCTCCTCGGTGGCGCGGCGGTTGTCACGGCGCAAGCTCGGTATGCCGGCCTGGGTCAGCAATTTGGCTACTATCAGCCGACAGATAGCAGAAATGGCGAAGACCACATGGTTACGCTAGCCACGGCCGATCCCAATACCTTCTTGCTGGCCTTTGAAGACCTGCCCTTCGCGCTCTCCGACCGTGACTTCAATGACTTGGTGATCGAAGTGACAGTCCGGCCTGGGAACATCGTTCCGGAGCCCGCATCTATTTCGCTCCTGGGAATCGGCATCGCCGGTATGGTTCTTCGGAAATATCGTGGTAAGAAGACCGCATAGCGCCATGCAATCGCGCGGACTCGTTGAAACTGGACGCGTGAAGCAAGTGTACTTCAGACGCTGTGAACGCAGACCTGCCTGGGTCTGCGTTCACGTTCCCATGCCGATCCCTTCAGCAGCGGGCACGAACCAGTTTCTGTTGTTCGGCAACAATCGCGAGGAATAACCCGCGTCCTACAGAGCACTGCTGAAATCGCAAAACGATATTGTTGAAGGAGAACCATCGTGAATTGGGATCGCATTCAGGGCAATTGGAAACAGATCGCCGGCAAGGCGAAGACGAACTGGGGCAAACTGACCCACGATGACCAGATTACCTCTAGCGGGAGGAGTGAACGGCGCGCCGGGAAACGCCAGGCGCAGTATGGCCGCGAAGAAGAGCAAGCGGCGAGAGAATTTGACGCGTTTCACGAGGCCACTAGGATCACGGGCCGAGCCAGTTTTCCGGCCACAGTGTCCGACGACGAAAGCGCGAGGAAGTGCTGAAGGAAAGGTTTCACATCATGGCCGCACCAATGCCTATCAACCCGCCGGCGCCGCGAATCAAAGAGATCTCCCTGCGCAAGATTCTCGCCTATGCGCTCGAACATAGGGCGTCTGACATCCACTTGAAAGTGGCGCGGCCGCCCGCCATTCGGGTAGACAGCGTGCTGAAATTCACGCGCATACCCGAACTGACGGACGACGACATGTTGCGATTCCTGGACGAGATTATGAATCCGCAGCAGAAACAGCGCTTCCTGGAATCCGGAGACGCCGACCTCGCGGTGACCGTTACGGACCTGGGAAGGTTTCGCGCAAATTGCTACCGGCAGCGGGGCTCGATCGCCATAGCCCTCCGATGTGTCAAGTCCGATATTCCGGACTTTCAGGCGCTGAATCTACCTGAGAAGGCGATGGAACGCATCGCATCGCTTCCCCGCGGCCTGGTCCTCATCACTGGAACAACGAGCAGTGGAAAATCGACCACGCTGGCCGCGCTCATCGACCGAATCAACGCGACTCGCCAAAGCCACATCGTGACGCTTGAGGACCCCATCGAGTACTTGCACTCCGACAAACAGTGCAGCGTAAGCCAACGCGAGGTCTCGATAGATACAAAGGACTTCGCGACGGGACTGCGGGCCATCATGCGCGAAGACCCAAACGTGATCCTGATTGGCGAAATGCGCGATATGGAGACGTTCCATACCTGCCTTGGCGCGGCGGAGACCGGTCACCTCGTATTCAGCACACTGCACACGACGAATGTCACTATGACTATTGACCGCATACTGGACATGTTTCCTCCGGACCAGCACGGGCAGATTAGGTCGCAGCTTGCGGTACAACTCCGCGCCATCGTTTCCCTGCGCCTCTTGCCGGTTGCCGAAGGAAATGGCCGCGTTCCGGCTGTGGAGGTCATGTTCAACAGCCCGGGTATCGCGTCACTAATCCGCGATAACGATATTGACCGGATACCGAATGCCATCGCTGATGGCGCCGAAGACGGAATGCAAACCTTCAATATGGCTCTTGTCAATCTCGTAAAGGAAAAGACTGTTACGCTCGTGACAGCTGAACTGGCTTCGGACAACCCGGATGCGCTCAAGATGAATCTTCAAGGTATCTTTGGGAGCAGGGACCGCGGTGGGATTTCCAAGAGATAGGTCAGATGCTTGCCGAAGACAAGGGAGATACTCAATGGGTGACAGAAGTCAAAAAGACAAGAACAAGGGGCAGAAACAAAAAGCCGTAAAAGTGGCGGAGAAAGTGCAGAAGAAGAAGGATAAACAAGAGGCCGCGCCGCGTCAAAAAAACTTCGTCCTCGTCGGCTTCTGAGATAGCCTCGGAAAACGCCTCCGCCATGCCGATCTCGTTCACGACCCGTCCAGAATATTCGCGTTTTCCAAACGCGCCTGAGTCTTTGTCAAACAAGTACACCTGTTGACGTTCGCCGTCGTGCCGCGACGACGTGGAGACTCCGTCAATCGTAAGGCGAGTCTCGTAGATAAGTTTACTAAGGCTTTACGAGTTCTTTGCCCGGCGTCTACGTTAGTCTGGCTTAATGACTAGTAGTTGAACGGACGCGCACGCACGTGTACGGCATTTGTCAACGGATTGCCGGTCATGGCGAATATGAAGGCTGAATTGCTGAATTCCGAAGCGTCAACAGCTTCTTTGTCCGCAACTTCCACGTTGTTCGCGTAGATGTTGCGGACAAAGAAGTCATACCAATGACTCTGCCGTTGCGGCCGGGCCGCCTTAGGGTCTTTCGATGACTTAGATAGCGTCGCCTTCATACGACGGCGACTTGGTGAGTTGGATGCAGGAGAACCGGAGGCCGCTAACTCCGAGGAGGTACGTCATGAACTGGGATCAAATCAAGGGCAACTGGAAACAGTTGAAGGGCAGAGCCAAAGAGAAATGGGGCAAAGTGACGAATAGCGACCGGACCATCATCGCCGGGCAGCGCGACCAGCTTACGGGCAACCTTCAGCACGGCTACGGTGTCGGGAAGGAAAAGATCGAAGAGGCGGTAGACAAACTTACCGGATCGATGTAATCGCGGAAATGTTTCCGTGAAATATCTACGTGAACCATGGCGCAACCCCCGCGAGCCTGCACGCGCCGGCCAGGGAGTTCCCACACAGTTATGAAAGGGTATTCGCTGATGAAACACATACCGGGCGGTCCCGGGGCATCCCTCGCGCCCGACAAGCAGGCCAAGGTCGGGCTGAAAGCGGACACATTCACTCTGGATACGCCCATGATGTCCACGAAACTGGCCCAAGGCGAGTCCAAGTCCTTAACGATTGGCATCAAGCGGGGCAAAGATACCGATGAGGACGTCACGCTCAAGTTCAACGACCTGCCCAAAGGAGTGACAATCGATCCGATGAACCCGGTCATTAAGCACGGCGACATGGACGCAAAAGTGATGTTGATCGCCTCGGACGATGCCGCCCTCGGCGATTTTACGGCCAAGGTCTTGGGCCACCCGGCGAAGGGTCTTGACTCCTTCTCCGATCTCAAGCTCACCGTAGACAAAAAGTAACTACGAGCGACGGGCGGCGTGGCGCCGTAATCGGCGCCCGCCGCCTGCCTTCGCACTTTGAAATGAAAAGGAATACTACCTTGGACAACACGACGAACCCGACAAAAAAACAGATCGGCGAGAACATGGTTGATCTCGCCCCGATCCGCGCTGACGCGGCCCAACGAACTCGCAATGCGGGACCCCTCCTCGATGAGAAAGCCGACGACACGGGCTCTCATTTAGCGTCGAACACCGACGACATTGCGTCGTATGTCGGTCGCAAGACCGAAGACGCCGTGTCGTACGTAGGTCATAAGGTGGAAGACGCAGCATCCTACGTCGGCCAAAGGGCAGATGACGCGGCTTCCTTTGTCAGCCAAAAAACCGACGACGCAGGCGCCGCGGTGGGCAGTGGCCTCCGGTCGCTTGGCCAAAGCGTCCGCGACCGTGGACCAGAAGGCGGCATCGCGGGCGACGCTTCCTCGGCCGTGGCCGACGGCTTGGAAAACAGCGGACGCTACATCCAAGAGGAAAAACTCAAAGATATCGCCGAGGACGTGACGAACTTGATACGCCGCAACCCCATACCGGCCCTGCTGATCGGTGTCGCCGCTGGTTACCTGGTCGGAAGGATTACGACGCCTCGGAGCTAATACCATGTCGAATGATCTGGAAACGCGGCCCGAAGTCCGTGTCACGGAGTTGGTAAATGACATCATCACCGATGTCCAGGTACTCATCACGCAACAACTGGCCCTCTTTCGGCACGAGATCAAAGGCGAAATCGGCCGCGCCAGGGAGGCCGGTTCCTTGGTGGTTGTCGGCTTGGGCATCGTCGTAATGGGATGCCTCTTGCTCTGCGGGATGCTGGTTCACCTGCTGGCGCAGATCGCGCCGGACCTCCCCTTGTGGGCATGCTACGGAATTGTGGGCGCCCCCATCGCGGCCCTGGGAGGAATCCTGTGCCTGCTTGGGATTCAACGGTTTGGATACTTCAATCGCGGGACCGTTGAGTTGGCTCACGATCTCAAGGAGAAAGTCGATGGATAACAAAGCGACCGCAATGCGGCAAGAGATGGATGAGACGCGAGCTGGCTTGGCCGACAAGCTCGGAGAGTTGGAGCACCAGATTTCGGGAACAGTGAGGACTGTCAAGGATTCCGTGAATGCGGTCCTGGATACCTTTGACCTGAAACTTCACGTGCGGCGGCGGCCCTGGACCCTCATGGCCGGGGCGACGGCGCTGGGGTATCTCGGTGGCTTCCTTTCGAGCGGCTATGGAGCCGCCCGCACCAGGCGGATCGGAAAAAGCGCTGGGACGACTCCCGTCCGCACGGCTGCCGCGGTGCGCCCGCACTCCGAGGACGTCGACGCCACGAGCGACGCTCAAGTGGCGCAACTCTCCGCCGTGGCGACGCCTAGTTGGCTTGCCAACTTGGGCGAAACGTTCCAGCCGGAGATCGCCGAATTGAGGGGGATTGTAATTGGCGCGTTACTCGAACTTGCCCGCGACATCATCACGAAAAAGGCGCCCCAGCCAATGGAGCGGTCAGCGGGAAACGGCAAACCTGGCTCCAACGGCGACGCGCGCAATCTACACCTGCGAACCGAGCCACTCCATCAAGACAGCACAACCTCGGCTCACTCTATAGCCGAAGAACAGACAACAGGAACCAAAGGAGAATGAAAATGAAGACGTACCAGAAACTCGTCGCTGCATTGGCAGCGATCTCCCTACTGAGTGTCGCGACCCTCGGTTGCAACACCGTTGGAGGCGCCGGCAAGGACATACAAAAAGGCGGCAAGACCGTAGAGAACGCCGCCGAGGGAGCCAAGAAGTAGCCAAGAAGTAGCAAGAGGTGGCGCTCGCTCCATCGACCGGAAACGCGGTTTCTCATGAGCGGCTTCGGGGTGTGGGTTCTTGGGCCAGACTCCCGGGAGTCCTATCCACTTCTTGGCCTGATCTTGCCTGCCGGTTTGGTAGACGACAATGGCAAAGATGGCGTGCATCGAACGGACCTTCAGTAGGGCGCGTGCGCTTCGCGGTGGAGTCCGGACCGACTTGATTGGCGGTGTAGTGGCTGGGGCTGTCCCTCTGATCGCGCGAGCGATCTCGTGACCCGAGTGCGCCCCGTTGCGGCATGCCGCAGTCAGCCCTTCGCCGCTGTAACTCTTGGGAGGTTTTGAGCGTGGCGAAATTGTCCCTTGCCCCCGTTTGCCCGGGGACTTTGACCATCCTGACGAGCGCCATTGTCGGCGTCGTCTTGATCGGCGCCTTGTACTGGGCTCAGACGGTGTTCATTCCGGTCGCCTTGGCCGTGTTTCTGGCGTTTCTACTTGCCCCGATCGTCACCGCGCTTCAACGATGGCGCTTGGGCCGACGGCCCTCGGTTGTTGTCGTCGTCCTGCTCGCGGCCTTGGTGCTAGGCGGCGTTGTATGGATGGTCAAGGTGGAACTTACGAACTTGGCCCACGAGCTGCCCACCTACACCCAAAACATCCAAGATAAGGTCAAGTATTTGCGGCAGTTGGGGCATGGCGTCGGCATGGAACGCCTGGGAAAACTGACCGCGGATATCGCCGAGGAGTGGGAAAAGACGCTGTCGAACTCGACAGGGGAAGAAACAGTTTCGCAGGACGGAGTGCTTCCCGCAGTTCCTGAGAAGTCGTCTACAGCGGCGGCCCCGTTGGAAAGCTCCGTGCCCGCCCTTCTGACTCATTCGGCGAGCCCAACGTGGCCCTCGCGATTGATGGACTTTTTCAGCCCCGTGATGCCGTCGCTCGGTAGTCTGGGTCTGGCGTTGGTCCTGGTCGTGTTCATGCTCTTGGAGCGCGAGGCCCTGCGCAATCGTTTGATCCGGTTGGTGGGTCACGGGCGCATGACCGCGACGACCAAAGCCCTGGACGATGCGGGAGGCCGCATCAGCCGCTACTTGTTCCGGCAGCTCACGGTGAACGGTACGTACGGCTTGGCGTGGGGCCTGGCCTTGTACTTCATCGGCGTGGATTACGCCCTGCTTTGGGGATTTCTGGCTGCCGTCCTGCGCTACGTTCCGTACGTCGGGGCGCCCTTCGCGTCGCTGCTTCCGATCGCCCTCAGCCTGGCCCAGTTCCCCGGTTGGTGGCTTCCGATCGCGGTGATCGGGCTCTTCATCGTTCTGGAACTCGTTTGCAGCAACGCCGTGGAGCCATGGCTGTACGGTCAGACCATTGGCGTCTCGGCGGTGGCCATGCTGATCGCCGCCGCGTTTTGGACCTTCCTGTGGGGACCTATCGGCTTGGTCCTGTCTGGCCCGCTGACAGTCTGCCTCGTGGTCCTCGGAAAGCACGTACCCGAGTTGGAGTTTTTCGCCGTGCTCCTTGGTGACGCCCCGGCGCTGGACGCGGATGTGAGCTACTACCAGCGTCTGCTGGCGCGAGATCAGGATGAGGCCGCGCAGTTGGTCCTGAAACAGGTCAAGGTTTCTCCTCCTGAACAGGTCTATGACGAACTGCTGGTCCCGGCGCTGGTCTACACCAAGCGGGATCGCGGGCGGGACTTCCTCACGGAATCCGACGAAGAGTTTGTCTTCCAGGCAACGCACGAGGTTATGGAGGACTTGGGCGAGCGCCGATCGGCCGCGACGTTGGCGGCGACAAAGAAGACGCCGGTCAGCGCAGGCCAAGCGCCGCCCTCTAGGGTTCACATCCTCGCATGTCCGGCTCGCGACCATGCGGATAGGCTGGCGATCGAGATGTTGCGCCAACTGCTCAACCCGGCCGACTGGGATATGGAGATAACGGCGTTGGAGACGTTGACCGCCGAACTGGTGGCGCACGTGACCGAGGAGAAGTCCGCGCTCATTTGCATCGGCGCGCTGCCCCCGGGCGGCTTGGCCCACACCCGCTACCTGTGCAAGCGGCTGCGGGCGCGACATCCGGATCTCAAGATCATCGTCGGTCGATGGGGACTCACAGACAATGTGGACACAAACCGCGAACAACTTCTGGAGGTAGGGGCGGACCTGATGGCGACGACCTTGCTGGAAACGCGCAAACAGTTGAATGACTGGTTGCCGGTCCTGGCGTATGAAGAGCGAAAGACTGGCACAATGTGAGGAGGAGCTCTATCCACTCGAGCGTGACACCCATCCAAGTCCGTCGGGCGTTCTCGTGTGGGTCCGTTCTTCTAGTATTATGTCGAACGTGAAAACCGAAGGTGATAGCGTAGTTCACAGCGTCTAGCGATTGTCGAAAACTGCATAATAGTGATAGTGCGCATATGTTACTTAAGCTGTTACTTACGAATTGACAAACATGGTAGACATGGGATATATGGGAAGGTAGTGGTCAACGGGCGTATCTCGTTGCGTTGAGGTAAGTTATTGATTTTACAGGTGGTTATGAACTTGGGTGAAATCCAGATCATAACCCAAAGGTCGCAGATTCAAATCCTGCCCCCGCTACCATTGATAATCAAGGACTTACGCAGACGCGTAAGTCCTTTCTTCATGTCAAAACGGCCAGATGTGCCACTTGGTGTGTTACGTGTGGCCGGGAAGCATGGTCGCTTGGGTACTTAGGCCGGCCCCGGGACTCCCACTTCGGGCTGCACCTGCGGCTCGACGTTTCGTGTGTCGCCCGACAGAATCGTTGCTCGCGCAGTGGATCTGGACGGGATCTGCCGCCAACCACATTACCTAAAAGGAGTTTGGTCCCAGCGGTCTTGAATTCGTATCTGAAGAAGCGGGCGCACGTCCATTACCTCCACTAAGCCGTGGCGCCTCCTGCGCGCGCAGTTACTCCCCCGAATCCAAAGATCCCCAACAGCGCGGCGAGAATCCGCGACACAGTATAGAGAATGCGCGTCAGCAGCGGCATGGGCTCGCCACTAACCTCATGAAACGCGCGAACCTTGACTATGATGTCGGAAAAACTGAGTATATCCTCGAAACCAAATTCCTCGGCCCGGCCAATTGACACCCAGAGCTTTCCGGAAATTCCATCCGGGTCGTAGGCAACGACGTAGTATTGACCGGTCTCCAGAGCCGCGCGATCCGATTCGCGCAGTATCCATGACTGGGTACCCGTAAAGGGTTCGTCGAAGAACGCGGGTTTATCGACCGATTGCAGCAGAACTCCACCGAGCCCGCTTGGGACCTCGAACGGAAGATCGATGCTTGGCAAGCCGGGCCCAAGCAGCGCGAGGACCGGCCGATAGTCTTTTAGCGTGTTGATCGCGGGCACGCCAAGTTGAAGGTAGATATTGTCTCCGTTCGATGCGTCGAATGTCAGCCATAGTCGCGCAGCGTCGAGGGTGACTTCGTGGTAAACAACTTGCGAGACATTAGGCTCTTCGATCAGGAGCGCGCTCTCCGCGTCAATGTGGGTGCCGTCGTCAAATACGGGGCGATGCGCCCATGCGGGCAGCGCCGCGGCCGCAACCACGCCCAAGCACGCAACAACTCTTCTGAGGTCCATCGCAACTACACTCCTTTCCTCTCCCAACGCCTTCCTCTCCCCGTCGGACACGTCTGAACCAGACACATCGACGGACAATAGGCTCAACTTTGATATCACTCTAATGGGGGCAATGATTGGTGATTCGGGCCGACTCTTACCGCGCGACTGACACCGCCCAGCGAATCGGCGTCGGAAGCGCGCCGTGCGATACCTCGCAGCATACCTCTGAACACAAGTTCATGAATCGGATACAGCAAGTACCAATAGAGGATTCCCATAACACCCTGGGGATCATAAACGGCTGTTTGTCGAATCTCCGTCTGGGAGCCTCGGCGATCAATCTCAAACTGCAACCACGCGCTGCCAAAGACCTTCATCTCTGCGCGCAGCAGCAGTTTCCTTGGGCGCTCGATGGCTTCGACGCGCCAGCAGTCGACAATGTCGCCCGTGCGAAGATGATTCGGATCGCGGCGACCTCGCTGCATACCTACACCACCGACCATTCGATCGAGGAACCCGCGAACTTGCCAGAGCCCGTCGCCGTAGTACCATCCGTTAGGCCCTCCAATCCGTTCGATACACTCGAACACGCGCTCTGATTGGGCGTCCACCTCGATCACGCGCGAATCGACAATTCGTGGGCCGTGGCGCCGACCACCATATGTGGATGTGCCGGTCGAGCTGGACAAGGCGTCTGACCAATGCGTCTCCCGAAACGTCTCATCTTCCTCGCACAGGGCGCGCCGAATGGCCTCACTCACGTTCATCGGGCGGACGCTGAAGTCGCTCAATGCCTTGTCATCAGCGACAACGCTGGCGACGCGGATACTGTCAATGAGTTTTCGGCCAACCTTTGCGAACAGCGGAGTCACGAGATTCAGCCACAGGCTGGACAGCCAAGGGGTTAGAAAAGGCACGTTGATGTACAGGCGTCGCAATCCAGCGCTTTCCCCAAATCGCTTCATCAAGTCAAGATAGGACAGCTGCTCCTCGCCGCCGATTTCGTACACGGTGGAATTAGACAGGGGAAGATCGATGGCTTGAACGAGGTACTCAAGCACATCGTCGATTGCGATTGGCTGCGCTTTCACTCGAACCCATTTTGGGACGACCATCACCGGCAGCCTTTGCACCAGGCTTCGGATGAGTTCGAAGGAAAGACTTCCCGGTCCGATAATGATGGAAGCTCGAAACTCCAGGGTGGGAACGCCGGATTCACGGAGTGCCTGACCCACCGCATGTCGGCTCCGCATGTGCGCCGATGTGGAGCTTTCCGAATCACCAAGACCGCCCAAGTAGATGATGCGGTTCACACCAGCCCTCTTGGCGGCAGCAGCAAAATTGCGGGCTCCGGCGAGTTCCGTTGATTCGAAGTCCCCGATCGATGCGAGCGCGTGAACCAGATAGAAGGCAATATCAATTCCGCGGAGCGCCTCATCGAGTGTCGCAGGTTCCATTACGTCCCCGCGCACCACCTCTACATTTGGCGCAACGTGGCGCGTGAGATTCGACGGCGTTCGTGCCATGCAGCGGATCTGGATACCAATGGCCCGCAGGCGCGTTACCAATCTGCCTCCTACGTAGCCGGTAGCGCCCGAGACCAATACGCTTCTGGACTCCAATTCTCTCCTTTCCAATGCCGAACTCATGGATCAACAATCTCCCAACCGTTGACTCCGGAGACTATGCTCGATTTCAGTCAGCCTCGTTCGAATTTCCGTGAGGCGGTTCATGATTGAATTGGCGTCCGTATGTACTTCCACCCGAACTTCATTCTTGACCGACTCGAGGTTGTTGATCACGATAGCGATGAACAGGTTTACGACTACAAAGACTGCGAACACCACAAAGCTCACGAAGTACATCCAAGCCCAGGGGTTTGTGGTCAACACGGCAGCCTGCACCTCCACCCATCCTTCTAGCGTTAGGATTTGGAAGAGGGTAAGCCCCGCACGTCCGAGACTCCTCCAGTGCTCCGGGTCAATGCGCCCGAAGAGATGTACCCCCAAGACTGCATAGACATACAGCATTAGGCCAAGCAATAGTAGGACGTTCGCGAGCGACGGGATGGATCGGAGCAGTGTATTGACGATGAGGCGCAGTTCAGGAATTGCGGAGACGACGCGTAGCGCGCGCAGCAACCGGGCCAGGCGAGCAACGGTGGCGAAGGAGCCAGCCGCAGGAAGTAAAGACAAACCGACGATGAGGAAGTCGAAGACGTTCCAGCCGTCGCGGAAGAAAGACCAGACACGGGGAGCGTGCGCCAGGACCCGAATAACGATCTCGAGCAAGAAAACGGCCTGCACGGCGGTATTCAAGATGCCGAAAAACGTCGCGTGTCGTGCCATTAGCTCCGCGTTAGTCTCTATCCCGATGAGAATCGCATTTCCGACGATGATGACGAGAATGCCTTTCTGGAATACGGGATTCTCGACGAAGCGGCGACAGGCGTAAATCATTCGTGTGCAGTCCCCAGCGACCGGACTTTCCGCGGGAAGATCAGCGAAAGTACAACCGATATTGCCACGACAGAGAGGATGATTCCGAGAGACCAGGTGATGGGAAACTTGCCCCCGAAAGCGTCATTCAACCATACCATCTTCAGGCCGACGAACATCAACACGAGTGCGAGTCCAAATTTGAGCATATGGAACTTGTCCACGGCGCCGGCAAGCATGAAATACATTGCCCGAAGACCGAGAATGGCAAACACGTTCGAGGTGTAGACGATCAAAGGCTCGCGTGTCAGCGCGAAGATCGCCGGCACAGAGTCCACGGCAAAGATGACATCAGTCATTTCGAGAAACAGCAGCGCCACAAAGAGCGGAGTGGCGCAGAGACGGCCGTCGATACGAATGAAGAAACTCTGACCGTGTACCTTCGGCGTGACCGGCATGAAACGTTTGAAAAGGCGTATCGCCGGGTTCTTCTCAGGGTTGATGCCCTTTTCCGGCGCGAAGATCATCTTGACCCCTGTGAGAATGAGCAGCGCGCCGAAAAAGATCACAATCCAGGAGTACTGCATCAGGACGGAACCCATCGCGATGAAGATCGCTCGGAAGATGAGAGCGCCGATGATGCCGTAGAACAGCACACGGTGCTGGTACTTCGGCGGAATCGAGAAGAACGAGAACACAACGACGAAGACAAAGATGTTGTCAACTGAGAGTGATTTTTCGACGATATAGCCGGTGAGAAATTCCAGCCCCACCTGCTTGGCGGCGGCGTTTGGTTCAAAGCCCGACACTGCGGTCAAACGCGCGTCTATCGCGAAATTGTTCGTCGCATAGAGGTAGAACCCGTAGTTGAAAGCTAGGGCAAGTCCAACCCAGATCACGCTCCAAACTGCCGCTTCCTTGAAAGACACTGCGTGCGCTGTTCGATGGAACACGCCAAGGTCGAGAGCCAGCATGAACAGGACGCATGCTGTGAAACCTGCATAGAACCACCAGTACTCCACGAATGGAAAGAACAGAAGTTCAGCCATTGATACAACCCTCTATTACTGTGTAGTTGCCGGCTGCGAGTCTGGAAACGAACAAACCGGAAAGCGTACGTCGTGGTAGTGCGACGTGCAGCGATATGGCGACCGGCTGGAGGCCATCTCCCATCACCGTTGTGTATCCAGGCGCTCACGCTCTTGCGCCGCAATCGTTACCAGGAAGTTGCCTGCCCGTTCGTAACTTAGTACGTATGGATCGAGCTTCTCGCCTCGTGTGAACGCCAGAAGAGTGTTGGGGTCGATTTCCGCTCTCTTGATAAATGCCATCTTCCAGTTCCCAAATCCCCGCTCCTGAACACCCTTGTACCCGAGCAGCAGCGCGTCCGAGGGGCGGTCATCTCGTAGTATGCGCCGGTAAAGCGCATTTACTTCGTTCTTCGGCCCTTCCCGGCATTGAAGAACGAACAGGGGATCGTAGCAGAGAATAACGGTGATGTTTCTTGCGGCGTTATTCTCTCGCGACTTTTCCAGGATATCGTGAATGGCTTCCATTTCGCGCGCATCCGTCATGCGACTCACATAAATTAGCCGGGCCATTTCCACGTCAAGTTCTCCTGGTCGTCATCAAACGCGCCGCCCACACAAGAGTATAGTTCCATAGCACAGTTACGGACGAGGCCGTATGCTGCGATTACTTTCGCCACTTCCCTATTTGCACTGACTGCCCATCAGCCGCGACCTCCCCGATGCAATGTCCTAAGCACTAGCCATTGGAACGTTCAAATGATGTCTAATTATTCCTGGACATGAGAATGCACGGTTGAGAGCCACCGCTTGTAACTTTGTCGATCACGCATGAAATCATAAGTCAATATATTACAATGTATTATATCAACAACACGTCTTCATCCCTAGTCTTGATTCTTCTTTGTGCCACAGCTCACTGCCACAAAACCCCGCGCCGATTGAGAAGAACTCGTTACCGGAAATCGCTGCTGGGAGACCGACTGGCAGTCGCATAAGAGTCTTATAACTACCTGTAACATAAAGTGTTATAGCTACTGATTCTTGACGTATATTGCGGTAGAGCCGTGTTGTAAAGAAAAAAACTTATGTCTAAGAAATATTCGACACATGTCTTCGGTTACATAGACAACAGCAGAAAACGGCTAAACAGGCAGGCAAGGCAGTCATGAAGCCAGATAAGAAACGGGTGTATGAACGAAGAAACGCCAGGATATCCAATCAACTACGTAGCGCGAATGACGGGTCTGACGCCGCATGCAATACGTAAGTGGGAACGACGATACGAACTTATCCAGCCCCGTCGGACAGCTTCCGGGCGCCGGATTTACAGTGATGCGCACATCGACAGACTGCGGCTGCTGAGACGGGCGACCGCGGCCGGCTATTCGATAGGCAAGCTCTCCAGGTTAGCGGAAGCTGAGCTGCGAAACATCGTGCGGGGCACTTTCGAGCCGGTAGCTACTTCAGTTTCTTCGGAATCGAAAGACGAGAACTCGTCGCTGCCGTGGTCCGATCTTCTGGAGAAGTGCCGCGTTGCCGTTCGGCAGATGGACTGGGATCAACTAGATGCGCTGCTTGCGAAGAGCGGGGCAAGGATGGGTTGTCTCGAAACGATAGAACACGTGGTGACGCCACTCATGCGCTGGGTGGGGAGCCAGTGGCATGAAGGAAGACTCCGGGTTGCTCATGAACACATGGCGACATCAAGCGTTCGAGCCCACTTGGAACATGTTTACACTTCGGTCCGGAGTGAAGCTGCGGGTCCGGGTGTCGTACTTGCCACGTTGCCGCAGCAACGCCACGAAATTGGAATCTTGATGTGCGCCGTGGTTGCCGTGTTGGAGGGTTGGCGCGCTCACTATTTTGGGCTTGAGCTGCCGGTGGCCGATATCGCCGTGGCCGCGAGCCATGTGCGGGCAGAGTTGGTCGCATTGGGCCTGTCGACGATTGGCGATGGACAAGAACTGCTCGAACAACTGGCAGAACTTCGCGACGCACTTCCGGTCGGGACTCGTCTTGTCGTGGGCGGGCCAGCCGCGATGAACGTCAATGAGGATGTGGAGCGATTGGGAATCCAGTGCTTGGAGCGCATCGATCAATTCCAGGAGTTGCTGAGGGAGTACGGAACAAAATGAGTGACCGATTGGATGCTAAGCGATGAGAATGAGGAGCACGTTGTTTTCTTTCTTCATAATAGGAGGCTTACTAATGGTTGGCTTGACCATTTGGATTGCTGTGGGAGTTGTGTCGGTGGCCGGTATTGAAACGCCGAAGTACGAGGTGATCGCCAAACACGATGGGTATGAAGTGCGGCAATACGCCCCACAAATTGTCGCCGAGGTCACCATGGGTGGCGAATTCCGGGAAGCTATGAATGGTGGTTTCCGAAAACTAGCCGACTATATTTTCGGAAACAATACGAAAGTGATCGATGGTCCTGCGTCGGGTTCCGAGAAAATCGAGATGACCGCGCCCGTGCTGGAGCAAGAAGTCAGCTCCGAGAAAATCAAGATGACAGCGCCAGTTCTGGAGCAACAAAGCAAGACTGACACTCGAGTCGTTTCGTTTGTCATGCCGAGCAAGTACACTTTGGACACGTTGCCAAAACCAAATAACGCGGACGTAAGAGTTGTGGAGGTGCCCGCGAAACGCTATGCCGTCAATCGCTTTTCTGGAACCGCAACGCAAGACAAAGCCGCAAAAAAGAAGCAGGACTTGCTCGACGCGCTGAAGCGGGACAAGATTGAAGCGGTGGGCGCACCGCTCCTCGCACAGTATAACCCTCCGTGGACACCGCCCCTGATGCGCCGCAACGAAGTCATGGTTGAGATAGCCACTGAGCGAGCGGGTAATGCGGCAACCGGGCAATCTTCAGAGTAAGTATCCCCCGGCTTTGCCGGGGGATCGCTGAGCCTGTGCAGACGTGGGTATCGTAACTTTATACGGAGCAATGCCCCTGCCGTCTTGGATACGGGGCTGCTCTCTTGGGCAGCCCCGCAGCGTACCGCCGGGTTGCCAGGAATCCGGACGAAAAGCCGGCTTTTTGACGCGGCGCGGCCAGAAAGCGTCTGTATGAGGTGCGGCTATAACTCAGCGCCCACCGCAAACGGTCCGCCTTGGATACCCAGATCGTTTCGCGATCCATCCGGATCGTTGTATTCCGGCGCAGGGTCGCCCGCATCACACAAGGACGATTCCGGCGCCAGGTACAGGTTCAGAGACAACACATCGACGAACAGCGGATTGTCGTTCCGGTCGGTCGCCGACGTCATCGCGCCGACGAGATCGGCGCCATTGGAGTAGTAGTCGTTATAGGCGCTGGACGAGTTTGGCCCGAGGCCTATCGAGCAACCGGAGGTGTTGAACGCGAAGATGTTGTTGCGCATCCGCACCCCGGCTGTCGGGTCGCCGGAGACGCCGAGATCGTTCAGGACGACAGCGTTGTTTGCAAACGAGATCGAGGCCCGTTCTTGGACGTACACGGCCGTTGCGCTCGAATGGAGCGTACAATTTGAGATTTCCGCGCTGACGTCCGCAGGCACAGTGATCGCAGGAGCGCCGGGTCCGCTCAGCGAGAAGCCCCGGATCGAGGAGCCGGCCGCCAGGGTTACCACTGTCTGCAGGGTGTCCGGGCCGGCCAGTATTGTGGTTCGCGCTCCGCCGGAACTGCAGAGCGCGACCCTGGCCTTGAGGATGACATGTTCCGTGTAGACGCCCGGTAAGACGACGATGGTATCTCCGCGGCCGGTCAGGCTAGAGGCCATTGCTTCGGCGATCGTGTTGTAAGGATTGGCTGACGAGCCGCTCTCAGTCCCGTGATACGACGCATCAACGTAGATCGTCTCCGCGGCGCCGGTCAGTTGATTGATCGATCCCGCAATGTTCAACCCCAACGCCGCGTTAGTGACCAGTTGAACGTCAGTGGCGTCGATGCGTCCGTCGCCGTTGATATCCTCGAGAGTGTTGGGGGCGCCGCCGCGCAACGCGGCGTTGACCAGACGCTGTACGTCCATCGCGTTCACGAGTTCATCTCCAGTGACATCGCCGAAAGCCGGCATATCGAGCGAAGACAGCGGGTCCTTGCCGCGGGAGACTTCGAATCCGTCCAGCGCGCCATCGCCGTCGGTGTCTTGATTGCACGGATCCGAGCCGATACGGAACTCGTTACTATCGGTCAGCGCATCGCCGTCGGAATCGTCATCGAGATAGTTGGGCACGCCGTCGCCGTCGGGGTCGTCCGTACCTTCCTCGCCGTCCGTAAAACCATCCTTATCCGTGTCAAAGCCGGGAATGTAGGTAACGACAATCGTTGCGGGGGCGCTGGCGTTCAGCGAATCGTCAAAGGCGACGACTTCGAAGAGTTGGGCGCCCAGTTGAAGTGATTTCGGCGATTGCCACACGCCATTCACGGGCGCGAGGTCAATCTTGGCTCCGTTCACTTCGACCAGAGTGACGTCCGAGTCCACCGTCCCTTGCAGCAGCACGGCCGGAATTCCGGTAGTCAGATCGGCGCCGCCGTTGGTGGTGATAGCGGGGGGCGCGGGCGGTGTAGTGTCGGCAAGGTTGACGTAGATCGCCTGGATCTGCTTGTGTCCGGTCATTTGGACCGTGGTGCGGGCGGAGGTATCGAGGGATTTCAGCACGTGGCCGGAGGGGTCCGCCCAACGTTCGAAGGCATAGGTGCCGTAGGTCGCGGGGGCCTCCAACACCACGGCGTCGCCCCGATTGAACGTCCGAACAAAGTCGCCGCGCCCGTCGCCACGGCCATTTACATCCTGCTTGAGGGCTTTGGCTACCGGCTCGATGAAGATTGTGGGCGTCAAACCTTCGGAGATCCGCACGTCGAGTTCGCTTTGGTCGGACCGCTTCTCGAAGTAGTCATATTGGACCTCGATTCGCAGGCCGTCGATCATCATATCGACACCGGTACCGGTGACCGATTCCTTCGTGATCAGGATGTCGCCCCAGGCGGCAGGGCGCGAATACAGCATCAGGTCCGGGTTGACATATCCCAAGGCGTCTTCGAGCAGGAACCGCAGGAGTGACTGGCTCGCGGCGCTGATAGTCGTCTCCTGAGTCGTATGCCGTATGCCGTCATACACGGTCTTCCAGGAGATGGGATTCACCGCGGCATTGCGATAGTGCGCGAAGCGATAGGTGGCGCCGCGGGAGCTGAGCAGCGAGAGGCCGGTGTGCTCATACTTGAGACGCAGTATGGCCGTGCCGCCGTAGTCCGACCCTTCGCTCGGGTGGACGTCGAGCGACTGCGTTCGCAGATCCACGATTCGGAGGTTCTCTTCGGTCACGCCGAAGATATTCCGTTTCTTCATGTTGATGTACACATACCCATCCCGATTCAGCTTCTCCAGTTCTTGTGGATTCAACGCGAAGGAGATGGGCGCCGATCGTTCCGGAGCGTTCACATTGAGTTCGTCGAAGATCTCCGCGGTGACGCGGCTAAGCTCGTCGATGTAGAGCGACTTGAGCGTCTGGAACTCGTCCTGGGTGAGCAGGTGGTTGCGTCCGCTCGGCGCCGCGAGGGTCTGGAACGCGTCGAAAAGGGCGTTGAGGTTCAGTTCCCCTCCGTACGCCCGGAGCATGCGGTACTCGAAGGCCTTGGCCATGTAGTATTGATACTTGAGCAAACGGTCTTTGGCGCGGCGTTCCATTTCCTTGATGTACATGAACGCCCGCTCGTTAATTCTCTCGGAGTTCTCGGCGATATTCTCGTTGAGCGCCACGACGCCCAGCATGGTCTGATCAACCTGGGCCGCGGCCGAGGTGAGGGTCTGCAAGGTGTCGGTGATGCGTTCGGCGAGCAGCTCTTTTTGTTCGGCCAACTCGAGGATATCCCCGGATATTTCTTGAAACGCGGGATCGGTGGCCTTCAGCCGTTGAATTTCGGCTTCCATCTCGTCTTTTGGCGCCTGAGTGCCTTTGATTGAGGATATCAGCGGCCCGAGGCCTTCGGCCAATTGTTTGGAGTAGACTTGCAGGCTGGTGACTTCAACGTGGTACGCGCCCTCGTTTTCCTTGTTGAGTTCCTTCAGTTTCCGATTCAGTTGGTCCGACTTTCGGGCCATATCCGCCTGCCGGAACGTGTAGGCGAACTCGCCCGCTTGGGCCAAGGAGTCGATATCGTCCCACGAGGTCTCGGAATCGACGGTGGCCAGGATGTTGAGTCCACCGCCCAGGGCGCCGAGGACCGGCTGGTAGGCGGGCGCCATCTTGAGGCCGGCGCCGACGACCTTCAGCGCCTTTTCCCACCACGGCGGCTCCAAATTCTCTTCCGCTTTGGCTTTCAGGCGCTCCTCGATTTCCTGCAATTGCGTTTGCAGTTCGGTCATGTGGGTGGTGAGATTCGCCGCCTGAAGTTCCAGGCCGGGCATCGCCAACTGCGCGGTATTGAAGGTTTCTATGGCGGTATCGAGGTCGTTCTTGAGTTCGGCCTTGGCGTAGGTCATGGCGTCCCGCTTGTCCAAGGCGGTGTCGGCCAACGATCCCAGCCAGTAGGTCAGGTACAGTACGCGCAGTGAGCGGTCGACCTCACCCTCGAAGGCCGCGAGATTGGCCTCGAAGGACAGCATCGGGACCCAGCCCGCGGGGTTGCCGAAATAGTCCAGATTGTAGGACGCGCGGTGATGCAGCACCTCCATTTCCTGACGAATCTGTTCGAAGTCCGCCGCGTCGGCCTCGGACACCGGCCCCAATGCGCCGAGCAGATCGAGATATTCGGTCAACATGGCGCGCGCTTCTTCGATATGGCCGTTCAGGTACGTGTCTCTTATGTCGAGCAAGACGTTGCGTGCAGCGGCCGGAGTTAGCCAGTCATCGACAGTGCCTGCGACTTGGTCAACGTTGCCCGAAGGGCCGGCCACATTGCTGGGGCCAGACTTGCTTTCGCCTTCTAGAATGTCAAACGTGGTAACCGTCCAGACGGCTGGCGCGCAATTCTCGAAGTACCAGAGGAAAGGAGGTATGATCCACACGAATTGGGACCGAAACCAGCCATCTACCCAATAGGCGGGATTGGGAGTCCCTGCCGCGCCCCCTGCTGCGGACGCGCCTTGGGCTCCCGGGCTTCCGCCTGCGGCATCCACTAGCGGTTTCAGATCACAAACCGCAGGGTCCAGCGTGGAATAGAACTCACCGGCTGCGCCGCCGATGCCGGGCGTTCCCGGCGCCACGGCGGGGCCACCGTTACCGGGGACGACCGCGGACCCGGAGCTCCAGTCATCATCGGCGTGACCCAAATCGTTACCGCCGCCGCAGTTTCCACACTTGTTCTCGTGGAGATGATACGAGAGAATCTTGGCCGAAGGGACCCCTGGAACGTACATCGGGGACACGGTGCATGGCGTTTGACTTATGCCTTGCGCGCCAGCGTGACCTGGGCCGGGAACTTGGCCTTGCCCGCCCCGAGCAACGAACCGCGGTGTCGCGCTCTTGAGCGGGGTTGGCGTGGCGAAGAATGACGCGATCTTCACCGCAATATCTCCCGCTTTCAACCCGGCCACGCCATTGGCAGCGGGAACGTCATCTGCGGCGCTATAGATGTTTGGCCCGAGTTGAGCGCCGCTGGGAATCTGCTCGTTCGTCAACGGTGTGGTGATCAGGCGCGCCCGCTGATCTTCGGTCACGCCGTCCTTGTCCTCGAACCGGAGTTCGCGGGCCCGTATCGTCACATTCGTCTGGGGAAAATGAAGCGGGTCGCGAATAATCAGGGTTTCGGCCGAAATCGTCAATTCGGCGATGTCCGTGCGATCATTATGAACTGCGTACAGATTGCCGGAATCCTTGTCGAACACGACCGTCTTCCCGGAAATCTGCAGGCGTTTCGCGAAGCGCTGCTCGGAACCGACGGTCCGGGGAAACGAAAGGTAATTGAGTTCCACGTTTTCGTAGATGTTTTCCTCGACAACGGTGGTATAGGCGGTGGGATCCGGGATGGGACGGACATAGGTGATGATGTCCGCCTCGGGGGGGAAGTCGGCGACGGGCTCCATGGTGATGGTTTCCGACGCAGTTGTTCCAGCGGCCTGTGCCGTAAAGGCAATGGTGAACGGTTTGCGGTCTTGACTATCGGGTGTGTACTCGAATAGGCCGGTGAGGCCGTCTAGCGTTATTGGACCGACGGGCATGGGGGACACGTTCATCGAGTAGGCCGCTCCGGCGCCGAGGGCGGTCGAATACACCTGAAAGGTTCGCGTGTGTCCATAGTACGCGGCTTGTTCGCCAATCTCGCCGATATCGTACCGGGTGACCTCCGCTCCCGCCACGACAGCGGCGAGGGATAAGAGCGACAGCGTCATCCAGCGCCGGATCGAGGGACTATGAGTCAAGGTGCTAATCCGAAGGTGTGACACGTTCATGGCGGCGCCCTCCATTCAGCAAGGTTTCCCACGCGCGTTGAGATTGACATCGGGGTGCGGAAGAGAAATATGACAAGGGTTCGGGGATGATACCGTGGATGGGGAGGCGGCGTAAGGGCCGGAAATCACCGTGCCGTCTCGGCCATCGCCGAGTTCGCAAGGAATTCCGTACGCCTTCCCGTTGTCCGTACACGCCCACCATCTGTACTTCCCCACAACTGCGACATCGGGCGAGGCCTCGCTTGATCCATGGCCCGAGCGCGAATCAGATGCGCACTCTCGAGTCGAGCGCGTCTTGCGGTTAGTTTCCCGCGGTGCTTTCGCTGGGAGCTCCCGCCGGCGCCCAGTCAGAACCGCACGTCAGACGCGCGGCAAAAACACTCCGGTTGCGAATGCGGGCCACCATGCAGGCCTTCTCCAACTATCACCCCGCGGAGAATTGCGTAAACACAGGAGTATCGTCGCCCGAACGACTCGCGAACCCCGATTCCCCGAATGGACCCGCTTGCGACCAACGCAACCGGTTCGTTCCCCATAATAGCCCCATTGTTCGGGACCGTCAACACCTATTTTGCTGTATTCGTTTCCGCGCGAACCGGGAACTCATGAGATCGCCCTGCAGACCTCAATTATCGAGGACGCGAAAGGGCGCTCATTTGAGATAGCCGGCGATGGGTAGATTTTGCTTCCTGATTTCGGCCACAGCCAGTTTGGCGACTTCCCGGGCGCCGGCTTCGCGAAGGTGAGTACTGTCCTCCTTGCCCTCGGGATAGTTTGGCGATTCTCCTTTCTTGAGGTAGAGAAACAGGCCTTTGACCTTCTCTGGACCGAGGGACTGAAACAGCTCGCGGGTTTTCATTTCGAGATCGATGAGCGTAACGCGCATGTCTTCGGCGAGCTTCCGTGTCACGGCTGGGTATTCTCCGAGGCCTTCCTTGAGGGTGCGTGAGTCATCAGCCCATTGGTTTCTATTGATGGAGGTGACCAGGACCGGTATCGCTCCCTTGGCGCGGGCGTCGTCCACATAACGCTTCATGAATTCGCGGTAGGTCGTCTCAGGCTCCGTGAATCGTTTGGGGTCAGCCTTTGTCGCGTCGTTGTGGCCGAACTGGATAAAGACGTAGTCCCCCTTCTTGAGGCCGTCGCGAACTGAATCCCATGCGCCTTCTTCGATGAAACTTTTCGAGCTGCGCCCGGAGCGGGCTTTGTCTTCCACAATTAGCTTCGTGGCGTCGAAGTACTCTTGAAGGTCCTGCGCCCAACCGGTGAGCGGCGCTCGATCGGGCGTGTATGAGGCCGCCGTCGAATCACCGATAACGTAGAGCCGGGTCACATCGGGTGACGGGGATTGCTGGGCGTTGGCCATGAGAGCTTGAAACAGGAAGAACGTTACAACGTACCCAATACTTCGTAGCATCGGCTCTTAACCCTCCTGACCAGCAATACTCTTGAGCGCAGTTTGGCGATCCGTCCGTTATCCTGGCGAAAAAGTTTCTGATAGCGCAGCGTGTCTTCGTCTCCGTGTGCGGCCAGCGTACCAGTGGTTCCCTGCGCGGTCAAGTCTGTAAGGAGCACGGAATTAGCCAGGAATCCGGCCAGAACGCCGGTTTTTTCAACGCGCCTCCAGTCGTATCGCGTTCGGACAGGCGCTCGAAGTACGCAATTGCTTGACGCTCCCGGCGGTTCATTCCACGAGATTCCTCGATCTTCGATCTGGTTGCATATCCCCCAAGGAGACGGTAATCTGGCGCGGTGAAGATGAGGGTACGACTGTCTATCTCCGTATGGGTTTGCCTGCTTTGGTTGGTGGCGACATCGGCCGAAGCTGGCGACTGGCCTTCGTTCCGCGGGCCTGACGGAAGCGGTGTGGCTCGCGAGATCCATGCGCCGTTGCGTTGGGGACCTGCGGAGAACGTTCGTTGGAAGATTGCGTTGCCAGGCCCGGGCAATAGCAGTCCGATTGTCGTGGGCGGGCGCGTGTTCGTCACGTGCGCGGAGAATCAGGGGAAGAAACGTCACCTGTACTGCTGCGACAGCGACAAGGGTACCATCCTTTGGGTACGAACGGTTGAAGTCGACTACGTAGAACCGACCCATCCTACCAACCCGTACTGCGCCTCTACACCGGTGGCCGACTACTCGCATGTCATTGTCTGGCACGGATCCGCAGGCGTGTTTTGTTACAGTCCCGATGGCGCCCTGATTTGGCAGCGGGACCTGGGCGCTATTCGTCATGATTGGGGTTATGCCTCGTCCCCCATTCTCCATCGTGGCAGAGTCTTCCTCAATTTCGGTCCCGGATCGCGGACCTTTCTGGCCGCTCTCGATCTGCGTACCGGCGGCCTGCTTTGGAAGTACGAGGAACCGGGTGGATCGGACACTACAGATAAGAAGATGATCGGTTCCTGGAGTACACCGGTGATCGTCAAGGTTGAAAACCGGGATCAGGTTCTCTGCGTCATGCCCACGCGAGTCATCGCATGTGACGCGGAGACCGGCGCGCTTCGATGGTTCTGCGCCGGCTTGGCGGACGAGAAGGCCAGTTTGGTCTACCCTTCGGCATTGGTGTGGAAAGGATTCGGTATCGCCGTTACCGGTTGGGTCAATGGCCCAACCATGGGATTCAAGCTCGGCGGCGCCGGCGATGTAACGACGCCGAACCGGCTGTGGCAGGCGCGCCAGCCACAGCAGATTGGTACGGGCGTGATGGTCGATGGCTTCGCGTATAGTGCGATCGGAAGTCCCGGTAGCGTGCAGTGTTTGGAATGCCAAACCGGCAAAGTGCGTTGGAGTGAGCGTCTCGATAGTGGGGAGATATGGGGATCGCTCGTGCTGGCGGCCGGCCGGTTCTATGTCACCAGCCGGAGAGGCGTTACAAGTGTCTTTCGGGCGTACCCGGACAGGTTTGAACTTCTTGCGCAGAACGATCTGGGAGAACCCAGCAACGCCACGCCCGCCATCGCTGAAGGGCAAGTCTTCCTCCGCACCGACCAACACCTCTATTGCATTTCAGATCAGTGAAGAAGCGCTATCGCTGCCATTGGCGCGTCAGTGCGTCCTGAGGGTCACAGCAGAGTGGGGGAGTGTCCAATCCGGCGATCTACGCCCAGGATTCCGTTCTCAATCCGCCGGTCGCAGCCGTGAAGATCTCCACCCGCGCCGTGTGAACCGGCGTGCGACGGAGCGGTCCATCTCGAACAACTTGCTCAAGCAGTTTTCGCTAATTCCTACCCGGGTCCCAGATCGTAGCGGAGATATAGCGCTCGGGTTGGTTGGCGTGGTGGTAATAGTAGATCGTGACGCATTTACCGTCCGCCCGCTGGACCGTGCGCGGATACCCGAGGTCCCAACTTGCTCCATCATGCCGCAGGATAATTTCCTGGCCCCAAGTCTGCCCATCATCCGTAGAAATCCTTGCGCGTATGCCGCAAGGGTCGATGCGCCAACCGTAGGTCAATGCGATACGTCCATCCTTGAGTTTGATCATACTTGCAGGGTTCCCTCCGGTAACGATATTCGGCTCCGCAAGCAGGTACCATGAACGTCCCTTATCCGGAGAGAGAAAAGCTTCGAGCCACCAGCGGCGTTCGCCATCGAACACCCCGGCCCTTCGTATGACGCTCAAGTAGGCGCCGCTATCGAGACGTACTGTCGATGGCATAATCGCGTACCCGTATGCCTCCGGGGGCTGCTTTCCGATCCAACCGGCGACATTCCAGTTCTTTCCGCCGTCTGTTGTGCGAATGCACAGGGGCTGGCCTTCTTTTCCGTTATCCTTTGTTGCTGCGATGAATGCCGTCAACGTTCTCTTGTCTTCCACGATGTAATCCGTTCGAGCAAGGAGTCCCTTGCGGCCAAAGGCCGGCAACATGTACGGACCTTGCCACGTCTTACCGCGATCGAGCGAATAGAAGACGCGGTCATCTCGGAACCGTACCGCCAAGTCCGGCTTGGAAAAATCGATTCCTTTTCTCATCTCGATCGGCTCACGCTCGTTGTCCTTATCGTCCAGGTAGTCCGGTGTCTCAATCGCCCAGGTTTCGCCACCGTCCAAACTGCGCGCCTGCCGCACGCTCGATGGACGGTCTCGGTCAATTGCATGTCCTCCCTGCGGATTCAGTTTGTAGTATCCCAAACTGAATCCGACAACGATTTCATTTCCCCACGACCAAGCGCCGTTATTCGCGGGCCACCCCGCGAACCGCCCCGCCTCCTTGTACACCACCACGTCGCGCGGAGTTTCTGACGCAGTTTCCGCCCACGCTGAACCAAGCAGCGCACTTCCACCAGCGAGCAACGCAATGATTATTCTCATTGGACGTTTCCTTTCTCTTGCCCAGGTTCGATCCCCCACCCAGAGCGCCGAGCGAAACCGACTGTGTCAGCGTTCTCTCTCTGGCGTCAATGTTAGCGCAAGAGGGCCGGCCGGACACAATTAGCATGACCGGCCCCTCTTTCGGCCCGACGCCCCAACCCTGGGTCTTGACGGACCACATTGTAACGGAATGGGTGTGAATTGCGCTTGCCTATCGGGCGGTACAGCTCGGCGCATGGTCCACCACGGAGGCGCACGCGAAGCAAAACTGGCGATGACCCAGGAAAAAACGGATAATGCCGTTCCAGTCATCGAGCGAAACGAACAGGAAAACGGGTTGTGAGATTTGCCGAGCCGCAGTTTGCCGTGGTGTTCCTTCTGTCTACCGTGTTAGGTTTCTCCTCTGCCATTGCGCGGGGCGAAGCATATAACGCGGATCGACCACCCGCTGCTGTCGAGAAGCAGATTCGTGTTGACTTGGGGCCGTACACTCCTGGAACAATCCCCGGTGGAATCGGCGAGCCGGTGGCGGAGTCGCGCCACATCGCTGATGAGTGGGAAAAGAACCATCCCGGCCGCCGCATCAATTATCAGATGATGATTAGCACGGGGACGACGGAAGGGGAGTGGCTGAAGACCCAGTTGCTCGGCGGGATCGCGCCGGAAATCGTCACGATGAATACGGAGGTAGCTTGGCAGGCGGTCGACAAGGACTGGTTCATTCCCTTGGATGAATTCCTCCAGCGGCCCAATCCGTACATTCCTGGGAATACGCACTGGCTGGATAGTTTTGCAAATCTGGCGCTAACGAACTCGAAACGGGCGCCGAATGGCAAACTGTATTGCATTACGCTGGATACTGTTGAGACGGGTCTGTTTTACAACATGACGCTGCTCAAGAAACTCGGCATTGCCAAGCCTCCGGCGACGTGGAGCGAGATGCTCGAAGCGTTCAAAGTAATCCGCGGCGCCGGTATCACTCCCATGACGGCGCAAGGCAACCTGGCTTCCGATTGGGGACAGGACATCGTGTTCGAGATGGTCTACCACGACCTGTTGCCCATGCTGGATCCCGTTCCTTCGCCCTCCGACATTAAGGATTACCAGACCTACTTTCTTGACCCGCCCGAAGGCGGCTTTCTGTTCACGAAGGGATTCTTCTCGAGCCGCGATCCCCGATGGCGCGAAGTGAACCGCCTCGTGAAAGAGTGGCGGCAATACTGGGCGCGAGAACTCAAGTTCAGCGATCCGCTGAGACTATTCTTTACGGACCGTCTGGCAATACTGTGGGACGGCTCGTGGACCATTCGCCGGCTTGCGAAAGATCCCTACATCAACTTCGAATGGGGTGTCAGCTATATTCCATCGATCGGGCGGGAAACGAGCCCGTTTGCCTCGGGTTCGCCCGCCACCTTGATCGGTGGCGCCGCCACGCAGATCCACATTACCAATAGCGCGGTGCGCAATGGCGCGCTGGAGGACTGCGTCGATTTCCTTATGTTCCTGTCCGCGCCGCAAAATGTGGAACGGGTTACGAACGAAGCGCTCCTGTTCATGCCGAATGTACGAGGGGCGAAAATGGACGAGCATCTCGAGCCGTTCGCGGAAATCTTCAAACGAAAGAGCTGCGCTATCCAATGGATGGAGGCCATGGACCCGGAATACAAGAAGGTTTGGCGCCGGTGGCTGGACTACTATCTGGAAGATGGGTTCAGCCTGGAGGAGTATCTGAGGGTGCTGGATGACAATTTTGCGGCATGGGTCAAGTCTCACGAGAAAGACGCCGCGTGGGATTTCTCGGCTATGGAAGCGACGTGGCAGCAACGCAAGGAGGCATTGCTTCGTGAACTCGACCCCGTTCCGTAGGGCAAGACCGCGCTACTCCGGGCGCGCGGCCGGACAGCCGCCCCTGTGGCTCATCTATGCGCTTCTGTTCGTGCCCATTGCGCTCTTGATAGTGTTCAATTACGTTCCAGCGGCTTCAGCGTTGTTTCATGCGTTCACCCACTGGGATCCGGGGAGGCCGTCCGCGTGGGCGGGATTGGACAACTTCCAACAGTTGCTCGATGACCCGGTATTCCTGAAATCCCTCAAGAACCTGTGCAAACTCGGAATATTCGTGTTCATCGTTAACCTTACGGCGCCGTTTCTGGTTGCGGAGATGATTTTCCACCTTCGTTCGGAACGATGGAGCTACGCGTCGCGCGTCGCACTGGTCTTGCCAATGATCGTGCCGGGCGTTGTCGTCTTCATGATCTGGCAGTACATTTATTCTGATGCAGGCATACTCACGGCCTTTCTCGAAGGGCTGGGCTTGAATAACTGGATCTACGGGTGGCTCTCGCATCCCAAGACGGCCCTGTGGGCGGTTGCTTGCGTCGGTTTCCCATTCGCCCATGGATTCAACGTTCTGGTCTACTACGCCGGCCTGACTAACATTCCGGTGAGTATCCTCGAGGCCGCCGAAGTTGATGGCCTGGGCGCGGCAGGCAAGATAATGCGGCTCCATGTTCCTTTGATCTTGAGCCAAATTCGTCTTCTTACGATAGTCACTATGATCGGAGTCACGAACGGATTCGAATCGGTCTACATTCTGACGCGCGACGGCGGGCCCGGATACGAAACGATGGTTCCCGGATTGTATATGTTCTTGAACGGCTTTGTATTCGACCGAATGGGCTATGCCGCCGCCATAGGCCTGCTGCTGCTAGTCTTTCTGTTGACGTTCACAGTCCTTTTCAACCGCCTTGTCCGGACCGAGGATTATGACCCTGGAACCTAGCATTTCCGAGCAGATCGAAACGGCCATCGCCCCGCATCACGTTCAGCCTAGGGGGATGTCCAGAATCTACCTCTGGAGTGTCACATGGCGTCTGGGGTTCATCCTCATCCTCTTCTTAACCTTCTTCCCATTTGTCTTTCTTGTCATAACCTCCTTGAAAGACACACACCAGTTCTACCATACGTTCTGGCTGCCTGCATGGCCCATGACGTGGAGCAACTATACGCAGGCGTTCACCGATCTCAACGGCTACATTCTCAACAGCATTTTCGTGACTGCTACCAGCATATTCGGTATTGTCGTGTGCTCCACCATCACGGGGTTTCTGTTCGCCCGCTACCGTTTTCCGGGACGCGAACTCCTCTACTACATGATGCTGGCCATGCTCATGGTCCCGGGTGCGCTGATGCTGATCCCGCAGTTTGTCTGGGTACAGCAATTGGGCCTGTTAAATACGTATTCCGTTATGGTTCTGCCTTACATCGCCGGTATGCAGGTCATGGGTATGTTTCTACTTCGCAGCTTTTTTTCACAGATCGACCAAGCCCTGTTCGAGTCCGCACAAGTGGACGGCGCGGGAGTATTCCGCGAGATCTGGCACATCGCTCTTCCTTTGTCGAAGCCCGTTCTAGGCGTCGTGGCCATTATGAGCGCGCTCGGTGTTTGGAACAGCTTCCTGTGGCCGTTGGTAACGGTCTCGGGCGAGGACGTCATGGTCTTGACCGTGGGAATGCTCCGTTACAACGGCCGCGTCGCACACCAATACGGTCCCATGTTCGCGGGCTATGTCATTTCGGCCATTCCTTTGGGAATCCTTTTCGTTTTCTTCACCCGCGCTTTCATGAGAGGTATCACCAGCGGCGCCCTGAAGGCCTAGGAATCCGGCCAGAAAGCCGTCTTCTTGACGCGGCGCGGCTAGAAAGCCGGCTGTCTGGCCGCGCCTCTAGCCATGGGACTTCGCGCGCGGCCGGCGACGTATATGTGTCTATGCGCCAACTGCCGCGGAACTTGATAGACCGGCCCACCACCCCATTTTGGAGTTCGGCGAATGCGGTTGACGCCAGCGTTAGCGCAAGACATCGAACGATTGTGGCTGGCGATACCCCGCGCGAAGTGTGCTTGACTTGCGGCGGCAGAGTGCGGGAGAATTCACTGAGGCAGTTCGGCCGCGGCGACTGTTCATTCGTGTTGTTCGAATGATAGCCGCGACGTAGCGATGAGGCGAGTATTCTAAACCGAATTCCAGACTTGGTTCCATGTTCTGTTCTTCTGCTTACGCTGAAGCTATTGCTCTTGACTATGGTCGTCCCGTCATGGACTCTATCGTTCTGAACGGCTATGAAACGTGCGAGCGAAGCGCTCCTGGAGCTGGCGCCCTATGATATCGGTTACCGAGGCGGCTCGTCACGTGATTGCGCATTTCCCCGCAATCGGGAGTGAGTCGTGTCCCTTGGTAGACGCGCATGGGCGCGTATTGCGCGAAGATATCACCGCAGATCGTGATCATCCGCCCTACAACCGCGTGACGATGGACGGAATCGCGGTGTCCCTTGAACGAGGGGGCGTGGCTCGGGGCCGGTTCGTGATCGAAGCAGTTCAAAAAGCAGGGGAACCCCAAAAGTCGCTGAAGGATCCCGGCGGTTGTCTCGAGGTGATGACCGGCGCGGCGCTGCCCGTAGGAACGGATTCGGTGATACGAGTCGAGGATCTCGACATTGCGGACGGCGCAGCCACTTTGCGCGATGGAACTGAAGTATCGATCGGCCAGTACGTACACCGGCAGGCATCGGACCTGCGTCAGGGAGCGGTGATCGTCAAGTCTGGGATTCGATTGCTTGCGCCGCAGATTGCCGTGGCGGCGTCCGAGGGTATGAAGACGCTGCTCGTTGCACGGCGCCCATCGGTAGCAATAGTGTCTACCGGAGATGAGCTCGTGGACGTGGGCGAGACTCCGCTGCCGCATCAGATACGGAGGTCCAATCCGTACGCCATCCGCGCCGCGCTGTCGCAGCGACAGCTTCACGACATCCAAATTCATCACGTCAACGATGATCTGGATGGGCTTCGAGTTCTGCTTGGAGAAGTACTGCAACGCGTCGAGGTGTTGGTAATCACCGGTGGAGTGTCGATGGGCAAGTTCGATTTTGTGCCGGAGGTCTTGCGGGAATTGGGCGTTGCGCAAGTGTTTCATAAAGTGAGGCAGCGGCCCGGAAAGCCGCTGTGGTTCGGGCGAGGACCATCGGGCCAGGCAGTGTTTGGACTTCCTGGAAACCCGGTCTCCGCAGTGGTGTGCGCGTATCGGTACCTAATTCCTGCACTGGATATCGCAATGGGGCTCCCGAGCGCGCAGGAGTCAGCCGTCCTGGCGGAGACGGTTCATTTTCGATCTCCGCTGACGTATTTCCTTCCGGTACGCTTGAAGTGGAGTGGGTCGGGCCAACTCGAAGCCGTTCCCGCTCCGACAAACGGATCTGGAGATCTTGGCGCACTGACGCACAGTGACGGGTTCGTAGAACTGGACGCTGAACGTGACGACTTTTCCGCGGGATCTGTAGCTCCCGTTTACCGATGGAGCGGATGACGGATCTGGTTACCTGCGCTGTGGACCCTCATGCAGGTCACCGGCAGTTCTGAAGGAATTAATCATGTCTGATTGCCGGCGATGACTGCATTGGTTCTTGCTACCGCCGTGAGATCTATTCGGTTGGTGAACGACCCATTAGGAAATGATGTGAGATGACACTTACCCACGTGTGTGGCGCGCCACGAATCCGGCATATCTATATCTCGCCAGGCCATAATTTCAGAGGACACCACGGCCGCGAGCCAAGTGTTCACCCTGTGCTTGAATTGGATGAAGTTGAGTGCGTTGCGGGAAAGGGGCTTGTCGGCGACAGATACTTCGGGTACAAAGAAGACTACAAAGGGCAGGTGACTTTCTTTGACTGGCTGGTGTACCTGGAACTCTGTCGGCGCCTTGGCGTCACCGACACGCCGCCTTCGGCGCTGCGGCGCAATATTATCCTGGAGGGACTTGACCTTTCTGCGCTGATCGGCCGTGAGTTCGCCATCCAGGACGTGAAATTCTTTGGCATGGAAGAATGTTCTCCCTGTTACTGGATGGACCGCGCCATTGGGCCCGGCGCTGAAGAAGCTCTCCGATCAAGGGGCGGCCTTCGCGCCAAGGTCCTAACGAACGGGCGGCTAAGAAGGAATTAGGCAAGGTTGCGCTCGATATCGGTATTGGCAAATGAAGCGACAAATCCACGAGAAGACCCAACGCTCGGTAAATCCGATATTCTGCGTTCGGCCCCTGCGGATTGTGCAATACCGGCGCGCCGATGGAATGAGTGACCGATGAGTTTACCCGCATTGAGAGCAGGCGTATGCGATGTCTTGGGACGCCGCCTGCACGATCTTCGAATTTCGGTGATTGATATGTGCAATCTCCGATGCACGTACTGTATGCCTGCAGGCGCGTACCACGAGCGCTTTGCATTTCTGAAAGAAGAAGAGCGCCTCACTCTTGAAGAGATTGCCAGGTTGACGCGCTTGTTCGCCACGCTTGGTGTGTCCAAGGCGCGTATTACGGGTGGCGAACCCTTGCTGCGCAAGGATCTGCCCCGGCTCATCGCGATGCTCAGGGAAATTGACGGAGTCGGGGACCTTGCCTTGACGACGAATGGAGTCTTACTGGCTCAGCACGCTGAAGCCTTGAAAGAGGCCGGGCTGGAACGAGTGACCGTGAGTTTGGATACCCTGGACGAGCGCGTGTTCGATGCGATGAGCGGGCGCTCGGGACGATACTCGGCGGTGCTTGAAGGAATCGCGGCGGCCGAGGCCGTAGGGTTGGCGCCCATCAAGATCAATGCGGTGGTCGAGCGCGGTATCAATGACCATACCGTCATGGACCTGGTGGAGCGGTTTCGCGGCACAGGACACGTGGTCCGATTCATCGAGTTCATGGACGTGGGAAACTGCAATCACTGGGGCCGGGAACAAGTCGTCGCTTCGCGCGAGATATTGGAGATGATTCAAGAGCGGTATCCCCTGCGCGCGCTGGAGGAGAATTACCACGGCGAAGTGGCGTCCCGATATGAGTTTTGCGACGGCGCGGGCGAGATTGGGTTCATATCGTCCGTGACCGAACCGTTCTGCGGAAGTTGTACGCGCGCGCGTCTCTCCACAGATGGTAGACTTCTCACGTGCCTATTCGCCGGCTCGGGCATAGATTTGCGCGGCCCAATGCGGGACGGCGCCACGGATGATGATTTGCTAGGTCTGATCGCGGGAGTGTGGGGGAACCGCACTGACCGGTATTCTGAACTGCGCGCCACGTTGGCGCCGAGCGACGGATCAAAGCGGAAGATTGAGATGTACCAGATTGGGGGATGAGACCATGCTTTCCCATATAACACCGGAAGGCCAGCCCGGGATGGTGGACGTCGGCGCGAAATCGATCACGCATCGAACGGCGCACGCGCGCGCAGTGGTGACATTACCGGAATCCCTGACAGCGCAATTGGCCGATGGAGAGATTCGCGGGAAAAAGGGTCCGGTGTTTCAAACCGCGATCATCGCGGGAGTGATGGCGGCGAAAAGGACATCGGAGTTAATCCCATTATGTCACCCGATTGGATTGGATGACTGCAAGATCGAGATTCACCTGAACGAGCGTGGTGACGCGGTGATCGATTGCCGCACTTCGGTGCATCATAAGACGGGCGTGGAAATGGAAGCGATGACCGGCGCAACAGTGGCGGCGTTGACGATTTACGATATGTGTAAGGCTGTATCGCACGGAATCGTAATCAAGGAGATTCATCTCGTTGAAAAGCGAGGCGGAAAAAGTGACTACCAACTGCGACAAGACTGAGGCGAAGAGCCGAAGACCCGCGTATCTGGTGAATCCCTACGAGATTGCTTTTCGTGGATTCTGGGGCACGGACTGGATGAGTCTCTCGCAGGAGTTGGCGCTGGACCTAGGGAGCGTCAAGGTTGCGGTGGTGATTCACGGCGAGGCGAAGGGGGCTAAAGAAGTGGCGCCGGACTACACGTTTGCGCGGTTAGGCCAGCACGTGCGCCGGACGGTGTCGTCGGCCGTAGGTCAAGAGTTGGTCCGTTCCCAAGTTATCTTGGACGCGGACGTGGCCTTCATAGACAGTCGAACCGGCCTGGGTATCGCCCAGGTCGTTTGCGCCCACGCGTCCGATCCCGGCGATACGAATGTAATCGCCTACGTCGGAGGCGATGAGTCGGAGGAAGACTTTGTTGCGCCGCCTGGCGTTCCGTTCTGCAATATTGAGAAGAGTATTGCCCGGCTGAGGACGCACATCCTGGCGCATTTTGAAGCCGTTGCGAAGACAGTTCCGTTATACGGCCTGGTGCTGGCTGGCGGAAAGAGCACCCGAATGAACCGGGACAAGGCGAGTCTCACGTATCACGGGAAGCCGCAGGTTGAACACTGTTACGATTTGCTGTCCGGGTTTTGCGCCAAAGTGTTTGTCTCGAATCGAGTGGAACAAGCGAATGACACCGGACAGGGGGCGTTTCCGCAGATTCATGACACCTTCTTGGACATGGGGCCTCTGGGCGGAATCTTGTCCGCGCAGCGAGCGCACCCGCATGCGGCGTGGCTGGCGCTGGCCTGCGACTTGCCCTTTGTGGATGAGAGTGCTATCGAGACGCTGCTAAAGGGGCGAAACCCGTATAAGCTGGCGACGGCGTTCATTAGCGAAAGAGACGGCCTTCCTGAGCCGCTTTGCGCCGTGTACGAGCCGAAGAGCGTGTTTCGGCTGCTGCATTTTCTGGGGCTGGGTTACAACTGTCCGCGGAAAGTTCTGATCAATTCTGACACATGTTTGCTGCGGCAACCCAGTGCGCGCGTGATGACCAATGTAAACTCACCGGACGAGTACGCGGAAGCGTGCCGTTCGCTGGCGGCGGAAGGAAGTGCAACGTGATGAAGGAACACGGGCGCACGGTGCACGTGCACTATTACGCCCTATTGCGTGAACAGAGCGGGATTTCGGATGAGACGGTACACACTGAAGCCGAGACCGTGCTGGACTTATTCGTGGAGTTGAATGAACGGTATCATTTCGCGGCGCGCCCGGAACGCTTGAAGGTGGCTCTTAACGCCGAGTTCAGGAATTGGGACGACAAGATCAGTCACGGTGATACCATCGTATTCTTACCACCGGTGGCGGGAGGCTGAACGATGTTCCTGCTGAGCGCTGAACGTATCGATACCGCACAGTTGAAGCGCGCGCTCGAGAATCCTGGCGCCGGAGCGTGCGTCACCTTTGAAGGCTGGGTCCGCAATAATAATGAAGGCAAGACCGTATTGCGCCTGGAGTACGAGGCGTATGAAGATCTCGCGTTGAAAGAAGGCGCGCGCATCCTCGCCGAGGCGCTCGATAAGTTTGGTCTTCTTGGCGCAACATGCGTTCACCGCACAGGGTGTCTGGAAATTGGTGAACTGGCTGTGTGGGTCGGGGTGAGCGCGGCGCATCGAGACGAAGCGTTTGCCGCGTGCCGCTACATCATCGATGAAGTAAAATCGCGCGTGCCGATTTGGAAGAAAGAACACTACGCCGATGGCGAATCCGGGTGGGTGAATTGTGAGCGTTGCGCGGCGCATGGGCACGATCACGCGCACGGGGCTGGCGCGGCGGGGATACTGTCCCGCGATGACGCCAGCTATTCGCGGCAAACAGCGCTGCCCTAGCTTGGCTTTGATGGGCCACACTTTTCTCATGAGGACGCGGACCAAATGAACAACCTGTCGTCCCTGCTGATTGCCTGGCTTCTCGCGCTAAACGCATTCGCGGCGGCCGAGGAAGTCCGCGCCGCTGTAGCCTCCAACTTCGCCTCGCCGATGAAAGTTATCGCAGCCGACTTCGAACGGGTCACCGCGCACAAAGCCATCGTGTCGTTCGGGGCGACGGGCAGCTTCTACGGGGCAAATTGGCGCTTTGGTCACCCAAACCCGGTCTCGTGGACGATAAAGGTGAGGCGCTGAAGCGAGGAGACTTTGCGCATATCGCTTTGGCGTCGCCAAAGTTGGCGCCGTACGGCGCCGCTACGCTGGCGGCGCTAGACAAGCTAGGTCTTCGGCAAAGTCTCGAACCCAAATTCGTGCAAGGCGAAAACATCGCTCAAGCCTTCCAGTTTGTAGTATCGGGTAACGCTGAACTGGGATTTGTCGCATTGTCGCAAGTTTACGAGGGCGGTAGACTCAGGTCCGGCTCAGTCTGGATCGTCCCCGCCAACTTGCACGAGCCCATCCGCCAGGATGCGGCGATGCTCACGCCGGGTAAGAACAATCCCGCTGCAACCGCGCTGCTCGACTTCCTGAAGACCGACAAGGCGAGGTCCGTCATAACGTCGTATGGCTACGATCTGCGCCCCGAGGACAAGCAGTGACGGACGAATCGGACCTGGCTGCGATTCTGCTCACGCTGAAGCTCGCGACGGTTACGACCGTTGTCCTGTTGCTGATCGCTACCCCGATTGCCTGGTGGCTGGCCCGTACCCGATCCTGGTTGAAAGCTCCGGTGGGCGCAGTAGTGGCGCTTCCGATTGTGCTGCCACCGACCGTCCTGGGGTTTTATCTGCTCGTGACTATGGGGCCGCATGGGACGGTGGGGCAATTCACTCAAGCCATGGGCATCGGCTTGTTGCCGTTCACATTCGCAGGTTTGGTGGTGGGATCAGTGCTTTACTCGTTTCCCTTCGTGGTGCAACCGCTCCAAAACGCTTTCGAAGCCATTGGCGAGCGCCCTCTAGAGGCCGCCGCAACGTTGCGTGCCTCGCCGCTAGACCGCTTCTTCAGCGTGGCGTTGCCTATGGCAAGACCTGCCTATTTGACCGCTACGGTGCTGGGCTTTGCGCACACGATGGGCGAATTCGGCGTAGTGCTGATGATCGGTGGAAATATTCCGTATAAGACCCGAGTGATATCCGTACAGATTTTCGATCATGTCGAAGCGTTGGAATACGCGCACGCGCACTGGCTCGCTGCGGGAATGTTGCTTTTCTCTTTCCTGGTGTTGCTAACCATGTACACGCTTAATCCCACTGGACGGCGTAGATGAGCGCCATTCACGCCCGCTTCAAAGTAAACTACCCTGGCTTCTCTTTGGACGTGGACCTCGATTTGCCCGGACGGGGTGTAACCGCGTTGTTCGGTGAGTCAGGCTCTGGAAAGACCACCTGTCTGCGCGCCATCGCGGGACTGGAGCGTACGGCGAACACGTATCTTTCGGTGAACGGCGCCGTTTGGCAGGACGATGCCCGTGGCATCTTACTGCCGGCGTATCGGCGTCCGGTCGGCTACGTATTTCAGGAAGTCAGCCTGTTCGAGCACCTGAATGTCCGGCGCAACCTTGATTACGGCGTGAAGCGCGTGCCTGCAGCAGAACGGCGGGTCTCCCTGGCGCAGGTGGTGGACCTGCTGGGCATTGCGCATTTGCTCGATCGCAAACCCGGTACGCTATCCGGCGGCGAATGCCAAAGGGTGAGTATTGCGCGTGCGCTCGCGGTAAGTCCGGCGGTTCTACTAATGGACGAGCCCCTCGCCGCCTTGGACGCCAAGCGAAAAGGTGAAATTATTCCTTATCTGGAGCGGCTTCACGATGAGCTGGAGATTCCAGTAATCTACGTCAGTCATTCGCTCGAAGAAGTGGCGCGTCTCGCGGATTTTCTAGTCCTGCTCGAGGAAGGCAGGATTGTTGCGAGTGGGCAAGCTGTCGATATGATGACCCGCCTCGATCAAACACTAGCCCATGGCGACTCGGCCAGTGCATTGATAATAGCGACGGTGACCAGCCATGACGCCGGCTACCATCTGACCTGCGTCGACTTTCCCGGCGGCGCACTAATGCTGCCGTATCATCCGCTCCAGATCGGCCAGCGAGTTCGAGTCCGCATACAAGCGCGCGACGTGAGTCTTACGCTCGAGAAGCAGACGGGTACCAGTATCCTCAATATTCTCCCCGCGACGGTGTTGGCGCTTTCCGACGACAGCCCAGGGCAAGTTATCGTGGCGCTGGACGCCGGTGGCGCGCGAATGCTCGCCCGAGTCACGAGAAAGTCGGTCGCGGCGTTGGAACTAATCCCAGGCAAGGCCGTGTATGCCCAGATCAAGAGTGTGGCGATACTAGGGTAATCGCACGAGCGGTGGCGATGTCGCGAGAATAAGAGGCGCGCAACGCCTGACTGGAGCGTTAGGCGTTGCGGTCGGAGATGCCCTTTTCGACTTTTGACATCCCACACCGATAGACACATAATGAATCCATTCGGCGTCCCGTTTGGCGCTGCGACACGGGGGAGTGGTTGGCTCGCACACGTATCGAATAGGCTGGCAACTTCGAATGGGCTGAATTGTGGTAAGTGGAAGATGACGCTGTGCCGACCTGTCGGCCAACTCCGGCTCGGAACTTGCGCATCGTCTCGAAGAATTTGACTCCGCATACATGAGTGAATGGCAGTATTAGGAGAAAAGCACATGAGTAATACGATTTCTCGCCGTCGTTTCTTGTCCGGGGCCGCAGCGACCGTCGCGGCCCCTATGATAGTACACGCCTCCGTACTTGGCAGAGGCGGGGCGACGGCCCCTTCCGAACGCATCACGGCCGCTGGCATCGGTATTCACGGCAGGGGGTTTGACGATTTGCGTTCGTTAATCCGCCACGACGACGTTCAAGTCCTCGCAATCTGCGATATCTGGAAGCAGCAACGTCACGCCGTCAAGGATTTTGTGGATGACCACTACGGCAACAAGGACTGCGCGATGTATCGCGACATTCGCGAGTTTCTAGCCGAGCGCACGGATATTGACGCGGTGCTGATTGCCACGGGCGATCACTGGCATGCTCAGGCGTCCGTACGGGCGATGCAAGCGGGCAAGGACGTCTTCACCGAGAAGCCTTCGTCGATGACCATTGCCGAAGGTCAGGCCGTGGTGAACGCCGCGAAAAGGTATGGCCGGGTTTATCAGACCGGAACGCAACGTCTCAGCGAGGCGAACCATGTCTTCGCCATCGAGATGGCGCGCACGGGACGGTTGGGGCAAGTCCATACCGCCTACGCCCACATCGCGCCGTGGGACGCCGCGAAGATGCCCAACGACTGGAAACCGACCGAGGAACAACCGCCTACGGATGAGGTGGACTGGGATATCTGGCTCGGACCATGCCCCTGGCGGCCGTTCAACATGTCGTACGTCCGCGGCGGCTGGCGAGGATGCTATGACTTCCACACGAGTTGCATCGGAGAATGGGGCGCCCATACCTTTGCGCAGGCTCAGGCGGGGCTCAACGCCGGGGACACGTCGCCCGTCAAATATCAGTACGTCGAAAACGACAGCGGCGATGGCATGGTGTGTACGTTTGCCAATGGTCAGAAAATGGTTCTTTCCCGAGGGGACAAGTATTGGCACGGCTCCTGTGGCGAACGGTTTGACGGCGATCTGGGCTGGGCCGCCGCCGCGGATGGTTACTCCGCGCCCGATGTGTCCTCACCGAAGTTGCTGGCAGAGTACAAGAAGGTGGTTGGCGAGTACGTCGCCCGTACAGGCCGGTCGCTGGATCACATGCGGAATTTCCTGGACTGTGTGAAATCGCGCGAACAGACGGTGGCCAATCCCAGCGTGATGCACCGTTCGATGAGCACCGTACACGCCGCGAATATCTGCATGTGGCTTGGACGTGACCTGCGCTACGACCCGGTGGCCGAAGCGTTCATCAACGACGACGAGGCCAACCGCTTGCGTTCGCGAGCCCAACGGGAGCCGTGGGTAATATGATGTCAGAGTCGAAAGGAACACCTAGAACCATGCGGATATCCATCGCTGCATTTGTATTGGCCGGCGCGCTTATGATGGGCGCCATTGCCCGCGCCGCGGATCAGCCTGCCGATCCCGTCAGTGTCCTCAAGTCCGGCGCGTCCTTCCTGGAAAAGGAAGCGGCATGCCGCACGCTTTCCACGCGCCCGTCGCCAGAGGCTGTGCCGGTATTAGCGGGCTTGCTTACCGACGAGAAGCTCTCGCATATGGCGCGCTATGCGTTGGAGCCCATGCTGTATCCCGAAGCGGGACAAGCGCTGCGCGACGCTTTGGGCAAGACCAGCGGGCGTCTTCGAGTGGGCGTTATCAACTCACTCGCGATCCGAAAGGACGAGCAGGCCGTTCCGGAACTGCTGAAGCTGCTGCCCGGCGAATCGGAGGTGGCGCGAGCGGTTGCGGTGGCCCTTGGGGTGATAGCTACTCCCGATGCGGAGAAGGCGCTGAGCGACGCTATCGTACAAGCGCCAATTTCGCAAGGTAGATTGAATGCGCTGTGCGATGGACTACTCGGTTGCGCGGAGAGACATGCGATCAAGGGCGAGAAGGACCAAGCGATTGCCATCTATGATCGCTTGCTTCAAATCGCGAATACCTCGTCACAAGTTCAAATAGGCGCATTACGCGGGGCAGTTCTGTCTCGCGGGGCCGAACAAGGTTTGCCGCTGTTGGTGGAACGGCTGGGTGGCGAGAACGCGGATGCCTTTATCGCCGCGCTGCGCGTTTCACGGGAGTTGGGTAGCAACCGGAATCTCGCGGCCGCATTGGCGGGTGTGTTGCCTAACTTGCCTCCCGAGCGGAAAGTCCGGATTCTGGATGTTTTCGGAGACAAGGACGGAGAGGCCGCTGGCGAAGCAGCTCTCGCGCTCGCCAATGATGGCCCGGTCGACGTTCGCGTGGTTGCATTGCGCGCTTTGACGCGTATGGGCTACACGCCCGCGCTCAAGCTGGTGTCCCAATTAGCGTGGGCTGAGGATGAGAAACTCGCGGAAGCTGCCCGTGATTCACTCGCGTACGGCTACGGAAAGGACGGAGACGCCGCACTGGAAGCCCTGCTCCAGAGCGACCAGACTAAGGCCCGCCGCGTTGCGGTGGAACTGATCGGCCGGGGAGGCTTGGACAACCCCGTAGCTCTGCTGATGAAAGTCGCGGGAGCCGACGCCGACGAAGCTGTCCGCGTGGCTGCGCTTGATGGTCTGCACGACCGCGCCGGTATCGAGGAACTGGCGGGGTTACTGGATACGGTGGTCAAGGGACGCTCCGCGCCGGAATTGAAGGCCGCCGAAAGCACGTTGGCGGCGCTCTGCGAACGACAGAAGCAAATGCCGGGGGCCATTGTAATTCAGAAAGCCGTGTACGGTGATTTGACGCCGGGCGCCCCGACGGCTGATGTCCTCGCGCAGGTCTCTCGCATGGTTTCCGCCGGCGCTCCCTCAATCGAGGCCACCAATGCCAACTTTGGTGAACCGGCGCCTGGGGTTGTGAAGCAACTGCGCGTCGATTACACGGAAAACGGAGCGCCGATCAGTAAGACGGTGAAGGAAGGCGAAACGCTCAAATTCACGGTGGGCGCCGCCCCGGTAACCCTGGTGGACGCTTTCTGCGGCGCCTTTGCCCAGGCCCAAGGCGAGCCGAAGCTATCAATGCTCCGGCTGCTGGGTACCACGGGCAGCCCGAAAGCGTTCGATATTGTCCGTACCGCTTCCTCCGGAGAGGGGGCGATTAAGGAAACGGCGCTACGCACCTTGTGTGAATGGCCGACTCCCGACGCGTTGCCGGTGTTGATGGAACTGGCGAAGACGTCCCCCGACGAAGGCATGAAGGTTCTGGCGCTGCGCGGCGCCGTGCGGCTGTCGGGACAAAGCGCCGCTTCACCGGCGGAGAACTTGGAGCG
>JACRLJ010000023.1 GCA_016215105.1 Candidatus Hydrogenedentota bacterium
CCCAGACCCCAGACCCCAGACCCCAGACCCCAGACCCCAGACCCCAGACCCCAGACCCCAGACCCCAAACAAAACACGGGACCCTTCCACTCGGAAAGGCCCCGCGTTCAAACACCGTCATCACAACCCGCGGCTATTCGCCGGCTCCACCTCCGCCAGCGCCAAGACTGTTCATAAGATCAAGGAGCGGGCCGCCCATGGCGAATGCAAGCATCAACACCACTACACCAATGATCAGCACTACGATCGGAATAAGCGCGTCACCCAGCGTACTGATTCGGATGGTGACCTCCTCCTCGTACGTGTTCGCGATCTGCTCGGCTATTTGATCCAATTGACCCGACTCTTCGCCCGTGACCAGCATGTCGGTCACGATCTCCGGAATCACCCCGCTCACGGACCGCAATGGCTGCTCCAGACCGCCACCACGCTCGACCGACGAGCGTACTCCATCCAACGTATTGGCGACAGCTCGATTGCTGATCGAGTTCTTGACCAGGTCAAGCGTAACCATTATGGATAGGCCGCTCTTTAGCAGCAACGCCAGCGTACGGGTAAGCTCGACTATGGCGTTCTGCTGCACGATCGGACCGACGACGGGTATCTTCAGCTTAATGTAGTCAACCACGGGACGTGTGGCCGAATTCCGCATCAAGAACAGCTTGTAGATCAGATAGAGAACTACCAGCCCCCCCACGCCGACCAACCAATACTTGCCCAGGAAAGTGCTCACCGCAATGAAATTCAGCGTAAACGAATTCATCTGGATCGACATCTTCTCGAACATATCGGCGAAGCTCGGAATCACGAACTTCGTGATCACCAACATGACCAACAGACACATCGCCAGCAGAATTACCGGGTACAACATCGCGCCCTGCACCCGCTTCTTCAAGATCGCGCGTTTTTCCCGGTAGCTCACCAACCGCTCGAGCACCGTGATCAACGTACCGCTCGCTTCACTCGCCTTTATGTTGTTGATAAACACCACGTCGAAATGAGCCGAGTGGCGCTCAAACGCCTGCCAAAGCGGGTTACCGGCCTCAACGTACTGGCAAATATCCCGAACCAGTCCGCGAACTCCCGAGCGTCCCCGAGCTGAAAGCGTCTGCAACGATTTCAGAATCGGCGTCCCAGCCTGCAAGAGCATAATCAACTGGCGCAGAAATGCCGTAACGTCGCTCTTTCGCGCGGTACTGAAGAACGCGGTGTTGCGGCTAGGGCCAGCCGGACGAACCACCGCTGCGGGCGCGGCGATGATCTCATCATCCACAACAGACGCGGACGACGTCACAATAGTCTGCTTCGGGCCGCCGCGCCGGACCCGCTTCATACCCTCGCCTCGTCTTTCGGCGTTGGTGGGCATAATCGTGCTTCCTCCATTCGTTTGCACTGGCCTTGCTCAAATCCCGATAATGACCAAATCAAACCGCGCAAACCCGCGCGGACTCAAGACACTTACTTAGCCGCAGACCAATACTGAACCAGGGGCGCGGCGCCGTCCGGAAAATAAACCACCGCCTCCACCGACCATCTGGTGGCGTCGACTTCCTTCTCGTCTACAACATTGGCTACTTTCGCCTCGCTTCGAATTCGATAACAGCGGGACGAAAAAGCCAGCGCCGGCGGAAGCGCATCCGGAGCGCCCGGGGCCTGAGGAACGTTAAACGTTTCCGGGCCCTTCCCTACGGCCGCGCGCAAGTCCTGCACACTCTTGAACGGCGCCTTGTCACGCGCCGCCACCACCGCGTTGGCTGCCTCCGGCGAAAGATTGAGCACCGCCGCAAGCACCTTGGCCGGAGCCGTATTCAAGTTAATGTAAGCCCCGGGATTGGTGTTGTCCGCGGCGCTATATACCGTCACCAACTCCTGGTCCAACGCATTATAGGTTGGGCCTTCCATCAGGCCGCGCGTAACCAAATCTCCTACCGTAGTAAGCCATCGCCGATCCGACGTAGGCGCAAGGACCTCTCCCGAATCCTGCCGCGGCAGACCGCTGCGTAGTTTCCGCGCAGCGTCGCCATCTACGCCGAGAATGGCCTGCAAAACCACCACTGGCGCCTGATTGAGATTGATGCGCGCCCACTCGTCCGTAATGCGTACTTCCGCCCTCGCGGCGCGATTCTCCTGCGGGACCGGAGTATCTTGACCTTTTTCAAAGCCATACACGCTCGACGGTATCGTCAATTCCGGCGGGGCCGGCTTTCCTGCCGCGAGCGCCGCCTGAATCTCGCCAATGGCCGCGCGTGCGCCGCCGTCAGCCACGGCCTTCGCCCGCGCCATTTTCAAGGCATAGCGCGCATCGCGCTGATCGATCGTCACATAACCCAGAAACGCCGTGCCCATCGCAAGAAAGAGCACGAGCATTCCAAGCGCGGTGATTAACGCAACCCCGGCGTTTTCCCCGCGAATGACTCGTCTGTGATGTTCGTGAAGCGATGATTTACTGAACATGGATGGCAAACACCGCCTTTCGGGATATGGCCTGCTCAGGATGATTCGGGTCGGCCAGCACGAGGCTTACCCGCACCGCCTTGGGCAATGCCGTCCCGGTCCAATTGGGTGTCCAGGACTCAGAACCAGATTGCCCGGCGTACTCAAAACGGATACTGCTAATATTCTTCGCTACGGAATTCGGATACCCCACTGGCTCCGTATCCGTAAGGTTGCCCCTAGTTCTCATTAACCCGTTCTTGGCATCCAGGTGATACGATACCGCGATACCCATGACACGGCGTATCGCGCCGTCGGGAACAGCCTGGATCGGAATCACTACGGAATCGGCTACCGCCGCCCCCCCGTTCTTAGTGCTATCCGGCAGCGCCTTGAGCGGAATACCCGACAGACGCGGCGAAATCACGCTCGAAAAATCCGACTCTAACTGCGCAAACGCGCGGGTCGCGTCATCATTCAACTCTGCGGCATTGCGAACTTTGCCCCACGTATCGGAGACGGAAACGAACGATTTGGCGGCCCAAGTCGTGATAATGCCCATCAACGCGATCGCTAGCAGCAACTCGTGCAACGAGAAGCCCGATTCATGTCCACGCCGCAGCTTCATGCCTTGCCCTCCACCGCGGAACGCGGAACACTCGAGGTCAATGTTATGGATCGCTCACTGCCGGATTGCATGCCGCTCGTCGAGCGCCAGGTAACTACCACGACAACCTCCGCGTAGTGCGCGTCGGCAGCAGGCAATCGCGAGTAGGCCTTCCACGAGAAACCGTCATAGAAATTGGCCTCGTACTTGCGCGCAGGGAGTTTTTCCGAGGGGAGTACGGAAGGAGCGGTGAGACCCGGAGCCTTCTCATCCTTGGACTTCACTTCACCTAACTTTGCGTCAGCGGATAGAGCCCAGGCATAGGCGGATGGATTGCTGAGGAGTTCGGTCAGTTGTTCCTGCGCGTACGACGTCGCGATCCGCTCGCGGCGATTCTCCTTATTGAGATCGACGCTCGCGCTCAAGAACCAGATGATTAGAGTCATCGCGACTCCCATCACCACCAACGCGACGAGTATCTCTACCAGGGTAAACCCAGCCCGAGAGGCCAGCCGCCTGCGCATTCGTTTGCTCTCATCTCGAACCACCGCTACGGTCTCCTTCTCGCTTCAAGGCTGACCACGAAGGGCATGTGCTTTCGTTAGAAGGAAGGAGATCCCGGGCAAGGCGCGCCCGGCAAAGGCCCCAGCGGCCCGGTCAGAATCTCAGTCTCCCGCATTCCCGCACTTCCCGCTTCCAGTCGCGCTTCTACAAGTTCGGCTCATGAGACTATCCGATTTCTCGGAAGTAAACGCCGTACGAAACGCCCGAACTGACTCGCGCGCTCCGGTCCGCGCTGCAAGATCGCCCCCACCCTCGTGCAACTTGCCCATCTTATAGCGAAAAGTTTACAAAAGTCAATAGTTTTTGTGTCAACTGTTATCAACCCTGAACAACACGCGCCGAAGCCACTCGTTTTCAGCCTGTTCGACACGCGCGGCCGCGCCGCGCACGGATTGGCGCCAGCCGGTCGAACTGGGGTAGAATGGACGCGTCACCGCACGCGACCTCGCAGGCGCGGTATGTTCCCGCGCGTATATCTGCCGACGGTGCGCATAGATAGTTGGACATGCATGGGGATCCCGTGCACCTTTCGGCCTATCCGGCCGCGACCCCATAACACGGCGGTTGGTGATATGTGCGCCAAGTAGAAACGTTGCGGCCAGCGAGGTCGAATGTCCTCATTCGCCGGTCAACGCACGCATACCGGCGCCAGTGCGAGCACGTTCTCAGGAACCATGTGCTGCGCGCGAAACGCGTCCGTCACTTACAGATGACATCGAACTTACACTGTTGACCTCAAGACAGGAAGGTACCGTGAACCCGTTCCAATCTCTGTCCGACGCCATACTCGCTGCGTTTCCAGCCCTCGAGCCTGGCGACCTCGTGTTCGCCCAGGCGCCGAATCTGGCCGTGGGTGACGTTGCCCTGCGAACATTCGAACCCGCAAAGAAACTGAAGTTGCCCCCACCCCAACTCGCGACGCGTCTCGCCACCGAGATAACCTACGGCCCCGAAGTGCGAGCCGTGACCACTGCGGGGCCGTACGTGAACTTTCGATTGGATCGCGGGGTGTTCGGACGCCGCATTGTCACCCAGATACTCGCGGAACGCGAGCGATTTGGATCGAGAGATTCAGGAAAAGGAAAGAAAGCGCTCATCGAGCATACCAGCATCAATCCCAACGCCAGCCCACACGTCGGCCGCGCGCGCAACGCCATGATCGGGGATAGCTTGGTCCGGCTGTTGCGCTTCGACGGATACGACGTCGAAGTACACTATTATGTCAATGACATGGGCCGTCAGATCGCGCTCCTCGTGCTGGCGTGCCAGGACCCCTCGAGTTTGACCTTCGACCAGGTGCTGCAAATCTACGTCGACGCCAATGCCCGCGCGGAAGCTGAACCTGAATTCGCCGCCCAGGGATACGACTTGCTGGCGAAGATGGAGCAAGGCGACGCCGATACCAAGAGCCGTTTCCACGCGATTACCGGCCTGTGTCTCAAAGGGCAATTGGCTGTGCTCGCGCGTCTCGGCGTCTCGTACGACGTATTCGATCATGAATCCGACTACATCAAAGACGCCCGACTGGCCCAGGTTCTCGAAGCGCTGCGCGCGAAAGACGCCGTGTTTACGGACCAAGACGAGCGGCTGGTCGTAGACCTGTCCAAAATCGGTCATGCCCCGGAGGAAGGCCGCTACTTCGTGCTCATGCGCGCAAACGGCAGTTCAATGTACGGATTCCGCGATATCGCGTACACCATTGACAAGAGCGAACGCGGCGCCGATATCAATCTCTCCGTATTTGGCGAAGATCACAAACTATACGCGCAACAGATCGCGCTCATCCTCGAGGCCGCGGGCAAGACCGCGCCGGAAACCGTCTACTACTCGTACATTCTTCTCAAAGCCGGAAAGATGTCCACGCGCCAAGGCAAGGTCGTGCTTCTGTCAGAATTTCTCGACGAAGCCACCGCGCTTGCCGCCGAGCGCGTCGAAGAACAATGCAAGGATCTGGCCCCGGAAGATCGCAAGATTATCGCGCAAAACGTCGCCGTGGCCGCGGTACGATTCACCATCTTGCGCGTTGGCCCCAACAAGAACGTCATCTTCGACTGGGATACCAGCCTGTCATTTTCCGGCGATACCGGCCCTTACGTGCAGTACTCGTGCGCCCGAATCAACTCCATACTGCGCAAACTCGGACAAGATCTGCCGCACCCCCCCGTGCAGTTTCCGACGGAAACCGATTCCGAATGGGCCCTGCTCGTGAAACTCGCTAGCTTCCCGGATACGGTCGCGAACGCCGTTCAGACTCGGAACTGCGCGCCAATCGCCCAGTATGCGCTCGACACCGCCCGAATTTTCACGGCGTTCTACCACGATTGCCCCGTGCTTAACGCCGACTCGGAGACTCAGCGCGCAGCCCGTGCTTTGCTCTGCAAAGCAACCCACCAAACCCTATGTAACGCGTTGCAGTTACTGGGCATTACAGCGCCGGAGCGCATGTAGCGATCCCGCAAAGTCCTGGCTGATGGCGGTGACTCCTCCAGCGGCAAGCGGCGGGAAATCGCCTGGTATCCCCGAACGGAGGCAACTTGTGGGCGATTCTGGGGATAATCATCCCAGGAAAGTTATGCCTGACCGTCTTCGTCAGCGTCATCTGCGCGCGTAGCGTGGACGTTGTGGACCACGATTTCAGACTGTTGGCCAACGGCTAGGGCCAAGCCTCTAGGCGGTGTTTGTCCCGCCCAGTGGCGTAGTATAAACGGTTATGACTTGCCTCCGTGGGCAGCGGTTCGCGGCGGCGCGGGAGATTTTCGATGCGAGGGAAACGCCAGTTCTGGATCAAAATCGTGGCCATCTCCGCGATAAGCTTTGCTGCCCTGCGGTGTACCCCGGCCCTCACCGGCGTACTGATAAATGATGGTGAGGCCGCCACGAACACGCGCCAAGTCGTATTGCGCCTGGATGTTTCCGCGCTTCGCGCTTCCGATAGTCCCACCCAATACAAGGCAAGCGAATCCAAATCCTTCACCGGAGCCGTCTGGCAAACGTACACCTCGCCCAATGTGAACTTCACCCTATCCGCTGGAAACGGCCTGAAAACGGTCTATGTCAAACTGCGCAATGCGGCCGCACAAGAATCCCTGGTGCGCTCCGACACCATCTACCTCGCGGAGACCACCCCAGCGAAATGGATGCGCGCCGTCGATATGTCATTGAATAGTTCCGACGAAGGTTACGGTATCGCGTCCACCGGTGACGGCGCCTATGTAGCCGGCGGGTTGACCATTCCCTCCGGTGGAGACGGGACCTCGCAGGTCGCGCTGGTAAAACTGACTGCGAACGGCGCGCCCACTGCGATAGAAACCTTCGGCGACCCAACACACAATGAAATCCTCAATGTGGTCCGGCAGACCCTCGACGGCGGAATCATCGCCGCCGGAGGAATCTATGACGGCGGCACCGGAAACACCCACGTATTCGCCACAAAGTACACCCGCAATCTCGACCCCGTATGGTTCGACACCTATCCCCTGGGGGATCTGCCCGCGGATCCGCCGGCAAAATCCGGTTCCGCCCTCACCTCGTATGCGGCAGACGTGTTGGTCCTGGCGAGCGGTGGCTACATTGTCGCCGGTACCCAAGGCTACAACGCGATCGACGCCTCCACGGGTAACATGTTTCTGCTGCGCTTGGACGGCGACGGCAATCAGGTGGACTTCCGCACCTACAGCGAAGCCGGCGCGGTTCGGCTTGGAAACGGCGTCGCTGAAACAAATGACGGGGGCCTGATCCTTGCCGGACAGCGCATCCAGGGCGGTGTCTCACAGGCATACCTCATCAAAGTGGTCGCCTCGCTCACAAATCGCACCACCGACCTGAGTGTGCTGTGGAGCAAAGCCGTCTACGGCGATCTCGCCTCGGCAATCGTGCCCGCGCCCGACGGCGGAGTCGTCTATTGCGGATTCACCGCCGTCGGACACGACAACTTGAATGATTCGTTTGTCGCGCGGGTTACACTCGACGGCGTGCAGGACAACGCGTTCGGTCAAGCGTTTGGCGGCGGCGGAGTGGATCGCCTGACCGCGCTCGCCCAGGACTCGGACGGTGGGTATGTACTCGCCGGATCGAGCAGTTCCTACGCCAAGGGTTCGCAAGCCTACCTTGTGAAAACGGATCCGCAAGGCATGCTGGTCTTCTTCGACACTTACGGCGACACCAATACTGACGACGCCAAATCGGTGGCCGTCGCGCCCGACGGCGGTTACGCGATGGCCGGTTTCACCGAAACCGGAGCCGGTCCCCGCGAAGGCGACTTCTTCGTGGTTAAGACCGATAGCCTTGGACATACCGGAACAAGCATCCAACCGTAGTCTCGGGCGCTAATCCCTGGCGCGGCATTGACGGTGCGGATTGGACCTGGATACTCCCGTTCGCTAGAATCACGTTCGTAGCGCGTGGCTCTCCGCAGAATATTGTCGGTACGATCAAATCGTCCGCGATCTGTGTAGCGGGTCGGCGCCGTCGTGAGCGGATTTCCATCGCGGACACGGCGTCTCGCCGGACCGCCGAGACGTCTGCCACAGACAACAGCTTTGCTTGGTGGATCTTTCCACCCGGACAGCGCTAGGAACGGGATGCCGTTAGGATGACTCGCAAGGCTCTTAGCAAGACCACGCCCGCCGCCAAGAACTCCCTGCGCTACTCGATCATCATTCCCGCCTATAACGAGGAAGAGAACATCGTCCCCACCATCCGGTCCCTGGCCACCCCATTGCGATCCGAGGGCATTCCGTTCGAGTTCGTCGTCGTCAATGACAACAGCAACGACAAGACCGCCGAAGTCGTGGAAGCCGCGCGCGACGAGTTCCCCGAAGTCCTCCTCGTCCACAACACGCCCCCCGGCGGATTGGGCCGCGCCGTACGATGCGGACTCAAGCATTTCACCGGCGACGTTGTCGCCGTGGTCATGGCCGACTTGTCGGACCAGCCAGATGACGTCGTCCGGTGCTACCGCGTCATCGAGGAAGGTTTCGATTGCGCGTTCGGCTCGCGCTTCCTGCCTGGGAGCAAAGTAACGGCCTATCCGCCCGTCAAGCTCTTCTTCAACCGGCTTGCCAATCACCTGATTCGTATCATGTTTTGGACGCGCCACAACGACTTGACCAACGCGTTCAAGGTCTACCGCCGCCACGTCATCGAGGACATCAGCCCGCTGAGATCCGCCCACTTCAACATCACTATCGAGATGTCCTTGTCCGCCCTAATCCGGCGCTACTCCATCGCGATGCTGCCCATCAGTTGGTCAGGGCGAACCTGGGGGCAATCCAATCTCAAATTGAACGAAATGGGGCGCCGCTATCTGTGTACACTCCTCAAAATATGGTTTGAGCGCCTCCTGATACTCGACGACCTCGTCGCCGAGATGCGCCCCATCCGCGATGTCGATCAAACTCGCGGTTTCGAGCGCGCCGAACCCGATTCGTAGAACGCTTCGACCGTTTCCCGTCCGAACCACCGGTCGGAAACGGTGTCCAATGACACGACTGACAAACGCGCCGAATCGGCGATGGAGGGCACTGTCATGCGAGTCAATTCTCTACGAAATGTACTTGCCTGCGTTGGTATCGTCACGCTCGCAATCGCCTGCGGCGTAAGCGAATATCGGGCTAAGAGCGCTCCCCCCGCTGTCAGAGGCGTCGCAATGGACACGTCCCGGCATATGGGTGAGTTGGCCGCTGCGCCGGCCGCGCAAGTCGCCGGTAAGGCCATGACAGCCGCAGCGACGGAGCCGAGTTCCCTGCAAGCGGCAGAAGGAGCAGGCCAGCCCGCCATCGGCATCGGGGCCATGGCCGCCAGCCAACCCGATCGCTACCTCATCAAGAACGCTACCATTCTCATCGAAACAGACGACGCCCGCGCCGCAACCGATCAACTCACCGCCAGCCTTCAAACCCTCGGCGGCTACGTCGGTGACTTGCATGAATCAACAGACGGGCTAGGCCGAAGATCGGTGACCATGCAGATTCGTGTGCCCGCCGACAAGTTCGATACTTCGATGCAAAGTCTGGAGTCCATCGGAAAGGTACTCAATAAGCAGGTGACCACCCAGGACGTTACCGAGGAATTCGTCGACACCGACGCCCGCACACGGAATCTCAAGAAGATGGAAGAACGCCTCCTTGACCACTTGAACCGCTTCGGCGAATTGAAGGACATCCTCGGCGTCGAAAAGGAACTGACCCGCGTTCG
>JACRLJ010000161.1 GCA_016215105.1 Candidatus Hydrogenedentota bacterium
TCCCCAAGGCTGAGAGTCAAAAGAACGGCCATTTCCCAACACTGAGTTGAGAAACGGCCGATGCGCTTTACGAATACAATCGAAAGCCAGCACACGCCGTCGCTGCCCGGCGCTGCAAAGTCTTGTACCTACTCGTGCGCTCTTGGGCAGGCGCCTATTAGGTAGTAGTTGTTCCGCCACCGCCGCCGATGGGGAAGAACGCCTTCCACGGAAGCTGACGCTGCAATAGCACTGTCTGTTGCAGGATCGTGTCCAGGAAATCCAGCTTCTGCTGGAACCCGGTCGAAGCGACCTCCGGTAGTCTGGAAACGCGCTTGCAATGGGGTTTGAGCCGCATGTGTACGTCCTGTCGCTGAGCGTCCTAAGCAACGCCGCCGTGCTTGCCAAAATAGATCTGAATCAAACTTCTGTAGGCGGATTCCATCCAAGTAAGTTTGGCCTGCAAGTTCGTCGTGGCCATTACGGGCTTGCGCGTCACGAGCCTATGGTGTTTCATCCGGTATGTTCTCCTTCGTAACCCGTTGCGTTGGGGCGTCCTCGCACTCCCTCGCGAGTGGCGTCCGATAAAACAGCGCACATCCTCGGCTCGGACCCCCACCCGGAGTCTCAAACCGCTCTCCGATTCCTCGTTGGGCTGAAAACAAGCCCGACTCTCACAACTTCCGGCCCCGCCCTAGGAAGGCGGGTTGGTCTTCTGTGTCTTGGCCTCTTCCACATGAATCAGCACCCGTACGAAGATACGAGCCAACAATGTGTTCGGGTCCAACGCAAAGGCGGAACCCGGACGGCTCAACGGTATCAAGTGATTCATTCGTGGTGCCACGCTCGTCGCGCTCCCAGTCGGTCGATACCACCCTACGATGATTGTGTATGTTTCCGCGTCAGCAGCGAGTTAACCGCCCCAAGGACGGCAATGATGAACGTAAGGACCGTCGCCCCATTGAGCTGCGTTGCGGCCAATGCTACAGGAGTCTTGGTTACGGCCTTCAGGTGATTCTTCACGGCTATTACCCTTTCATGTCAGACGGCGCCCGCGCGGGTATCCGTCGTATCCTTCCGTTTCCTGATGGCAACTACTATACCTCAAATGTACTACTTTGTTTCAAGATGCTAATTGGCGTCCGTTCCGGCACACATAATACCGGAGGTGCTCCTGCTCATAAAAGCCCGGCGCGAACCGGCGCTATCCAGTATACCGGCCCGAGTCACGGTTCCGAAAGACAGCTTCTTCGCTGCCTATCCCAGCGTCGATTGGGTGCGGCACAATGCGGCCATAATCAATTCGCGCTGGTGAGGGAACTCGTTAGGAAGCCGGTCATATAGCCGCGTAAACAACTCCTCATGCGCGAACAACTCCTGCTTCCAGAGGTCCACATCCACGGACATCAGATCGCCAAATTGATCGGAGGATACCCCCTCCAGACCGTCCCACTCGATGTCCTGCTGGCGAGGCATCCAACCTAACGGGCACTCGACCCCGTGTCCACGTCCGCGGACGCGGTCCACGATCCACTTCAGAACACGCATGTTCTCACCGTAGCCCGGCCACAGGAACTTCCCGTCCTTGTCCGTCCGGAACCAGTTTACTCCGAAGATTCGCGGCGGGTCGACCAAGCTGCGCCCGATCGGCAGCCAATGGTCAAAATAATCGCCCATGTGGTAGCCAATGAACGGCAGCATTGCGAGCGGATCGCGCCGAACTTGACCAAGCGTTCCCGCGGCCGCGGCGGTCATCTCAGATCCCATCGTCGCGGCCATGTAAACACCGAAACTCCAGTTGAACGATTGACAAACGAGCGGTACGCAGTTGCTGCGGCGGCCGCCAAAGATAAACGCGCTGATAGGCACACCCTTCGGACTCTCCCAATCCGGGTCGATCGAGGGGCACAAACTCGCTGGCGCCGTGAAACGCGCGTTGGGATGCGCCGCCTTGCGGCCGCAGTCCGGCGTCCACTCCTTGCGTTGCCAGTCGGTCAGTTTTGGCGGCGGCGTCTTGGTCATGCCTTCCCACCAAACATCGCCGTCCGGAGTCAGCGCCACGTTCGTAAAGATACTGTCCCGCGCGACCGAGGCCATCGCATTCGGGTTGGACTTCATCGACGTGCCCGGCGCCACCCCGAAAAAGCCCGCTTCCGGGTTAATCGCGTATAGGTGGCCGTCGGGACCTGGCTTAATCCAAGCGATATCATCCCCGACGGTCGTCACTTTCCATCCCTTGAACGCATCCGGCGGAATCAACATCGCGAAGTTCGTCTTGCCGCACGCGCTCGGAAATGCCGCCGCAACGTACGTCTTCTCGCCGTCCGGGGATTCCACTCCCAGGATCAGCATATGCTCGGCCAGCCAGCCTTCTTCGCGGGCCATGGTCGAGGCAATGCGAAGCGCAAAGCATTTCTTGCCCAACAGCGCGTTACCACCGTATCCGCTGCCAAAGGACCAGATCGCGCGCTCCTCGGGGAAATGCACGATGTACTTGTGGTCCTTATTGCATGGCCAAGGCACGTCCTTTTGGCCTGGGGCAAGCGGCGCGCCCACCGAGTGTACGCACGGAACGAAGTCGCCATCGCCAAGAATATCCAGCGCCTTCTTTCCCATACGGGTCGTGATCTTCATATTGACTACAACGTAGGGCGAGTCCGACAATTCAATCCCGATGTGGGCTATAGGCGAACCCAGCGGTCCCATGCTGAACGGGATCATGTACATCGTGCGGCCGCGCATGCAGCCATCGAAAAGCCCGTTGAGCGTCCGCTTCATCTCGCTCGGCTCCACCCAATTGTTGGTGGGACCCGCGTCCGCCTTCTTATCGCTGCAAATAAAAGTCCGGTCTTCAACACGCGCAACGTCACCGGGATCGGAGAACGCTAGATAGCTATTCGGGCGCTTGGTCTCATTCAGCTTGATGAATGTCCCCGTCTTAACCATTAGGGCGCACAGTTCGTCATACTCCTCCTGCGAACCGTCGCACAAGCGTATGGTGTCGGGCTTGCAGAGGGCCGCCATCTCCTGCACCCACTTCTGCAATTTGGTGTTCGTGACCTGTATAGGGAAATCCATCTCGTGTGAAACTCCTTCCTGAAATTCGAGCGTTCTAGACTCGGCGGCACCGGTATGCCGGCCTGTGCGGAAGTCCAAGTATGCCACAAGTCGCCCACCTGCGTCCAATTTATCCTGTGTTGCGGGAAAACCCGGATTCAACTACTGGAAAACTACAACAGTGCAATGTGAGCAAATCCCCGCGAAAAAAGCCGCTGGGCGCCGCAGTCTGGGAGGTCAGGTGTCCAGAGAGACGTCCATGGCCAGCTACCCGGACTCCGCCATCCCCTCCGATAGGCGCTCCCACTCTGAATAGAGCTCAGCCAAGTCGGCCTTCATCCCATCGTACTCGCTCTTGAGGTCCTGCGCCTGCTGGTAATCCGCCGGATCGATCTTGGTGAATTGGATCTCGAGCGATTCGAGGTGTTGTTCCAATGACTCGATAGTCCGCTCGATCTCCTCCAATTCTTTGCGCTGTTTGCGGCGGACTTTTTCGTCCTGCTTTGCCAGTTGCGGCTTCTTTTTCCGTATCTTGAGCACGTCTTCGGTAGTGGACTGCCGCGCCTCTTCACCCTTGGCCGCCGGCCCTTGTTTCCAGCGGTAATGCGAGTAGTTGCCCAGGTGTACCGAGGCCACCCCGTGCTGAATGATGATCAACTTCTCGACAAGGCGATCAATGAGCGCCCGGTCATGGGATACGATGAGGAGACTCCCGGGAAACTCCTCCAATGCGCCCTCGAGCGCCTCCCGCGATGCAATATCCAGGTGGTTCGTCGGCTCATCCAACAACAGCAAGTTGGATCCGCCCAGGATTAGTTTGGCCATCGCCACCCGGCTCAATTCACCCCCGCTCAGGGCCGTGATCGGCTTGAACACATCATCTCCGGTAAAGAGGAACCGTCCGAGAAAACGCCGCACCTGTTCCGGAGTCATATCCGGACGTACCGCGCTCACTTCGCCAAGTATGTCACCCGCGCTGTTCAACGCCTCGTGATGCTGCTCGTAGTAGCCCAGTTTCACTTTGTGTCCCAACGCCACGGCGCCCGCGCCCACGGACAAGCGCCCCGAAATCTGCCGCAGCAGCGTGGTCTTCCCGGTTCCATTCGGTCCGATAATCCCCACGCGCTCGCCGCGCTCCACTTGAAACGAAACGTCCTCATACAGCGTGAGATCGCCGTACGCCATTGAAAGGTCCTTGACATCCAGTACAACGGCCCCGCTGCGTACCACCTCACCCAGCTTGAAAGTCGCCGATCCCGCCTCGGTCAACGGGGCTTCCACGCGCTCCAGTTTCTCCAACCGTTTGATGCGGCTCTGGACCTGTGTCGCCTTGGTCGCTTTGTATCGAAAGCGGTTAATCCAGCTTTCCTCTTTCTCGATCTGCTCCTGTTGACGCTCGTAGGCCTTCTGCTGTTGCTCGCGAATCAGTGTCTTGTTCTTCTGATACGCCTCGTAGTTGCCCGTGAACTCGAAGGTCTCTCCGCGCTCGACCTCGATAATCCGTTCCGTGACCGCATTGAGCATCTGCCGATCGTGCGAAATAATGACGAAGGTCCGAGGCCAGCCTTTGAGAAAATCTTCGAGCCATTCACGCGCTTCGAGGTCGAGATGGTTCTCCGGCTCATCCAGCAGCAGCAGGTCCGCGTCCTGCAACAGCACGAGCGCCAGCATCAGCCGCGTGCGCTGTCCGCCGCTCAAGGCCCCGACGTGCAAGTCGAAGTCGCTCACCGTGAATCCGAGTCCGTGCAACACCTGTTTGGCATGGCTGCGAAACGTGTAGCCGCCGCGCACGGTGAACTCATCCTGAAGCACGGAGTAGCGATCCAGCGCCGTCTCGTCCCCCGAGGCCATCCGGCCTTCTAACTCGCCCAATTGCAGTTCCAATTCAACCAACTCGTGGAACGAATGCATCACCACGTCAAATATCGTGTCTTGCGAGCGCAGGCTCGGCAATTGCGCCAGACAGGCCGTCCGCGCGCGGCGCATCCGCTCGATCAGCCCGGAGTCCGGCTCCACTTCACCCGTCATCAGCCGGAAAAGTGTGCTCTTTCCGGTCCCGTTTCGGCCAATGAGACCAATCTTTTCCCCTTCTTCCACCCGCACGCTGACCCCTTTGAGGATCGGTTTCCCCCCAAACGACTTCGATACATTGTCGAGACGAATGACACTCATGGCGATTCCTTTTGCTTCCAGAAGAGGCGCAAGTATAGCGGAATCCGATTTCCCCCGCCAGTGCGCAGCCTACCGAACGATAGGGTGTTAGCCGCTGGAAAGAAAACTCTTGGCAAATAGGTACCGTTCGTGTAAACTAGGGACCGATAAGGGGTTGGGTTACAAGCAACACTGGAACCGGAGATATCGAGGATGACGTGGGCGCGCTTCTTTCGAGTGACAACGGCGACAGTCGTTTCAGGGTGGCTTCTTACAGGTTGCGCGGCCCTCAATGGTGTCAACCAACTCTTGAACAACGTTATCGGGTCCACAGCCGCGACCGCGTCGAAGGCGGTCAATACTCTGACCCCGGCCGCGAATAGCGCCAAAGCCAGTTACAGCCAGTTCAAAACCAAGCAACAATACGAGGCGGAGCAACAGAAACGCACCGCCCAATACGATCGCCGCCATCCCCTGCGCGACCAAGACTACCAGCCGAAGTCCCACCCCCAAAAAAAAGTACGGACAAAGAAGCACCAACCCCGAGCCCAAGTGTGGCAGAAGCCACCCAAAGGGTAGCCGTCAGCTCCGCGCCAAAATCCGCTCGTAGACCCTCAAGTTGCCTTCAACCATTTTGTCCGTCGTGAAACGCTCCTGAACCAAATCCGCCGCATTTCGCGCCAACGCCGCGGTCAGCGCCGATTCTTCAAATGCCCGAATGATCTGTTCTGCCAGCGCGCCTGAATCCTGAACAGGACACAACAACCCCGTCTTTTCATGGGTGACCATCTCCGGGATTCCCCCCCCCGCCGTAGCGACCACGGGAACTCCCGCAGCCATGGCGTCCAGTACCGACGTTCCGAGCCCTTCGAGCTTGCTGGAAAGAACAAACACGTCCAGGGCGCGCAAGATCCGCGGCACATCGTCGCGAAACCCCAGCAGTCTCACCGAACTACCGAGACCGAGTGAAGTGATCTGCGCCTCGAGCCGCGCCCGCAGTTCCCCCTCACCGACTATCACAAGCCGTAATCGAGGGATACGCTCCAATACTCGCGGCATCGCGCTAATTAGCGTCCTGTGATCTTTGTGTCCAACTAACGCGGCGACATTTCCCAGTAGCGGCGCGTCTTCAGGTACGTCCAGATCCGCGCGCGATATAGGCGCAACATCAAAGCGTCCGGCGTCGATGCAACTGTGTACCACCGACAACTTCTCTGTTGGCGCGCCGAATTCACTGAGCACCTGACCTATACGGCCGGATATCGCAATGATGTGATCCGGCCAGCTGTACTTGAAGCGGTTGAACGCGTTTCGTTTCGGTACAAAGTCCACCCGCCGCGAAACGACCACCTTGCCCCGGCGCGCGATTGCCCGCGCCAGGCACGCCGTCGTATGCGTATGGCTGGTGTGCGCGTGAATGATGTCCACGCGGTGATGCTTCACGGCCTGAGCGATTCGGTACGCGGAAAACAGGTCCAGTTCGCCCCGAAACGGAGCCGCAATCCGGACCAGGTCTTCACAACCGTGATCCGCATAGAGAAACTTGCCTTGCGGGCGTCCCGCCACCAGCGCCATATGCCCGCGGGCCGCCAAACCGCGAATGAGATAGCTGGCCTGCTGCTCTCCCCCGCGCCATCCCAACTGCTCATCCAGGTGCAGCGTGATCATGTGTGTTGACGCGCCGTATGAATCGTCATTGCCCGATGATACGCCTCGACGGTCCGCGACGCGAACACATCCACTGTGAACTCGCGCAGCACGCGCGCCCGTCCTGCCGCGCCCATTGCCGCGCGCCGGTCCGGGTCTTCAATCAGATTGCGTAGCGCCCGCACGAGTGGATCAACCGTTCCCGCGGGAACAACAAGCCCCTCTTCACCGTCGGTCACAATCTCCGTCAAGCCGCCGTAATCCGACGCCACGACTGGTTTCTGCGCGGCCATCTGCTCTTTGAGACTGAACGAAGAGGTGTCGCAGTCAATGGACGGCTGCACGCCGATGTCGAGCGCCTGCACGCACGCCTGCATATCATCCCGAAACCCTGCGAAGGTGGTAACGGCGGAGATTCCAGTCTCGGCCGCCAACCGCTTCAATTCCCCCTCTTTCTCCCCCTGTCCCAGAATCAAAACGCGAATCTGAGGAAAGTCCGGCGCAAGCGCGGCGCAGGCGCGGAGCAGAAATGAGTGGCCCTTGGCGGGGGTCAGGCGCGCGGCAATGCCGCACACAATGTGATCGTCGGCATAGCCAAATTCACGCCGGACCCGCGCGCGCGAGGCGGCGTCGGGCGCGTACAACGCCGCATCGACTCCGTTGTGTATCGAGCACATTCGCGCCGCGTCGAAGGCCCGCTGCCGCGCAAGCGTTTGCCGCACGACATCGCAGACGACGATCTGGTAGTCGGTCCAGTCCCGATTGAGAATGCGGTTGGAAATTCCATCGTGAACCGGATAGGTGTTGTGGCGCGTGCGCACCAGACAATACGGCCGCCCCATCATGCGGTTTGCCAGCGCGAGCGTCCAATGGTCCTGCGAACCGCTGACGTGAATGACATCGGGATTGAACTCGCGAAGAAATTGCATGGACTCGCGCAGGTCCCGCCACCAGACCACGGGACGCAACCCTCCCCGGAACGCGAATTGGTCCCGTGAGCGGCATTTCGCTATCCGGGCCCGCTCGACCAGCACGCTGCCCGGCTTGCATCCGATCACGACTTCGTGACCCATGGCTACCAGGCGCTGCGCCAGGTTCTCGACGTAGCGAACCTGCCCGCCGCCCTTCAGGTGGGGATCGGTAAGCAGAATCTTCATACCATGGTCACGCACTCACTCCCCAGCCCGCCAAACAACGCTACTCCCCGGAAGATTCCGGTGCTCTGGGTACGGGTTCGCACTATCCTCTAACTCGGCCGCCGCCGGTCCATCAACGGCCTGCGCGGTGGCGTCCGGCGGCACGAACGAAGACAGGAGTTCCTCAACCTTCTGATTTGCCCCATCGAGTTGGCTCATTGCGGAATCGAGTTCCGCATCGACCAACTCCAGTGTGGCGTCACGCTGAATTGCGATCTTTTCCTTCTTAGCCATTGATGTTCTTTCTAGAGGCGCGGCCAGTAGGCCTCCTCTGATCGAGAATTGTTGCGGAGTGAGGATTAACGTTGAACTAGTGCATCGGAGTAGAGACGCTGAACACCTCTCCAAACTGAGACAGGAATTCGGAACGCTGCTCGATTCCCGGCATCGTGCCCTGGGGATCGAGAAACTTCCAGGCGCTCTCTTCGCCGCAGGCCGAACACGAGTACTCCGCCCCCGTGGTAATTCCGTCATGGGCGGCGCGATTGGCCACCCGGATCAGACTCGCCAGTTTAGGATCTCGAGCTTCGGACAAATCAGCGTCCGCCTGCGCGTGATGCAGCCACAACGAATCCGCCAGCGTCTCGGGTAAATTCCAGTACAGGGCCAGCGCGGCCCCCGCTTCCGCGTGGTTAAACCCGAATGCGTCCCTCTCCGCGGCGCACAACGCGTCCGACGAACCACCGCTCGCCCGAAACACGGTTTCGTATTGCCCGCCGAGTTGCCGGCACATCACCATCTTGCCGATATCGTGCAGAAGTCCCGAAATGAAGTCCTCGCCCTGCAGCCCCAAGTGCAGGCGCAGCCCCAATTGTTTCGCGAGCCCGGCCACCGTGAACGAGTGCGTCCAGAATTGGCCTGTCAATAACGTCTCCGTACGATCATTGTGGAGAGCGTCAAACACCGAGACGCCCAACACGATATTGCGCACCTCGCGTACGCCCAGGATCACCAGCGCCAGCTTGAGCGTCCCCACGTATTGCTTCATTCCGTAATAGGGCGAGTTGCTCACCTTCAGAATCTTCGCGGTCAGCGCCGGATCCTGCTGGATCGCTTCACTCACCCTTACCATGCCCACTTGAGGGTCATCGGTCAAGCGCAGCACTTCTCCGACCGCCTCGGGCATCGCCGGCAAATCGCCGATCTTGCTGATTACATGTTCGAGATTCGCGTTATTCTTCATCCGATTCTCTATTTCTAGTCCGGCCGTCAGCGTGTGAGAAGCAGCGGACACGGAGCATGATTAATTGCGTATGCCGTCGTGCTGCCCACGACCAGCTCACGGACCTTGGTATGGCCGTAGGCGCCCATCACAAGCAAATCCGCCTTACACTCTTCAGCGTACTGGACGATGACTTCGCTCGGGTCGCCGTCACGCGTCACATACGTCACGTCTACCTGATGCGCCGCCAAATACTCGCGCGCCTCCGCTAAGATCGCTTCCGCGCGTTCCTTGCCCGCCACTAACACGTGGAACGGCATCTTCCAATCGGCGCCAATGTTCGCCGACACCTGCAACGCGCGTTTGGCGTGAACCGAGCCGTCGTACGCCACCACAAAGCGCTGGTCCCCGGGAACGTCGGTCGACGTGAGCAGCACCGGACGTGACGCGCGGCGCACCACGCCCTGTGACGTCGACCCCACTAAACCGTCCAGCCACTCAGTATGTTCCCCGCCGCGCCCCATGACGATGAGGTCGGCCAATTCGCTCTTCTCTAGAATCGCGCGCGTAACGACACCCGTCGCTTGCGTCGCGGTGTGCGCGACGGACGCCTTGTCACATTCCTCCGTGAACGCTTCCAGCGCCGCCTTGCCGCGTTCCTCCAAGATGAGCGCGATATTGTTCTGATAATTCACATACGGCGCCGTGCCCAGCGACGCCGAGATATCCCGCAAGAACGGCCCTTCCAATAACTTCACATCCACCACATACAGACCGTGAACCGTGGCGTTGTACCGCTTCGCCAACGCCACGCCGTAGCGAACGCCCCGATGCGCATGGTCGCTGCCGTCCGTAGGGACTAGGATGTGTTTGATCATGGGCCAGACCTGCTCCAAACTCCGCTGCCAAGCGTACCGGCGCGCGCGCCGACACCCTTCTTCACTCTCCCCTAGTGTATGCGGACCGGCTCTCGTGATCAAGTTCGGCGAAGCCAATACTCGAAAACCACGGACTTTTTCAGCCTCAGGCATAAAGCTCGGTGTTTTTCCGCAAATTCTTACGGTGGGCGCTCGGGAGGTTGGTTCTCCCCAGCACCTGGCTGCGCGTAAACGTTTCTTGGCCACTCGCATACTTCGTTTTGCGGAGCAATTTAAAGGCGCCGTCTTGCCTTCTTCCAGCGCATGCGATATGATTTCCGCCGTGGATCGAGTGATTTCTCCAGGACACCAACGCAAGGGGGTCTCTCATGATCAAAGTAGTGGACTTGGTACAGCACTACGGCGTTAGGCCGGTACTCCGCGACATTAATATCGAGATTGCCGAGGGCGAAGTCGTCGCGCTCATGGGGCCGAACGGTATGGGCAAATCCACGCTGTTGGCGGCGATGGCTGGCGTGCTATGGCCACAAAAAGGCTATATCGAAATCGACGGCAAACGCCGCCGCCAAACCGTTGATGACGAACTTGCTATCCGCAAGAAAGTCGTCTACCTGCCGGACCACCCCTGGCTGCCCAAATTCAATACGGCGCGGGAATTCTTGCTTTCCGTCGGCCGCCTGTACAGCATCGAGCCCACGCGCCTAATGGAACACGTGCAGCGTCTTCTTACCCTCTTTGACCTCGACGCCAACGGTGACCAAGCCATCGACGGACTCTCCAACGGTCAGAAGAAGAAGGTCGCAATCGCCTCGGCGCTCGTTACTGAAGCCCCGATCATGCTGCTCGACGAACCCTTCTCCGGCGGCCTCGATCCCGCTGGCATGTTCGCGCTCAAGGCCGTCATGAAACAGCTCCGCGACCGCAGCGACGTCACCGTCGTCATGGCCACGCCCGTTCCCGAAATCGTCGAAGGCCTCGCCGACCGTGTCATCATCCTTCGCAACGGCGAACTCGTAGCCTTCGATACCCCCGACGGCCTGCGAAAACTTGCCAACGTCACCGGCCCCCTCGAGGAAGTCCTCGAACACCTCATCGATCCCAAGGGCGCCGAAAACATATCCCAATACCTCGAAAGCCGCAAGAAATGATACGCTGGCTTAAGAGAGTATTCTTCGCTCGGCCTCTCATTGGCCCAGTGTCACTTGTATGCCTGGCTGCCTTGCCCGGATTCTGGTTTGTCAAATGGCTGTTCGGTTACACCGCGGGAGTGTTGAACTCGCCATACTATATCGAACAGATGGCTGGATTTGGATACGCCGCAGCGCACATTAGCCTCTGCGGCATTTCCATAATGTACGGTCTAGCGCGAGCCCTTGCCTTTCACCCCTGCTTCGATACCGAGTACCGGACTTGGCTGGCACGAACGCCATTTTCAGGAAGGCAGCCGCTGCCGGCTGGTCCCGCCCACCTCGTCTGGCAGGATGCTGTCGTCATAATCGCGCTTACGGCCTTCGGATTGGTCTACAGCATGTCCCCGTACCGGATCGTCGTGTGCATGTTCGCGCCCTACCTTTTCTTCCACGCCGGTACCTTGCATGTGACCGACAACAAAGGCGCGTCATACGTGCTCTACTGTGGTGTTCCGTGCATGTGGTACTTCAGTGGTCATGAGATTCTGCGATGGTGTATCCCCACCCTCCTCTATCTGCTCGCGTTCATTCAACTTCCCCGTTGTCTACGATTTATTGCAGAGTATAATGCGCAGCCTGCCGAAGCGTCTCCCCCGGCGGTGTCCGAAGTCATTCGTCAGACTAACGAAGCGCTGGGAAACCGGACGACGGTCCGAGGCACGGATGCCGGCGAAAATGACTTGGCAATAAGTTTCTGGCCATACAACCGTCTAGCGCCAATCGCCGCCCACGACTTTCCTCGGATAGACGCCATACTTATTCCCATCGCGTTGACTTGGTGGGTAGCGTCTAGTCTGTCTTTCATTCCCGAAGATGAATTCCTTTTGCCCAAGACTTCGATAGCCCCATGGATCGCGTCATTCGTCATATCACTCGTCTTGTCGCTGGGCCGCCTCCTCAAATACATGTCCGGATGCTCGAGTCCAATCAATCTCTTTGGCAGGGTAGCAACGCTCCGATGGATCGTACCGGGTTTTGACCGAATTGTTATTGCGCCGCTTCTGGCGCTTGGTTCCGCCGTCTTAGCTACCACCGTCATGGCGGCGTGTGGAGTTTCTCCCGCCTTTCTCTACACCGTTCCCCCCGGCATTGCGCTTCTCTTGCTGCTTAACCTCGGCCCAAGCCTGCACGTCTGGAGGTTGACTGGCGCGCATCGACTCGTGCCCGGCATGGCGTCCAAGGCAGGAATCGGAACCGAAATATAGTTTGGAGCCCGCGGTCTCAAAGCCTGATTGACAAGAACTCATGACGGTCCATTCGCGCTACTCGGATTCCTTCATCCCCACAAGTTTATCCTCCTCCTCGCGGAACAGAACATTGAACGTTGTCAGGCTACCGTACGCCCGCGTGATCAACTGCTGCATTTCCAACCTGTCCTCCGTCGGAAGCGAAGCATTGTTGTTAATCTTCTGTTCCAAGACTCTCAGCTTCTCCCGCACCGACGTGATCTTCTTGAAGAACACGTTCAACGGGATCTCCTTAGGCTGTAACCCCGAGTCGAACGGCTTGAGAATGAGCTTGCCTCCCTCCCACCTGGGCGCGATGCGGAAATCACCGTACCCCATCTCTTCCGCGAGCGCCGCGCGAAACGCATCCTTCATTTCATCCCATGTTGGTTCCATGTTTGCGTTCTCCTTTTACGCCGGAGGAATAGACTGACCGCTCTACATACTCCGACCGGCGAATAGGGGACATTCGCCTCCCATTTGCGTCACTCGAATGGAATGGTGCAGAGTTATTTCCCGCTGCTGGTTTCGTCAGAACCGGCGATACTCGGGTAAACCAATCCCGCAAGGGCCGCACCCGCGATGGGGGCGATCCAAAACAGCCAAAGTTGTGCTAGCGCCCATCCGCCGACAAACAGCGCCGGACCTGTGCTGCGCGCCGGATTGACCGAAAGATTCGTCACCGGAATACCAATGAGATGAATCAGCGTAAGTCCGAGACCAATCGCAATCGGCGCAAATCCGGCGGGCGCCCGCTTGTCTGTCGAACCCAAGATAATCATCAGGAACATGAAGGTTAGCGTGACCTCCAACACAAGGCCCGATACCATGCTGTAACCGTTCGGTGAGTGATCGCCGTAACCATTCGCCGCAAACCCGCCGCTGAGACTGAATCCCGCGTGACTGCTTGCGATCACATACAGCACGGCCGCGCCCGCGATACCTCCCAGGACCTGCGCGACGACATACGGAATTAATTCGGACGCCGGAAACCGCTTACCAACCACGAGACCCACCGAGACCGCCGGATTCAGATGGCAGCCGGAAATGTGGCCTATCGCGAACGCCATCGTCATCACGGTCAATCCAAACGCAAACGCCACACCCAGGTAGCCAATTCCCACCGTGGGCACCCCCGCCGCCAGAACTGCGCTACCGCAACCTCCGAGCACCAGCCAAAACGTTCCAATGAATTCCGCCGCTCCACGCTTTCCGAGTGACATGACCCATCCTCCTGTTTGTCGTGCGTTGCCCAAACCTGATAACCGCCTTCGTGGCGCTCACGTTCAGTTGTCTGCGTCGTTCTTCTTTCTTTTTTCTAACTTCTTACTTGTTGAACGCCTCAAGCAATCTCGCCAACTCCTCGCGCGCGGCCTGCACTTGCGCCCAGCGCTGATCCTCGAGCCGCCGAAGGCCCGGCAGACCCTTATTACCCGGATCGAGCTTGTCCGTGTCCATGTCACAGAACCCAGCGATGGCGACGGCCTGTTCACCGAGAAGCCGCTGGGCCGCGGTCACGTCGGCTGGGTTGGCGGCAGCCCCCTTCGCAGCCACGGCGTTCTGTAGCGCGGTCAGGAGTCCGTAATCTTCCACCCCATCCCGCACGCCCTCCCATCGCTTACTTGATATCACGCCATTACCCGGATACACCAGCATGTACTCGCCACTAATTGCCGGCAGGAACCAGGGATTGTCCGGCGAAGTGCAATAGGTCCAGTACCCGATCCCCGTAATGCCTTTCCCCCACGCCAGCCAAGACTGAGCGCGGTAATACGCCATCGGCGATTGGTGCTTCACATTTCCGTTGCACTCGTACATCCACACTGTCTTACCGGACTTCATGATCACGTCGAGCTTATCCGCGGACTTCTTGTTGATTACGATTCCGCCCCGGTTCGGACACCAAATATCCACATAGGGCAGCATCTCGCGCAGTTCGTCCACCGTAATGCGCTCCACGGGATCCGTGTACATCAGAATCTTCGGATCGGCCTCGCGCGCGAGTTTCGCCATGCGCACGTACAGTTCCACCAAACCTTTGGAAAGGCCCGGCTCGTCCACTGGATACAGCGCGAACCCGTCATACCCGACGCCCAGATCTGCCAAGTGTTTCACCCAGGCGCGCAGCCACTGCACATGCGCCTTGCCATAGGCCTCCGAGTCCATCGGCGCCGGCCCGTGCAGCGCTCCCTGATACCCGCAGAACAGTATGATTCCGTGCGGCGCATGCTGTTTCACATACTCGTCGTGGCCGCTGAAATCCACCTCGCCAACCAGATTTCCCGTGGCGTCGAACGTCGCATTGGGGTAGATCGTGCTCACGAACACGTTCGTGCCATGACGCACCTGATCATCGAGCGCTACGTCCGGGTATTCCTTCAATTGTGAGCTGTGTACGTAGCCCCACTGGCAATTTCGAAGCGTTTGTTTCGCCGGCAGAGCCGCGCTCCACACTTTCACCTTCAGGGGACATGAAACATTGAGCGGCGTCACGTCCAGAGTCCGCAAACGGACGTTTCCGGTCCAGTCGCCGGGCGCCAACGCATGGGTATCCACGTTCAGCCAAAGCTGGCGCGCTCCCCACGCCGGTACCTGCACGAGATTGCCCGAGTTCAGGCCCGGAAGCGCGTCCCCGGAATGGTCCCGCATTTCCGTGGGCACGTCCACCACCTCGAAAAGCGAAACGACGCCCTTTGCGCTTACAGTCTTGTCACCCTGCGCCAAAACGCTCGGCTCGACATAGAACGTTTTCGGAACACTGCTCAGATTGAAGACGTTCAACGCTGCCGATTCGACTTCACCGGCAAACGCCTTGACGGCAACTTCCGCCGGCCCAACGCGGCCCTCCGATAGCTCGTCCACCCCTCCAAACGGCGCCCACGGATTCGCCGCGCAGACGCGAATGACAGAGCCCGACTTGACCGCTTCCTCAGCGACCTTGGCCAGTCTCAGAAGAGACTGCGCTTCCCGCAGGATCTTGTCCAGGGCGTCACGCAAGGTAATCCGGTCGTCTTCTCCAAGCGTCCCCGCGTTACCGACTTGACCCCGCAGTCCGTCAAGTTTGGCGAGCAGGAAGAATGCCCTATCCTCAAGTCCCTTGGCGTCCGCCAACTTCGCGGACCGGCTTTCCACTTCCCGAAGCGCCTTCTCCGTATCCGAAAACTCCTTTACGAACGGTACGAGATACGCCGTCCGGGACCGCTGGGCAAGCGCGCGCGTTCCTTCTGTCACCGTACACTTGAATGTCAGGTTAGCCGCCTCGGCGCCCGGAACCGTGTACCATAGTTTGTATTCGATAGTTTCCTCGGCTGATTCGAGCGCGGCGGTCACCGGATCGGCGTTCGATCGCGCCACCTCGAGGCGTACCGACAACGTGCGTTTCTCCGGATTCGCCACCAGCGCGGTCATGCAGTTCGTTCCGACATACATTCCTCCAAGATCCAGCGACAACGTCACCGCGGGCTTGCTGGCGTCCGCCGGGATGGTTCCCGAGCGACGCGAGTCGTAACGGAACTCCGGCCACAGTGGCTTGGTGTCCGGCTTCACGCCTGGCCAATGCAACGCTTGGACCCCTCCATTCCCCACGGGCAGGATTACGCACAGGCCTGCCTTGCCCAACGTTACCAGCGTCGCTGTCGAATTCACGACTCCGGAAAGGGCGACACGCGCCTTGAGCCGGCCTTGCGGATCGAATACATGGAGCGCCCCGCTATAACCGGCCACCAAAATCTCATTCACCCCGTCGCCATCCACGTCACCAATCGAAGGCGACCGCCGAGCCCGCTCTTCGACGTTAGCGCTCCACCGCACCTGACCCTTCAGAGACACGCACGCCAAGTAGCCGGAAAGATCCACGGCGTAGATCTCCGCTTCGCCATCTCCGTCAGCGTCAGCAACAGCCAACGCGCTGTCCATCTCTTTGTGAAGCGGGCAACTCCACAACGTCTTACCCTGGCCATCCACCGCAAGCAGTTGGTCTTTGACGCCGATCAGTATATCGGGAGCGCCTTGTCCGTCCACGCTGTATACGAATGGGCTGCCACCCGCGCCCTCACCCAGCCGCCATTTCTCTTTACCATCATTGGAAAGGCACACCAACGCTACCCCGCCACCGCTGACCAGGACCTCGGCCTTTCCATCGCCGTCCACGTCCGCGACTGCCGGACACAGCACGTTGAGGCAAGGTGTCTTGGCCGCCCAGACCTGTTCTCCGGTAGCGCGAAGACACACCACCGTCCCATCCCGAGATCCCACGACAATCTCAAGCGCCCCGTCGCCATTCACGTCAGCCGCGGCGGGAGCCGTCGTGCCCCACTCCGCCCCGCACGGCAATTTCGCCTCCCAGAGCTTCTGACCCGTGCTGCCCTCTAGGCAGAAAACCTGACCGGTCTCATTCATCACCAGCGCTTCCGGCGTCCCGTCACCGGTAAGGTCCGCCACTGTCGGCGGAAAACAAATATGACCTTCCAGATCCTGACGCCACAGTTCCTTGCCACCGCCATCGATGGCTGTGACAATTCCCGTTGTCGTGCCCAGGATGATCTCTGCCGCGCCATCCCCGTTGATATCCCCAATTCCCGGAGACGTGTCCACAAATCCGGACGGCGGCCTATAGTCCCACACTGTCTGTTGCGCGCCTGCGGCGCTCGCATAGACAAACGACAATCCCAACGCAACAAACATGGTCTTCATAGAAACTCCCCGTACTGGTATGCCATAGAGAACCCGCGCTCGCCGCTGTCGGCGACGCAAGACCTCCAAGAATAAGCGCCGCTATTATAACCTAAGGCGGCCCGGTCGCAACGGCAGAGTCATTGGTGTGACTTCTTTGTCCGCAACATCTGCGCGAACAACGTGGAAGTTGCGGACAAAGAAGCTGAAGCGCGTCCCCAGAGTAGGTGCGGAGTCCCGCCACGGCCCAAGGCAGCGATTATCCACATCGTAGTGGCAATGTTGGAACAAGGGGAATCCAGGCGTATCCAGACAGGCGCCGGGCCGCCCGATTCGTTACATGCTGTTGAATCTGGAAGTATTACGCAAGGACCTCCGGATTCGCAGCCGCTCCCTCACCAGTTCTTTCAGCTGCGTGCGATTCTGGAGGTTGCCAAGCATCCTTTCCTGGGTACTCAATCCGTACGAATTTCCTTCATAAAGTAGGTCGTCATACGACCTTTCCCTTTGAGTTCAATTTCGCCCCGTGGCTCGAAGGCAAAATCCTCCTTCAACAGCAAGCAGACATTCTCCGTGACATGGATATGATCCGGCAGTCCGGTCGATTCGAGGCGCTGCGCAACATTGACGGTATCGCCCCACATGTCGTACGCAAACTTCTTCTGGCCTATGACGCCCGCAACAACAGGGCCCGAATGAATGCCGATCCGGATCTTCAGGGGCCTGCCGTCCGGGTAGCGGAGGAGCGCGGCGGTGCTTAACATTTCCAAGGCAAATCGGCCAAGGCCCCGAAGGCAGTGCTTATCCGAGGAAACTACGCCGGTGGACACCATATACGCGTCACCAATGGTCTTGATTTTCTCGACGCCATACCGCTCGGAGAGGGCATCGAATTGAGTGAAGACATCTCGAAGAAAATGGAGAACAGACTCTGCGGAACAACTGCGAGCCACTTCGCTAAAACCGACAATGTCGGCAAAAAGAACGCCGACTTCGGAAAACTCCTCCACAGGATTCTTATCGCCCGTCTTCATACGGGCGATAATCCGCGCCGGCATGACATTGAGAAGCAGAGACTCTGACGTTTCCTTCTCCCGGATAAGTTGCTCGTACGTATGACTCTTTTCAATAACCACCGAGAGTTGGCCAGCAATCAACTTAAAGACTTCCGAGTGCAGATTCTCATACTTGCCAGGCTCGCGACTCGAAAAAAAGATGACTCCTATCGGCTTTCCCATAGCGATTAGTGGACAGGTCAAGCTCGAACGTATCCCATCCTCGAAGATAAGTCTCGATGAACGGGAATTGGGATGTTCCGCGAGATACACGGCTAGATCGTTGATGATCCTTGGTTCCCCGGTCTCAATAATCCGTTGCAGGCTACTGCCGGCCATGGGCGCGGAATAGCCCTCCGGGATTCGCGTCTCTCGGTCGTCTGAGCGAAGCCAACGACTAGTCAGTATCCGCCCGTCATCCTTAAGTAACGCGACTCCGATACGGTCGTACGGGATAACCAGACGAAACGTTTCGTAAACCTTATCCATTACCTCATCCACGAGCACTCCCTTGTTGATCTCGTGGGTCAGCTCCAGAAGGCCGTAGAGTCCTTCGATCCTCGAATCAAGATATCGCGATAGGCCTTGCACAGCCTGTACGATCTTTCCGATCTCCCCTTCATCAAGAAGTGTCTCCCCAATACGCGTCAACTCCGTCTGGGATTGTTGGTACAGCGGATTCTCGAACTTACTCCCCACAACCCGGCTAATCTGATGAATGTAATTGAACAACTGGTTAAGCTTCATGGCGCGCTCCTTGCCGCGCCGCTCAGAGCGTACTAATCCCTCCGTAACCCAGCCAAAGGCCGCCAGCAGGCCAGTGACCAGCGTCCGCATCCACAATTCGTTGGGATCGTGCTCGCACATCAGCGTCTCACGAAGAGAACCACTGTCAAGCACGTAGGTGTGCAGCACGGATTCCAGGACCCAATACACCATCCCCAGCAGGAAACCGATCCACACTAGGCTCGGAAATCGTATCTTCATACCCCGTGCCCCCAGGAGACACGAAATGTGGGATGGTTCATAGCAACTCCGACACAGCAGCAGACACCCGCGATGTCGTGAGCATCCCTCCGCCTGTAAGGGAATGAACCTGACGTTGGAGAATTTACACGCGCTTTCTGGCCGCGCTGCGTCAATTACCGGTCCTTCTGGCCGCAGTCCAAACAATATCAGTCCAATAAGCGAGTTCTGCCCGAAATCGCCGCAAGAGGAGTCGTCGAAATGCGTAGTCCTGTGAACCGACCACCGTCTTCACCGACATTGTACCAGACCCACCACTCCTTCAAGCAAGGATGGTGAGCCGCTCCATTCTCTTCCAAAGACGTCTTACCTCGCGTACGTCCAACGATTCACCGAAAGCGCTGAACAGCAAGTTCATTCCCGTACGCCTTACCGAACGGTAATGTGGCAGCAATCTGCCCGTTAGGCGGCGTTTGGTAGTGTCTGATGAACATTAGCCGGCCTGACTGGTATACGAGGACGGCCGCGCATTCGTCGAAAGCGACGACGCGTACTACGACGTGGTCATCATTGACGTGGTGGACATGCTGGACAACGGTCCGGCCCAGGCGCTCTACACACGCTAACTCTACGAACGCCTGCGTCAACGCCTTCGCCCGAACGCCATCGTCGTCGTTCAGGCGCTCGAGTTTTCGTACATAGACGATAAGGCTCACGCCGCCTCGGCGCGCACCATGCGCAGCGTGTTCCCCGAGGTCCACAGCTACCGCGTCGGAATTCCGTTTTTTCTAAGCTCCTGGGGCTTCTTGATCGCATCCGACTGTTCCGCCGCCGAGGAACTAATACCGCTGACTCACAGCGTCGACGACACCGCGGTACGCCGCCAACCGCACGTGGACGAGATGACCCGTATTACGACCCCGCGCCGAATGCGCCACGTACGCCTGGAACACCGCCTGCACAAGGCATCCGCGGCCTTGCCCGGACCCGCCCGCCGGTTGGTTTCCGAGATGGCCGTTCAAGCCGAAACCGCGGACCGGCTCAAGGTGTTGGACGACCAAATCGAGGTCTTCGAAGATATTTGCGAAATATCCAACAACCGATTGCTCGAATACAGCTATTACCGGGGCGAGTACAAGCTCGAACTGTGGATCATTGTCGTCCTCGTACTCGTGCTCGAACTGGTTCTTATCCTCGCGGAACTGATGCGCTAATCGCTCATCCCCTTCCCCACCTGGCTATTTTCTCACGAAATGCGGAATCTCACTCGGGACTTCAAACGTGATTTCGAAGAACCCCGCGTAAATCCCTTCTTTCCGCCACGGGCCCTGATAGATCATCTTCTTCACACCATTCCTCTCGATTGAGTACACATTCGTCCGTTGTTCCTTCACCAGTTCCTTTAACTTCGTCTTCGAGGGCTCGGGATGGCAGTCAAACAGATCCGTTCCGATTAGGTTTCCGTGCGCCTCGAACGCTTTTTTGGAGGCCGCGTTCATATAGACGATTGCTCCGCCCGCGTCCGCTATCGTTACCGCTGCTGGTACTTCCTCAAAGTAGTTTTCGGTCATTGTGCTCAGCCTTTCCCGGTCGCTCTTCATTCCTGTCTCTTACACTGGCATACACTGACTACTATCTCAAACAGCGCTATGCATATTCCGATTCGAGACATTTCTTTGACATCTTCCGAGGTTGGCGCCTATACTTCGTACTCACAGTGCGAATCCTATTCCGTTGGAGATTTCTCTTTGCAAAACACGCGATCCGTAGACGGTCTGGAGTCCTCTGCCGCCCGCGACCGCATTCCGCCAGTGAGGGGACTGATCACCGTACGGAACCAAAAAGGCGCCCGCATTGCGCCCATCGATCTCAAACGTTGGATCAGGCTCAGCCGTGCGGCCTATAAGACCCCAAAGATCGACGTTCTTTTCCACGGTTTTGACCTCCCCCTGTTCCGTGAACTCACCGAAAGCGCAGACGAAACGGATACCCGGCTGTCAATCCGTACCAATTGTGCTGCGCCTCCTCCGAAGCCACAGGACCTGAAAGACGCTAACCCGTTTGATGTCTTCCTTACGCCGGTAGATGCCGGCGGCGATGCGTCCAATGCCTGGCTCGACGCCTGCCGTGAGTGCGGGCTTCCCGTGCGTGTGCAGCTTACGCCTCCATTTGCCGAAGAGTTCGATTCCGCCGTCTACGCACAGAAACTCGCCCAAGCCGGTGTGACAGCGGTCAACCTTCGCCTGACCGACCCGTTTTCCGGCCCGTCGCGCGGCGCCGGAAAAACCCTCCAACAGCTCTTTGAACTGGCCACGGCCCTCGCGGCAACCCCAATAGAACTCAACGTGCTAGGCGTACCATTTTGCCTGCTCGACGAAAGTCTCTGGCCAAATGCAATCAATACCCCGCAGTTCTTTCTGGACCACCAGCAATACCGGAAGCGGGCGTATGAACTGGCCTCTCTGCTCTATCACCGAAGTCCCGTAATCGTAAACAAGCTGCTCACGATTCTTCTCGCGCGTCATACCCTGCATCGGAGCGCCATTGACACTAAGCTCCTCCCCTGGCTTGTCAACAGACCGTGGATCTACGCGCGCCTGATTGCGGCGAGAAAGCTTACACGTCATCTGCGTTTGCCGGGAGGAGCGCCCAAAGCGCTTCCCAACGAAGATCTCCTCGGGGTGGAGGGCCTCATCGACCTCGATGGCGCCGGCCCTGCTTCGCCCGACCCGGTTTGCGCGGAATGCAGTCTTCGCCGGATATGCGACGGAATGACGCCGGAATTGCGGCGAATTCTTCCGGACGTCAAGCCCACGGCGCAACACGGTGATACGATCGTGTCGCCGCTCCACTTTTGCGCCATGCAACGCAAGCATTACGACGCGATAGACGTCGAGCGCGGCGCGTTCTCGGAAGCCCATCTGGCCTTGGCGAAGAAAGCCAACGATATTACGAACAACCGCCTGCCGTCGCGCCGAATCACGCCGTACGAGTATGGAACCGACGACACCGTATTTTCGCAATTTGAAGGCGCAGTGCAATGGCGGTCGCTGTCCAATACCGAGAAACTAAGCTGGCCGCTCGCGCGTCTCACGCCGCCCTGTACGGTCTCGGTAACCTTCGGAGGCGGAATCGCGGACTACATCGGCTTCAGCTTTGGCCGCCACTGCAAGGTTGTATGTCCGATGGAGGCCTACCGGCATACCCTCACGCTCCACGTCGAGCCGGACGGCCACTACGTGTTTCTCCGGGACGCAAAGCCAATACGGCCGACGGAGTTCGAAGGAATGCACTTCGCGCCCGTGCGCCTTCCCACGAATCTCGAATTGAAGCTTTCCATCTGGAATATCGAGACCATCATTCTAAGTCAGTTCATTGACATTTGGACCGAGGAAACGCCGGCCGGCGCCGTACGTCCAGACCCCAAGTACTCCGTCATTGTCGTGAGTACCCGCTACGCTCGCCGGCTACAGGCCGTGTTGCAGAGCCTCGCACACCAACAAAACTTTGATTTCACCAAGCTGGAAGTTATTGTGGCGTATGTGCCCGGCTTGGATCCTACCGATGATCTGATTGACAGCATTCAGATGACGTATCCACAGCTTCAAATCCGCCGTTCGCCGTTTCCGGAGCACTACGCGAAATCCAAGGGATTCGTCATCAACGAGACCGTGAAGATGGCGCTGGGGAAATGGACCGTCTTGGTGGATTCGGACATGGTACTCCCACCGAACATGTTCTCCGAAATCGAAGAGGTCGAGGATTACAGCCATTTCATCGCCGCGGACGGACGCAAGATGCTCTCCCCCGAGTCCACCGCGAAGATTCTCCTCGGCGAGCTTAAACCGTGGCGCGATTGGGACGAACTCATGCGGGACTCCGGCGAATTCCGCCATCGCGAAGCCCACGGGATCCCGGTAGGCTTCTTCCAGTGCGTGCGCGCCTCCTGCTGGGAAAAGGTCCAATACGAAGAGCTCGACCATTTCGAGGGGTCCGATATGCGCTTCGGCATCAATATCATCGACAAATTCGGCCCGCCGACCCGTCTCACGGACATCGCCCTCATCCATCTCGACCACGGGGGTAGTCAGTGGTACGGAACGGTGAAACACCGCTAACGCGGGATTATCTGGTACTGGTAGTATGAGGATGGCCCATAAGATGAGCCGTTGATCTCAATTCGGAGACTCGGCTGCTTACGTGTCATTCTGAACGAACGTGAAGAATCTCCTTCACGCATTTCACGCGCACTGCCTTGCGCGTGTAGCCATTGCACGTTAGCCGGAGATCCTTCGCTCGCGCTCAGGATGACACAATGCGCGACGCTTGCGGGAAATCTCGGGAGCGGCCAAGCCCGGCGCTCCCTCGCTAGCAGAGATGATCGATTAGGTTGGAATTAGCCTCGACGGACTAACACGCGTGTTGCTCACCGCGAAGCCAATGGGGTACAGTGCGCCACATGAGCCAAACCTTTTATACGAACGCCAATTCCCGCCAGATTCGCCGGGTCATCCCCGATCTGATCCGAAGCCGGGGTCTGCTTTGGGACCGCGTCTCCAAGGATCTGCGGGCCAGGTACCGCAACGATTGTTTTTACCGTGTTCATTCCTGCCGGCAGAATCGGAGGGAACGGAAGCGAACATCCTTTCGCCGTGTATCTATTATGCGGCCTCGTGTTTTGGCAGTTCTTCGCAGCCTGCTTGAGCCGATCGACCGTATCCCTGCTCGAAAATCACGACCTGGTCAAGAAGGCGAATTTTCCGCGCGAGGTCGTCCCGCTGGCGTCGCTCGGCAACTGCGCCGTCAACTGCGCAATCGGATTCGGCGTGTTTGTAGTGGTCCGTTTCTGGTTCGAAGGCGGGTTCGGCTGGGGACTGCTTTGGCTGCCCGTTATCTTCGCTATACAATGCGCGTTGAGCGTCGGTTTGGCCCTCCTCTGCTCCTTTCTCAACGTTCACTACCGCGACGTGGGGTACATTGTGGACGTTGCGCTCACGTTCGGTTTCTACGCCACCCCAATCTTCTACAGTTTCGACGTGGTACAGCAGAAAGCGGCAGCGTATCCCGCTCTGTTCAAGCTCTACATGCTCAATCCCATGGTAGGCATTATCACCGCGTATCGTCAGGCGCTCCTGGACAATCACGCCCCCTCCATGGAATACCTGCTCTACCCGTTGGCGTTCGCCGTGCTCGCGCTTGCCGCGGGGGTCTATGTTTTTCGGCGAAACGCCGCACTACTGGCGGACCATCTCTAGTGGCCATCATCGAACTGGATAACGTCGGAAAGCGCTACGCGCGCCGCGGAACAGGAATGCTCTTTGGGCGCCGTGGTCTGGCAGGGGTGCTCCGGGGAGATGCCCGCGAATTCTCCGAAGTCTTGCGCGGCATAACCTTCAAGATCGAAGCCGGCGAGTCGTTTGGGGTCATTGGCCCCAACGGGTCTGGGAAGAGCACGTTGCTCAAGATTCTCGCAGGCGTCACCGCCCCGTCGTCTGGCCGAATCGAGATTCGCGGACGCGTGGCGTCCCTGCTCGAGCTCGGGGCAGGCTTTCATCCACTGCTTACCGGCCGCGAGAACGTCTACCTGAACGGACGCATCCTGGGAATGTCCCGCGCGGATGTCAACCGGGTCTTTGACCACATCGTCGCCTTCTCCGGCATTGGCGAGTTCATCGATAACCCCGTGGAGACCTACTCCAGCGGCATGTACGTGCGGCTCGGATTCTCCGTGGCGGTACACGCCAATCCCGACATTTTCCTCGTTGACGAAGTGCTCGCCGTAGGAGACGAAGAATTCCAGCGCAAGTGCCGCCAACGCATCATCGAACTGCGCGAGCAAGGCAAGACCATCATCTTTGTCTCACACGATCTCGGACTCGTCAACGCCTTGTGCGACCACGTGCTCCTGCTCGGCAGCGGTCAGGTGATTTCCCGAGGCACTCCCCAGCAAACCATCGACTACTACCTGCGCCAAACGGGCACACCGCAGGAGAAACACACCTTCGCCTGCGGCGGATTGGATGCAGTGTTCGCCCGCGGACGCCTCTCGCTCTATCGTGACAACACGGAACTCACGGCCCCGTGCGGACTCCAGGCCGAAGTTTACTCCATGGAACGATGCCACCTGGCCCATGAAGCCGATTGGCGCGTGGTCGAGCGAGGTCCCGCGCATTGCCTTGCGCACGGACGCATGACGCGCATGCCCATGACCCACATCTGGGAAATGCGCCTCGAAGAGAACAAGCTTGTGTGGGACTTTTCAGTCGAATGCGAACGCCCCGTCCCCATTTCGGTGTTCAATGCAAACCTATACTTTCCGTCCGTGTACACCGAGTGGCTCTACGGCGAACTGGCCGGAGAGTTTCCCGAAGTGCTGCCCACTGACCTGGCATGGAACCTGATGGCGAATTCGGTCGTCCTCTGCCACAGCGCAGCACTGCTTACACGCCAGGGTTCCCCCTATCCTCCGGTGGATGTGCGTTTGGAAACCCAACTCCCCAACGTTCGCTTGCTCATGTTCAATGGCGACTACGTGAGCGGTACGCGCGTTCTCCAGGCCAATGCCGTGCTGCCGGCCTCGCAGGCGCAGTTTCCCGCGGGTCGGACGCGACTCGTTACACTACACTTTGACCTCGGCGCCTCGGAGGACGCGCTTCGCCGGCGCATAGGCATGGACCACAGCATCCAAGCGGGCTCGCTGAATTTCCGCTTCGACTCCGGCGCCCTGCACATCATGTACGGTGATACCGAAATCACAAAAGGAAACCACGTCTACGCGTCGATGCTGGTTGGACGCTTGTGGAATGACAGTGGCTTCCTCCAATGGGGACCGGTCGCTTCAACTGCCGATAGAATCTCCGTCACGGGAGTCTCGCGCCGTTTTCCCTTCCGGCTGCGATGGGAGTTTCACTCGGTTCAGAACGGCATGCGGGTCGAATTGCGGATGGAGGTACTCGAAGCCCTCGATGTCGAAGAGTACCAAGTCAGTGTCATGCTCGCCCCCGAATACGCGCACTGGGAGACGGAATTCGAAGCGGGCGCATTTCCGGACGTTCCGCCCGGCCAGGAAGATTGGCAGCACCTCAACCGCAATTACGAACCAGGCAAGCGCATCTCGGCGCAAAGCCCCTCCCACCCGCGCATTACGCTGCATAGCGCGGCGCCTGGCCGGACTCCCAGAATGACTCCCATAAACGCATCCCATATCGAGAATGCGCGAGCCATCCAGGCGCTCTTTGTGCCGGGACGTACCCCTTTCCATTTTGAACCGGGAGAGCACGTGCTGTTTGATGGTGTGATCGCCATCGAAGCGTGACGCATCGCAGCCGCGGCAACATTGGCGCCCAAGCGTGTACCTCACCTTCACGCCGCAAATTGAACGCAGCGATACGTTGTGGCAGACTCTGCCGGGCGTCGCGAGGACTGTTGATGAGTGGTCCTTGCCGCCAAAACGGTATCAGGAAAAATCGGCATGACCGCTCCATCTCTTTTCAGTAGACTCAAGACCTGCGCGCTTCTTCGGAACGTGCGCATCTTGTATATGACTCCGGGATTCGCCACACGAGTAACCGGATGTCCTATCTGCGGCTCGAGTCAGACGGCCTTCGAGTATAAGAACAGATACGTGCCGCTGGACCGGTGTGTCGCGTGCGGTCACGTGTTCTCGCGCAAGCTTCCCGGAAAGCGCATCCTGAACCTGATGTATGGAGACATGCATTATTGGACGAAGGACAAATTCCACCAGGGAATTACCGAAATCAGGCCTTCTGAACAGTGGCAGGGCTTCACAGGAGCCCGCGTCGGAATCCTCGAGCGGACCGGACTCCTGGGCGACGGCGCGCCGCGTAAGTTCTTCGAGATTGGCTGCTCGGAAGGCATGGTGCTGCACGAACTCCACATGCGGGGTCACGAGGTCATGGGGTGCGAAATGAACCCGGAAATTTCCGAAGAAGGCCGGAAGCAGCTGGGTGTGGATATCCGCACGGCGATGTTCGAGGACTTGGAATTGCCCCGCGCCTCGTTCGATGTCGTGATGTCATTCCACACGATCGAGCACGTCAAGTCTCCCCGTGCGGTCTTCGAGCACATCGTCCAAATTCTCCGGCCCGAGGGAACCGTGCTTATCGAAGTTCCCTGCGGACCAGAAGAGTACAATAATACCGACCACCTTCACTTCTTCTGCGAAGAATCGCTGAAACGGCTCATTCAAGATTACTTCGAGGAGACGGAGGTCATCGACAACTCGTATACCAATTTCGAGGGAGTTCAGATTGGCTCGTTGTACGGGATCGGCCGTCGAGTCAAAGCGCGCTAGGAATCGGTAAAGCGCTGCCCCTCGCGTCGCGGTAATCTGCGACCCGCTATGCGGCGCTTCCTGCCACACGGTCACCAAACGCCTTGAGAATGGCGATTCCGTTCTTCTGGCTCTTCTCCGGGTGGAACTGCACCGCGAAGACATTTCTGCACCCAACCATCGCCGCAAATTCCACGCCATGGTCTGTCGTCGCCAGCACGATGCTCTCGTCCTCCGGAACCGCGTAGTAGCTGTGTACGAAGTACACAAACGGATGCGACTCGGGATCGTCGAGCAACGCGCGCGCCCCGGCGCTCTTGGGGGTTAGCCGGTTCCAGCCCATGTGCGGAATCTTCAATCCCGAGCCCCGAGATTCCGGAAAGCGCACAACCTTACCTTTGAAGATGCCAAGCCCTTCGGACCCCTCGCCTTCTTCGCTCTCGTCAAACAGCAATTGAAGCCCGACACAGATCCCCAGGAACGGTTTCCCGCTCGCGGCCGCTTCGCGCAGCGGTTCCACAAATCCGCGCGACTTCAACCCGTCGTAGCAATCCTTGAATGCGCCCACGCCCGGAAGAACAACCGCATCCGCATGCGCCACTACCGCCGGATCGTCCGTAATCACCGCCGCGTGCCCGGCCTTCTCGAGGCCCTTCTGGGCGCTCCGAAGATTGCCCATCCCGTAATCCACTATCGCAATCACGCTTCGATTACACCTTTCGTAGAAGGAATGCCTGTAACCCGCGCATCGATTTCCACCGCGCGCCGCAGCGAACGAGCGAACGCCTTAAACAACCCTTCGATGCAGTGGTGCGCATTGCTGCCGTACCGCAGAACGAGATGCAGCGACACGCGGCTGTTCATGGCAAACGCCCGAAAAAACTCCTCAGTCAATTCACAGTCAAATTCGCCGACCCGTCCCTTAGGAAGTTCGGCCCGAAATACCAGGAACGGCCGCCCGCTAATGTCGACCACCGACTCCGCCAAGGTCTCGTCCATCGGAATCACCGCATGACCAAATCGCGCAATCCCTTTCGGCTCGCCCAACGCCTGGGCAAACGCCTTGCCAAGACAGATACCCACATCTTCCACCGTATGATGCGCATCTATCTCCAAGTCTCCGGTGGCTTTCACGTCCAGATCAAACAGACCGTGCCGGGCCAGGTGCGTCAGCATGTGGTCAAAGAACCCAATACCCGTCTGGCAGTCGGAACGCCCCGTTCCATCCAAGGCGATGGTCAGCGAAATGTCCGTCTCCGCAGTCTTTCTCTTGATAGTAGCGGCTCGCATAGAATTCTCCTCGAGCGGTTTTGGGTTTCCTTAGTTCGGCAATTGACCGGGGTCTGTGACCGTCATTCGCGAAGTGGGTCTGCGCAAGACACGGCGTCTGTCCCTCACCCCAGCTCAATCGTCGGACGACGCTGACGAAGTAGCTCGTGCGGGATGGTTTCAACGCCCTAGATACAGGCGTTCCGCCAGGAAATGAGGCAGGCCCTTTTCCACAATACGTTCCGCCGCGATTTTCACGGGGTATTCCACCCGTACCAACTCGTACTCGTTCCGCTCCGTATCGTACAGCCCATAGGCTGCCCTCGGATCGCCGTCCCGAGGTTGGCCCACCGAGCCGGGGTTAATAAAGAAGCTCTTCCCGACGCCGATGGCAAATTTCGAGTCATCGTCGACGCTGTACATACCGTCCGACGAGAATATCCCCGGACTATGCGTATGTCCGAAGAAGCACAGGGTGAAGCCCTCCTTCTCCAAGTGCGCCAACTGAGGCACCACATCCTCCCAGGTGAAAAGGTAGCAGTCGCGATCCGTGATGGCGCCGTGGACAGCCAGGAAATGGTCGAATCGACGCGTGTCCGGCAGTTCGCGAAGCCACTGGAGGTTTTCGGGAGAAAGGGCCTCGCGCGTCCACAACGCCGCTGAGAGCGCAATAGGATTAAACCCCCACGGATCTTCAATTCCGCAAGCCACCGCGTCATGGTTTCCGCACAAGGTCGGAATATCGCGCTCCCGAATGACATTGACGCACTCGTTGGGGCTGGCGTTGTAACCAACTACATCCCCAAGACATACGACTTGGTCCACCCCGATCGAATCGGTGTGTTCCAGGACCGCATTCAGGGCCTCCAGATTGGCGTGGAGGTCAGATATGATCGCGTACTTCACGTTGGCTACCCTTATGCTTCCGTGTCCTGAGGCCAAACGATATGAATTCGACCGGACGCCGGCCCGGCGGACATGCCGCGCGCCGTGGCATACAATCTACTCGCAACGTCCAACTGCAATGCAAACTCCAAAAACGAACTGATACGATGACCCGTCACGCCGAGCGCGACTGGTATTGTGTACATTTCGCTGCCCTGGTTCAAGAAACAAACCAAACTGTGTATTGTGGAAAATCTGAAGCCGACACCCGGCCTAGAGGCGCGGCCCAAAAGCCTCCGCATAGCAAGACTCGGCAGACGCCATCTCCGGTGTTGAACAGCTTACATACGCCTTCTGGCCCCGCCGCGTCAAAAAGCCGTCTTTCTGGCCGGATTCCTACGATTTTGGCGCCACTACTTCGATAGGATTAGTGTAAACCCATGGAATCCATTCGTTCATCACATTCAACTCCGCCTCCAGGCGGTACTTGCCCGGTTTATCCAACCGTAGAGTAAACACGCGGCCTTCCTGTTTTTCGCCATAGACGCCGTCGTGAACCACCGCAAATCGGCATGGGACGGGCGATTCCGCCTCCAATTGGGTATCACTCCCGAACGGAATAGTTTCGCCCATGACCGCAGTCTTTCCGCCTGTGCGCGCAAGATACTTGAAACCACGCGCGTCAGCGATCATATCGAAGGCGATAAACACCCGCCCTTCGGTGATGGCCCCCAGAATGTCCTTCTCCGTCAGCTCGTGCGCAAGGACGTGGGTATTGACAAAGCGCACGCTGCGCTCATAGGCGTCGAAGTCTACACGAAATAGCTGCTTTCCAGGTTCGAGCTTCCCAAAGCACGCACGCAACAACAACCGGGTGACCGCGTTTAATTTCCACTCGGCAATGGTGTCTCCGGGACTCGTCTTGCCGAGGTTGAGCGTGCCCTCTTCAGTGTATCGCGCGACGAGTCCGTTATTCTGGTGGCAATCGTTTCCCGCTATGCCCACGACCTTACGCGTGACATTTGCCTCGTCCCAACGGGCCAATATCTTGGTCTGACGCTCAAATATCTTCCGCATAACGTGTTCGGGATACGATCTCGTGCTAAGTATCATGTCCGGCGCCAATCGGGCATAGACATCCCCTTTTCCGGGCAATTTCTTCAAGTTCGAATGGATATTGTAGATTTCCATGCCGCTTAGCTCGGGCAAGTCCCAGTCACGCGGTTCTTCCGTATGCGCGAAGAAGACATACCCCCCAAGATCATGGATCTGCTTCGCTAAGGCGCGCGGTTCGGTCGCGTTCAGAAGCTTGGTCCCGTCCGGAATTCCCCACGGCATGTATCCGTAGCTCATTTCGAACCCGCGCACGAACAGCACCCCGTCATG
>JACRLJ010000158.1 GCA_016215105.1 Candidatus Hydrogenedentota bacterium
CAGTGCAGCGCCGGGTTGTCCACCTCGAAGGTTTGAATGTCCATGCGTTCTTGAAGGGAGAAGGCGCCGATGTCGTGCAACGCGCCGGCAATGACGAGGTGGCGCAAGTCCTCGGCGGGCAACGCCAATTCTTCCCCGATACTGTGGGCAATATACGCAACTTGAAGATGATGATTGGCAACGGACGGATTAATCATGTCCGACGTGTCGGATAGGGACGAGATCAGATCAAACAGCGGTATACGTACTTGTCTCGGCATATGTTCCCCGCGCATGGCCGAGGCGCCAACCCCGGCACACTCATAACCCACAACCCCAGATCGCCAAGAAGCGGCCGCTACGCAAGATCCTCCGCTGCAATCCAATTGCGCGTCCACGACCGTATCCAAACTGAGTATAGCATGATCGGACTAACTAACGGCGAGCGATGTGAGGCGGAAGGATTCCGGCTCCCATCATGGCCTCCGAACACACAGTACTTGTGAGCTACGTGCCCCCGACCGACCTGTTGGTTCCGGCTATTCAGTAGCGCTCTTCCCTCCGCCTCCACGCCGGTCGAACTCCTCGAGGCGTTGCTTGAATTCGGCGTCCTTCCCGCGATCCGTCGGATGGTAGTACGTGCCTCGCGGCACTCCATAGTCCTGGGGAACGTAACCGTCTTCATAGTCGTGGGCGTACTTGTAGCCTTTGCCGTGGCCGAGGCGGGCGGCGCCGGGATAGCTCGCGTCTTGCAGATGCGCGGGAACGGCGACCGTTTTCCGCTCGCGGACGTCGCTCAGGGCGGCGTCGATGCCCAAGTAGGCCGCGTTGCTCTTAGGCGCGCAGGCGACGTAAGTGGCGGCTTGGGCCAGGATGATGCGCGCTTCGGGCAAGCCGATGAACTCGCAGGCCTGCCAGCACGCCGTGGCAAGCACGATCGCCATAGGGTCGGCGTTGCCGACATCTTCGGACGCGGCGATGCAGATACGGCGGGCAATGAAACGCGGTTCTTCACCGGCCTCGAGCATGCGGGCCATCCAGTAGAGCGCGGAATCCGGATCGGTGCCGCGCATACTCTTGATGAACGCCGAGGCCGCGTCGTAGTGCTCGTCTCCGGTCCCGTCGTAGTGGAGCATCTTCTTCTGGATGGACTCTTGGGCGACCTCGACAGTAATGTGGATAGTCTTCTCCTCCGGCGGGGTGGTGAGCATGGCGATGTCAAGCGCGTTGAGTGCGCGCCGGGCGTCGCCTTCGGAATAGAGGGCGATGTGCTGTAATGCGTCGTCATCGGCGAGAACCGTAAACTCAGCGAGGCCGCGTTCCGGATGGACCAGCGTGCGTTTCAACAAGCGCACGATGTCGTCCTCGGTGAGACGCTGAAGCTCGAACATCTGAGAGCGCGACAGCAGCGGAGCGACGACGGAAAAGAACGGGTTCTCCGTCGTGGCGCCGATGAGCACGATATTCCCGTTTTCGACGTCCGGGAGCAGGGCGTCCTGCTGGGCGCGGTTAAAGCGGTGGAGTTCGTCCACAAACACGATGGTCTTGCGTTGTTCGTGGATACGCCGCTGTTTGGCGGCGGCGATGAGCTGTCGCAATTCCTTGACGCCGGATGTGACCGCGTTCAGCGGCTCAAAAGCAGACTTCGTCCGCATGGCGATGATACGCGCAAGGGCCGTCTTGCCGGTGCCTGGAGGGCCGTAAAGAATGAGCGAGGTAATGCGGTCGGCTTCGATGGCGCGGCGGAGAATCTTGCCGGTGCCAAGAATCGCCTCCTGCCCCAGGATCTCGTCCAAGGTACGCGGCGCGACACGCCGAGCCAGCGGGGCTTCCCGGCGGAGGCGTTCCGTGGCGGAGTGTTCAAAGAGGTCTTCGGGCATGGAATCATCCTACTCGATGCAGCGGGACACCTCAACGCGGCAACGTGACGCGCTGTAATGGCTCAGGTGACCAACACCTTGGAACACGGCTCCGGCGGGCAAGAGACGAACGCCTGCGATGCGGCGTTCTTAATGCAATCGTGCTGCGATGCAATTGACGCCGGTTCCCGGCCAATATATACTACAGGCGCGGCATAGTATGAGGTGACCTGCAGTATGTCCCTGCGCGGGATGAACGCGCTAACCCAATGGCAGGCCGCAGTGGATGGCTGTATGCGCATGCGTTATCTCGTTTGGACGCTGGTTGTCACGGCCGGTTTGTGCCCGATAGCAGGCGCCGCCATCTATTCTTCGAGCACCACCCCTATCGCTATCGCGGACAATGATTCAACCGGCGTCACGAAGACCATATCCGTACCCGATTCCGTTTCGATTTCCGATATTAACGTCGCGGTACACATTACCCACCCGAATATCAGCAATCTAATCGTCAGACTGCGCTCGCCCGTTGGAACCGAAGTCACGCTGCACGACGGTATCAATGTCGGTACAGTAAGCGTCATCGCGCTGTATGACGACGATTGCGGGACCGCTCCCGATGGCCCGGGAACCCTTGCCGATTACAGCGGCCAGAATACCTCCGGAACCTGGACCCTTAGCGTCTCAGACAACGCCTTGAATGATACCGGTACCCTGGACGATTGGCAGCTCATCGTCAACTCCCCGCCCACGGGAGAAGGAATCACCGGCCACTTCAACCCCGTAGCCAATCAAGAGGCCGGACGGACGGTGACGGTTTTCAATCCGTTTACGACGCCCATGACGCAAGTGGCCATCGTCTCGGCCGAACCTCTGGGCGATTACTGCGTAGAAGTTCCGGCCGGCGTCTATTGGATTCAGGCGGCCACGTTCAGCCTGGACTGCGGCAAGTTCTACAAGGAGGCCCGCCTCACCGTCGTCGTGAGCGGACAGAAAACCACCGAAGATTTCGTGTTCAACGCCACCAAAGCCAGCTGTGGCGGCGGCAACATTCTGCCGCCAGCGGTCGTCGGAACAGTGCTCGACTCGGTATCTGGACTGCCCATCCCGAACGCCGCCGTAAGCCTCGATAGCGGAGCCGCGGCGCCCACGGTCAGCGGTACGTACTTCTTCACCTTAGCATCCGTCGGAGGTCATACCGTACAGGCGTCCGCGACCGGATACATCAACGGCTCCGCGCAATCCGTGTCTGGCGGTACTACCCAACCCGAGATTGTCGATCTGTTTCTCGACCCGGCTCCACCGCCGCCCGTGGTCAACTCGATCGTGCGCGCCGACGCCAATCCCACTAACGCCGCGACGGCGCAATTTGCCGTGACGTTCAGCGTTGCCGTTACCGGAGTAACCAACGATGACTTCGCCCTCACGCCAAGCGGCATATCCGGCGCATCCGTTACCGGGATCTCCGGGACGGGCGCCAGCCGGACGGTTACCGTGAACACGGGATCCGGAACCGGAATGCTGCGCTTGGACGTGAACGACAACGATTCAATAGTCGACGCGATCTTTTCAACGCCGCTGGGCGGCGCCGGACTCGGCAATGGGAACTTCACCACGGGTGAAATCTATACTATCGACCGCACGCCGCCCGACGTGGCCATTAGCTCGGCGGCGCCCGACCCCACTGTCACCTCGCCCATCCCGGTAACCGTGTCCTTCACCGAACCCGTGACCGGTTTCGACGCCACTGACATCATTGTCTCGAACGCAAGCGTGGCCAATTTCGCCGGGTCCAACGCGGATTACAGCTTCGATCTCATACCCGCCGCTGCGGGATTAGTCACCGCCGATATCGCCGCCGGCGCCGCTCTTGACTCGGTCGGAAACGCGAATACCGCCGCATCGCAGTTCGCGCGTACGTTTTCCACCGGCGACCCTAGCGATATTGACCACGACGGAGCTATCAACGCCGTGGACGTCCAACTCGTCATCAATGCCGCCCTCGGCCTCGACATCGGCGCACGCAACGCCGACATTAACAGCGACACGACCATCAACGCCGTAGACGTGCAATTGGTCATCAACGCCGCGTTAGCGAAGTAGTGCCAATGCCGGCAGGATGCCGGCGCTACTCCGCGCTTCGTGGACTTCGTGCCGCCCACTCCAATCATGGTCCCCACTCCTACTATGCCCCCTATATCTATGGGGAAGTTGTTTCGGCTGGCGAGACGGTTCGCGGTATCGAGGCCTGGAAGGACGGGCCAGCAGGGGCGCGGGGGCGCGGGTTCTCGAAACAAGGGGGTTGCCAGGATAAGCCACTGTGACAAGTTGAGTTATGCAGGACAGTCGGGAACAGAGCAAAGTCCGGGTCCGGCGGGGCTCAGGGGGGCAGATTCGCGGAACGAGGGTGATTTGGTTGACAAATTATACGATTAATACTAATTATTGAGGACTGCGGACGCATCAGAGTGCGGCGCTTAGAGTCGCTGACAACGCATTCTGTTCATCGGACGTAGCGTCGGCATCCCGTAGGCGTCGTAGGGACTGAACTTTGCCGGCTGGAAGCCGGCGCTACGTTTTCGCCGACCATGCGGGCCTGCTCGCGCGCGGCTATTTCTCCGGATTCTCGATGGAGCGCCTCCTCCATTTTCTGAACCTCCTCGGACGCAGCATCGAGATTGTGGTCCTGCCGCGGCGGGGCAGCAAGCGGTCCAGTGTCCGGGTGGTGGCGTCGTGAGTGTTGCGTGACTGAGTTCGCGAAACACGGGAATTGACCGTTGGGCCAGTCAAGCTCTCCCGTAGATTCGAGTTTCCTAGTTCCGTTGTCGAGCATCCATCGAAGACGCTTTAGAGCGGTTTCTGCGCCTGGCGAAGTTCGAACGGGAACTGGAACAGGTCAACGCCGGCCTGACACTCTCTCATGATCGGGTTACAGAGAGAATGCCCGAATGGCTAGAGTAGGGCGGACGCCCGAGGCCTTGGATAGACCGGGATGCATAACTGACTGTCTCGCAAATTGAGACTAGTCAGTTCAAAGGGCTACACTCCGTATTCACCTGTGCGCCAAAGCAGTTCTTTGCTCCAATTCCATTGACGCCAGAGAAGTCACCTACATGTTGGAGGTCTGTCTGCGATGCGAAAAACGGACTTGCTATGGGTGTTAGCCTATCCCCTATATCAGACACTCGGCACTATTCGCCACGAGGGTAGCCACGCGCTTGCTGCATACCTTGAAGGGGGTGAGGTAACCAAGATGGTCTTCCTTCCTTCGATCCACCCAAAGTATGGCATTCTTTGGGGATACGTATTATTCAAAGGCCCCGTAACTTGGTTGACATCTGCCGCTCCTTATGCCTGTGATGTCTTGACATTTGCGATATCATTCCTCGCCTGCAAATACTTCCTACGCATGCCGCATTGGCTGTGGCTCAATATTGTCGTCCTGGGAATCCTCTCACCTTTCGTAAACACGACCTATGCCTACATACGATCACTGTGGAAACCATATAATGATGTAGGGGCGATACTTCAGGCTCTACCACATTGGTCAGTCCACGTTACGTTTACAGCTTTGATTGTGGCTTTCTTCTTCGGGCTGATGGACATTCTACTCTTCTCTAGGACGACATCGTGAACTGGAGTGACCAGCGACGGCTTCACTATTTGCATATCGCAGCAGCTCTTGAGTGTATGTAGGTAGTGTCCTGTTTGGAAGACAAATATGCCACGATTTTCCTGACTGTTCTAAGGTCTCGGATTACACCGCTAATCCATACGGGTCAGCCAGTACCTCCCGAGTTGCGCGGGGCCAACGCGACCCTGTGTGTCGAGCCGCAATTCGCGACTCAGAATCGGCGACGATTCTGGAGGGCCACGTCGAGCCAACGCAGCCGCATATCGGACGCGCTGAAATATATCTCTTGTCCGTCAGCGCGCCCCACCTGCTCCGCAATGGTGCGCAGCGGAGGGAGTTCGCCGTGGAAGTAAAGGTGGTTCATGGACACGGGTTCGTGGGTGAGCGCTTTCTCCAGAACACGGGCGACAGGTTCTTTTCTCAGGTTTCCGAGCAAGGGGCCGTGGGTTCCGGCTTTGCCCGTGTGTAGATTGAGGGTGGACGCGCAAACCACTTGCAGATATTCGAGGTTGAGCGGGTGGTCGAAAGAAGTTGGCGCGGCGCCGTCGGGGAGTCGGGCTTTCTTGTAGTAGGCCCCCTCGGTATAGTCTTCGAGAGTTGTCCAGATGTCCTTGTAGATTGCGGACCACTCGGCGATCTGATTTGCGTAGGGAA
>JACRLJ010000159.1 GCA_016215105.1 Candidatus Hydrogenedentota bacterium
ATCGGCTACCACTTCATAAGAAACAAGGGATACCAGCTTGACTACGCAATCCAGGCTATGCGCGAACTCGTCACGCGTCAACATGCGCCAAACTGGGGATAAGTCAGAGTCCGATCCCGTGCGCTTGCGCTCACACCACGCGCCCGTTACAGTACTTCCACAATTCTCCCACACGGGATTCGCTCAACGTGGAAAGGCCGCCAATGACCAGAACGCTGCGCCATGCGCTAGCCTCCATCGCGCTTACCCTATGCCTCGCCGCGTGCGCGGGAAAGCAGTCTCTCCAGCGCGATACGGCGCCACCCGGCCCCCCAGACGCCGCCGGGCTCGACCCGCTGCCCGCGCTCCAGCGCGAACCACACTTCAAGACCATCTTTGACGGCAAGTCGTTCCACGGCTGGAAGGCCGCCGACATGAGCTTCTGGTCAGTCGAAGATGGCGCAATCACGGCGACGATTTCCGCCGAACATCCCACGGATCGGAATCACTATCTCGTGTATCAGGGCGGAAAGCTGGGCGACTTCGAGGTAAAACTTCGCCACCGTATTCTCAGCGCGAAAGACGTCAATTGCGGGTTTCAGTTCCGAAGCGAGATGTTTGACGGAAAAATCACGGACGACTGCCGCGGATACCAAGTGGACAACAACACCGGCACACCCTGGCTGGTCCGGCTCTACGACGAACACGGACGCGAGACGCTCGCATGGCGCGGCGAACGAACAGTCTTCGATGCGACCGGCCAAAGGACCACCACCGTCATACCCGGCGACGACGGCCCGGCCCGCTTCAAGCTCGACGAGTGGCACGAATACGACCTAACCTGCCGAGGCCCCGTCCTATCGCTCAAGGTGAACGGACGCCTCGTCGCCGAAGTCGTGGACAACGACCCGAAGCAACAGGACTTCTCCGGCATATTCGCCCTCCAGCTCCACAGCGGTCCGCCAATGAAGGTCCAATTCAAGGACATTCGCCTCAGACTCCTGAAGCCCGGGAAATAGCGCGGCAATGCCCCGCCAAATCGTGCTAGAATAGTTCGAGTTCCGCGCCCGCCCGCGAGGACCATGCGGCCGGGGTTGGGCGCTTCCTGATAACGTCCCATTTGGACCGGTGTTCTGATAAGATTCCCGATATTGCCGAGAATGGACAGTTGTTGATATCGTCAAGCCCGAAAACACATGGTCTCAGCAACTCAAAGAGATAACAGTCCCCGTCGCAAAGGATCGAAAACATGAATGCAGTTCCCTTAGTCGTTGGCGCCTTGCTCGTCACCGCATTGGCGTATCGTTATTACGGAGCGTTCCTCGCGGCCAAGGTGCTCGCCTTCGACGACACCCGCGAAACTCCGGCATACGCGCTTAACGACGGCACGAATTACGACCCCACCAATAAGTACGTCTTGTTTGGCCATCACTTTGCCGCTATCGCCGGCGCCGGCCCGCTGATTGGCCCCGTCCTCGCCGCACAGTTTGGATTTGCTCCCGGATTTCTGTGGCTGGTGTTTGGCGCGGTGATTGCCGGCGGCGTTCACGACGTCACCATTCTCCTTGCCTCGGTGCGCCGCAACGGCAAATCGCTGGCCGAAATCGCGCGCTGCGAGATCAGTCCCGTTGCCGGTATCGTCGCGGGCATCGCGGTGCTTATCATCATTATTCTCGCCCTGGCAGGACTCGGCAAGGTCGTCGTCATGGCCCTCGCGGAGAGTTCCTGGGGAACCTTCACGATTGCGATGACCATCCCCGTCGCCCTGATCACCGGCTTCTGGATGTACCGGATTCGCCCCGGTAGAATCGCTGAGGCCAGCGTGATCGGCGTTACCGGCGTTCTCGCTTCGGTAATCTTTGGTAGATACGTACCCGGCTCGTTCCTCGAGCCCTTCTTCCACTTCTCAGCCAACGGCGTCACGCTCGCGATGGCCATCTATGGTTTTGTTGCCGCGGTTCTGCCCGTTTGGGTGCTGCTCTGCCCGCGCGATTACCTCAGCTCCTATCTGAAAATCGGCACCATCGTGCTGCTGATTGGCGGCGTGTTCATCGTTCATCCCGACCTCAAAATGCCCGCGTTCAACTACGACTACATGTCGCACGGCGGACCTGTGATTCCCGGCAAGGTGTTCCCCTTCCTCTTCATCACCATCGCCTGCGGCGCCATTTCCGGATTTCACTCGCTGGTAGGTTCCGGCACCACGCCCAAGATGCTCAAGAAGGAGAGTGAAATTCTCTTCATCGGATACGGCGCCATGCTCGTCGAATGCGTCGTCAGCGTGATCGCGCTCGTGGCCGCATGCTCGCTCGAGCCCGCCGACTACTTCGCCATCAACGTCACGCCCGAGAAGTTCGCTGCTCTCGGCCTCACCCCGGTTCATCTCGAGGAGCTTTCACGGGAAGTCGGTGAGACCGTGGCCGGAAGGACCGGCGGCGCCGTATCGCTTGCCGTCGGGTTCGCGCAAATCTTCTCCGCGCTACCGGGCATGAAAAGCCTGATGGGTTACTGGTACCACTTCGCGATCATGTTC
>JACRLJ010000166.1 GCA_016215105.1 Candidatus Hydrogenedentota bacterium
CCTATCGGGCTGATGGGAGTGATGGGAGTGATGGGACGTATAGGACCTATAGGACCTATAGGACGAATAGGACGAATAGGAGCTGCGGGACAGATTGAATGCTGGTTGGCTTAGTGGCTTCTGCGGTATACTCGCATTTTCGCGTGAGGTCGGGGATAGATTGGGGTAGGCATCCGGCCGGAAAGTTGGTTCTTGACGCGCCTCTAGTGAGAGTTTGGGTATCGCTTCGGCCACGTCGAGCGCAGCATCTACTTGGAGACGGTAATGAAAGCATTTGGTCTTTCGCTTGTGATGGTTTGTTGTTGCCTATCCTTCGAGGCGGGTTCAGCAGAGCCGAATCTTCGTGACCTTTACTCGGACACCTGGGTGGCGACCGACGCGCTTGGCCGGACCATGCCCGATGTCGCGGCGGCGGGGCCGGTGAAGACGGACCAACGGCGGGTGGTCGGTATCTTCTACATCACGTGGCACAGCGACAACCTCGCCACATTGAAGAGTCCCTACACGGCGGACGTGACCAAGGTGCTCGCGGGAGACCCGGCCGCGCGATTGGACGCCAAGAATCCGCGCTGGACCGAAGGCTCGTACCACTGGGGCGAGCCCGAGCTGGGCTACTTCCTCAGCAAGGACGAGTACGTCATTCGCAAGGATATGTCCATGCTGGCCGACGCGGGCGTCGATGTCCTGATCATGGACGTGACGAACGCGGTGCGCTACTGGGACGAATGGAACGTCGTATTCCCGGTCATGCAGAAGATGAAAGCCGAAGGCAACAAGGTTCCGCAATTCTGTTTCTGGGCGTTTAATGGCCCCGTAATCACGGTCGTCCAGGATCTCTACGACAAGATCTACAAGGCGGAAAAGTACAAGGACCTCTGGTACTACTGGGACGGCAAGCCGCTGCTGCTCTATAACGACACGCCCACCGTCGACGCCAACGGCCAGGGCATGAAACATCCCAATCCCCACTATGACGCCGCGGCCAAGACCGACAAGAACAATGCGCACTTCGGCGATCCCGACTACTCGGAAGAGTTCTACCTGGACTACACCAAGGAAGTGAAGAGCTTCTTTACGTTGAGAAACATGTGGTGGGGCTACTATAACTGGGCCGGGAAGCGCTACATCGGAACCGAAGACAAATGGAGCTTCGGATACGACCTGGGTGACGACAAAGTCAAGGCCATGGCCCTGGACGACCTTCTTTCGACGCACGCCGGCAAAAAGGAAGAGGCGGCGGTAACGCCCGCGCAACATCCGGTAAGTCTTGTCGGCAAGTCCTGGACGCGCGAGCACGGCGAACCGAAACTAAATGATTACGACCTGCCCGAGCCGACGCTGGTTCCGTGGTTGGGCAAGACGGTGGAGCATCCCGAGGGCTACGGTATCTACTTCCACGAGCGTTGGGAGGAGGCCCTGAAGTCCAATCCGCAGTTTCTTTACATCAACGATTGGAACGAGTGGACTGCGGGCAAGTATCAGCCGGAAGACGGGAAGACGTTCCAATTCCTGCGCCGCGAAGCCACGTACCGCTTCATTGACCAGTACAACTCGGAGTTCAACCGGACCGTTCAGCCGATGAAAGACGGCTACACCGACAATTACTACATGCAGATGGCCCAGAACATCCGGCGCTACAAAGGCGTCCGCCCCATACCTGAAAACCATGGGGCGCTGCCCAAACAGATCGATGGCGACTTCGCGGATTGGCAGAAGGATACCGTCGAGTACCGTGACACGGCTGGCGACACCGCCCACCGCGACTACAAAGGCTATGGCGGGCTGCAATACAAGGAAGATTCGGGCCGTAACGACATCGTCACCTGCAAAGCCGCCGTCGACGACTCGAATGTCTACTTCTACGCCGAAACCAATGCGCCGCTAACGCCCCACACCGGAAAGAACTGGATGCTCCTGCTGATCGACGCCGACCGCAACCACGATACCGGCTGGAACGGCTACGATTTCCTGGTCAATCAGGAGATCGTCGATGACAAAACGACCACGGTGATGCGCTATGACGCGAAGTCCCCGGACCATCCCTGGGTGAAGCAGGCGCAACTGAGCTATCGCTATGCGGGAAAGTCGCTCGAACTGGCAATCCCGCGGGAACTGCTCGCCTTGAAAGACGATGCATTCTCGTTCGACTTCCATTGGTGCGACAATCCAACCGATCTCAAGACCCCGATATCGCTTTGCACCAGCGGTGACAGCGCGCCCAACCGCCGCTTCAACTACCGTTGTGTCTGGAACAAGAACTAGTGTAGGAGTTCGGCCAGAAAGCTGGTTGATTGGCGCGGCGCGGCCAGAAAGCATCTGTAAGTTGTTTATCACCATTGCTCGCTTATGTCGGGTCTTGGTAGGAGGAGGCTTTCTGGCCGCGCCTCTAATGAGTCATGCTGACGGCTTCTTATCCGTGGCCGTGAGAGCCGCGAAAAGCGGGGACAGTCCCGAATGGCGCTAAGTTAAGGTCTTGTAGACAGAGTGGACAGAGTGGACGGATTGAATCGGTAGGAGTACAAGATTGGGCCTGTCGATGCGCAGTGAGAAGGCTATCGGAAGAGGCGGGGACGCCTCTTCTACTTTGGGGTCTTGCGCGCTTATCTTGGCGCTATTCGAGTCAGTCCCCGGTTTTCGCTCGATTGCGGTATTCAGCGCCGTTGCGTTTAACTGGAACCGGTCAAGATCGTTGACGCATGAGCGCCTTGACGTGCTTTTCGATCTCGGCGGTGATGTGAAGCCAGCCTTCCCTATCGTTGCTCACTCCCGAAAAATCCAACGGTTTCCCGACGCGCACGGTGATGCGGTGCGGCCGCGGCCACTTCGTCTCCGGACGCAGCGCGTAATAGCACCCATCGAGATAGCACGGGACCACCTGCGCGTTCGTCCCTGCGACAAGCACACCCAGCCCCGCCTTGAACTCGGCCATTGACCCGTCCCGGCTGCGCTTCCCCTCAGGGAACAGGATGTAGGCGCACGGCTCCTCGACGAGCCGCTGGCGCAACAACTGCAGGTCGTGGGGTCCGCATCGTTTTCGCCACATCGGCAACGCGTTTAACATCCCCGCCGCAAACGACGTGACCACCGGAGTCTCGAAGAAGACGTCTCCGGCGGCGATGGGAAAGATATGGTCGCGCAAGCGGCACGGCAGAGGTGTGGCCAACACCAACGCGTCGAGATGGCTCGCATGATTCGCCACCAGGACGAACGGTGGCTGAATGGGAATGTTCTCGCGCCCCTCGATCCTCAGCCGGTGCCAGACCCTCATGTATAACCGGACAAACGTCCACCAGATGAAGTGGAAGCCGGTCGAAATCAGCCCGCTCTCGCGTTGCAGGCTTTTCAGGCGCTTGCCGAGAGGCATCCCCAAATCGCGGGCCGGCTGCAGTTTCCACTTGTCCACGGCTCATCCTCCCGTCAGGATGTGCATCGCTTGGCCATTCCCAATGCCCTCGAAGTAATTGATGTAATGGTACATTGCGGGCGCAACCAAAATGATGCTGTCGAAACGATCGAGCAGACCTCCGTGCCCAGGGATGGTTACGCCCATGTCCTTAACCCCAAGGTCCCGTTTGATCGAGGACAACATCAAGTCGCCCATTTGCCCGACAGTGCTGACGATAATCCCCATCACCACCAAGTGACTCGCGCTATCCATTGCCGTGCCCCTGAAAACGTAATGCCCCACGCCCACCACCAGCAGAGTGGTCAACACCAATGCGCCCAGCGCGCCGCCAAGGGTCTTGTTCGGGCTGGTCTTGGGCGCCAGCTTGCGGCGCCCCAGCGTCTTGCCGGACACATACGCGAACACATCGTTCAACTCGACGCTTAGAAAAATCAGAAGCAGATAAGGCCGGTAATTCGCGTCATTGGCGAAGTGCGCCAAGTGCCCAAAACACGTGCCAAACAGCGCAAATCCCAGAACCCCGAGCGCCACGCGTTGGATATACCCTTCGGGCTCATCCCGAAGGATGGCCACCGACATGATTGCGCCTATGGTCAGCGGCGTCAGCGCGACAAAGAAGTGATACCAATTGTCGAAAGCGGTAAAGGTCTGCAACAAGATGCCCAGCACGATCATTAAGCTGATGGCCTTCTCGCGGAACAGGCCGGTCGCGCGGGCGTACTCCCGGTAGCAAAACAGACTCAATACGCCGATGCCCAGTATGGTCCACGCCGCCCCTGCCAGGATAGGAACCAAGATCAGCGGCGTGATCACCAACCAAGAATAGAACCGAGTGAACAACTCCTTGCGATGAGCGTCGCCAACCCGTCCAAGACGCGCAAGCAACCAAATGATCATCGGAACAACCACCAACGCTCCGACGACCGCAATCGTAACCGATGTCGTCACCGGGTTGTCGAATGCGTGACTCACGCCAAATAGCCGCTCTCGGGCCGCCGCGTCCATTACGTCCGCCTCCTCAAGTTCGCCGCCACGCGCGCCAGGCGCCGCACGGCCGTCACGAGCGCGCCCGTTACAATCACCAGAAGCCCCACCGACAACACGCTCCATCCCGGCGCCGGGCCCCACGTCACCTGCCAACTCCGTGGCGCCAACGCGTAGAACAACGCGATCACCGTCACAATCGCCATCCGGTGTTGCTTCGCCATTGGACCGCAGAATTCGTGCGGCGCGCCCGCCGCTTTCCCCATCGCCCGCACATACGCGGTGAACAACGCCGCGCAGGCCGCCGCCCACCCCAGCGTGACACTACCATGCAACGCGTAACCCGCGCCCAGCAGTATCGCCGTGTCCGACACCCGGTCGGGCACTTCGTTGTAGAGTTCACCGACGGCCGACGCGGTCCCGCTTTCGACCGCGACCATTCCGTCCAGCATGTTCGCCAGCAACCGCGCCTGGATCATCGCCGCGCCCGCCAACCAGCCAACGCGTTCCCACGCGTACGGACACGCCGTCGACGCCAAGGCCACCCCGCCGAGCATGCCGCACACCATCCCTGCGACGGAAATGGCATTCGGGGAGGCGCCGCGTTGCGCCAGCCATTTCGCCGCGCCCTTCGACGCCGCCCAGTTCCGCGATCCAATCGGGCGCCGTTCCGTCACTTGATAAGGAGTTTCCGCCATTGCTATTTCCCCATCAAATACATACCCACGACCAAACACGTCATACCCGCCACGTGAACCGGCTTGATCGGCACGTCATACGCCCACCACGCGATAAACGCCGCCCAAATAAAGGTTGACGCGTAAACCGGATAGAGCACGCTGGGTTGCCCGCCCCGTTTGAACGCCGCCACGAACAGCACCATCACCGCAATATAACACGCAACACCGCCGAGAAGCGGCGCATTGAATACGTAACTCATTATTGACCCAGTAGCCCGCTGCGCGCCCGCCTTATACAGGAACTGCCCGAACGCCCCAAGAAACGCCGCCGCTACGAAACAAAGGATTGAACTCATAGGTGTGTGCATACGCTGCCTCATCCCCGCGTCCCGTCCAGAACCAATACTGCGCTATGCCGCCCACACTATATCACACCGTTCGCGCCGCCCCGTCCACCCTTCGCTACAGCAGCGCATAGATCCAATCCGCCACGCTGAGGGCAAAGAACGCGGCGAACGCCGCCGCCACCACGTCCATTGTGTAATGCGCCCGCAGTGTCAACACCACACTCGCCTCCAGAAACGCCACGACGCCCGCCACCACGCCTGCCCACCACGGCAATATGCGAGCCGCCTCAATCGCCCCAAGGACGGCAATGGACGTGTGCCCTGAAAAGAAGAAATCGTTCGCGACCTCATACGTGACGAGCAGCGACGGCACGCCCGGGCTTCGCCAAATCATGGCCGGTGGAACGGGCAGCGCGCACACCGCCTGACACGTCTGCCGCAGGATGAACAGTATCAGCAGCGCTACAAAGGGCCGCAGCGTGGGTCCCAGGATACTGAGCCCAATCAGGAACACGGCGAAGAGGTCGATGAAGAGCGAACTCGCGATGAGAATGCCATTCACCAGACGCGGTCTCGTCTGAAGATAACGGTTTAGAGGCGCGGTGAGGTCGTGAACGCCATCCGCGATTTCGCCGGGTTTCGCCGAACGCGCGCCAATAAGCGACTGACTGATGAACCACGCCACCAAGGCAGACGCCACAATCCCCACGCGCAGCGCATAGACCAACGCGTTGCGCGGCGTCGGTACTCCCATTTGCCGCAGAAAGAACAGGAGCACGCCTACCACAATGACCATCGCCACGAGAAGCAGCCATCGTGTCCTCCGCGCCGACGCCTTCATTTTGCGCTCCCATCATATACATCGGCCGGCCCGCGGGTCGCGTGGCCAGGCCGGCTCTCCTTCGACCGGGCGAGCATCGTTTCCAAATCCGTCCGCACGCGGGCCATGACAGGATCGGTATCCACGCCGCGCTCGCGGTTGGGACTGACTTCAATCGCCTCGCCGACTTCTACCCGGACGTGGATGGGCCGGTGAACACGAGCGGTGTCGGTCAGATCCTCTTCAAATCGCTCGACCGTTTCGAGCAATTGCTCGGGTGTTGGCGGATCGTCGAAATAGTCCGCTGGATACAGCGCGGCCTGCTGGGCGAGGTACACGTCCGCAAGCTGCCGCCAGCGCCGCGCGCGTTCCTCCTCCGTGATCGAGCCCGCCGCCATGTCGGGCACAATTGCCGCGCGAATCGCCTTCACGCGGGCGGTCACTCCCGTTTGCCGCTTTCCCGCCAGCCACTCGTGCTCGAGCGGGGTCAACAACTGGTCGATCAGCGCCGCGACGCGCTCGAGCAAGGCGCCGGGCCGCGGCTTCTCGGAATACTCAAGTTCTTTCAAGGTCAACAACGCGTCACCCACTTTTACAATGCGGTCAACGAGCGGCTTATCGCGCTGCAACTGCCAAGACAAGCGCTTCTCGATATCGTCCAACACCGGACGGATCGTATTCTCCACGTCGCCGCAAAAGAAATAGCGGATGGCCACCGGATGGATAACGACTTTTCCGGAAGGGCTGGCGTCGCTCCGTTTCTTTGCGGCGGACCGCGCGATGAACGCCGCGCCGTCCATCAGGGGATTAAGTCTGTCGTTGGTGCGGGAAACAATGCCTTCCGGGAAGAGCACCAAGGGCCGCCGCGCCTCGACCAGCATCTGAATCGCGCACTTCAGCGCATCCTTGTCCAAGCCCTCCCGGTACACGCTGAAAACGCCCATCCGGGGCAAGAGCCACGGCTGCAACCGCCCCTGCATGAAAAGGTGCCAGCTCGCCATGATGTACAACGGCTGGGAAAAACGCGCCGTCATCAGCCCCAGAACCATCGGGTCGCAAGGGCGGCAGTGATTGGGCGTGAGCATGACCCCGTGCTTCGCCGCCAGAGACTCCTTCAAGCGTTCGACGCCCAAGAACTCGAATGTCTCGACCCCGTGATACTTCCGAAGATACGCCGGGGCATACGCGCCCATTACGGCAGGCCAGAACCTGCCATGGCGTGGCGGAACAAACTGATAGGGCTTGTCGATTACGACGTTCTGCACGTTCGCCCTCCCCGGCCTTCGTTCTTCCCGCCAAGTTCACGTACTACTCTAGCGCCAACAAGCGTCCGTTACAAGGGCATCCTCTTACCTTGACCTTTCTGTCTGACTTGTCGGACCTGTCGGACAGGTCCGACAAGTCAGACAGGTCAGACAGGTCGGACAGGTCGGACAAGTCGGACAAGTCGGACAAGTCCGATCCTGAGTGATCCCCAGTTTTCGTAAGTTACGCTGTATTATAGTATTACAAATAGATAACTATTGACATGGCGAGTTCGGATATAGAAAATGGGCTGAACATTGCTAATCAGAAAGACA
>JACRLJ010000168.1 GCA_016215105.1 Candidatus Hydrogenedentota bacterium
GTCCACGGACGGCGGGGACGCCGTCCCTCCCGTTCACTCCATCGGAGGTCTTGTTAGAAGCTCTTGGAATGCGGGGAGAGCGCCAGTGATCGCAAGAACGGGGAGAAATCTTATGTGTCTTAGAACTGTCCTGATGGTGGGCACTGTCGCGGGCGCTTGTCTGCTTCCCGCGGCCGCTGGCTATGGCGAGGAAATGTCATTCGACAAGATGCGCACTATGTTTCGCGAGACGCCGATGGACGCGCGGCGTTATGTGGGGCCGCTGTTCTGGCTGCACGGCGATGAGAGCAAAGAACGGCTGGAGATGTACGTGGGCAAGGTAGCGGAAGGCGGCAATGGCTGCTTTACGACGGAATCGCGTCCCCATAACGATTGGCTGGGCGAGGGCTGGTTCCGCGATCTCGGTATTTGTCTGGACGCGGCGAAAAAGCACGACCTCGATGTGTGGATCTTTGACGAGAAATGGTGGCCGAGCGGGGAAGTTGGCGGCAAGGTCCCGCCGGAATACCGGAACAAGAAACTGGTTGCGCAGAAGCGCGAAGTGCTCACTCCCGGCGCCGTGGAAGAGCCCGGTTGCGCCGGCCCGAATTTCATCGCCGTTCTAGCGGGGAAACAGATCGAGAGCGGCATCGAAGGCAGCACGCTCGTTGATCTGGCGGACCACGTGCAGAACGGCGTGCTGCATTGGGCCGCGCCCGAGGGTCACTGGGTCCTGATGCGCTTCACATGGGAAACGGGCGACCTGGTCTTGATTGACGGCGCGAGCAAGGACGCGGTGGACTGGTACCTCAAGACGGTCTATCAACCGCATTTTGCTCGCTTTGGCGAGGAGTTCGGCAAACGCATTCGCGGCTTCTTCTACGACGAACCCGAAACGCAAGGCGATTGGGGGACGGAAGTAATCCCGGTGCTCAAGGAACGGGGCGTGGACTGGAAGAAGGCCCTCGTGGCGTGGAAGTTCGCGCTCGCGGGAGACGAACAGGCCGCGGCGAAGTATCAGTACCAGGATGCGCTGGCCGAGGCGTGGGGCCGGACGCTGTACGGCGGCGTCTCGAAGTGGTGCCGCGAGCATAGGGTCGAGTCCATTGGCCATTTCCTTGAACACCGGAAAGATTATCTTAACCAGAGTCTTTGCGCGGGCAATGTGTTTCAACTCATGAAGTACACGGACATGGGTGGCATAGACGCCGTGTTCGACCAGTTCGTGATGGGCAAACGGATTGCGCGGGACGCCCCGTGCTGGGAGACGCCGAAGCTGGGGAGTTCGATCTCGCACGCCTATGGCAAGCGCGACGATTTGGCGATGGTCGAGATTTTCGGCGCTCGCGGACAGAATCTCACCTACCCGGAGATGAAATGGTGGGCGGACCACATGTTTGTCTCGGGAGTCAATTTCCTGATCCCGCATTCCTTCAACCCGCGCGCGCCGTTCGATTCGGATTGTCCTCCTTACTTCTACAACGGAGGATTTGAGCCGCGCTTCCCGTTGTACCGGGTATGGGCGGACTATGCGAGCCGGCTTAGTACGATGCTCCAAGGCGGCCGGCACGTGTGCCCCGTGGCGGTTCTCTTTCTTGGGGGTAGCGCGCACGTTGGCAAAGCCGTAACGCCTGAGGAGTTGACCGACGCCATCCAGGATTCGCTGTACGATTGCGACTGGATTCCGTATGAAGTGTTCGAGAAGGACATGCAGATTACGTCCGCCAGCCTGGCTTTGCGCGAAGAGCGCTACCAGGCGCTCATCGTGCCGCCGGTAGAGGTCATCCCGTATCAAACGATGGTGAAGGTACGCGAGTTTTTTGACAATGGCGGCGTGGTGCTGGGCTATGGCTTCCTGCCGTCAAAATCCGCGACGCCCGGTCATACGGCGGACGAGATCGCCGCATTGCGCGATGCGGTGTGGGGCAACGCGCAGCCCGGCACAGCGGTGTGCAAGACGAGCGCCAAGGGCGGACGTTCCTTCCTCTTGCCCGAGTCCCCCACTCCCGAGTTGTTTCAGGAAGTGCTGCAGGGCGCCGCTGGAATACCGCCGGTTGTCGAAACACTGGAGGGAAAGACCGACCATTGGGTTCATGTCCTGCACCGCGTGAAAGCTGGACGCGACATCTTCTTCATCACGAATCAGAATCACGAGGGGGAACCCCGGCATTTCCGTTTGCGCGTAACTGCGGACGGGGTTCCGGAATGTTGGGATCCGATGCGCAACGAGATGGCGCCGCTCGTCTTTGAACGTAAGGGCAAGCAAGTCGAATTTGCGCTCACGTTTGAGCCGCTGCAAAGCGCGCTGGTGGTGTTTCGTCCGGAATCGGCGGCAGGCGCCCAGCCGGTCCCCGGACAGAGGCCCGCTGCCACACTGCAAGTTGCGCGCGACGCCACACCGCCGCAACCACCGTCGCGCCCGGACGTCAAATCCGACGCCGCACAGAGTCTTGAAGGCGCGTCGTGGATATGGCACACCGAGTCTCTTCAGCCGCCCAACGCGCCGCCGGGCACACGCTATTTCCGCAAGACGTTTTCCTTACCCGAAGGCCGCAGCGCGCTCAAGGCAACCTTCATGGGCGCCGCCGACAATGAAATGGTCCTGTTCGTGAACGGTAAGGAAGCCGGAAACTCCAATGGCTGGCAAACTCCGATCACGGTAGACCTCACCGCGCTCTTGAAAGCGGGAACGAACACGCTCGAGATCGTGGCTAAGAACGGCGCCGAGGCGCCCAATCCCGCCGGCGTTCTCGGACAGTTACGCGTGACCTTCGCGGAAGGCGCTCCGGTTGTTATCAATACGGACACCACGTGGAAAACGTTCGCCGTCGCGCCGGACAATTGGATGGCGGATACGTTCGACGATAATGCTTGGACGGCCGCCCGGGTCATGGCGCCGTTTGGCGAGGGGCCCTGGGGCCGCCCGGCGGACAAGGCTCTGACCTTGAGTCCGGCTGTGGCGGACCCGTTCTACGGCCATTGCGATGTGCCGGCCAATATTGACCTGGCTAAGGTACGCGTCTATGTTGAGATGGACGATCCGGCTCCGGAAAACGCCGCGCGCATCACCGTGAACGACCAGTATGCGGGCGGTTTCATTGGGCGTCCGTGCCGCGTCGAGGTGACTTCGCGACTGAAGTCTGGTACAAATACCTTGCGCATCGAACCATTTGCCCCGAAGTCCGCGCGCTTAGTCTGTTACGCGCCATGAAGGATTCGTAACGGCCGGACATCACATGCCCATGTCTTGCCGCCCATGGATTCGCCGACCGGAGAAGTTATACATGCCTGACAAGGGCCTCTTCTTACAGAACATCATTGCGATCATTTGGGACTTTGATCGCACGTTGTCGCCGTACTACATGCAGAAGCCGCTATTCGATGAGTACGGCATTGACGAGGCGGCGTTCTGGGCGGAAGTCAACGCGCTTCCGCAGTATTACGCGAAGGCGGGCATCCATGTCCCGCCCGATACCTGTTACCTCGGGCACCTGCTCTCCTATGTCCAAAGCGGACGTTTCCCCGGATTGACCAACGCGAAGCTTCGCGAGTTGGGGGCAAATATCGAATTCTTTCCCGGCGTGCCGGAGATTTTCGACCGCCTGAAGGCCATACTCGATGCGCCGCCGTTTCGGGAGGGCGATCTCCGCCTTGAACACTACGTCGTGAGCACGGGCTTGGCGGAGATGATTCGGGGATCGCGCATCGCGTCGCGGCTCGATGGGATTTGGGCTTCGGAATTCATCGAGTGTCCCGCGCGTCCGCACACGGATCTTACCCGTACCCCGGAGCACGGCGTTATCACCCAGATCGCCAACTTCTCCGACAATACGACGAAGACTCGGGCGCTGTTCGAGATCAATAAGGGCGTGAATAAGACCGACATCTCGGTTAACGACATGATTCCGGAATCGGAGCGCCGCGTGCCGTTCAAGAACATGATCTACATCGCCGACGGCCCGAGTGACATACCTTCGTTTTCCGTCGTGCGCAAGTATGGCGGAATGGCCTATGCGGTTTACGGCGGGGAGTCAAACGAGCAGTTCCGGCAAGTCGAGTCCCTGGCAGAGACGGATCGTGTCCAAGCGTTCGGCCCCGCCGATTACCATGAGGGCAGCCACACCGACAAATGGCTGCAACTGCAGGTTGAAAAGATGGCGCAACGGATCATGCGCGAACGGCAGAAGGCGCTGGAAAGCCGGCTAGGACGCGGGCCCATGCACATCGAATAAGGGGTCGCCGGGCCATATTGGACCGCGCGCCGCGAGCGCTGGAAAATGCGAGCGCGGGTCAGCCAGATAGGCTTTCGCCTCGGCTAGCCGCCCTATCCCGGAGTAGCGCGCATTGACGCCCGCGACCGCGGCTCCGCAGGCCAACGCCGTCACGGGATCGTCGTAGGTCAACAGCCCCCACAAGAATCCCGCCGAAAAACTGTCTCCACATCCGGTGGTGTCCGCAATCTTGTCCTGTGGAAGCACGCCGAGGTCCACAGCATAGTAGGCGCCGTCTTTCCGGTGAACGAGCAACGCGCCGTCCGGTCCCAACGTGATCACCACGGCCCGCGGCCCCGCAGCGCATATCGTCCGCGCGGCGCGAAGGAAGTCGGTTCGGTTCGCGGGTTTCGGTTCGAGCATGGCGGCCACTTCGAATTCGTTGCATTGCAGGATGTCCACATGCGGCGCCCACTCCGCCCAATCGCGAAAACCGACGATCTCCCGTTTCCCTTCGGCGTCGAATCGGGAAATGATTTGGTGTACGTCCAGCGATATCACACCACGGTCGGCGTTCCGAAATGCCTTGAAGGCCGGCAAGTCGAATTCCGTCCCGTTAATGAAATTGATATGGACCGCGTCGCAATCCATCACCCCGGACAGCGCATCCAGGTCAAACGGCGGCATCCGATTCAGGATACGCTCGTCGCGCCACGATGCGGTTTTCCATGTGAGCTGCACATGCGTGAAGGGCTCCGGGCAGCGCGTCAGGCCAGTCGTATCCACATGCGGAAGGCGCCGGAACTGATTCAGTGCGGCCTGATACCGATCCGCGCCGAGCCTCGACACCGGCGCGAGGCAATCGGCGTCGTTCAAGATGCTAGAGAACGCCGAAGCGTTGTACAGGATACCGCCGAAGCTCTCGCTTCGAGTCCCGTCCAACGCGATAATCTCGTCGAAACAAACTGCTCCAAGTAGGCCGATCTTCATGATGCGCGAGTGTAGCGTTTCGTGACTTGAAATCCAAACGGGCGAATTTGATGCCGCACGGGCCGACGACTAGAATGCTGCGATTGAGTCTTAGCTCGGGTAGACGAATCACACTGCCATGATGGCGGAAGGCATGACATGGGAGTCGTACTGGTTACGGGGTCGGCCGGACTCATTGGCGGCGAGACCGTGCGCCGTTTTGCGCGCGAGGGGTATACGGTCGCAGGGGTGGACAACGATATGCGCGCGTACTTCTTTGGCGCGGAAGGCTCTACAAAGTGGGCACTCGAACGCCACATCGCCGATATCCCGAGCTATCGTCACCACGCTGCGGATATTCGTGATTTCGCGGCGCTCGGCCGAGTCTTCGAGGAGTACGCCGGCGAGATCGAGTTAGTGGTCCACACCGCGGCCCAACCGAGCCACGATTGGGCCGCGCGCGAACCCCTGACCGATTTCGGCGTCAACGCGGTGGGCACGCTCAACTTGCTCGAGCTCACGCGCCAGCACTGCCCGAATGCCCCGTTCATTTTCACGTCGACGAACAAGGTCTACGGCGACACACCGAACGCGCTCCCGCTCGTCGAACGCGACACCCGTTGGGAAGTGGCGGAGTCTCATCCCTACGCCGCACACGGCATCGACGAAACGATGTCGATCGATCAGACCAAGCACTCCGTTTTCGGCGCGTCGAAGGTCGCCGCGGATGTGATGGTTCAGGAGTACGGGAAATACTTCGGTATGAAGACGGCGTTGTTCCGGGGCGGCTGCCTCACCGGCCCGGGGCATTCCGGAGCGGAGCTACACGGGTTCCTGTCGTATCTCATGAAATGCGCCATGACAGGGCGCGAGTACCGCATCTTCGGATACAAGGGAAAGCAGGTGCGCGACAATATCCATTCGAGCGATTTAGTCGAATGCTTCTGGCAGGTCTTCAAGGCCCCCCGTTCCGGCGAGGTCTACAACATGGGCGGCAGCCGCCATAGCAACTGCTCGATGATGGAGGCTATCGCCCTCTGCGAAGAAATTGCCGGAAAGAAGATGAACACCACCTACGTCGACGACAACCGCGTCGGCGATCATATCTGGTGGATCAGCGACGTCCGCCGTTTCCAGTCCCACTATCCCAACTGGAAATATCAATACGACCTGCGCGCGCTCATGGAAGAAATCTACCGCGGATTTGAAGGTCGGGTTTGAGCATTCGGATGCGTACGACGCACTGCGACGGACGGCGGCCACGGTCGCCCTATCACTACTATTACAAAACCATGACTTGACAATTCTTCTCCTCCATGCCAACATCAATCTCATCCGGATAGTGCGCGAGGTTCAACCCAGAAATAGGAGGACCCAACGATGACTTCCTGGAATCAGTTGTTTCAGAATTGGCATGCGTTTTTGGCGTTCCTGATAACTTTGTTGGATGCGTTCCTGCGTATTGGGTTGCGGTCGTAAGCGGATACACGTAGCCTCAGTTCAAGCCTGTAAAAGGCTGGTGTGGCGGGCGGCCTGTGTATGAGCGTCTTTCTAATCGGGAAGAAATGAAGCCCACTAACAGGAACTTATGCTGTTGCCCCGGCGGCTGAGGACAGCCGCCCTCCCATTCGCCCCGACGTGCGTCTTGTGAGAGTTTCTACAGAGAATCATTCCAATTCTCTGACGCTGTCCAATTCCCTCGCACTTGACAGTTTCCCTTCACGGGTCTATCATTCTGCTAACACGACCAAAGGGGGATCACAAAAACCCCACTTGCGTTCGAGACAACCACAGAACGGGTGTACTTAACATGAGGGGATCGTCATGACACAGCGTCTGAATTACAGTTGTCGAGACCTTGCGTATGCGGCGGTGGGCTTGTTCGGAGTGTTAACCCTCGCGGGGTGCCCGCAACCGCCCAATTCCGGATGGACCTATTCGCTGGGTGATTCTTGGTCCTACGCCATCGGTGTTGAACAGATGTCGGATGGTGGCTTTGTACTTGGCGGAACCTTGGTGGGCGGCGAATACGACAACCCAGTCGGCATGACGCTGACACGGACCGACGCGCACGGCGCACTGGTCTGGACCAAGTCCTACCCCGGTGACGGCTACGCGAAGGCCAACGCGATGCAACGCACCTCGGACGGTGGATTTGTGCTTGCAGGATGGAGCGGCGACGTGCTAAAAACGGACGTGGACGGGGTTGTCGAGTGGAGCAAGCGTATCAATTCCAAAGCGGATTTGCACGCCGTACGCCAGACCGCCGATGGAGGCTACATTTTCGCGGGCAACATCAGCTCGGAGGGATTGTTTCAGGGTTGGTCCGGCGCGTACGCGGCCAAGACCGATGCCCAGGGAACTGTCGTTTGGGAGGAAACGTTCATCGACAGTGGTGGTCTTGGATGGGGCGACACCGTGGCCTACGCAGTAGTTGAAATCAGCGGCGGAGGCTTTCTTCTTTGTGGCGATATCAATGACGGCGGCTATAGCGAAACTGGACAATTGATGTTTCTCGTTCGCATCGGCGCCAATGGCGATCTCGTCTGGGACAAAACCCTTGGCCGGTGGGGTGAGGCCGCTTATGCGGCGGTGGAAAAGGACGACGGGACCTTCCTGATCGCGGGCGCCGGCAGCAAATCCCGCAGGCTGAGAGACAGTGAAGAGTTGTACGTCATCTGTGTGGATTCGAATGGCAATCTGATATGGCAGACCTATGGCGACCAAGCGGAAGTCTCAGCGATTGTTCTTCTCCCGGACGGGAGCTTCGCGGTGTCCGGAGGCGGAAGCTACCTCGCACGGTTCGACACCCAAGGCACGGAGTTGTGGACTCGGGAGTACCACAATGACGCTGGAATTCCTAGGCGCCTGTTACCGTTTCCAGGTGGCGGCAACGAGGCCCTCATCAGCACGGCCAACGGAGGTTTCGCCTTGGCGGGTTTCGTCTGGACAGATAATGACATCATGTCTCTGGACTTTCATAGGCGCGGTTATTTGGTCGTGACTGATTCTGCCGGAAATCCTGTCGATTAATCGCGCTGTTGAATCTGGTGTACTTAGCATGAGGGGCTTGTCATGACACATCGTCTGAATTACAGTTGTCGAATCCTTGCGTACGCGGCGGTGGGCTTGTTCGAGGTGTTAACCCTCGCGGGATGCCCAGACTTTTGGATAGATCCCCCGGATGGCAAGTTCTTCCGGCCCGGCGTCGACGCTTATGAAATGGATGCCCAGCCGACACGTGACGGTGGGGTGATTCTGACCGGGTCTACCGACGACCTTCTTGCGAACGGCATATACGTAGTTCGTACCGATGACAAGGCCAATAGCCTTTGGCAGAAACAATTCCCGGGATTGGGATCCACTATAGGTCAGGCCGTACGGGAAACCAGCGACGGGAGTTTTATCATCGTAGGAACTACCGGCGCGCCATCCACCGGCAACGAATGGGGACCTTCGGCGCTGTACCTCTTGCGTATCGACCGAGACGGCACCAAGGTTTGGGATAACACCCTCTTCGGCTTGGGTCAAGCCTGGGCCGTCTCTATGGACGCAGCCCCAGACGGAAGCTTCTTGGTAATTGGAGAAACGAGGGCGGGCGGTCCCGAATCGCCTATCAGCGCGTTGCTGGTGCGATTCCAAGCGGACGGGACTATAGTATCGCAGTCTGTTTTCGATCCGCCGGGACAATACGTCACCGCCGTCGTGTGTACTCCCGACGGCGGGTACGTCATCGGCGCGTCTCAAGCGGATTACACTGCGGGTCTGGCCCGATACGACGCTCGGGGACAAGAGGTCTGGCGCAAAACGTATTCCCCCATTCCAGGCATTGAATCCGAATCTCTGTGTGTGGCGCCGGACGGTGGTTTTGTAGTAGCCGGGAATCAGCTCTTTGGAACCGAGGGACCAACAGTCTTTCTCCTAAAGGTGGATTCGAATGGCAATCAGGTCTGGACACGTACTTGGAGCATGATGTTTGGCGAATTGCATGACGTCCAGCCCGTGGACGGCGGTTTTGCAGTTACCGGAACAGTCTGGTACGGGAAGTACTTTATGCCGTCCATCTACGTGGCAAAATTCGATACCGATGGAAATCGAGCGTGGGACACGGCGCTTGGCGGACAATTTAGTAACGGCTATTCTGTGGGAAAACTGTCTAACGGCAAGATCATGGTTGCGGGCAACGCGTCAAGCCGCAATGTCACTATCAATGGTTCTCAATACAGAGCTGGCATGTACTTGGCTATCGTTGACGCCAACGGTATCCCTGTCAAGTAGCCGCTGGAATGATTAGCCGCGCTGTTTGAATCTCGTGATCTTACGGTATGCGCCGCCAGATAATACGGGAAGCGAGCTCTTACGCTCCTACGGGGCTGAACTGGGACCTCACACAGGTGATGCGTTGGTACGACGATGTCTCGCCGAACGAGGGTGATGGATAGATGGGGTATGGCGAGACGGTTACGCGCAGGCTAACTCGATCCTTGGCGCATTTGACAGGAGTCGGCGAAGTTGTTGCCGTTTCTTTTTGGACAGGCGCCTGAATAACGATTTGACCGGATCGAGTCTGCCGGTCCCACCGTTCCTCGAAAGGAGAATGCCATGAAACGGATCACGCCGGTCTCCAAGCCCAACGTAATGCTGGCGGAAACCAAGTTGGTTCTGAAAGATAGCCGAAAGACTACGCTACTGGTACAGATGGCTGATGCCGGCAACCCAATAGCGCAGGCCAAGCTGTCCTTGCCTTGATATAGCGGCAATTGCATGGGACGCGAGTCCGATGGCCAGATTATGGTCGCGGGTGACGCTTCAATCTCATGTTCTTACGGTATGCGCCATCAGGTAATATGGGAAGGGCGCTCTTACGCCCCTACGGGGCTGGCTCTTTGGGTGCGGGCTGGCCCCACGGCTCGCGCCGTGGGCTACCGTCTGCCGCCCCTTGCCGGGGCTAAAGTTGCGGTCACGATGTAGCGTGGCGCCGGCGTTCGAGTAGTCCGGCTTTTCCAAAGCCGGATGGGGTGTGAAGAATGACTTTGGGCGGGTTTGAGGACTTGACGAAGCGGAGCCGCTGGTGGGGGACGTTCCGGTTTTGGAAAAACCGGACTACTTGGAAAACCGGATTACTCGATCAGCGCGGTCTGCGGGCGTTGAGCATGTTCCGGATGGCGTCGAGGCGGGCTGTTCCTTCTTTGAGGGTGGGACAGAGCCAGCCGCCTTCGTCGTGTTCGTTCCAGGCGTACACGAGGACGCTACGGGCGGGGACGGTCTTGAGATTGGCCTGGACCCAATCGAGCGCCTGGCCAATGGCGTTGGCGACTTCGCTAGGCGCGGCGTCTTCGTACCAGGGGCCGGTGTACTTGCGTGGGCGTCCGTCCCATCCGGCGTTGACTGTGGGAATGATTTCGCGTCCGCTGGTTTTGTACTGGGCCCAATACCATTGGTTCGACACGACGAGCCTCGAATAGGGCTCCCCCTCCCCCGTGCTGCCTTGGGCGCTGTAGGCGCTCAGCGCGTCGAAATGGACCGCGTCCAGGAAGTCGGCGTGGAGCTGGCTGGGCCAAATCTGCGCGGCGATGTAGGGGTCGGCGAGTCCCGCTTTCTTGCTGGCTTCGCGCAACTGGCGGAACGCATCTCCGGCGGCTTGAATTGAGCCGAAATGGGGTATGAGCTTTTCGCAAGCAAACACGTACAGTAAGGGACGATTTCCGCAAACGCGTTGATAAGTAGGCTCCTTGAAGCGACTGACGAGTTCATCGACGGTCGCGCTCCACTCACCGGGCGGGCCGAGGTGCGAGCCACCTTGGAGGATGAAACAGAAGTTGATGTCCTTCTTGTGCGCGCTGGCGAGGTAGCGCCGCCAGCCGTAGTTGTACGCGTCGGCTTGCGGCCAGGACTTTGGGTGGTAGTAACAAAACGCCCAGTAGGCGATGCCGCCCGCCTTTGCGTGGGCGATTTCGCGGTCCACGGTCTCCTGTGTATCCCCGCAGACTTGGACACCGTCGTTTGAGGTCGTCGCGTAAAAGGGCAAGCGGTAGCGCCATTGTGCGGGAGCAAGGTTCTTCTCCCAGGGATTGTCGCGAAACCAACCGTCCCATCGGATCGCGCCGATGGTTGGCGGGGGTTGAGGGGATTCCGCAACTGTGGTCGGCGAAAGCAACAGGACGGTCGTGATTGCGAATACACTCAGAGTGAACAAACGTATTGGTCGCATCATCATTAGCCTCACCACGGCAACAGAACGTAAACGGTGGCTTGGGCATCCCAGCCCGCAGACACCGGGCGCTACGCTTACGACGTAGATCGATCGCACGTTGGTAGGAGATTCTTCGCTACGCTCCAAAGAACACAATTGCGTTAATCGTCTATTCTCGGCCGGCGAAACTCTCGACAATAGACTTCTTCGAGCCTAGGATAGCTTACAAAACGGCACAGGTTGACGCGCACCGACCGGCGGATGAGGACATCCGCCCTCCCGGTCACGGCGCCTTGACTTGGTGTTCGTTTCACAAACAGCTCCGTCCCGGGGTTCTCCGCTTAGAATGACACGGTGGCAGTAGTGTCTCCAAATGGGAAAACATAGGCTCATTCTAGGCGCTTCCATCAGCCACTGGCTTTGCCGGTGTCCAGTGATTGTGAACGCCAGTCTCTTGGTGAGGAAACTATAGCACGACTGGTCTTTCTCAGCCGCCTGTTGCGAGTTTGACGCAACCTTAACCACCCCGTTTCAGATAGGCGAGACGCAATCCATTGGTCACTGCCTTTCGGATAGCCCATCGGACGCAATGAGACGTCGCGTCTACCTTGGAAATCGCCTACACTTCATCTGTGTAAATGGGATATTATCCTCCGGTTACGGTGAATCAAGCTGAGAATCCTTAATTGGATGTTGTGTCCGAACCCCGGCGGCTGGGGACAGCCGCCCTCCCGCTCGCGCCGACGCGGGTTTTACCAGAGGCCCCAAAGGATAGCCCCTTATGATCAGCCGCGCGGAATTTCTTCGAATAGCCGGATTGGTTGGCGCCGCGAGCGCGTTTGGCGCGTCGGCGGTGGACGAGGATCAGATTCTCGCCCAGAGTGGGTCGAAGTCCGCCAAGTCGCCGTCTCGGCCGCCGCAGCGCGGGAAACGCCCTTCAACTCCGGCTAAGCCGCCCTCTGCCGGCTCCAGGAAACCCAGCGCTACGGACCAGCTTCCTCCGCTTGACCTGAACTTGTCCGGGCCGATTTCGGATCTGGTCGAGGCCAGCGCGCTTCCTGGCTTGTCCATCGCGGCTATTGAAGACAATCACGTTACTCAGGCGCAAGCCTTTGGATACGCTGACAAGGCCAAGAGCGTCAAGGTTACTCAGGATACGCTTTTCCAGGTGGCGTCGCTCACCAAGCCGACGTTTGCGCACCTGGTCCTGAAGCTTTGTGAATCGGGACAGCTTTCGCTCGACATTCCGTTAAATGATTATTACCCGAAGGAGATTTCCACGGATATTCGGGGGCAGCGCATTACCGCGCGGGACGTACTGGCCCACATGTCGGGTCTGCCACTCACCCATTTTCCAAATTGGCCCGAGAAACTCGAGTTCGCGCCTGGCGAGCGGTTTGGTTATTCCGGCGCGGCGTACCTCTTCCTTCAGGAAGTGGTTGAGAATGCGCTTTCCCGGCCGCTCGACGATGTCATGGAGGAGCGTATTCTGCGTCCGTTGGGATTGCGGTCGAGCTCTTACATTTGGCGGAACGTCTACGAAGAGGACGTGGCCCACTCCTACGACGCCGAAGGAAAGGTCACGCCGGAGAGGGGTCGCAGCCGGCCCAAGAAAGCCAACGCGGCCGGGTCACTGCATACGACGGCGCGCGGCTACGCGGCTTTCCTGATCGAGGCAATTTTGAAAGGCGACCAAGGGAAACTGGCGTTGGACCCCGTCTACCGGCGCATGATGTTGAGCCCGCAGATCCGTTTGAACTCGCAATTGGGGTGGGGCCTGGGCTGGGGAATTGAAGTGAACGGAATCGGCGATCGCTTTTGGCACTGGGGAGACAGCCGGGGTTTCATGGCCTATGCCGTTGGCTCCGTCACCGAACGCCGCGGAATCGTCATCCTGACCAACGGGACGAACGGGCTGCGCGTGTGCGAACAAATTGCCCGGCGCACGTTCGGGGAAGAACAGGCCAAAGTTTTCGCGTGGATTTACCGCGATTTCTACGGCAAGTACGACGTGGAGTTGCCGGAATTGCCGGAAGCGGCGCGGAAACTTTGTTTGCCGCCGCGGACATTGTAATAATGCTTCGCATTTTGCGCTGAGTTCCCAGAACAGGCTCTAGAGCGCGTAACAGAATATTGTGCTGACGAACCGGCGGATGAGGACATCCGCCCTCCCATTCGTTCCGTTGTGGGTTTTCAAGAGTAAGGAGTATCGTGTCCACTGCCTCGCCGTTGCCCGTTCCCGATTCGCGCGCGTCCATACGCCTGCGAGTCCTTGCCGTCACGTTGGTCTCGTTTTGCGGAATCGCGTACGAGGTCATGCTTACGCGCTACTTCGCAATCGCCAGCTACACCGAATTCGGGTACTGGGTAATTTCCATGGCCATGGTCGGCTATGGCCTGAGCGGCGTGGCGCTTTCTATCTTTCGCGGGCCGCTGCTGAAGCGCTCGCGGGGGCTTTCATTGACGATCGCGCTGGCGCTGATGGTCATCGCGACCGCTGGATTCCATTACACCACCGTCAACCCATTCAACCCGCTCGCGCTCGAGAACCCGAATCTCTGGCAGAGCGAACTCGTCAATATCGGGCTGTACTACCTTACGCTGTTTCCCTTCTTCTTTCTCGTAGGCAGTTTTCTTGGCCTGAGCTTCATGTCCCTGCAAGAGAGTGTCATGGGGCTCTACGCCGCCGACCTTATCGGGGCCGGCATCGGCGCGGTCTTCATGCTCGCGCTGATGTACTTTCTTCACCCTTTCTATCTGGTTTGCGCGATCCTGCCCGTTCTTTTTCTCGCTGGTCTCAGCACGCTTCCCGGTACCGCAATTCGCGGTAAGGCCGTCATCGTATTTCTCAGCTTGGTGATGCTCGCAGGCTGTGAGTACTGGCTGATTTTCAACAATCTAGCCCATTTCTTCGAGTATAAGGCCGTATATACCGCCTTGCACGTCGAAGGCAATACCGTGCAAGACGAGATTCGTTCACCCAAGGGCTATTGCGTCACGCTCGACAATTTCACCGAACGCCGCGACCTGCCGCTCTCGAATAACTTGGGTTTGCTCAATGCGGAGGGGCCGCCCCAGGGCCTCGGTCTCTACCGCGACGGCAATCGGGTCACAAGTTTGCCCAAACCAGGTGAAACTACTGACCTCTCGTACGTCGATGGCGCGCTGTGTACGTTGCCCTATGTTCTGCGCCACGAACCGCGCACGCTTCTCGTTGGCGCCGGCGGCGGTTTCCGCCTTGCCGAAGTCACGCGCACGCCACTACCTTCCCTGGTCGTCCTCGAATCGGACGATGTCGTGTTCAAGAATCTGGGTAGTGCGTCGTGGCGCAACACTACCACTCCGGCCTCGACTCTCAACGCCGAAATCGTGTTTGGCGGTCCGCAGAGTTATCTCGCGGGACACAATCAGCCTTTTGACGTAATCGACCTCTCGGTTGAGTACCTCGATGGCGGCCACGCCAACATCTATGCGTTCACACGCGACGCGATCCAGCAATACTACCGGGCGCTGTCCGACAATGGCCTGGTATCCATCCCGATTTCCATACGCCAGTTCCCTGGGTATGCGGTGAAGGAAGTCCAGACCGTCGTCGACGCGGTGACGCGTGAAGGCGTACGGGCTCCCCAGGACCATATCCTCGTCTACCGTTCCGAGTGGATCGCCCGCATCCTTCTGAGCAGGGCGCCGTTTTCGTCCGAGGATCTGAAATTGGTCCGAGATTTCTGCGATGAGCGATCCTTCGACGTTTCATATTTTCCCGGTATCGTTCCGGAAAAGCAGGAAGTGTGGAACGAGTTGCCGCCCTTTTCCATCGACGACAACGCCGGCGCGCCATCTGAAACGAAGGACGCGCTTACGGTAGACTTGGTCAAGCTGTTCACGCCGCACGACGCGAACGCGCCCGAGGCATCGGCGGCAGCTTTTGATCTCGGCGCGGTCACCAACGAGCGTCCCTTCCTCAATTCCATCGTGCGCCCGGCTAACTTCAACAACATTATGAAACACCTCGACCTGCTGCCTCAGTCGGAGGTCGGATTGTTGGTCAATTACGCGGTCTTGTTTCAGGCCGTCATCTTCGCGGGCTTGGTATGCCTGCTGCCCATCGCAAAAAGCCGCAGCATCAAGACGGGTTTCTCGAATATCGCTCGCAGCGTCGTCTTCGCAGCGTCGCTCGGAATGGGGTTCTTGCTGGTCGAGATTACGCTGATCGAGCGCGTTTCGCTCATCCTGAACGACGCGGTTACGGCGTTTGCGGTCGTGCTGTCGGCGATGCTGGTGTGTTCTGGCCTCGGTAGCGCGTTCGGCGGACGAATGCGCAACGCATCGCAGAACGGCGCCCGTTTGGCCGTGCTGGCCGTCGCCGCGCTCACGGCCGTGTTTTGGCTCGCGCCCGGACAAGGCGTGCCGTGGTTAGCCAGCTTGCCCCTCGCCGCGCAATATGGTGTAATAGTGGCCGCTATCGCTCCCGTCGCCTTTGCCATGGGAATGCCGTTTCCGGCGGGTCTCCGCTCCTTGGAGGGGGAAGCGAAAGGACTGTTGCCCATAGTGTGGGGTGTCAATGGGGCCTTTTCGGTGATCGCCTCGCCCTTGGCGGCGATTTTGGCGTTCCGCTGGGGGTACACCTTGGTGCTGACGATGGCGTTGGGACTTTATGTGATTGTTTGGATGATGCAACCTTTGGGGCCGAAGCGCCCGTTTGAAGAAAGTAGGTAATACATGAAAGCTCTAGTTACTCTTGTTTGGGTTTGCGCGGCCGCCGGGCTGTGTTTTGGAGAGGCCGCTCCGACAGTTCAAGCTCCGGCTCCTGCAGCGGCAGCGCCTGCCCCCGCTGCTCCTGCGCCTGCTCCCCCTGCAGCGCCTGCCCCGGCCCCACCCGCGGCGGCGACGGCGGAACCGGCGCCACACGCCGAATGGACGTTCGCGGCTTGCCAGGAGGCGTTCAAGGCGTCCAATCGCAATCTGAAAATAAACGAGACGGATTTCAAGAACGCCCAGGCTCGCAAAGCAAAAGTCGTGGCGGCAGTTGAAAAATACTTGACGGGAAAATTCAAGGAAGCGGACCCCAACGTGGTGCGCGCATTCTGCGAAGTGCCCCGTGAGTATTTCCATTACAACTATGAACAGAAGGCAGCGACCATCAACAACGCGTACGAAAGCGACGCCAAGCCGTGGGGTATCGGCTATGGTTCGGTCATGAGTGACTATTTGGGACAGGTCTACATGACCCAGTTGGCCAAGCCGCAACCGAACCAAGTCGTTCTCGAAATCGGCACGGGCAGCGGATTTCAGGCGGCGCTGTTATCTCGTATGGTCAAGGAAGTGTATTCGATTGAAATCATCGAGCCCGTTGGAAAAGGCGTTCAACCGATTTTTGCGCCCATCCACTACGATAACGTACACACGAAGGTGGGCGACGGCTATTACGGCTGGCCGGAAGTGCAGGGCGGTTTCGATACCATCATGGTGACCTGCGCCGCCCGTTTCGTGCCCCCGGCGCTGCTCGAACAACTGAAGCCCGGCGGAAACCTGATTATCCCCGTTGGCTCGCCCATCCGCGGCGCACAGACGCTGTTCGTGTACTCGAAAGACGCGGATGGCAAGATCCATTCCCGCCGCGACGTGGGCGTGTATTTCATTCCGATGACCGGCGCTGTGCAGAAAGCCAAGAAGCCTGAGGCGCCGGCAAAGGCGGCAGACAAGGCCGAAGTCAAGGACCAGGCGCCGAAACAGCCCGCCGCAGCGGCAACGCCCGCGCCAGCGCCAGCACCACCTGCACAAGCGCCTGCGCCAGCCGCCAAATGAACGGTTAATATGGAACAGAAAAGTACACCGGATTCTGCGCAACTTATCGCGCAGAATCCGGTGTTTCTCTTGTGTTAAGTCCCGACGCCGCCGTTACAGCACCACGTAGCCGGTTCCCAACTCCTGTCTGGGCGCGGACGCGAAATCCAGCTTGAACACTACGACGCCGGCTACTTTGTCCGGGCAATTCTCAGGCAGTCCCTGCAACAGGACGCGGAACTTCTCTTGGCGGAACTTGACGTTCGCGCCAGTGTCCAAACGAGTCACCTTGCGCAAGCTGCCTTTGAGGCCGCCGATGGCCAGTTCCTTGCCAGGCCACCGCGAGCACCAGTAGTACAGCGAGTTCTTCTTGAGAGTGTACGCCCCGGTGTTCATCCACTCGAACCGCCCGCCGCACCGGTCCACCGCGCCGTACATGGCCTCGCCGTTCTTGGCTATCCACTTGCCCACCGCGCTGAGCCGCTCGTTCGCCAGTTCCGGCACGGAGCCGTCCGGCTTCGGCCCGATGTTCAATAGCAGGTTCCCCTGCTCCGAAGAAACCTGACGAAGCATGTCGAGCACCTTACGGACCGAATGCCAGTCCTCTGGAGGCGTCGGCAACCAGCCCCACGATCCGTTGAAGGTCATACACGCTTCCCACGCGCGGCCCGCGTCCTCGGCTCGAATATGTTCTTCTGGTGTGCCGAAATCCTCGGGAAGCCACGACCGGTTGTTGACGATGATGTCCGGCTGCAGCTTGCGCGCCATCGCGTTCATCTTCTTGCTTTCCCAGCCTTCCGGGGTAGAAAACGGCCACGCCACGTCGTACCACAGAATATCGATCTTTCCGTAGTTGCTCATCAGTTCGCGGACGCATCCGTGCGTGAAATCAAGGAAGCGGCGCCGGGCCTTCTCGTCCTTCGCGCAGCGCGCGCCGTCCGGGTGATGCCAGTCCATGAGCGAATAGTAGAATCCGACTTTCAATCCGAATTCACGGCAGGCGTCAACATACTCGGCGACCAGGTCGCGGTGCGGACCGCGTTTCACCGCGTTGTATGCCGTCTGCTGGGTATCCCACAAGCAGAATCCCTCATGGTGCTTCGTGGTCATCACCATGTACTTCATGCCCGCTTTTTTCGCGAGCGCGGCCCACTCCCGCGCGGGCCGCGGCTTGACTTTCCACGAGTCCGCGAGCTTTTCATATTCGGAGATCGGAATTCGCTCGCGGTTCATCGCCCATTCGTGGCGGCCCAATTGCGAGTACAATCCCCAATGCACAAACATTCCAAACCGCGCGTCGTGCCACCACTTCATGCGCCGCGCCCGGTCTTTCAGAACCGCCGCGCTCTCCTGCGTCTTCGCCATGCTGCGTTCTCCCTTCCTCGTCTCTGATACGTATTGCGGGGACTACCCCATTCGTCGATCCGAAACAATAGTCGAATCGGGAGGGCGCTGCAAGAGAGTGGTAAGGCGAGTTGGGCCGATTGGCTTGTGTGGCTAGATGCAGCAGAACGGTTCGGCGAACCGTCCCTACCCGATCTCGATTTGCAATGATATGTGTCTCGACTGAGTAGCGACGTCTTTCTAAAATGTCCAACAAGATTGCTTGTAACGGTCAGCCGGTGGGTCCTTTCTTCCACGTCTTCGCGGTAACGCGACCGTTGTGAAAACGAATCTCGGCGTAGTCGCCACCGGGATTGACCCACTTATACGCTTCGTCAAGCGTATTGTTCCCGCGCGCTCGTCCGCTTAGTATGGCGTTACGCTGGGCGGTATAGCCACGCGCCATGGGATTCTCTTCTCCGATGATCCGAACGCATTGGTCGTACGTCATCCCCGTCTGAATCTGTTGATACTCATCGGGAGTTACGGTCACGGCGCGTCCACTTCGCGCCGCTTTCTGCTGCAATCGGCTCACCTCGCTGGAATCAATGACCTTCGTTTGCGTGTCGATGTTGCGTAGTTGCTTCAACGCTTGCGCCTTTGCGCCGGACGTCATATTCATACCCTTGCCCATCAAGCGTCCATTCAGGAAAGAGAGCGTGTACTGATTACGCCCGTCGGCATCGAACCACGCATACGCCTCGTTGGCCCCCGGGGTGGGCGCCACTGCGATTCCTTCGCAACCAACCACTTGGACACACTGAGCGTAGGACATACCCGTGCGAACACGGAAGAACTGTGCCTGTGTCATCATCGGACGGGCGGGCGGTACAGCTTGGGCGGCAAGGGCGATCGGATCTGGCGCGGGCACGTTTTTCGCGGCCGGCTCTTCCGTGGTGATACCGGGCCCAGGCTGCGTACCCGCGTCCGGCGTTTTTGGACGGACAACCAGAGGAAGCGCAAGTACGAACACAATCAGGATTCCTGCCCAAGCGATGATTCTTGTGTTCATGACTCTACTCCGTTACCGGTCTTAGGTTTTATCCGCGTTCGTCAACGGTGAGGGGATGGACGGACACGGTCTCTTCGGCCCTACGCTCTCCGGCTTTGCCGCTGTAGAGAATACTTGCCCCACTTCCTTCCGGCGAATGGAACAGGCATTCAATTCTCGCATCGGGAATCAGCCCGCTGACGAGGATGCGCCCGGCGGCGTCCGTGCGCTGTGGCCACGTCCAAACTCGGTACCCGTTTTCGAAACGCTCGCGCACCTCGGTAACGCAGCCGGCAAGGGGCCTCCCAGCGGCGTCGGTCACTCGAAACTCCCGCGCGCATGGTTCCGGGATGATGAAATCCATCGAACGGGCGGCGCCACCCGCCGTCACGTCCACCGTGACCGTATACGCTTCTTCAGGAGTTGGGCGGCACAACGAGCCATCTCGCGTGTACAGCGGCGTGACGAGATACTTGCCAGGCTTGGAGTAGACGCGCAGTTCAAATCGTCCGTCCGCGTCCGTGGCCGCCTTCGTGAATTGTGGCGCCGCCATGGAACCAGCGTCCGCGTTTTCGCAATGAATCGTAATACCCGAAAGCGGCCCGCCCAAGGTCTTGCCGCGAACCTGTCCGCGAACTACGGCGGGCTTCCCTATCCGGTAGTTCCAAGTAAACTTCTGCCCGGGATTCAGCCGGCCGATTTCGAGGCCTTCGCCGAGCGACGCGCCATCGGAAGCACTAATGGTCACGGCCACGTCCCGGTCCGGTTGCACATTGTCAATCTGGTATACACCCTTCGCATCAACGGTAGTCCGCGTAGATCCGAAAGCAGCCCCTCCCATACCTCCTCCGCCTCCAAAGGACGCGCCGTCCGCCGACACGATCTCGTTGTACTGAATGATTGGCGCGGTCACCATGACTACGGCGCCGGACGCCGGCGAACCGTCGTCCCACACGATACTTCCACTGATAGACGCCATGGCTGGCATTCGTAGCTCCAGCAAGTCCTTCGATTCGGTGCGCAGATCGGAGAAGACCGCATTCCCGCTCGAGGCCGCGTCCACCGATAGCGTAAGCAAGCCGTCGCCGCCAACGGTCAGGGCGAATTCGCCGCGCTCATTGGTTCGACGCCAGTCCCAGGGCATAGCGCCGCCCATCGTGCCGCCCGCGTTGTTCGGTCCAGACTGAAGCATCGCCGTGACTCGAACCACCGCGCCAGCGATTGCGTCTCCCTTGGCGCTGAGGACACGTCCCCGAACCGGAATTCCACGGTCGAGAACTATCGTCTGCTTTTCATTGATATCCTTTAGCGATAGAGTCGCACATTTCGTCATATAGTTTTCGGCTTCGACCCGCAATACCGCGGCCCCGGTACGCGGCGCCTTTTCTATCGCAAACTTCCCGTCAGCCCCGCTTAGAGCCGAGATAGCGCGTTGCGCGTCTTCCGCCTGCGGAGTAACCGCCGCGAGGATTGCGTAATCCTGGGCCGGGTCGTTTGCTTTAGGAAACGGGAGGCCGTCGGGGTCGTTTTCCGAAGAAACCATCCCCATAGAGATTCCGGCAACTGGCGCAGCCGCCTTGGCGGCGGAGAACAGGGTCACCTTCGCTTGCGAGATGGGATTGCCCGCCTCATCAAGTACGATACCTTCGAGGCGCCCAGTGTCGACGTGCGCAGGGGCACTCGCGGTCACGGCGTTCGTAGCGATGCTCGCGCCGGGAGACTCGGACAGGCGCGCCGTGTTGGTTTGTGCGGCGGCTACTGACGATGCACGATTCGACGTTGCGGCAGGCTGAGGAACTTGACCCGACGCGATGACGCCACTGTCCGAGTCGTCTGTCGACGCCTCGTTGCTCCCATTGCGGACTAGCAGGACCGTTCCCGCTACGACCACAAGCACTCCGGCGACCGCCAGCAATTTCACCTTTGCAGTGGTAAGCGCCTTCACGACATCCGTGAGGCCGGTGGCGCCGGGTGTCTCACTGGAACCAGCCGCCACGGAGGCGGCCACCTTCCACGGCGGCGTTATTGTGGCGATTACACCGCCGATCCGAATAATCCTCGCGTCACGTCTAGCCGCCGCCTCGTTGTTCTTCGATGACGACTCCAAGCTCTCCAACAAACGATCACCAAGGGTCTCTCGGGCCCGCTGCAACCGTTTTGCCGCCGCGGCGGGTGAGACGTCCAGGATTTTCGCGACGTCCACCACGCTGTGTCCCGCGAAGTATCGCAGCATGAGAATCTCGCGCTGCTCGTCGTCCAGGGCATCCAGGTGACGCCGTAACAGTTCCTCCGTTTCCTTCTGCTCCAAGTCGGAAGCCGGAGCGGGCTCGCTCACTTCGGCGGACCGTTCGAGTTCCCGGCGGCGCTCCGCCCTCGCCCTCACCTGGGCGCACACGTTGCGGGCAATCACCGCCAGCCAAGCGCCGATTCGTTCGGTGTCGCGCAACGTGTGAAGCGACGTAAACGCTCTGACGAATGTTTCCTGTGCAACGTCCTCGGCGTCCGCGTGGTTCCGCGATCGGGCGTATGCGACCGCTTCGACCATGCGCATGTACCGGCGCACGAGCGTATTGAACGACTCCCGTTGCCCTGACAAGACTTGGGCAACAAGCGACTGGTCGGTTGAAGTGTTTGCTGCGTTCATCGTTCTATCCCCTCCTCTACAGTATAGAGCGGTCTCGTCGCGATCTCATGACAGCGAATTGAAAACTTCGGCGGGCTAGAGGCGCGGCCAGAAAGCCTCCGTTTAACAAAACTCTGCAAAAGCGGGGGACACAGAGAAGGCCAGGACGGTTCGGCGAACCGTCCCTACCCCACGCACACGGGTAGGGACGTTTTGCCAAAACTTCCCGGCGCCAAAACGTCCCGAATATCCCCGCATGCTCGTATCCTAACTCGTGTGACATGACCGATTTACCACCCCGCGAGACTTTCCCCTTGACAGAATACCTCTATCGTGTTAACGTATTAATACAATCTTAACCGAAACGTCGGAACATAACCATGCATATTCACATCTCACCGAAGAACGGCGTGCCGCTGTACTTGCAGATTGTGAATCAGGTGAAGTACCTCGTGGCGTCGGGGGTGCTCAAGTCCGGTGACGAAATCCTTCCTATTCGCGGCTTGGCCGAAAAGCTGCTCATTAATCCGAACACGGTCGCTCGTGCGTACCGGGAACTTGAGACGGCGGGTATACTGGTCAAACGCCTGGGCGCGGGGACGTATGTGTCGGCGGAGGGGTCGCCGTTGGCGTGGTCCGAGAGGCTCAAGATTCTCGGGGAGCGCGCCACCGGTTTACTCACTGAGGCGCATCAACTGGGCGTACCGGTCGAGCAACTCATCGAATTAATTCAAAAACGCAGCCAGGAATTGGCATGGAACGAAACGGAGGGGTCCAAACATGAGTGAGCGTACGGTGGCGGATCACGAGACCGTGGCGGAAGTGGAAGGGCTGACGCGGCGGTTTGGGCGAACTACGCTGGCGTTGGACAACGTGTCGTTGCGCGTGCCGAAGGGCAGCGTGTTCGGGCTGGTGGGCGAGAATGGCGCGGGCAAGACGACGCTGATCAAGCACCTGCTTGGACAGTACAAGCCACAATCGGGCACGGTGCGGGTGTTCGGGGAGTCGCCAATCGAGGCGCCGGAGAAGGTGCTGGCGGGGATCGGGTATCTGTCGGAAGACCACGACCTGCCGGGGTGGATGCGGATTGACGAGCTGATCAACTACACGCAGGCGTTCTATCCGGACTGGGACGACACGTACGCCGAGCATCTGCTGAAGACCTTCGAGTTGCAGCCTGAGGCGAAGATCAAGACGTTATCGCGCGGGCAGCGGGCGCAAGCGGGGCTCCTGACCGCGCTGGCGCATCGTCCCCCACTCTTGTTGCTGGACGAGCCGTCGGCAGGCCTCGACGCGGTGGTGCGTCGCGACATCCTTGGCGCGGTCATTCGCACGGTGGCCGACGAAGGACGTACGGTGCTGTTTTCGTCGCACTTGCTCGATGAGGTGGAGCGCGTGGCCGATTACATCGCCATGATCAGCAAAGGCAAGCTGGTGTTGTGCGACAGCCTGGACGCGATCAAGGCAAAACATCATTCCCTTACGCTGCACGTGGAGCAACCCTGGACGAAGCCACCCACGGTACCGGGGGCGCTGGCGGTAACCGGAGGCGGCCGCGATTGGACGGTGGTGACGGACGGACGGATCGAAGAAGCGCGTACGGCGATCCGCACGCTGGGGGCAACAATTCTCGAAGAAACCACCCCCAGCCTTGAGGATATCTTCGTGGCGCGGTCGGGAAGACGTTCGATTCTGGAGGAGGGGTGAATGGTGAGCCAGGCGATTAGAACGAGAGCGTTGCGGTCAATGTTCCGGGCCTCGCCGGTGTTTGCGTTGCTGTGGGAGCAGTGGCGAGTAACGCGGGGGGTGATGCTGTTTGCGGTGGCGGTAACGCTGGGGATTGCGTTGCCGCTGCATTTCGCGGCTGCGTACATACGATCACCTCTCTTGGATCCGTCGTTCGTGAGTCTAGGCGCGTACTTCTTCAGTCTGTTGGTCGTCGCAATTTTTTTCGCAGTGGATTACAGCAGCGTGGATGAAGTGCGCTTGGGAATCGCGGCGCGGCAGCAACTCCTGCCGATGCGCCGAGCTTGGTTGGTGTTGGGTCACTTTGCGTACCGTGTCGGTATGATGGGCGCGTTGGCGGCGGCGTTAGGACTTGTGGTTAACGCTCTGTATTCACGTGAGGCCACGATTCCGTTCGAGGATGGCGTGACATTGGCGGTCTGCATTATGACCTACGTGCTGGCGATATCGTGGACCGTTGGCCGAAATGGATTGTCGGTTGGATTCGTTACTGCGCTGGTTTTGGTGTGGCCAATGTATTTCAGTTCGCTTTACGTGGCGCACGGAGTATTTGGTCAGGGACGCTATACTCCGCCGCTCCTTTTCATGGCGATTTGCAGTGTGATGGCGATTGGTGGCGCTTTGCAGTGTCATACGACGGGCGGCCGGACATCCGCCGCGTCGCGGTTCGTGGAACGCGAGGCCACTTCCCATACATCCAAGTTTACCTCCCCGGAACAGGCGCTCAGGTGGCTGGAGTGGCGGAGGCGTGGGCTGGTCTTCCCGGTGGTGACGATATTGCTGGGCGCTTCATATTTGTCGTTCATTCTCATCGTGATCTTGTTGGATCACTACGCGGGACTGACGCTTCGTGTTTCCCTGAGTACCCCGGACGCGCTGTTGGGCTGGATAGTACCGGGGGCAGCGATTATCACTGGGATGTATCACCTGTTCGACGATTGGCGCCGGAGTCAATCGGGCCAGGATTCTTTGGTTTACCTGAAACCGATACCCTTCAGCGAAATCCTGAGGAATCGGCTCCGCGTACGGATTACGAGCGTTCTAACGACGTTTGGGATGTTGAGTATTCTGTGCGCGAACCTGTTTTTGATCGCTTGGTCCGCGGGAATTCCACTTGAGAAGTGGCCGATAATCCACGAGGCAGTCTCGTCCATAGCAACGCCTATCGCTGGGATAATACTCTCGATCCTTGTGTTCGCAGGATTCGTGTCGGTTTGTTGGGCGTTGATGGGTCTTCCGCCCATCGTAGTTGGGGTTATTGTCCTCTGGTGCTGCCTCCGACTTGCGGGGCAATCCTATGGCCCGTCAATGGATTCAGTCTTCGTGGTATACGGCGTAGGACTCACCGTAGTGCTGGCGCTACTGTATTACGCTGTCGCGGCTTGGCGGAAACGAACCTTCACGAGAAAGACCGTGCTTGTCTGGTGCGGTCTGAGTGTGCCGTTCGCAATGCTCGCAGTCCCGTGGGCCTGGATGATACGCGGGTCCCTAGATCTTGACGATGTCTTCGTGACGGGGTCCGCTCTGGCGCTAGGCCTTGGTCCGGCGCTGGCGGTATTCCACTATGCGTCCTGGGTCAAGCGGCTGCGGTCTCGTTAATCGAGGGGAGTATCCTATGCATGTTGTACAACGCTAATGCGAGGCGGTCCGGAATCGGTTTCGCGCCTCTTCGATTCCTCTTGTTCGTGGGTATAGTGACGGGGATTCCCACGCTGATGGTTTCGGGATGTTTGCTGAATGCGCGGCATACACTGGCGGCGCGGACTGATGCTATTCGTCTGAGCGGAGAACCAACGACTCCCGCAGAACTGGATCGGTGGTACACGGCGGTTCCTGATGCGGAGAATGCGGCAATTCCGCTGGCGGATGCGCTCGCCATTCTTCATCGCATTGATGACCCAAAGAATGGCGATGATCCAACGTCGCCGATCATGTTTCTTGCGAAACCGGCGATACGGAGCGGTGCCGAGGCAATTCCAATTGATCTGAGTCGCTCGTTCGCGCCGCTTCTATCGAAGCGGAAATCGTATGTCGCGAAGCTACGCGAGGCGTCCCAACGACCCTCATGCCGTTTTCCGGTGAGCTTTGAGCGGCATTCAGGATATTTTGCCAGTTCGGCGACGTCCGACTTGCGGCAGGTTCAGGGCTTCATCACGCTCGCGGCCGCGCTTGAGGCGGACGAAGGACAACGCGATGCGGCCTTTGCCGATTTGATCGCGACGATCCGGCTAAGTGATGTGTTGCGGAACGAACCCCTCTGGGCATCGCAGTACTTCCGTCTCAATGCGCGCAGGACTGCCTGTTGGGCCGTCGAATTCGCAGGCAACAGAGTGACCTTCGTTGACCAGCAGCTTTCAAGTCTGATTGAGACCATCGGCAGGCTGGAAGACCCCGACTTGGCCTACCGCGCGATTGTCGGTGAACGTTGTGAGGTGCTTTCATTCTATAGGCACCACGCCGTGACGGGGTCGCAGACTACGGCAGCCTTCGTGAGTTTACATGCGTATGTGGCGGCGTGGAAAGCGGTCCACTTCCTAGACACGACCGACAGACTCTTGCCGGCAAGCCGTCTGGATTCCGTTAGTCGACGCCATACAGCGAGTGTAGTGGATCGAGCGAACCGTGAATACCAAGTACGTGCTTCTCCGTGGAAAGAATTCTCTGATACCTATACACAAGGATTCTTATCTAGTATTCGAATTTTGATTGAGTACCACGACCAAGATACTGCCCTTTGGGCCGTAACCCGTGTGGCGTTGGCCGCAGAACGCTACCGGCTGGCGCATGGAGATTGGCCGCGTGAACTCAGCGAATTGGTCCCAGCGTACCTGGAGAAGCTACCTGCGGACCCGTTTGACGGAGAGCCACTGCGGTATGTGCGCCATGACGATGGCATTACGGTATACAGCGTTGGTTATAATCGTAAAGACGATGGTGGGAGTCCGTCGGTCAAAGAAGATTGGCGTACGGGCGACATCGCATTTACGCTCAGACGGACGCCAGCGGTCAGGGAGGGGTGAAGCATGAGTTACTCCATGAGTACCACGGCGCTGCGCTCCGCGTTCCGGGTCTCTCCCATCTTCGCGTTGCTGTGGGAGCAGTGGCGAGTAACGCGGGGGGTGGTGCTGACTACTGCTGCAATTGCAGTGGTTGTGGACGTTGCTCTCGCGGTTGGTTTCCAAGAACAGCCACTGAGATCGGCGGGAGAGATTTGCGGCGCAACGGCGTTGGTTATGTTGATGGGCGCCGCAATTCTGTTTGTGCTGACGCGCCGGCGTCCCGGCGAAGAGATGTCCCTGGGTTTTCCCCGCCCTGCGGACACTATCCCGCTCGGAAGAGGCGTTGTGATTTAGGCGTCTACTCATACCTAATGGCAATATCCTGGACGCTGGGAAGCCGCAGCTCAGCGCTCGCGATTGTTGTCATGGTCACGCTCGCATTTCCCATGGTCGTGGGATATGAGGAGCTCCGACGGACACTTGAACTTTCCCCATTGATGTTTTTCCTGCCCTATCTTTGCCTGTGCGCAGGTCTTTCGGCGTGGGGCGCCCGGCGCGAGGGCCGTACCGCAGCGCCATTGATTATCGCGCTCTCGGGTTTGGTAGCACGGCGCCGCTCTTCCCAAGTACAGCGGTTCGCAGACCCTAACGTGGCGCAATCTTGGTTTGAATGGCGGACTCGCGGTCTCCTTCTTCCGCTGACCATGCTCGCCATAGTCCTCACACCGGCGCTCCTAGTCGGATCAACCTATCTGATTTCTCGTAACCCCTCGATATGGGCGATTGTCAACGTAGTTGCGTTGTATGTTTGCGACGCAATTCCCAAAGCCGTACCGGTTGCGTCGGGATTGACGGGCATCTTCTTCTTGTTTTCAGATTGGCGAGTCTTCCAATCCAGACGCGGTAGCGAATCGGCCTTGCGCCCTGTTTGTTCGAGGACGCTGGCACAAGCGCGGTTTCGGGCGATGGCGTGTTCCACCGTGGTGACGTATGGTATGAGCGGTATGACTTACGTGTGGGCGGCTAGCTGCCTGCAAGACAAGGGGCACAACTATACATTGACGTTCCTTTGCGCGCAGCCTCACGCGGCCATTCTGACTCCGATACTGATTTGCGCGTATTTCATCCTGGCGTGGTCGCTCCTCTGGACACCGTTGCCTGTTCTGGCCATGGGGTTCTGGACGTTCGTGATAGTGGCGCCCGTCGCTGCGCTGTACAGCGCACTTGGTTCCGGAGACATCGATCGCGTAACCGGATTCTCCATTGCCGCGCTTGGCGCGCCGGCGTCGCTTCTGTTCTTGGGGACAATTGCGGGCGGCATCTGGTGTCGGAGAAGGAAACTGGTATCGCTACGAGCAGTGTGGATAGCTGTGGGGTTATGCGTGGTATTTTGGATCGGGCTGATGGACCTGGGACGTTGGGAAAGGGATCCACTCGTCTGGGACCGCGCAGTTCGATCGTTTGAACCGCAAGCCGTGCGGTACGCGATACTATCGGCGTTGGCGTCGTCGCTGCCGGCTTTTGCGGTGTTCAGTCAGGCGATTTGGGTGGACCGGTTGCGGTATCACCGATGATGGGGATGGACGGGTGTGTATCCATGGCGGGAAAAACGCGAAGAGGCCAGCTTCGTGCGCTCCGACCGGCGGATGAGGACATCCGCCCTCCCGATTGTGATCCGGCGGTGGCTCCGAAAGTGTAAGATACACAGGAGCGAAGGGGTCGAGGTCGTGCGGAGCGACCGGCGGATGGGGACGTCCGCCCTCCCGAGTGTCTGGTCCGCGGACCGGGGAAAGGACACCGTGATGAAGCGGGGATTCACGCTGGTCGAATTGATGGTCGTTATCGCCATCATCGCCATCTTGGCGGCAATTGTCTTGCCGGCCTTGGCGCGCGCGCGTGAGCGGGCTCGCCAGACGACATGCGCGAGCCATCTCAAACAATTTGCGCTCGTGCATAAGATGTTCGCCGACGAGAACCGGGGCGGCCTCTGGGCTCTTCGGTACGTTCCCTACGACTTTCCGTATAGCCCCACGCGGCAATGTTTCAGCAGTTTTGATAGCGCGTACCTGTGCCCTGACTATCTTACGGACCCGATGATTGCCTTGTGCCCGAGCGACAACGAGCCCTACCCTCGGCAAAAGCCGGAAGATTTCCTGCGAATTGTCGGACCGGGGTGGAACAGCGATCCCCGGGATAACCCCGTAAAGGGCAAGACGCAGTGGACGGCGGTCATGGACCTCTCGTACGTTTATTGGGGTTATCTGGTGAAGCCCAGTTGGATGACCACCGGCGCGGATTCGTACGCGCTGGGCGCACTCCTGGATTCCATCGACGCAAACCCGCCCACCCTGAATCGGACAAGCCGCTCCGGCGATCTGAGGATGACGCTTCCGAGCACCGGCGAAATCATTACGTTGACGCGGTATCGCGAGGGGGCGGAACGCTTCATGATTACAGACATCAACAATCCCGCCGCATCCGCGGCGGCGGCCTCTTCCGTGCCGGTCATGTGGGATACGTGGCGCACGGACAACGGAAGACCCATGCCCTACAACTTCAACCATAGCGCGGGCGCAAACGTGTTGTTCATGGACGGCCATGCCGAGCTCGGCAGGTATCCGCAGCCTGAAGGCGGACGTTTCTGGATGTTGACCAAGACGTCGGCAACCGACGGTATGGCGAATTGGCCGTAAAATAAAGAACGTTCAATGAAGACTACAGCGCCGCAATCCAAGTTTCGGGTATACCCGTATCAGTGCGGTTTGCACGCTCCGACCGGCGGATGAGGACATCCGCCCTCCCGATCGCGAACTTCGGACTCACCGTTAGGCCGTTCGAGGGGCTTGCAAATTGAATATTGAATATTCATACTGCAAGGAGGTCTAGGGAGGATCGACTCATGATTCGGAGACACTTGGAACCGGCGCTGGCGGCAAGCGCCAAGAAGTATCCGATTGTTACGGTCACCGGCCCGCGTCAATCGGGCAAGACGACGATTGTCCGAAAGGTGTTCCGCAACTATCGCTACGTGTCACTGGAGAATCCGGACGAGCGGAACTTTGCCCTGGAGGATCCCCGCGGATTCCTGAAGCAGTTTTCCGGGGGAGTGATTCTGGACGAAGCGCAGCGGGCGCCGGATCTGTTTTCATATCTCCAGGGAATCGTTGACGAAGACAAACGCGCGGGACGGTTTGTGCTGACGGGATCCCAGAACTTCCTGCTTTTGGATAGGGTTAGCCAGAGCTTGGCGGGCCGAACATCCGTGTTTCACTTGCTGCCGTTCTCCCGGAGCGAGCTGGCAGGCCACAAACTGGCGGATCTGGCAAGAGTCGGCCGCACCATCCCAAATCGCCGCGCGTCAAAAGAGGACCTCTTTGCGGCGCTGTACGCGGGATTCTATCCCCGCATTCACGACACTGGAGTAGCGCCCCAGGAATGGTTAAGAAACTATTACCAGACGTACGTCGAGCGCGACGTTCGCCAAATTGTGAACGTAGGAGATATTGAGGCGTTCGGACGATTTACGAGACTGTGCGCGGGCAGGTGCGGACAGTTGTTGAACCTGGCGTCCCTGGGCGCGGATTGCGGAGTTAGCCACGCGACGGCCGGGCGCTGGCTTTCGGCCCTGGAAGCGAGCTTCATCGTTTATTTGCTCCGGCCGCATCATGGAAACTTCGGCAAGCGGCTCATCAAGTCGCCAAAGCTCTATTTCCTCGATACGGGATTGCTTTGTTATTTGCTTCGGATTCGATCTGCGGACGAATTAAGGACTCATTCGGCGCGAGGCGCGGTATTCGAGGCGTTTGTATTGTCGGAAGTGTTGAAATCCTACCTGCACAGAGGCGCCGAGCCGGACGTGTATTTTTGGCGCGACTCGTCGGGTCACGAGGTGGATTTTCTCCTGGACCACGGGAACAGCCTAGTTCCCATAGAAGCCAAGTCCGGGGAGACCGTGGCTGGCGATTTCTTCAAGGGCATCGAGTATTGGCGTTCGCTGGCCGGTCAGAATGAGACAGCTGCGGCATTGGTCTATGGCGGGTCCGCTTCGGCGATGCGGAAAGGCGTCGCAGTGTATTCATGGAACGCGTGGCTGTGACGATTCGGCGCGTGGAGCCTTTCGCCAGAGAGTGCATAGCTCCACGCGCTGCGCGGAAGGCTCGATGCCGACAATGTGCCGCCATGGGCAAGCGCGTCGCCAGGCAACGCGTTGGATACCCCGACTGACGCGGCGAGCCGCCGCGTCTACTATACAAGTACGCGCGCTAGGAACAGACGCAGGACTCCGGCGGCGCTTTGCCGTTGCGCGGCGGTCATGTGACCGTTCTATGGGACTTCAATTTCCTATCGCAGGCTAAAATCCAGGACTATATCGGCCCCTTCGGTGAGGTTGACGACCGATGAGGCGTGCCGCAGTTGCGGCAGGGCTTCCGCACTTTGGGACGGCGCGGAATAGGCCACGACGGTATATACGCCTGGGGGCACGCCGTCAAGATTGTAGGCGCCGTCGGGCGCAAGCGTCATCGAAGCCACGTCGATCTCCTGATAGTGCGCGTACAGTTCGGGCGTGACGGTTGCGGGGATGGCGACCTCGCCTTGCAGCACAGCGACACCGCTGTAGCCGCCGGTGGCGCCGGTAACCGTCCCGTGTATTCGCGCGGGCAAGGTGGTGACGATGTCCTGGCGAACGGCGCCGCCGCTTGGTATAACGACTTCAATGTTGATCCGACCTTGCCGTTCTCCGTCGGAGGCGCTTCCTGTCAAAGTAGCCGTGCCTTGAGGCAGGGCGTCGAAGCGGTAGGACCCGTCAGATTGGATTTGGGCGTGTGAAGACTCGTCCCCGGAGGATGTGGTGACGGTAGCCTGGATGAATCCGCTGACGGCGGGCTTTCCCTGAACGGTGACAATACCGGAGAGGGCCGTCGAGTAGGGCGGGAAATTGAAGTCCACGACCACGTTTTGGCCCGCCGTAACCGTCACGGCGCGCTGCAACTGGCGGCTCGAGGTGTTGTTAATGGAGAATCCCGCAACCACGGTCACATCACCCGGCAATACGTTTTGGAACTCGTAAGTACCATCCGGCTTCACTTGGGTGGACTCCTGCGTCTGGCGGCCGGCGACTTGCAGGCTAATCCAGGTATGGCCGGCGCCGCCTGAGCCTGTAGTGACGCGGCCGGTAATCGATCCGCCCTGGTTCAGCACAATTTCGACCCGTGTGGTTCCCGAGGACGCGAGATTCGCAGTAACCGTGGCGGGCGCATATTGCGGATGATACGCGGTTAGCGTTACCGAGGCGCCGGAGGCGTTATTTACGGTGAACGATCCGTCCGCCGCGCTCTGAGCGATGCTCGAACGTTCACGTTCCCAGCGTTGCGGCAATTCGCCCAGGTAGATGAGCGCGCCGGACACAGGTTGACGAGTCGGACTAAGGACGACGCCCTGCACGCCAGCCCCCGGTTGCAGCCGGATCACGACATTGCCGAGCGTTTGTCCCGGTCCGACCTGCCCGATTGACTGCACCACCTGGCTGTAGCCCTCGCCGCGGACCGCGAGGCTGGTATCGCCAGACTCGACATTGGGGAGGCGGAAATGGCCGGTCGAGTCATACACTCGAATGAAGCTCTGATTCATATAGGGCTGCATGGCGGACTGGTTCCCCTGCAAAGCCTGAATTTCAAACGCGGCGACCGGAGCGCCGGTCCGCGCGTCGAGAACCTGTCCCTCGACCGATCCGCGTTCCTGAAGCTGGAAGTCCACTTTCGTGTCGCCGGCGTTCGCGCTGCGCGATTGGCGGCTAAACTCGCCGTGCTGCACGTTAACCGTGTACTCACCCTCTTTCAAGCCGGTCAGGGTGTAGGCGCCGGAGGGGTCGGTTCCGACATACGCGTACGACGGACCTTGCGCATTGATTTGCGCATTCTGGACGGGGGCGCCTTTGGGATCTGTCACGGTTCCCGTGATGGATAAGCCCGTGTTCCCGGTATAGACCAGCCGTACGCCGGTCACCTGCGCGCCTGACGCGACCTCGATGTTTTCCGGGCTCTCACTGTTGGAGCTATATCCGGAGGGGCTAGATATATTGATTCGGTAGGAGCCCGGCGTGAGCCGGGTGAAGACGAATTTTCCCTGATCGTCGGCAAATGCCTCGTTGCTCATGGGCCTGCGGTTCGCCTGGTCGTACGCATACAACCGAACCTTCGGAACAGGTTTGTTGTCGGGATCTACGACGATCCCCGAAATGCTTCCGTTACGTTCCTGGTCGAGGACCAGCTCGACGTTGTCAAGACCATTCTCCGTGAGCGTTAGCGGCCCCACCTGCTTGCTCACCAGGTCCTGGTATTCGGCCCAGAGGCGCACCGGACTGGCCAAGGAAAAACCCTTGACTTCAAACTGGCCGTTCTCATCGGTGCTGCTCGAGCCTCCTCCCCAGCCGCTTTCCGACATGCCGCTCACTTGGGCCTTCGCAACGGGCTGTTTTTGGGTGTCTATGACGCGGCCACGAACGCTGACGCCGCCTTTGAGCGGGATATCCACGTTCGGGATTTCTTTGCCGAGGGGGACACTTACGATGATTCCGTTTCCATTACGGCCGTAGCCGGGGGCATCCTGGATCTGGATGTTGTACACGGCCTCGCTCAGACCCGCAAGGCGGTAGGCGCCATCGGCGTCCGTTGGCTCCGACTTCCGTGGATAGAATCCCTGGCTCTGACAGTACGCCATCAGTTTGACGCCTTGAATTCCGCGCTTTGTGTCGGAGTCGTACACGCGGCCCGTAATCACGCTTCCCGACGCCACGCGCACTTCGATCCCGGTTACCGGACGGCCTTCAGCCACGGTGATTTTCGGACTCTCCCCAGCTACAACAAGGAGAGGATCATCAAGGGAAACCCTGTAGTCCGCCGGCCGCAAGGCGGGGAAGTTGAAGCTCCCTTGCGCGTCGGAGGTGGCCTTCTGGAAGTCAGTGATATAGTCCTTCGGGTTGACTTGAACAGTAACGCCGGCTTTGGGTTCTCTGGTCTGGGCGTCGAGCACCTTTCCGGATACGCTGCCGCCGGCTTTGAGCACGAGGCGCGCGTCCGTGGCGCCGGTGCTCACGTAGTCGCTAATGAGCGTAGCGTGACCTTCCGCACGGACCATGATCTTCCATCGGCCCTTGGGAAGGGCGGAAAATGCGAATGCGCCCGTGGCGTCGGTCTCCACGCGAGCACCGGAAGAAAACGTGTAGCGCCGATTGCGATCCTGTCCTTCTTGTTCGAACGGAACGAGCAGCGCCTTGTCTACTGGCTTTTCGTCAGTATCGAATACGTGACCGGCCAAGGCTGCAGCGTGCTCCAGTTTCAGCGTTATGTCCGCGCGCGGGCGCTCACGAGCAATCCAAGCGAATTGGGCGCCTGCCGAGTCTTCCGTCGAAGCCGTGAGGAAATACTGCCACATGCCCATCGGCAGGTGATCGAACTCGAATCGTCCGTTGGCGTCGCTCTGCGCCGTGGAGCGATCCGCTGCGGAAGGAGGTTGGAACGGCTTGTCGTACTCGAATTTCTCTAGAGTCACCGTGATTTGCGGAACGGGCTGATTATCAGGATTCAGCACAATGCCAAAGACTGCCCCATCGCCCCTTTCTTTCGGTCCGGCGCCGGCCTTGCGGGGCCCTTCTCCGCCACTGCTCCTCGCGATAACTTCGGGCTTGGATGGAGTGGCTGAGGTGGATGACGCGTTGGCAGAGGCCGATTCATCGTCGGCGCCATTGCGCGAGGTCCGCGTCGCAGAGGCGGCGGACTTGTTCGCCGCTGGTGACTCCTCGGTTGGGCTCGATTCTCGGAACAGATACCAGACACCAAAGCCAAGCACGATAAACACCGCGGCGATAACCGCCGTACGCACGTTTTGATTCATGGTGGCTCTCCTCTACAAACGACCCCATTTCCCCCGAGCCGGCGCGATGTAGCCCCCCGAGGCAGTGAAACCCAAACACCTCAGCCGTCAGCCGGCGGCTTGGTGGGAAGAACAACCGTGAAACAGGCGCCTTGGCCCGGGGACGAGGTAAGGGTGATTCGGCCGCCGTGCGCGTTGATAATTCCGTACGACACGCTGAGGCCGAGACCGGTACCCTCGCCAATACCCTTGGTGGTGAAGAAGGGGTCAAACACGCGGGAAACTTTATCCTTCGGGACGCCTGGACCGTTGTCCTCGAAGCGGATATGGACGTCCTGGTCCTTGAGGAAGGTGCGAATTTGAAAGGTTCGCTTGCGATCCTCGACGTTCACGAGCGCCTGCTGCGCGTTATTGATTATGTTGAGGAAGACCCGTTGGATTTCATGAGGGTCTACGCGAAGCATTGGCAACGTACGGTCAAGTTCAATGATCAGATCAATTCCATCCACCCGGAGCTGGTACTCGCGAAGGGAGAGCGTCTGTTCGAGAAGGTCATTGATTTGTTGCAGCGATTTCTCGGGTTCGTGATGACGCGAGAAACTCAACAGATTTTGCACGATGCGGCGGCAACGGGTGGCTTCTTCCGTAATGTGTTCGAGTTTGGACTTGAGATTGGCGTCAACCTTGGCGGAAATCAACAACTGGGAATACCCCAAGATGCCCGTCAAGGGGTTATTGAGCTCATGGGCGACCCCGGCCATGATCTCACCCAGGGATTGCAGTTTCTCGGATTGAATTAAGCTTTGCTCGAGCGCCATCTGATCCGAGATGTCCAACATGAGCGCCAGGACCCCGCCGGGCGCGTCGGCGTTCTCCCACAGCGGAACGACTAGCAGGTCGCAGTTGACAGTGGCGCCGAAGCGGGTCAGAAATGAGTAGCGGCGGCGAGTGCGGTAATGGCGTTGACTCGTTCCCTTAAGGACGGAAGTGAATTCAGGATCGGGCACGGCGTTGAGACCCGGAAGTGATTGCCCGACCATATCGTGCATGGACGGCGCGCCGTAGAGCATAACGGAGGCGGTGTTGGCGTCAAGGATCACCAGATCGCTGTCGGTTGTAATGATGCCTATCGGCGCGTGCGCGATGATGCCCGCCAGATACGTTTGGGAGTAGCGGTACTCCTGCTGAAGGCGGAGTTCCTGGCGCAGGTCCCGCGCGACGAAGACCATCCCCGCACAACCGGTTTCGGTCACGAGGGGACTGGCAGTAATTTCGACCGGAATCGCCTGTCCGTCCTTGACCAGCAGATCCACCCGGTCCAGGATATCAATGGGATATGGAAGGGCGTCAGGGCCGGCAAGCGCCTTGTAGCGGGCCGTGGCCACGGCGACATACTCTTCCGGCAGGAAATCACAGATGCTCAAGCCAGCGGTGACATCGTCGCAGGTGTAGTGTGTGGCGTGCTGGCCTTTCCGGTTCAGGTAGAGAACCGTCCCATCATCGTCACACAACAGCACGAGATCACGGGTCGCAGCAAGCACACCTTGCAGGAACGAGACCAGTCCGCGGGTATCTTCCGAAGGGGTAGGGATCCACCCCTCGTTGAGTCGCCGCAGCAGAACGGCGATCTCGCTATTTAGCGCCGGACGGGCGAGGGTGTGACGGATGCAGCGACGTATGGCGCGTTCCGCGGCGGCGTAATTAGGATCGTCGGCTCGTTCGTTCAGCAAACACAGGCTTTCCGATTCGAGCGCGCGCACAAGGCGCTCGGTCATTGCGGGGCTCGCGCCAGCCGCGCGGAGCGGTTGAATATCAAGAGCCGAACCACTTTCGATGGCGCCGGCTACTTGCTTGGCGAGTTGGCCGATCTCGGGGCGAAACCGCCCCGCGCCGTCACCAGCCGCAACGGCGTCCGCCAGGCGCTCCCTACTCGACTCTAAGACTCTTAGGAGATCGTCCACCTGATATTTCCCCTCAAGACCTGTTTCCACTATACCAGAGCTGCCTTTCGTTTCAAAGCAAATCGCATGGAATTCTAGGCCGTTTGACTTCCCCCGCATGACATGGTTGAATGGCGCGTCTTGATTGTCACAGGGTTCTACGTTGAAAGGAAGAAACCATGGCTCTGCGTGTAGCGGTTGTCGGTATGGGAGGTATCGGAAACCTCCATGCCCGCTGTTATGTAAATGATCCGTTGTCCGAAATTGTGGCCGTGTGCGACATCATCAAAGAGCGCGCGGACAAGGCGGCGGCGGCCTACGGTTGTCCCGCGTTTTACAGCGTGAAGGATATGCTGAAGAGCGGCATCAAAATTGACTGCGCGAGTGTATGTTCGGCCGGGAAGGAAAATGGGGGCGACCATTACAAGCCTACGATGGACCTGCTGCAAGGCGGAATTCCCACGCTCGGCGAGAAACCAATTTCCAACGAAGTACCATTAGCCAGGAAGATGGTTGCGCTGGCGAAGAAGAAGAAACTGCGTTACGGCGTTAACCTGAACCACCGTTTTACTCCGGCGGCATTGCGCGCGCGCGGGTGGATCGATTCAGGCCGCTTGGGACGCCTGCATATCATCAATATGACGATGTGGATCAACAATCCAAATGAGACGTCCCCCCACTTCCACATTCGCGCGCTGCACCCGCATTCAATCGACGTGATGCGGTATTTTTGCGGCGACGTAAAGAGCGTCCACGCGTTCTTCCTGCAAGGTGACACCATGGAAGGCAAGAAGCGGAAGTGCTGGTCCAATCTGCAGGTAAACATGTTGTTCAAGAGTGGCGTGGTGGGACACTTGACGGGCAGCTATGACGCGGGCGGCGCGTTTGGCCTCGAACGGTGCGAGGTGACGGGCAGCAAGGGGCGTTTCGTGATCGAGGAGGCCTGCGAACTCTTGACGTTCTACAGCCGCGCGAATACTGAACGCGAGAGCTATACGCACCTGGGCGGAATGACCGGATTTGGAGAGACCTTCCCGAGCCGGATTCACCGGTGGCTCGAACAGAACCGGGACAAGGTCAAACCAAACGAGATCGACGGATCGGGCGAGGAGGCGCTTAAGGCCCAGACCATAATCGAGGCGGCGATTGAGTCCTGGGAAAAACACAAGGTCGTGGACCTGTAAGCCGGAAAGGGCCTTGATATGATCAAGTTGGGCGTGAATACAGTGCTGTTCGGCGGGTTTGATTTCCGGACGGCGATGGAACACATCAAGTGGGCAGGCTACGACGCGGCGGAAGTCTCAGCCATCAAAGGAATGTGTGAACACCTTTGCCTGGACACGTGGAAGCGGGACGCGGCGGAAATCAAGTCCATCGTGTCGGATCTGCAGTTACCACTGACGGGGATGGAGGAAGCCGCGCTGGACGAAGAGCGCTTGATGATGGCGTTCGAGGCAGGCGCGGAAATCGGAATCCCGGTAGTGAACATTGGTCCCGGCGGTTCCAAGGACGTTCCAGACGATCTGGGGAAGTCCATAGAACTTATCGCGAAGATGGCGGAGAAGGCGGAGCCGTTTGGCGTGAAGTTGTGCGTGAAAGCGCACGTGGGCGCGGCAATTTGGAATACTCCGACTACCTTGAAGGCGCTGGCCCAGATAAAATCCCCGGCGTTTGGCGTGGACATGGACCCCAGCCACATTCATCGCGCCGGTGAGGTCCCGAAGGAAGCGTTGAAAGAAGTAATATCGCGGGTTAAGCACGTACACATCCGGGATTGCGTGGGCTTGGGACCGAGTCCGGGAACCCCCGAATTACAGGCCTGCGGACGGGGCGATATCGATCTCCTGGGATACTGCCAGGTGATGGTCAAGGCCGGATATGACGGGCCGGTCAACCTGGAGGTGATCGGCGCGAAAGACTACGCGCTGAGCCGCTGCGCGATCATCGCGGCGGAGTCGTATGGCTACTTGAATGCTTGCCTGAAGGCGAGCGGCGGAAGATAGGACGGCAATAGGACCTATAAGTCCGGTAGGACTTATATCGGGAAAATAGCAAGGAGCCCCCATGGCGAAACGCCCTCCGAATATTGTTATGTTTGCGATCGATAGCATCCGGCGCGACCACATGAGTTGCTACGGCTATCCGCGGTTGACGACTCCAAACATGGATCGCCTGGCGGCGAAGGGCGTGCTATTCGAGAACGCGTTCAGCGCGTACATTCCGACAACCCCGGCGTACTCGACCATCCTCACTGGCCGCGATGTCATGGGCCATCAGCAGCCCTCGCTTGGACCGAAGCATCCGCTTTACGAGGACCAGCCAACCATGCCGGAGATTCTGCGTAAGGTTGGGTATAAGAGTGTCTGCGTGGGATTTGACAAGGGGTTCTTTCGCGGCTTTGACGAATACTACAATTTCGAGGGCTGGGTATCGTGGGAGGATAGGCCGGCGCGCAAGGCGGAGAATCTCAATGCCGTGGCGCTGCCCGCGCTCGAAAAACTGCACCAATCGAAGAAGCCATTCCTGCTATTCCTCCGCCATATGGACCCGCACTCCCCCTATCTCCCTCCGCCGCCCTTCGACACGATGTTTTATTCGAAGGACCCCTGCGACAAGAAGAACAAGAGCATGAAACCCGTGTTCGCGTTCAAACCCTTCGCCGAATTCCTGGCCTCTTGGATGCCGCCGGGATGCACGGACAAGGACTACGTCGTCGCGCAGTACGATGGCGAGTTGGCCTACATGGACGCGTGCATTCAGCGGATCTTGACGCGCGTCGAAGAACTCGGCCTCGCTGAGGATACGCTGATTGTCATAACCGGAGACCACGGCGAGACGCTGTATGACCACGAAATCTTCTTTGACCACCACGGGTTGTACGAACCGACGCTGGTCGTGCCTTTGATCTTCTACTGGCCGGGAAAGGTGCAGCAGGGAGTGCGCAGCAAGGCCTATACGCTCCACGAAGATTTGCTGCCCACGTTGCTCGATATTTGCGGAATCAAGTCCGCCGCGAAAGGGGTCAAATTCGACGGCAAGTCGAACACAGATTTCTTTGGTGGACGCGCCGGTACGCATCGGTCTGATTTCTACATTAGCGAATGCACCTGGATGCGCAAACAGGGTTGGCGCACTCCCAACTGGAAGTTCTGGGAAGCGCTCGAGCCCGATTTCCACAACAAACCGCCCGTCGAACTGTACAATCTGCTGACCGACCCGGAAGAATCGGTAAACCTCGCCGACAAAGAACCCAAGCTGGTCGAATTCTTGCGCGGCCATATGAACCGATGGATCAAGAAGCGTGAAAGAGAGACGGGCCGCGCCAATCCCATGCTGGAATATCAGCTGGGACTTGGCAAAAAGATCGGATCCATCGCGACGGCGAAAAAGCTGCAGTCCCGATAGGCGCTGCGATGTGTTACGATTCGACCACGATGTCTTGGGACGGCAAAAGACGCTACATCGTCCCGCTTAGTGTGCCCTGGATGACACGTTCCGGCGTGGCCACGTAAAGAGACAACGAAACAGCGTTTCCAGTCACGCTCATGATCATGACGCCAACGGCGGGTTCGTTGGTGGTTCCTGCGTTGAACAATGACGTCGTGCCGCCCACGACACCCACGATGTAATTCTCTACAGAGTAAACCTGAATGGCGCTCAGTCCAATGGCTTTGGTCTCGATGTGCCCTTCGTTGTTCAGTTCCTGCGATGTGGCGGAGATGGAAAAAGTTGTCCCGAAGGCCGAGTAGATCAATGCGGCCTCCGTGCTGCTAATGGCGTCCGTAGAAAGGTTCCCGTTGTTGCTAAGCACAACGAAACTGCCCACCGGGCCGCCGGGGTCTGGAATGGGTACGGCGTCTGGTACTCCCGCAATGGAAAAGTGATTGACCGGAAACGTGACGTCTAGACCATTTGGATTCACGGCGGCGATTTCACCCGTACCTACCCACGAATTCAGGACAGTATCAAAGGTCAACACGGGCAACGAACGTGCAACCGTTGCTCCGGGCAGAGCAAGACTCACGGAGGCCGGAGAGCTGAATAACTGGCCATCGGGCCCAAAAACGGCGCCGACAAGGTTTACGCCACCGGGCACAGACACGGGCGCGTCGGCAGGCGCGAACTTCTTCATCGAAATCGTGACCGGACCCGCGACGGCGCCCGCGGGTATGTCAATCGAAATACCGCCCGTAGCCAATTGGAGCCCCGTACCGGGGTCGTATAGCCCGGTTACCGTTCCCGGGGGTGTGGTAGTGACGCCCAAAGCGGTATTGATGACAAGTTGGACATCCACAGCGTCAGTAGCGCCGCTCGAGTCCACGTCGGCGGGAAAGGCGACCGCTTCACCTAACGCGCTATTGATGACCAATTGCACGTCCACGGCATCCACCTGACTGGACCCGTCAATATCGCCGAACAGACCGCTGTTCGCAGGTAATGAACAAGGTATTGCGGCAAGGAAGGCAAAGTAAATTCTGGTAAGGCGGCCTTGAAACATGATACTTGACCTCCCCGGCGTCCTTCTCGTTTGCCGGTGTGTCATTGACCTGTCCATCTCAACGTGTCCTCCTGGCTCTCAAGAGGTTAGGGGCGCCAGTCCGGTCCGCGAAATGGCCTCAATTGCCCGTTTCGCTTGAGTAGTCATGACCAGACATCAAAGCGCCGTGCTCCACGTTCTCACGAACACGCGGCTACCGGGACTCTACGCCCCCCTGCCGAACGTATTGACCGGCAGGGGGGAGAATCCGCCATGAGTGGAACACACTTGAAATGCGATGCACGGAAGCCGACGCACTCGTACTACTTGACACTCAAGAACGGTAGTAAATGTGCCAAACGATTGACTTAGCGTTGTGCGTTTTCCACGCCCCGCTCCAGATCGACTCGATGTTTCTCGCGATGACTCGGCGCGGTGACCTGTTCGACTTTCTGCTCCGAGATTGACCAGCCTTTGCGGTAGTTGTTCTTGACCAGACTGTTGGCCTCGGGGAGGTTGGTGACTTTCATGTTCGGGCCGTCCCATTCGAGCTTCTTACCGGTTCGCAGCGCCAGGTTACCAAGCAGGACCACCTCGGTGAAGGGACCGGCGTAATCGAAATTGGAGCACGCCGGGGCGCCGCCTTTGCACGCCGCGATCCAATCCTGGTAGTGGTTCTGATTCGGGATGCGCGGCAGGGTCTGGGCTGGGCTCTTGTAGTCTTTGAAGCGGTCGGCCGGCAGCAAACGCGGCTCTCCGCTATACGTCCGACATGTGATGTAGCCTTTCTCGCCGACGAACAAGGTGCCGTTGTCGCCGCTACCCAGCTTCACGTCGGCGGGAATGTCTTTCGGGCGTTCGGGCAGGTTTCCGCCGTCGTGCCAATACAGAGTGACGGGAGGCATGGCGCCGCGCTTGGGAAATTCGTACTTGATGACTGACTTCAGAGGGGCCTGTTCGTCCGTGGCGCCCTCTTGGCTGACCGCTTCGACGCTGGTCGGATAGCCCAGTTTCAAGGCCCAGTTCGACGCGTCCATAACGTGGCAGGCCATGTCGCCCAGCGCGCCGCACCCGAAGTCCCACCAGCCGCGCCAGACAAACGGCAAGTAGCAATTCTTTCCGGTGGCAGGGTGGTTCGCCACATAGGGCCGTTCCGGAGCGACACCCAGCCACAGATCCCAGTCCAGGGTTGACGGAACCGGATCTGACCCGGCGGGACGTTTGAGGCCTTGCGGCCACGAGGGGCGGTTGGTCCAGGTATGCGCCTCGCGGACCGCTCCGATGGCGCCCGCATCGATCCATTCGCAGATCTGACGGACATCATCGCTGGAGTGACCCTGGTTACCCATTTGTGTGGCAACTTTGTATTTGCGGGCCGCCAAGGTCAGCATGCGGGCTTCTTCGATGTTGTGGGTCATGGGCTTCTGCACGTAGACATGCTTACCCATCTGCATTGCGGTGAGCGCGATGAAGGCGTGCATGTGGTCTGGCGTCGAGATAGTCACGGCGTCGATGCTCTTTTCCTTCTCCAGCATGACGCGGAAATCCTTGTACTGCGTGGCCTTAGGGAAATGCGCGAATGTCTTCTGGGTACCGTCATACCCCCAGTCCACATCGCATAGTGCAACGACGTTCTCTGTACCGCACGCGCTAATGTCGCCTCCCCCTTGGCCGCCTATACCGATTCCCGCGACGTTCAGCTTCTCATTGGGAGAGACCGTCCGCCGTTTGGCCGCGCGTTTGCCCTTGGTTCCAGTCGCACAGCCGGCGGCGGCCGCCAACGATCCCATCAGGAAAATACGTCGTGTCAACTTTGGCTCATTCATTGTAGTGCCTTTCTCATGATTGTTGGCGCACATCCCGTGACATAGATTATCAAGCTCTGCACCGAGGCCAGCCAGCCCATCGACTACACCACTACGACCGAACCGACTCGGGGTCAGGCAATCTTCGGAGCATAGCGAAATAGTCGTAACGCTTCAATGCCCGGATGTTCGGGAACGGGCGTGGCGGTGGCGGCAGCGTATAGGAAATCACCGCACATTCCGTTGAACCAGGCGCCGCCGGGTATCAAGAACTACCGCGTGGCAAACTCGAAAAGGCACACGCTGAACGGAGGGACCTGGAAGTCCTCGGCGGAGTCTTCGGTCAGGACTACCTGAGGCGCCTTGCCGGGCACGTTGGTGGCCATGGGGTCAGGACCTGTAATACGCCAGACACGCCCTTGTGCGGCAAGTGTCGCGCCGGAAACTTGGACAGGCACGCTGATCGCGTCCGGCGAGGGGTTCACAATGCCCACGGTCAGCGCCTTGCGGTCTGCGGTCCAGGCCGCGGCGACGTCGAGGGGCTTCGGCGCGCCGGTCACCGCGATAGGCTCGACGCCGAAATGCCGACGGTACAACATTAGAACCAGGCCAGTAGTGTCGAAGCAGGCTGCGGTCTTACTGGTCTTGATGCAGCCGATTACGTTTACCGTCTGGGCGTAGTTGGCCATGTAGAATATATCGCTATTGCGGAACATCTCGTGAAGCCCGGCCGCAATCCCCAGGGCGTCTTTGAGATGGTACTGCACGCCAATCTCGCCGTACAGATCGGGACCATACCAGTAGTTCCATTCGTCGAGCGCAATGCGGATGTCCTTGCCTTTCAACGCGGCGATCTCGCGGGCGTAACGCAGATGGGCCTAAGCCTATCCCTTCACGTTCTCGGGAATCTGACGAACGTGCTCCACCACATCGGGCTTGTCCTGGCAATAGAAATGCTCGCTGAGCAGGTTCATGTGGTCCGAACACTGGGCCAGCATGGCCTCGCTCCACTCCCCCGTCGCGCCGACACCGATCAACTTCATCTTCGGGTCAACGGCGCGCATAGCGTCAGCGAATTGATTGTGCTTCTTTACGTACTCCCCGAGCGGCATATGGCCCAATTGCCAATCGCCGTACATCTCATTGCCAACACCCCACCACTCCACACACCACGGGTCCGTGTGGCCATTGCGCGCGCGCAGCTTCCCCTGAGGCGTCGACGCAGCGCCAACGACGTACTCGACCTCGTCCCGCGCCAGTTGCACGTCGCCCTGACCGCTATTGACCACGATGTAGGGATCGGTTCCGAGTATCGCGCAAAATCGAAGAAACTCGTGCAGCCCGAAGTCATTGTGTTCGACACCACGCCACGCGGGATTCTTGCGCGGCGGTCTCAGGTCTGGATCGCCCAAGCCGTCACGCCAGTCGTAACCACTGACGAAGTTTCCGCCCGGCCACCGATAGATGGGGGCGTCGAGTTCCTTCAGCAGCGCCAGCACATCCGCGCGCAAGCCCTCGACGTTGTCCGAAGGCATGAGCGAGACCGCGCCAATACGGAACGGCGCGGAACCGGTGATTTCGAAGCGAGCCGTGTCGGTGGACGCCTTCGCGGTAAAGCGCAGGTCATGCTTCTGAAACGCGTCCCTCAGACCGTCAATAGACACCGTCTGCCGGTCCTCGCTCGCCGATCCCCAAATCAAGCTCACCTTCACGTCGCCAGCCCCGGCCAACACGATTCGCCCGATGTAGTCTCGTCCCGCAAGCAGCCCCAGCCCCTCTTGGACTATCCCATGTCCAGCAGGGATGGCCGGCGAATGGGCGCCCACGTACGGATGACTCGTATCCATGACAATCGCCCCGTCCCCCACTACCTTCCAAAGAGACTCCTTGTCACCAACCGCGCAGTAGAACTTTCGGTCTTCAAGCATCTCGGCCCAAATCCCGTTGTAGATACAGTGTCCCAGGTGTTCGATGAACTGACCGTAGACATACTTCGAAATTGGCGTAGCGCTCTTCCCCGCGTCAATCGACATGACGGCGGCTTCGCCCGCGGCGTACGGTGTCACCGCCATTACCAACAGCGCAGAGATTGTCATTACTTCTCCTCTTGGCCCGATAAATGAAGTCTATAACCGGCAGTTGGACTATTCGTACCTGCGGAAAAGTATACAACAAGAGGTGCGAACTACACTGTCGCCCATCAGCAAGCACCGGCGCAGCCCGTGGCATGACGAAGGCCTCCAAAAAGTGCCTATGCCTTCCGCAGACCTTGCGCCATATCGCTCGAATGAAAGTGTCTCGACGCTGGGGTGCATAGGACGCACCGAGACACGGGCAAAGATACAGGGCGCTGCGGCGAGACAAGTTGACCGCCCTCCATTCTGTGCCTGCTCTCAGGATAGACCGCAAGATCCGTCATGAAGCTAAGATGTAGTCATGCTACACTTTGGCCATGAGCTGTGAGCCGGTCATGGAAAAGGCACTCACCGAAGCGTGCGCCTTCGTCGACGCGCACTTTCGGGAGCCACTCAGCCTGGGCAGAATCGCGGGCCACGCGGGGTACTCCGTCTACCATTTTCACCGCGCGTTTCGCGACCGGATGGGAATGACGCTGGGCGAGTACGTTCTGGAAACTCGGCTGGCGGCGGCGCGCGACTTGCTCCTGCACAGTTCTTCCAGAATCATTGACGTCGCGCTGGATGTGGGTTTCGACTGTCCTGAAACATTCGCGAGGGCGTTTCGCCGTCTATATTGCGTAACCCCGTCCGAATTTCGAAAACTCACCGGTCCGGGCCTCAAACGCGCCCGCGCGGATTTCGAGTGGAGGCGCAATCAAAGGAGCTACACAATGCCGTACGAAATGGTGCATCTGCTCAGCGTCGCCGTTGATCGCAGGGCGTCTGACCTCACCGTCGCGCCGGGCGTTCCGCCCTATGTGTGTGTCAACGGAAGCCTGGATGTCGTCGGCGGCAACGAGATCACACCGCCAGAAGCGCAACGTATGTTTGAATCAATTACATCCGAGGAAGATCAGCAGTGTCTGCGGGAGTCGGGGAAAGCCGACTACGCCTTCTGGTTTGAGAACGTCGCCCGGTTTCGTGTGTCCGTAGTTCGCAGTGACGCCGTCAATGCGCCAATCATGCGCCTCTTCATGACCGACAGGGACCTCTAACGCAGTTCCTTCTTCACGTCTTCCCAGGGCGTGTCCTTTCCGCGCTCGCGCTTGGACTTGCCGATGGCCGCACGATCAGTGCGGTCATCGAGTTCACGGAGCCGGGCCAAGTCTTCCATCGAGACGAGGGCTACGACGTCCTTGTTATTACGGCGGACTACGATGCGTTCGCCCCCAAAAGCGACGCGGTTGACCGCGGACGCGAAATCGTCGCGTAGCTCACTGGCGGTAAGGGTCGTCATATACAAACCTCCTGAATCGTACGTTTCGTACTAAATATACGCTCCGTACGACCCAATTTCAAGGCGCCCGTGAGCGTGCTTTCGAGGCTACTTGGGGCGCCGTTCAAACGCGCAGTGACAAATTCGAGTACAAGGGATGTGCGCTAGTTGTAAAACCACTGCGCCGGTATGATCTTGAGTTGCAGCGAAAGGCCGCCAGTGTAGTTGAAGTAGGTCAAGAGCGCTTGGCCGTTGGCCCACGTTACTGCGGGATAGGCCCAGGCGTCATTGGGATCGTTTTCGATGTCGCGAAAGTGTTCCCAGGTTTCGCCTTCGTCCTTGGAGATGGCGGACGTGAACGGATTCCGCTTTGAGGCGCCGGGGTTGTGGTTCCAGATAGCCAGGAGATCGCCTGTACTTGGAATGCGGCTGATGGAAACCGGCGCCGCCGTGCCCTTCAACGGAGTAGCGACCGGTTCACTCCAAGTTTGGCCGCCGTCTTTGGAAATGCTCCTGTATTGTCCGCCCAGCCCCGTGCGCATCAGCATGAGCACCGTGCCATTCTTGAGTTCGATACAGGCCGGTTCCCAGGAACCGTCTCCTGGTTTTACGCGCTGAGACTCCCGCCACGTCGTGCCGTCGTCGTCGGAAAGATAGCAGTAGCTGTCGCCGCCTTCCCACGCTTCGAGGAGGATTCGCCCGGATGCTAAGCGAATCGCGCGCCCGTTGGTCAGGCCGGTGTACTTATTGGCGGGGCTGATCTGCTTGGCCGCTTCCCAAGTCACGCCTTCGTCCTTGGAAATACGCATCATCACGCGGCAGTCCCTATCCTCGGCGTTTTTCTGACAGTAGAACAACGCGATCTGGCCATCCTTGGTACGCAGAAAGTTCACTTCCATTACGTTGCAGCCGCCGTCGTTCTCGATGAGTGTGCGCTTCTCGCCCCAGGTCTTTCCGCCGTCTTTCGACAGCTTTCCGGAGATGCGCGCAGGACCGTGGTCGGCCCCGTTGCCGGCATAGAACTCCGTCCAGCCCAGGAGCAGGGAGCCGTCCTTGAGCGGAATAATGGCGGCTTCGCTGTTTCGAGGATTCTCGGGCCCGACCGGCGCCACCACGATGTGATATGGTTCGTCGGACTTCGCGGGACTGGGGTTTCCCGCTTCGGCCCCGGCGGTGAGAATAAAGGACAAGAGTGAAACAAACATGGCTCCTACTCCTTCTCTCGTACGACGAGTTCATCCTGCACGTCCTCTCACTCCATCCACTTTTGTCTGGACGGGGTAACGAGACTATCAGCATATCTTCCGCGGATAACGGTCTTTATGCTATACGAATATCGCTTATCTCTTACTGGGCGGAGAACCACTTTGCGACCTCGTCGTATTGTTTCTCAATGCCGTCCCAGTAGGTGTGACCGCCGCCGGGCTGGACAATCAGTTTGACCTTTAGTCCGACTTCCTCGTATTTGGCTTTCATGATCTCGGACTGCTGGACCGGCACGGTCTTGTCCTGGTCACCATGAATCAGGAGCAATGGCGGATCCTCGGGCGTGACGTGGTAGATAGGCGAGATCGCCTTGAGTTGCTCCGGCAAATTCGTGACCTTCCCGAAAATGTTTCCGAAGAAGCCCGGCCGGCCCGCCTCGATCATCTTGTACCCGTCCGTGGCGCCCCAATTGATCATGTCGGCGGGAGCAAACCACGCCACGATCGCTTGGACGCGGCTGCTGACCCGTTCGACGGGGTCTTTGGATTGGGGGTTGCCGTGCTCGCCGGTCACGCCGACCATCATAGCTAAATGTCCGCCGGAGGCCCCGCTCGTGATTCCGATCCAGTTGGGAGCAATGCCGTAGTCTTTTGCCTTCATACGAACGAAACGCACCGAACGACGAATGTCTTCAATCATTTCGGGAACGTAGAAACGCGGACCGTTGCCGTGGCGCACGACGAACACCGTGAACCCGCCATGCAGCAGCCCCATCGCCCAATGGTCGCGGCGGAATTCGGCGACTTCTTCCGGCAGGTTCGACTTGTTTGATTTCCAACCGCCGCTCGATACGGCGATGATTCCGCGGCCATTGCCGTTCTTTTCGGGCTTCAGGACGTCGAGCGTCAATCCCATGCCCTCTTTCTGGCCATAGACGACGTCTTCGATGGCCTTATAGGGAACGACCAAGGTCTCGATGCCGGCGTAGCTGGCGCCGGACGCAATGAGGCATGCGATGAAGAGGACTGCGAAGGCCGCACTCCGCGTAGGACTGGGTTTCATGTCTGCTCCTTAAGGGGATTCTGAGTGTGTTAGCGTCGCGCCCCCGTCCAGGTTTTCGGGATAGCGTGCGACGAAAGTAGCATGGGCGGATGCAAAACGCAACCACACGCGTGGGCATTAGCGGCGGCGCTGGACTTCGCGGGGGCGGGAACCCTCCGTCCGCATGCTCCACAAAGGTCTCTGTCAGCGGAATGTGCGAATTCCACGAAAGCAAGGGGGAGTCGGTCGTGCGGAAATCATTCAACGTGTTGGAAATACCCATGCGTACGCGTTCGGAACCGTGAGTCGGGTTATCGGCAGTCGCTATTTCGGCTTCGCCTGGACACGCTGGTGGAGTTCGGCGCGAACCGAGGGGAAGAGCTGCGCAGTAACGCTCACTATGCTCAAATGTACAGTATCGTATTGAGACTCGCGCTGGCAGGCTGTCTCGAAGCGTTCGGGCGCGGAGTGTTTTTCCAGCGGGAGTCTTATTCTCGTGGCAGATGAGTGCGTTAACGCGGTAAAACATTGGAGGAGTACCTATGATTCACATCAAGAGAGTTAGCGTAGCGAAAGCGGACCACGGTGAGGACAATGGCAACAATGCCTTTGACCCGAACGCCATCCTCGCGGTACTGGGTGGCACGGTCCAGCAAGTGCTTCTCAGCCTTACGACCGCGAAGGGCAAGGGGTCGGGGACGACGTAGTTGACCCGCGAACCGATTTTGACCGGCCCTGGAATTTGGATTGTCCGAATTCCAGGGCTTTCCTTTTCGGCTAGATTAGCGAAGAGAATTGGCTGATGATGAGCCGCGTCGCGGCTTGTGTGCGCTAATGCCGATCCCATCTATCTCCGTCCCTGCGGCTTGCACTCCGCACCGGCTGCGGGACCGGAAAGAGTCCCCTATTATGAGGGGTGTCTGTTTCGGGTTTTGGGACGGCGCTGGGGGCCTGAAAACGGGCGAGGACCGGACGTGGTGCGGGTTTTCGAAACAAGGGGTAAGCCAGGATAAGTGGTTATGGCCCATTAAGTTGCGCAATAACTGCGGGAGGCATCCAAGTCGGGAATGGCTAGTTTCCCCGAGGTTTCTTGCGCGTTCCGAAATACAACTCGTAACGAAACCCCAGAGTAGATACGCACGTCTCGCCGCATTCTGGCCGCCGGGGTGGACCGTCGAACGCGCCGGTACGGACGCGTCTACATTGGATACCCGGTTCACGTCAGCCAAGTCCGGCGCCACGTTCAACCTGCCCGTGTATGTCGGTAGAAAGAATCGCTCGAAAGCCGAGAAGGTGGCGCAGGCCGAAAACGTGGACGTGTCAACGGTTGTGAACGAGTTGGTCCGGCGCGCATCTGCCGTGAAGAAATCGTCCTCGGGCTAATTCGGCGCGAAACGCCGAAGAACACAAAGCACAGCTTTTCAGGCAGGCGCGTTTTCGAGTGCAATTTGGGAACGAGTGCAAAGACAGTAATTCGCAACAATCCCCCGAATTCCAGTAGTCTTGGAGGGTCGAGGCGTAGTTTCTCACATGAAGGAGGGTGGAATGGAAACGAAGTATCACGCAGCAAGACGATGGCCGTGGGGAACGAGCTTCGGATTTGCCGTCGTCGGGCTTTACATTTCCTTTACCGTTCTCGCCATAGCCCGATTCCCAGCAACGGTCTCTCCACTTACTACCTATCTCAGCGCGCTCGGTAACGCCGAAATCAGTCCAAGGGGGGCAATCTTCTATGATCTGGCCGTAATTCTGGCCGGCCTCGCCGGGATCCCATTCTATGTCGCGATATCGGCGCATTATTCACAATACGGTCGCCGATGGTTGCTGGCAATCGGGCTGGTAGCCGGTGTCATCAACGGGGTATCGGTGTTCATGTCCGGCGTCTATGCCGAACACGTCAACATGGACGCGCATGTCGCCTGGAGTTACACCATATTCTTCTCCTTGATCGCCGTGTTGCTCACCTACAGTGTAGCCTTCTTGGGAGCGCCGCGGGGTTCGAGCGTTGTCAGTTGGTTTGGATTCATAGTGTGTGCAATAGACGTCGTCGCGCTGGCGACGATCCTGATCGGTGGACGGGGCCCCGGTCTGGGTTCGATCTTGGAGTGGGTAACGGTCTTCACGCTTCTGGCCTGGGTGGCGCTTGTATCGCTGGACGTGCTCAGGAGGTCACGCGCCGAAGGCGCACGCCAAGAACGATGACGCGTCAACGGTCGTGAACGAGTTGGTTGGGCGCGCGTCTGCCGTGAACAGGACGTTCTCGCGGTGATGGGGAATTAAATAATTGGTTACTGTGGAGCCGTTGAAAAACCCCGTGCAGGATTTTTTCTTGACAGATCCGCGGATGTAGTTTAGCTAAGGGCTTAGGAGGAAAGAGCCCGATGCAGACTCGACGAGAACGCCATCAGGACGATTTATTTGTCGGCGGGTCG
>JACRLJ010000046.1:0-29574 GCA_016215105.1 Candidatus Hydrogenedentota bacterium
ACCAGACGGAAGACGGCCACGACCCCTACAAGGAATGGCTGGCAGACTTGGCGGACAGGCAGGCCCGCGCCAGAGTCGCTGTTCGAGTGCAACGCATGGCCGCCGGCAACTTCGGCAACCACAAGCCCCTGTCCGATGGCGTCTGGGAATTGAAGATAGACCACGGCCCCGGCTACCGGGTGTATTACGCCCAGACCGGCCGCCGGGTGGTCATGCTGCTGGTGGGTGGCGACAAGCGCCGCCAGCAAGCCGACATTGAAACCGCCGTCCGCTACTGGCAGGACTGGCAAAGGAGAAACGCATCATGAAAGCCGCCCGCCCCCACGACGAAGCCATGGTGGAACTGTTGCGCGAAGACCCGGCCTTTGCCGACGAATACCTGGCCGCCGCCCTGGAGGAAGCCGACCAGCCCGGCGGCCGGCAAGCCCTCCTGCGCGCCCTGCGCCATGTCGCCCAGGCTCAGGGCATGGAGCAGGTAGCCGAACGGGCCGGCATCCCCAGGGAGAGCCTTTACCGCGCCCTCTCACCCAAGGGCAACCCGAGACTTGAAACCCTGCTGGCCGTCCTGTCCGCCGCCGGACTGCGCCTGGCCGTGGCCAGGAGGGAGGAATCCCCCGCTTGACCAAGGACGCCCCATCAATCTTGGCGCATGGATCGCAAGTATCTGGAAAAACCGGGAACTCGGAATATGGGAATGAACAATCCAACAGAAGAAGCGGTTCGTGAATTTGTATCTCACATGCCGATCTATGGAGAGGGTAAGGTAATTTGGGAGAGTGGCCCAAATCCCTTTGCCTCGCCGTACCACCCCGCTCTCTACGAGAACTTTGAGCATGACCACCACCGCCAGACCCGGCAACGACAGGGCTGGCGCTTGGAAACACAGCGACTTCCCCCCGCCAGTGGGCAGGATAACCACCGAGTCCCGATGCGAAAGAACACAGTCCATCGCCTCGCGCTGAAGTGGACGGAAACTGTCGTACCCCCAGTACTGCTTGAGGATTTCTAGTAAGTCAGCCATGGTCCCCGCGTATCGCTCTACTTGGCGGCATTATTCACCACCACCACGACGCCCTTGGACTCGTTCACAATGCGTTCCGCGCCCCGGATCAGGTTCTCGCTGACAATGGCGCGCTCGACGCCCTCGCGCAAAACCACTTGCGGTTTGTCCTCCTGGAATTCGCAGCCGCGCACCAAGAGCGATCCGCCAAGCGCTTCGATGGCGGAGAGTTTTCGTTCGTCCTTGTTGTGACCCCAGTGGGTGAAGGTGCAATCGCCGAACCCCACGGTGCCTGAGCCGTCCACGACCGCGATACGGTTACACGGGCCCCAGAACGCGCAGTTGCTGAAACGCACCGAACCGGTGTTCGTCTTCTCGACGCGAATCATCGTCGGGTCGGGGCCGTTAAACGAGACGAACTCGCCGTTTGTAATCAGAATCCCGCATTTCGCGCTGTCCTCGACGAGAAGCGAGGTCTGGCAATCGTCCGCGCCGATACCCAGGAAATTGCCGTTGGTAGTGCCCCCTTTGGTCTTGATGAACTTGTAGCCAACGTGATACCCGTAGCAAAACGTGTTTAGCACATAATGCCAATCGGTCTTGCCAAAGATGAAGCCCACTCCGTTGTCCATCTGCCACTGAAAGAGACCCTTGTCCATGGACCACCAGGGGTTCCAGTGTACGTTCTCAATTCGGCCGATATCGTATATCTCGTCGACAAATATGCCGATGTGAAGCGGCTGTCCATGGACGTTGCGTATCAGCGCGCGCTGATTCTGGCTGGCGTCAATTCCGTTATACGGATTAAGCAACTCGACGTCGATCACGGCCGGATTGTTCCCGCGCATGGCCACCGCATACGGGTACGGCGCGGGAACAGGACCTTCCGGTTTCTGGTCTGGATAGTAGATACAGACGCCTCGCAGTACGGAATTGCTTTGGAGCGTGATAAAGGCTGGTCCTTCTTCTTTGCCCGCCCCTCCGTGAGTCAACAACGTTGTTCCGTACTCCGGCCGTTCATCGCTCTTGTCGCGAACGCCCGCGTGAGACGGCACACAGGTGTATGCCCCGGACAAGGTTACCTCCTTGGGGACGGTCAGAGTTCCGCTGAAGCTGTAGCGGCCCGCAGGCGCCGTAACAGTACCGCCGCCGGCCTTACCCGCCGCATCGAGTGCTTTCTGGAACGCGACGGTGTTGTCAGCCAGGCCGTCGGGTACCGCGCCATAGTCCATTACACTAAAACCGGTGGCGGACGTTGGACGCGGACTGCCTTCCGGCGCAGCGGACTGAAAAACCATCAAAGCGGTCAGGTACGTCAATACGGGCATAGTCGTGCTCCTTGTGAATTGCCGCGCGTTGCCTTCAGGTTCACCGGGGGCCTTCCACCCCGCGCCGCTCCGGTATTCCCGCGGGTGGCATCGCTGTTTCGGACGCCGCGCGTCTACGCGTCGCAGACGACATCAAGATTACTACAATCGCCAAAATCGCGCCGCCCTGCATAAGGGCAAGCATACTATCTACCGGGCTCACACTATTGCGCAAGAGCAGCCCCGTCACGCCCAATGCGACCGCCAGCAAATAGATGAATAGCACGGATTGGCTCTGAGAGAAGCCCATCCAGGTGAGCCGGTGCGACAAGTGATCCGTGCCGCAGTGCTCGATAACGGCCCGCAGCGTTCTCGTCTCGCCACGCACGATGCGCGCAATGAGAATATACCCAAAATCGAAAATCGGCACGCCGAGAATCAGCACGGGAATCGTGCAGGAGATTATCCGGTGCGTAGACCACTCGCCCATAACCCCTAGGGCTGCAACCATGAATCCAAGAAAGAAACTCCCCGAATCGCCCATAAATATCTTTGCCGGCTTGAAGTTGTAAACAAGAAATCCGAGATTGGCGCCGACCAGCCCCGACGAGAGCATGCCAAACCAAGAAAGGCTGGTCTCCGTTCCCGCGGCTAGAAACGCTTGAATAGCAATGGTGAGGTACATACCCGACGAGATCGTGGCCACACCCGACGCCAAGCCGTCCATATTGTCTATGCCATTGAACGCGCTGGTCACGCCAACAATCCACAGTAACGTCACCACAATGTCCAGTGCTTCCGATTTGAAGAGCTTCAACTGCACTCCGTATCGCGAAAGGACAAGAGTGACCACCAATAGCGTCACCAATTTGAAAACCGCTGGCACCCCGCCAATAATGTCATCCACCGCGCCTACAACCAGGCAAATGAATCCCCCGAGGATGACGCCCTTCATTGGGTTACTGAAGTAATCCGGCCACAGCACCGCAATGGCGAACGCGAGGAAGATCATGATGCCGCCACCTCGCACCACCGGATGCGTATGTATCTTGTCTTCGGAAACCCGGTCGAATACACCATATCGGCGCAACAAGTAGATCAGAACTGGCATTCCGAGCGCGGAGATGACAAAAGCCGCACAACCCACCTGGATATACGTGCGCGGCCAATAATGGAGCTGCCAGAGCATGCCAATTCCTCAACAACCTTCGTGTGTGATGCGCACACTGCTACGCGTCAAAGAAACGCTTCACCGAGTCTATCACACGATCCGCGTCCGCATCGAGAAGCGTTGGATAGATTGGCAGCGACACGCATTCCGCGTGAGCGCGCTCAGAGTTCGGAAATACGCCGCCAAGATAATGGTGGGCGGGACGATATACCGGCCGCTTGGCGTCAATACCGTTCGCGCGCAAGTGGTTCTCGAGATCCTCGCGCCGCCCAGTGGCAATGACGTATCGGAAAAACACATGGTCTCGCGGATTGGGCAAGCGCAGAGGCAACGTGGCGAAATTTTCCTGATAACGCAACGCGATTTCCCGGCGCCGCGCGATGAACGATGGCAGACGTTTCAATTGAACCCGGCCCATCGCCGCCTGAAGGTCAGTCATCTTATAGTTGTGTCGGACAACGAAGTCGTCGCGGTTATCGTAGTCGCGCCGGTCACGCGCGTATTCCGCAGTCGCCCCGTCGTCTGTAAACAGCATGCCGCCCTCGCCCGTCGTCATGAGCTTCGTCGCGTAGAACGACGTAATAGCCACAGGTGTCGCGCGACCCGTCGGCCCACCCATGGACTGCGCGACGTCCTCGATGACCTGTCCGCGGTCCGGTATCTTCGCCGGCGCACCGAACAAATGCGGCAAGATTACTACGCGGCAATCACCGGATATCCCGGCGCAGTCCATGTTGTAATCGTCTGCGATATCGCACAATTCGGGGGTGGCCTGCTGCAAATACGCCGCGGTGATCAGTGATGCGCAGGCGTACGAAGGAATTGCGACTCGTTCCGCTAGCTGGACTCCCAGCGCCCCGAGCGCTAAGTGCAGCGCCGCCGTACCGCTGTTCACTGCCACACCGTGACGCCGCCCGGCGAATGCGGCGCACTCTTGCTCGAAGGCTTCAACTTCTCTTCCCTGAGCCAACTGGCCAGATCGCAAGACCAGGTCTACTGCTTCGTGCTCTTCAATCGAAAGGGTTGGCGCGCTATGCGGGATCACGTGGATTCCCCCAATAGAATTGGAAGCGAATCACTCCCGCAGTTCATGAGAAGGTCGAGTATCGAAAGGTCGGGCAAGAACTCCCCGTATAGCTGAGGGTAGACCGGCGCGCGCCACTCCTGAAGCTCCAGGCCAATGCCGGCGCTTGCGAGTTGGTTCGCGTCGAGATAGGCGTCCAACGCATACGCGCCGCTGTAGTAACAATCTCCGTCGACTGCTTCGATTAGTTCTATGAGCCGTTCTGTAGCCTTACCCGGCACACGCAGATGCGACGACCGCGCAACAGGCGTGTCGATGAGCAGCGCGGCGAGAAAGCCTTCAAGCATGTGGAAATTGAGGTCATTCAGCATTTCCCAATCCCGCGCATACGTCTCTTCCAGGAAACTCGCGTAGTCGGCGAAGTGCGGAGCTTTGTGGTAGGCCTGCTCGATCGTGCGCCAATGCTTGCGCCTCCACGGCAAGGAGTTATCAATCCTTACTTCATCCAAGCGCTGGCCCAGCCGCTCGAAAATTGGGACGGTCAGCAACGTCGCGCCTGCGCTGGTCTTCACTTTGTTTCTGTTTTGCCAGCCGTTCTTCGAGTATTGGATGTCATCGAGTGCGACAAACACATCGCTGCGGGCAATCTTCTCGAAGTACCGCAACCACGGCAGGTAGTGGAGTTGATGAATGCCAACAAGCATGGGTTGGTTCACTTTGGCCGATTGTCATGACGGCAAGCCCGGTCCTCCAAGGCCTGCGCCTGATCACAGACTAACAGCCAGCCGCGATACGGTCAAGCATAGTGTCCCATGGGACTTGACAAAACTCACGCAACGTGGTGTGATGGTTTAGAGTGGCACAAGGCGCCGCGCCGGGCGTTGGCGTTGCGCTGTGGTGCTCTTGGGAGGTGGTGGGCAGTGTTCCGCATACTCTCGATCCCGCGTTTCTTTAACTCCTTTCTCCGCCTCGTCCGCGCGGCTCCGAACGGTCCTATCGGCAGAAAAGCATGGCCGATGAGTTCGCGGCTACGGCACAGCAGACCCGTAAACGCGACCGCGCTCGTCGTTCCCCTCTTGTTTCTGTGCGCTGTCGCTCCACCTGACGACGAATATGCGGCCGCACGCGCTCGCATGGTTCAGCAGCAGATCGCCGAGGGAGATTCCTGGGGGCGGGAAGCCGTGACGAACGCGTCCGTGCTACGCGCGATGCGCGCCGTTCCTCGCCACCAATTTGTCCCGCCTGGCCAAGTCAGCCAAGCGTACGATGACCGTCCATTGCCGATTGGCTACGGTCAGACGATTTCGCAGCCCTATATTGTGGGCAAAATGACAGAGTTGCTGAAGGTAGACGCGAACTCCGTCGTTCTCGAGGTGGGTACGGGGTCCGGCTATCAGGCCGCCATCCTGGCGGAATTGGTCAAGGACGTATTCACGATAGAAATCATTTCGCCCCTTGCGGAACAAGCTTCGAAACGACTGAAAGCGCTCGGCTATTCGCGAGCACACGCCCGTGCCGGCGACGGCTACTTTGGGTGGGCCGATCACGCGCCGTACGACGGCATTATCGTCACTGCCGCCGCGAGCCACATTCCCCCTCCGCTTGTCGAGCAGCTCAAAGCCGGTGGACGTTTGATTATCCCCGTAGGGCCGCCGTTTGGACTGCAGCAACTTCTCGTACTAGAAAAGCGCAAGGACGGGTCCATAACACAACGCAGCGTGATGAGCGTGAAGTTTGTGCCGCTTACCGGGAGGAAGGAGGGGCAAGAATCTGCCTCGCCTCGCGCCGCCAAATAGCGCCGATGAATTTGCATTCGGCAGTCAGCATGGAATGAAACCGCGCTTCCTGCGATTCGCCCTGTTTCTGATAAGCGCCGTCGGCATCGCGCACCAGATTGCGTTGACGCGCATCTTCACCATCGCCCAGTGGAGTCACTTGGCGTGCAGCCCGGCCAACTCTGGTATCTTATGGCCCTCTACGCCGTGCTCTCCGTGCCATTTCTTTGCGTTTCGGCCTGCATTCTGGCTGGATTCTTCCTCCAACCCGCGCGTGTAGCCGCGTTGTATGGCGTCACCATGCTTGGCTCGGGCGCTGGCGCGGCGGGCGCCGTCGGACTCCTGTACGTAGCGCATCCGGCTACGATTCCGTATGCGCTGGCCCTCGCGACCGCAACGGCCTATCTCTGTGTCGCGTCACCCAGCGTATGGGGCAGAATAAGCGGATGGGGGCTGGTTGTCCTGGCCACAGGATTGCTCGTGACAGGAAAGGTACAGCCAATTCGCGTGTCCGAGTACAAGGGTCTATCCTACGCGCTACGCTACCCAGACGCTCAGATCGCCGGCGAATGCGCCAGCCCGCTCTCTGCAATTACCGTAGTAAAGTCCGGGCAGATCCGGGAGACGCCGGGGCAGATATCGAACTATCCCATGAGCCAATTGGGGACCCTGCCCGAACAAGCGGGACTCTATTTCGACGCGGGAAGCGTTTCACCAGTCCATCGCTTCGATGGGGACCTAAGCCGCTTTGCGTACTTGGACTATGTAACCGGGGCGGTGGCCTACAGGGTAGCGCCGGCCAGTCCGAACGTGGCAATCATCGGAGCAGGTGGAGGCACGGAAGTATTGAGCGCACTGGGGCACGGCGCGATCCACGTGAGCGCTATCGAAGTAGACCCTGGAGTTCTTCGACTGTTGCGCGGACCGCTTCGAGAATTCTCCGGCCGTTTATATGAGCGAAACGATGTATCGATCACCATTGCGGATGGTAGAGGCTATCTGCAGTCTCACGCGTATCAGTATGACCTGATCCACATCGCTCTCCTGGACTCGTTCACGGCTTCCGCCGCCGGAGTCAACGCGCTCAACGAAAACTACCTCTACACCGTCGAGGCAGTGTCCCTTTACCTCGAACGGTTGACGCCGGATGGAGTACTAGCCATGACGTGCTGGCTCAAGGCGCCACCGCGCGATTCGCTGAAACTTTTCGCGACGTTGGCCGAGGCATACGAAAAGGCCGGACCGGGAGACCCCAGTCAGCGCCTGGTCTACATTCGTTCGTGGAATACCGCCACAATCGTCCTGTCAAAGGCCCCACTCGATGCGTCTCGCATTTCGAGGGTTCGGTCTTTCTGCGAAGATCGCGGGTTCGATTTGTGTTACCTCCCGGGTTTGGTCCGGGAGGAGGCAAACCGCTATGTGATTCTGGACGAACCAGTCCACTTTGACTTCGCTCACGCGATCTTATCTCCACAACGCGAAAACGCGTACCGAAATTCGCTGTTCGATCTGCGTCCCGCGACGGACGATTGTCCGTATTTCTTTCAGTTCTTCCGGTGGACCTCGCTGCCGACTCTCATCCGCGGTATGGGTACGCAGTGGGCGCTTTTTGTTGAATGGGGTTACCTGGTCCTGGTCGCCACGCTCCTGCAAGGCCTAGTAATCAGCGCCGTTCTGATTCTTGCGCCGCTACTGGTTTTCACACGCCGCGCCACACCGCGTCCGGCCAGACGATGGGTATTGACTTATTTCGCCGGTTTGGGCCTGGCGTACATGTTCCTCGAGATCGCCTTCATCCAGCGCTTCACGCTCTTCCTCTCGTACCCTGTCTATGCGGTGGCCGTAGTCCTAACGGCCTTCCTGGTCTTCTCGGGCCTGGGTAGCCTGCTGGCCCAGCGCGTACTTGGCCGCCGCTCCAGTCTCGTGGCGCTCTCCGTCTGCGGGATAGTCGTGGTAGTTTCGATATACCTGCTGGCGCTCGCGCCGGCGTTCTCCGCAGCCGCAGGTTGGCCCGACGCGCTGAGAATCGCCCTGAGTGTGGCGCTTCTGGCGCCGCTCGCGTTTCTGATGGGTATTCCGTTTCCCTCGGGGCTTCAACTTGTCACGGACTCGTTCGAATCCTTATTGCCTTGGGCATGGGGCGTCAACGGATGCGCGTCCGTAGTTGGCGCTCTTTTGGCCACCGTAGTCGCTGTTCATTTTGGATTCAGCGCGCTCACGCTCGTCGCGGCCGCCATCTACGTGGTCGCGGCGTTCTGCCTCGCGCGGCTCGAGCAGCGCGCCCGTGGCGGCGCATGAAATGAACTATCAACGAGCCGGGACGGCGTTTGGCGCTGTGAAGAGGTGGGCGTCCGAGGAGTGATGTAACAAGCGGCCATCTACATACACGCGAAATCCGGGTAGACCGTCAGGACTCGGGTTCATATCATTCGGCCGCTGCCACGCAATGCAAATATTATGACCACGATAGCGGACCCCATCCAGTACGAAACTCGGACATTCGGGCGCGATCAGTGGATGGACCTCTAGTGTGTCATCGTTACGCGGGCGCAAACCGGCCATGTCGGCGATGATAATATCGAGATAGGTCGAATGATTGTAGTCGCGCTCATCGGTTCGCCATTGACCGGTATCGCCATTGTAGTACTCGCCTGTCCACGGAAATTCGAGCGATTGATCTCTAAACTGCGCCATCGTGAACCACTGTAGCAAGTTGAAGAAGTTACTCGTGGTCATAGGCGGGTTCTTGTTTTCGCGCAGCGCCGCCGCCATCGCGGAGAGCACGAGGCTGTTAGCGTGCGGCCACGTCGGGCCATTCCACATGCAGCCGCCCACGTCCTTCCCATGAAAACGAATATCCTGGGAGTACGCGGGGCATTTCTTGCTCGCCGAGGCCACGGGAAACTTCGTATAGAACTCGTCCCGATCGAGAATCGACGACCAAGCGCCAACGTACTTTGAATCGGCGCCGAACATCGAGAAATAGAATGGATAGACGCCTATGACTTCCTTGACCATAGCTTTCTCGTGATGCTTCGGCTCGACGGAGTAGAAGTAGCGGGTCTCGTCGTCCCACATCACAGACTCGACGGCGCCCTTGATCTTGGCGGCGATCCCCGCATAGCGCTGCTCGCCCTCGGTGTCGCCAAGTACTCGAAGTATACGCGACAAATTCATCGCGCTGCCGTAGACGTAGGCGGTCAGGTCCACGCGTTCGAGTTGCTGGTCCTGCCTGTCCTTGTCGAAATCCCTAAAGAAGAAGAACGACGGCTGCCACTCCATGCCCGTCCACCAGTGGCTGTCCACCAGCAGCAACCCGTCTCCATCGTTGTCGTATACCCTCAGCCAGCCGTCCACATTTGTCTTCAGGGCGCCAGCCCATAATTTCAGGCGCTCATTATCCGGCGCGACACAATGGGCGTCCCAAACGGTTGACGTAATCCAGTCCGTGTATTGCCCTTCACCGATGGAATTGGGGCGGATAAACGCAGGAAACACGCCGTCGGCCTTTTCGTTCGCACACCATGTCGATATGATACCGCGCACGTACTGCGGGTCGCGCAGCCAGCGCGCCTCGCGGATCTGATGGCCGGCGCCGTAGGAAATCATGTTCGGATACCACCCGCTATTCCAGCGGCCTTCCGCGATGGCCCAATCTTGCAGACGCCCCTCGCCAACGCGGAAGAGACTTTTCTTCAATATGCTCGTAGCCCGATGCCAATACTGCCGGGTGAACGCCTCATCCGCGCACCGAAATGACGGCACATTCTCCTGTAGCCAGCGCCCATACGCGGCAACGTGATCCTTTAGCGGGTCCTCAAGCGTTGCGACGCGAGAGAGGTGTTTCGCCACGAGGTCCGCGCGTGTGCCCGCCGCCACGAACACATCCACCCGTTTGGTCTCTTGCGGCCGTACCTCAAGCGTCCGAGCCAGCGTCGTCCACCCCTTCTTAGTAAGCTCCTCGAACGGCGCAACGCCCGCCGGATGAATGCACAGCGCGTCAAAATTGACGTTGCTGCTATCTGCGACGGCTACGACCCGCACCGTCTGCGCCCCGGCCGGCACGGCGCCCAAAGGAAACGACGCTACCTTGAATTCGCCCGCGCTGTCACCCCAGCCGCCGGTTTGCTGAAAACCATAGCGTTCAACGACCTTCCCGTCCGCAATCGTCAACTTGAATGGAGCGTCCCCCGCATCCGCGCGCGCGTACCGAATCGTAAGGGCCGCGTCGCTGATGGGCGCTTTCACCTCGATGCGCCATTCCGCGCAGTGACCCGTCTTCGCGCCGAAATTCGAGCCGAGGACTTCGCCCCCGCTGGCCGCAGCCTTGTGATCGCGGCCCGTGCTGCCGCTTTGCGACACCGGTGACTCGCCTTCGGCCAAATAAATCGCCGTTGGCTTCGGCGTCTCGATCGGTTCGGCCTGAAAGCCCGGCGCGCGCCCTCGCATGAGTATGGTCAACCCGTGTTGCTTCGTACTCCAAGCAACCTCGTCATTCGCGACAACGGCGTCCAGGCTGGGCAATCGCAAACGCACGCGGACATGGGCCGTCTTGTCTGTCGCGTTGGTGAATCGTAGCTGGCACGCTAACACGTCGTCCGAGGTAATCCATTTTGCCCCGCCGATGCGTAGGTCGCCGGTACCGCCACGAAGCGCCACATGACTCGGATAGGCCGTCCCGTCCATCGGCGTGAGCGACCGCTCCATCGATTCCGCCTCGAGATCAAAGCCCACCCCGTGTGCGGTCAGCAAATAGTAATGCGTTCCATTACCAAACACCCAACCCTCCGGGTGCGCCGCCCACAGGCACTCCCCCGTGCATGCCATTGGCACAAAGTCCTCATACGGCCGCGCCAGCAATTGCTCCACGTCAATATCACCAAAGAGCCGCCCACCCGCCCCAACGGGGAATTCCTTGGCCTCCAATCCCAAAGCCGACGGTGCAACCGCTAGCGCCAAGGCCACTGGCGAGAGTATGAAGAAGTAGTGCATCGGGCAGGCCCCTCCATTCTAGTACCATTACGATTATTCAGCCGTGTGATACAACAGTCTACTCATGCGCGCTAACGGGATCACTTAGGCGCGTGTCGGGAGAATGGGGCCGGAATGCCAAGTGGATTGATACTGAGTTGCTGCCGCGGTCGAGCGTGTCTACCGCTCGGGTGACTGCACCGAATTGCTCAAGCTCGGCGCACCCGAAGAATGCATTTTGGATATTCTGTGCCTGAGGATGAATACGTAGCCACATTGCACCGTATAGCCCACGGCGAGAATACCCATGCAAATAGTGTGCGTGTATCCTGGTATCAGGCGCTCCGTTCCCGAAGCGGCGGAGCTGACGGAGACCATTAGATAGGCCCCGGCCACAATCGCACAACCCCAGAGACAACCGAATAGAAACCTCTTACCCTCTTGCATATCCTGGATCATAGCCTCAAACATGTCTAAGTCTCCCTGATATGGCTGCTTCGGACCAATGCTAACACCTCGAGTCACGTAGCGCGCGCAGGTCGAACGACAGGCGGCTCAGCGGATGTCCGCGTCAAACCACTTGAGGACGGCCATGACCCCCTTCGCCTGCTTCAGCATGGTGGCTTTGAGACCGCGCTCACGCAATTTCTCCTTTGCCTCGTGCCGCGATCTGGCGACCACGACGCCGCCCGTAAACGACTTCTCTTCATCCCCTTCGGCTCGAATCGCGTGATATTCATACGTTGGCATATGGGCATCGCCTCCACTGCTGTCTCTACCCTTATTGTAACATGGCAGCCCATTTTGGCCAAGACCGCGTCTTTCATGCACAACCTTTACCGAGTTAGCGATCTCAGATTCAGGACTTCCCGGACCTTATCCAGCAAGCCGTCCTTGCTGAACGGCTTCTGGATGAAGTGGGCGCCCTCCTTCAGGATGCCGTTATGAACAATCGCGTTATCGGTATAACCGGACATATAAAGCACCTGCGCCTCCGGGTGTGCTTCGGCCAAACGCACGGCAAGATCGTGTCCCCCCATTTCCGGCATGACAACGTCGGTAAGCAGCAGGTCGATAGGCTCCTTGCGCCGCTCGCACGTCACGAGCGCCTCACGTCCGTTCCGGGCGGCAATTACCGTGTACCCGCGCCGCCGGAGTATGCGCACCACGAAATTCCGTAGCGCGTCTTCGTCCTCCACTACGAAAACGGTCTCGCCGCCGCCTTGCTCGGATGCGCTGTGGCTCGTTGTTTTCACCGCCGGCGCCTCATCCACTCGCGGCAAGTACACCTTGAACGTAGTCCCGGAACCTACTTCGCTGTATACCCAAATACTGCCGCCGCTTTGCCTGACGATTCCGTACACGGTGGCCAGCCCCAGACCAGTGCCTTTACCGGACTCCTTGGTAGTGAAGAACGGCTCAAACACGCGGCTCATGGTCTCTTGGCTCATGCCGTGGCCGGAATCCGTCACGGCCAGCATCACATGACGGCCCGCCGACGAGTCAACATGGGTCTGCGCGTGCTGCTCATCGAGGTATACGTTGGCCGTCTCAATCGTCAGCCTCCCGCCATTGGGCATTGCATCGCGCGCATTGACCGCCAAGTTCATAATGATCTGCTCGATCTGGCCGCGGTCGGCCCTGACAAGACCCAAGCACGGCCCCGTAATGATCCGCAGATTGATATCCTCGCCGATCAGACGCGCCAGCACGTTGCGGAACCCGCCAAGTACCTCATTGAGATTGAATACCTCGGGGGCCAGAGCCTGGCGCCGGCTGAACGCGAGTAACTGCCGGGTCAACGCCGCGGACCGCTCCGCGCACTCCTTGATCTCAATTACATCCGCCCGCACGGGATCGCTCTCGAGTGTATCCCCCAGGATCAGCTCGCAGTGCCCTAATATGGCCCCAATCATGTTGTTGAAATCGTGCGCCACCCCGCCGGCCAGCCGTCCCACGGCTTCCATCTTTTGGGCCTGCAGGAACTGGGCCTCGAACGCCTTTTGCTCCGTGATATCCTTTAGGAAACAGAGTACTGCCCGCTTGTCCTCCCACACAATTGGCGCCGCGGTAATTTGAGTCCAAGTAACCTTTCCAGCTTTGTTCAATATCCTGAAGCGATGATTCTCGCGGGCGGGTTCGGCTTTCGCTTGCACGAGGTACGTATCCAGCGCCAAGTGGCGGTCTTCCTCGTGGATGAGCTCCGTAAATGGAATGGCCGCCAGTTCTCCGGCGGAATACCCCGTTATCTCCTGGGCTTTCGGATTGGGAAACTTCACCGCACCGTCCTGAACAATCAGAATGGCCTCGCCGGCATTTGCCACCAGAAGCCGGTACTTCTGCTCCGACTCCCGCAGCGCGGCCTCCGCTTCCTCGCGCCGCTGCTCTTGCTGGTCCCTCTGTAACCGGGCGTTGAGGATTGGCGAAAGATACGCGGTAATGCGTTCGAGCAGGACCCGATCCACCTCATCATATCCCTCCGCTTTGTTCGCGACGGAAAGCAGCCCAATGCTCTTTTCTCCGTACATGACCGGCACCGTAAGAAAGCAGTCAATCCGTATGTGACCAGCCGGTGTATGGAAAGCTCCTGTCGAACAGAAGGAGCGCCCCTCCCGAAGCGCCCGCCCCCACAGGCTGTCTGCCCACGACGCGACGGGAGAGTTGATCGACTTGTCGGGGACCATACACTTATCCCACACACCACGAGTCATACTTGGAACGATAAGATCCCCGTTCGAGGCAATGTAGCCGAAGATTCCAAAAGGACTCTTCATCACCCGGAGTACAACGGCTAGTACCTTTTCGTACATTTCCTCATCCGGGGTAGTAAGGACGACGTTTGCTATTTCATTCAGTATAGTCTTCTCTTCTTCGGATCGCCGCAGCGCCGCCTCGGCTCTATCCCGTTCGCGTAAGGAATATATCCGATCAAACGAAACGGCCAGATGACTGGCCACCGCCGAAAGGAATTCCTGTTCCGCCGCGGTGGGCGGACGCACACCCTCGTCCCCGAAAGTGCCGGTGCCAACGCTGCCAAGATGCCTATCAAAAAGTATGATGGGGACGTTAACAATTGTGCGGTTACCCAGTCGCGCCACAATGGCTTTATCGGTGCGCTCGTCCGTACGCGCGTCCTCCACCACTACAATGCCCTTTGCCGACGCGATTTCCTCCATCATCCGGTCGCCTTCTATCTTGAGACGGTGGGGAGTAATCTCTTCGACCCCCTTCCCGCGACCGAGCAAGAAGTCCGCATATTGCCCGTCCTCGGAGAAGAGATATACCCACAACTTTTGATACCGGGTGTTCGCTGCCACCTCGTCGAACGCGGCATTGATGACTTCGTCCAGCGTCTCGGCGCGCTCCAAATTCCGCGATAGCCGAATGAGCGCCCGCGCGTGCCGATTGCTATCCTGCAGCGCCTCTTCAACCCGCTTCTTGTCGGTAATATCCCGGATGGAACCTCGGTACGCAGTTATCACTCCGCTGTCGTCGCGGAGCGCGTTCAGAGCGCAGTACGCAACCATATTCCCGCCGCCCTTCTTCTTGACGACGACTTCATATTCCGCCGCGCCCTGCGCATTGACCATCGCGAGTATCCGGGCGCGATCCGGCGGGTACGCGTAGATATCCCGCTCCAAGTCGAGTCTCAAGACTTCGTCTTCGGCGTCGTAGCCGAACATCGCAACACCGGTCTTGTTCATGCGCAATATTCGCCCTACGGGAGACGTAATGAAGAGCCCATCGAAGGACTCCTCAAACAGCGCACGATATTTTTCCTCACTGTCCCGCAAGGCCTTCTCCGCCGCCTTCCTTTCGTACACGGCGGATGAGAAGAAGAGTGTCGTCACCGAAACGGCGCTTACGAAGCACTGCACCAGAAGAAGTGATTCATTTCGCGAGACCCCGGCGAATGGACCAAGTCCGCTCACCGTGCCAAGCACCGCGAACACCGACAGCGCAAGGATCAATACTGCCGATGTGAACTGACCGAAGCGGAAGACGACCCACATCACAACCGGAAGCAGTAGGTACTCACAGTGGTACGTATTCTTGCCTGTGATCCAGATGAAAATCAGCAAGGCCAACAACATTAGGCCCGCCTCAAAGCGCCGTGTAACCGGCCATCTCCCTTTTTCTCTATCGAACCACGTGATAATTACCGGAGCCACGACCAGGGCCCCCGTGACATCTCCCAACCACCACGTCAGCCAGATCGAAGTGAAACGGGCCCACGCGCCACTGATAGCGCTCAGCGCACACACGCCGACCGTCGCGGAGAGGGCCGTCGCCGCCAGCGCGCCGAATGCAACGAAAGTAACCGTGTCCGCGGAACGATGGAACGGGTTCCGGGCCTGCGTGATGCAACGAATGAGGCGGACGCCAGCTATCGCCTCGAGCGTATTGCCCAACGCAGTGAGGAGCGCTACGCCAATCGTGGTCGTGGTCGAGAATCCCAATCCGGGAAGGATGGCAATATTCGCGAAGAAGGCGCCGGCCAATATGCCCGGCCAAACGCGATAGCCAAGCAAGAGTACGGCGGCTAAGGCGATGCCGGTGGGGGGCCACACTGGCGTAGCGTTCGTGCGCTCAAACGCCAACAGAAGTCCCGTCTCCGCCGCGGCAAAGTAGATTGCCGCGATGACGGTCAACTGAAAGAGTGTGGGCCTGGAATTCAGCTTTGGAAACAGTCTCATAGTAGGTTCCGTCGACAAGCGTTTACATGGCTATGCGCAGAGCCATCGTCATCCGGCCTTATCCACAACATCACGATTTGTCCGGATTGCGCTGCAAGACATCCCGGATCTTCGCCAGCAATCCAGCGCTGCTAAACGGCTTCTGTATGAAATTCGCGCCTTCATCCAAGACGCCATTGTGAACGATCGAATCGTCCGTATAGCCCGACATGTAGAGCACTCTCATAGCGCCGTGGATCTTCGTCAAACGTTCCGCGAGCGCATGCCCCCCCATTTCCGGCATCACCACATCCGTAACGAGAAGGTCGATCCCGCCCCCGCTACGCTCGCATACCTGAAGCGCGTCCGACCCGTTCTTAGCGGTGAGCGCCTTGTATCCGCGCCGCTGCAGGGTGCGAACCACAAGATTTCGCAGCGCGTCTTCGTCCTCGACCACTAGAATGGTCTCTCCGCCTTCCAACACCGCCGGTTGAACGCATGGCGCGGCCACCGTTAGGGCCTCATCAACCCTCGGCAAGTACAGCTTAAAAACGGTTCCGTGTCCCGGTTGCGTATCAACCCAAATGCTGCCTCCGCTCTGCTTGACGATGCCGTACACCGTCGCAAGGCCCAGTCCAGTGCCCTTACCGGGATCTTTGGTTGTGAAAAATGGCTCGAACACCCGCTGCATCGTTTCTTGGTCCATTCCGATTCCGGTGTCGGTCACAGCGAGCATTACGTGCGGTCCTGGCACGGCGCCCACATGGGTCTGAGCATAGTCCTCGTCAAGCTCGACATTGGCTGTCTCTATCGTGAGCTTCCCGCCCGCGGGCATGGCGTCGCGCGCGTTGACCGCCAAGTTCATGATGATCTGCTCGACCTGTCCCCGATCTGCCCTCACGAAGCCAAGAGATGGCCCAGGCACAATCTGCAAATCAATGTCTTCGCCTATTAGCCTGGCCAGTACGTTCCGGAATCCGGCGAGGACCTCGTTAAGATCGAACACTTCGGGCGTCAGCGCCTGCCGCCGGCTGAACGCCAGCAATTGCCGCGTCAACGTCGCGGACCGTTCGGCGCATTCACGGATGCGTATTACGTCAAGGCGCAGCGGGTCGCCTTCACGCGTGTCTCCGAGGATTAACTCGCAATGGCCCAAGATGGCTCCAATCATGTTGTTGAAATCGTGCGCCACCCCGCCGGCCAGACGCCCCACCGCTTCCATCTTCTGCGCTTGCATGAACTGTGACTCGAGCGCCTTCTGCTCGGTGATGTCTTTGAGAAAACACAGCGCAGCGGGCGCCCCGTTCCAAGAAATGCGGGCCGCCGCGATCTGTACCCAGACGATTCCGCCCCCGTCTGCCTGTAAACGGAAGGAGGGCGAAGGAGAGGCCTTTTCCCCGCGCAACAGCTTCTCATAATGCCGCGCCACGGCGGCGCGGTCGTCATAGAAGACAAGGTTTGGAAATGGCATCCCCGTCAACTCGCCCGCAGTATACCCCGACAGCGCCTCGGTCTTTCGGTTTGGAAACGCTATGGCGTTGTTCTGAACCACGAAAATCGCTTCGTCCGCGTTCTCCACAAGTAATCGATATTGCTCTTCGGATTCCCGCAGGGCTCTCTCGGCCCGTTTACGGTCGGTTACGTCGCGGACGATACCCACCGCCTTCCACTCGTTGTTCTGGCGTACCGATGACAGGGAAAGTTCCATTTCGAATTCTACGCCACCTTTCCGCAGGGCCACCAGATCAATCGTCTTCCCTATCATCGGGCCCGACCCGCTATCGCGAAACGGCCCCAAAGCGCGGCAATACTCATCGTGATAGCGCGGTGGGGCTAACAGCATATGCAAGTCGTGTCCGCGAGCCTCCTCCCCCGAGTACCCAAACATCCTCTCTGCTGCGGGATTCCAGAAATCGATTCGTCCGGAGTTGTCCATCATGATTACCGCATCCTGAGCCGATGCCGTAATCGCATCCAGAGTTTCGGCGCTTTCGCGCAAATTCCGATACGCCAACAGGCTCGTCAACGAATCCGACATCCGCCTCCCGATTTCCACCAAGAGCCGCTCTTCCCACGGCGTCCATTTGCGAGGATAGGAGCACTGGTGAATCCCGAATACCCAAGGCTTGTCCTCTTTTGGATGTAGTGTCAATGCTATTTGAGACTTGAACCCGAATCGCTGTGCGATTTCCTCCGGCAGCGGATTCTCCGCCTGAGGTCCGAATTCCGCAACGCCGGACGCATCCTTTATGGCTTGCAGTACCGCGGAGGCTTCGGGAGTCATGGGAAAGGCAGTTCCCATAGCAAACACGCCAGGATACTCTGGACGCGTTCGCTCCATTGGGACTTGCCAGAGTGCAGCCTTCGGATCGCACGGATAGATTAGCCATGCCCGATCGCAATTGAACACCGAGAGCACCGCGTCAAGCGTATCGCTCATCATCTCATCAAGACTGCCGGCGCCCTGTATCGCGCGGTTTATCTCGTCCAGGCTTTCAAAGAAGCGAAGCTGTGCCAAGCGCTCCGCCTCGGTTCGCTTCCGCTCGGATATGTCACGCGCAATGCTGGACGCGCCAAAGATCGTTCCGCCCGCATCCCTCAAGGGCGAGATCGCTAGTGATACCGGAATCCGGACGCCATCCTTGCGCATTCGTTCGGTCTCGAAATGCTCAACAATCTCCCCGTTCTTCAGCCGCTCCATGAAGCCCGGCAGTTCATCGGGACGATCGGGCGGTACGAGAAATGAAATCGATTGTCCGACGGCTTCGGCGGCGGAGTAACCGTACATTCGTTCGGCGCCGCGGTTCCACGTGAGTATCTTGCCAGTGAGGTCTTTGCTGATGATCGCGTCGTCGGAGGACTCTACGGTCGCGCTAAGGAGACGCCGTGTTTTCTCGGCCTCGACGCGCTCGGTAACGTCGTTCACGATCGACAGCAGCGCCGTCTTGCCTTGCGAGATGAACGGAGAACTATGTACCTCGACCGCGCGAATCTCGCCCGACGCCAAACGGTGCGCCGTGACAAACGATTCGAGTTCGCCTCGTATGATCGCCTGCCGTAAGCGGGTCACCTCGTCCTCGGGAAGGGTGTGAAGGTCGGCTACCTTCATGCGCCGAAGTTCAGCCAAGGAATACCCATAGAATTTTTCCGCCGCTGCGTTCGCGTCCAGGATCGCGCCAAATTCAGGATCAACCAGGACCATTACCGTGTGGTGCTGCGCGAACATGGCGCGCAGCCGCCCTTCGCTTTCCCGCAGCGCATCTTCTATCCGTTTCTGTTCGCCCCGGGCGCGCAAGACGGCGATGCCGAACGACAAATCGCCTGACAGCTCCTCCAGTAGCCGCACCTCGTCCGGCGTAAAGGCATTGGCCTCCGTGGAATAGATCATGAGCGCGCCGAATGGGCTTGCCTGCTCATCCTTCAGTGGAAGCGCAATAGCCGAGCGATAGCCACGTTGCAGCGCATTTTCGCGCCACGGGGAGGCGTTTGTGTCGGTAGTGAAATCCTGAATACAACTGCTCTGCCCGGTCCGGATGGCAATTCCGGTGGGACCTCGGCCGCGCTCCGTGTCAGCCCAGGTAATGCGGGCTTCCGCAAGATAACCTTCGTTCACACCGCCCCACGCTACGGGTTTCACCGACTTAGCCTCGTCATGCTCTGCGTACCCCACCCAGGCCATGCGATAGCCCGCCTCGTCGCAAACGATTCGGCAAATGCTATCAAGCAGGGTTTGCTCATCGACCGCCCGCACCAGTACTTGGTTACAGTCGCTTATGGCGCGCAACTCACGATTCATCCGGCGCAGACGCTCGTCCGCAAGTTGGCGCGCCACCCTTTCGTCTCGTTCCGTCAGTGCCCGGCGAACCGCCGGCGCAAGCCGCGAAAGCTTGTTCTTAAGAACGTAATCCGTGGCGCCCTCTTTCAGCGCCTCAATGGCCGCCTCCTCACCTAAGGCCCCGCTAACAAAAATGAAGGGAACTTCAGGACACCGCTCGCAGGCAAGCGCCAAAGCCGTCAGACCGTCAAAGGTGGGCAGTGAGTAATCCGCTAGAATAACGTCGAACGCGCCCCCGGTGATCGCCGCTACAAAGTCCTCCCGAGTCTCGACCCGAACCACCTCGCAGGCAATGCCGTCGCCTGCAAGCGTCTCCGCGTTCAGTTCCGCGTCGTACGGGATATCCTCAAGATTAAGGATAAGCGCCTTCTTCATTCTGTACTTCCTTTACAAGTAGTGCGCGCGGAGGTGGTTCGTTGAATACCGCCCAGAACAGGCCCAATGCCTTGACCGCCTCCGCAGATCCTCGATGTCGTTCGGATTGTCCTCGACCAGAATATTCCGTTTCAGCCCACTCGACATCACTCGACCTCGCGTTTCTTTGGAAGCGAAAAGTAGAACGTGGCGCCGCTATCCACCGCGCCCTCCGCCCACGTCCGGCCGCCATGCCGGTGAACTATCCGCCGCACATTCGCGAGTCCGAGGCCAGTGCCCTCAAACTCGTCACCGCAGTGGAGCCGCTGAAACAACTCAAAAAGCTTGTCCGCATACCTCATGTCAAAACCAGCCCCGTTGTCTCGCACATAAAACACGTCTTCGTTGAGATTGTAGGCGATATACCCTATCTCAATGGCCGCCCCGGATTTCTTGCCCGTGAACTTGATGGCGTTCGACACTAAATTGACTAGAGCGGCGGTGAGCAATTCCCGCGAACCATAGACCTCCGGAAGCCGGTGTATTGTCCATGCGATCTCCCTCCCCTTTACGTCATGCTGGACCAGTAACAGGACCTCTTTCAATATTTCGTCCATGCTAACCCGTGTCTTCCGAAGGTCTTCCCGCCCTACCCGGGAAAAGGACAGAATGTCGTCAATCAGTTTGCCCATCTGAGCTGCGGACTCGGAAATCACGCAGAGATAGTGCCGGTTCTTCTCGTCGAATCCTTCGGATGACCGTTTGGTCAGCAGGTTCGCAAAACCGGCAAGGTGGCGCAGAGGCGCCCGGAGGTCATGAGAAACGGAGTAGCTGAACGCCTCGAGCTCCTTGTTGGCGTTCTGAAGCTCCGCCGTGCGTACACGCACCCGCTGCTCGAGTTCCGCGTTCAGCCGGTGGATTTCTTCCTCCGCGCGCTTGCGCTCCGTGATATCGACATAGCTGGCCCGCACCAAGTTGCGGTCCTGCCATGGCAGTCGACTCAGTCGCACCTCGCAGATAAGCTCTCTGCCGTCTACCGCGCGGATAGCCCGCTCACTCACGACGTAGTTCCCGTCCAGCGCGCGCAAAATGTGGTTCTCTATGCTGGCCCCGGCGGAAGCCGAACCGGGAATTCCCGCTTCTGCACCGGCGCTCTCTGCGCGCGACACGCCGGTGGCGCCGGCGAAGTACCCGCACGCGCGTCCCTGGAGTCGCGGTCCAGCCGCTTCGGAGCGCTCGAAGCGCTCCGGCCCGCTATTCAAGAGCTCGTCGCGACCGCAGCCGAATAGCCGCTCCGCGTTCGTGTTGGCGTCCAGGAACCGATTGACCTCAGTATCGAGGACAAGAATTGCGTCAGGCGCCTGCTCAAACAGGACTCGAAATCGGGCCTCGCCAGACGTAATCGACTCCAGCATCTGGTTGATGCCCTCCCCCACACGGGAGACCTCACCAGCGTCGGGCGTCTCCATTCGCAGATCGCGGCGGCCGTCCCGGACTTGCCCCGTTACGGACAGCAGCCGGTCGAGCCCCGAGGTCAGGCGCTTGCCAATCAGCACCGCGAAGAAGGTCCCGGCGGCAATGGCCAACAGGGTATACAAGACCCCCTTGCGCGTGGCGATGCGCACGCTATTCCATATCGCCTCCTGACCTTGACCGACCCGCGCCCAACCAACCATCTTTCCCGTGCTGGTTACGACTGGGGCGGCAATGTCGAGCAGAGAACGATCCGCATAGAGGGTTTGCATCGTCGAGCCGGTCCGCAACATGTTGCGGCTCACGTCGTCACTGAGGTACATGCCGACGCGTGAGGGATCGGTGTGCGCCAGTACCTTGCCTTCATCGGTGGTAATCATGGCGTACCGAAGCCCAGGGTATTGGAGCACCGACCGGACGATCTCCTGCAACCCGGCCACATCATTGGCCAGAAGCCACGAGGCGCTATTGACTGCCAGGGTTTGCGCAAGGCCCTGAGTCTGTTCGAGGCTCTGTTGCCGGAGAAACTCCCGCTGCCGTCCCACAAGGTCGAATACGAAGATCGTCATGAGCAGCAGATGAACGAGCGCCACCCCGCAAATCAGTTGGTACCGGATCGTGACCGGCCAAAGCCCCCGCAGGCCTTTCAATACCACAGACATGCGCCCGGTTCCCATTCAGCGTACCACCTCGCGGTATTGTTTCAGGAAGTCGTTTACCGGTTGATACGTCATGTTCGATGCGCTCTCGAACCGGGCCAGCACGAGGGCCGCCAGAAGATTACGGCCTGTGTCATGTGTGTGCAATGCGAACAGGATCGACGCGACCCTATCCACCAGTTCTTCTGGAACGTCGTCCCGCACAACCAACGCGTTGTTAATCAGGGACGGGGTCTCCCATTTCACTTCCAGCTCACTGGCGATCTGCGGATTGCGTTCCACAAAGGCTTTCCAGGGCGGAGGCCACGTCGCTCCGGCCGCGCTTTTCCCCAAGTACACATTCATGATGGACGACTCCTGAGACCCTGCAAAAAGACGCTCGATGTCCCGATTAACGTCAACGCCGTGCGTGTGCAGGTAATACAGCGGCATCATGGTCGCAGCCAAAGCCGTCGGGGCCGGAAAACTCACCGTCTTGCCTTTGAGGTCAGCCACCCTTTCGATACCGCTGTCTTTCCTCACCAGAATGACGCCTCGGAATTCCTGATCCTCGCCCATCTTGCCGAACACCCGATAGCCGTGCGGTAATGCATTGATCGTCTGATAGGGGTTGGGAAGGGCAAAATCAAAGTGCCGGCTGTACAGTTTCTTGTCGTATTCGTCGTACGAACGCGACGCTTCCAGTTCAAGCTTCGAATCTGGCAACTGTGCGTTCAAGTAATCAATAAGCGGCCCGTAGGCTTCGTACAACCGCTGAGGATTGTGAAGAGGATGAACACCGAAAATCAGAACGCTTCGCCGACCATCTGGAGCGGGTTCGTATATTGGCGAGTAATTGACTTCTTCTTGGGCCGCGCAGCCCGCAACGCACAAGGTCAGAGACAAGCCGGCGGCGGCAAGACATGCGGTAGCGGCGACGCGTTTTCCACAGCGCGGCTGGTCACTCATAGACGCCTTCCCGATCACTCGCGTCTTGCCCGAGACAACTTACGGATAGACAGAGTCCCATCCCGATGATGAACGGTCCGCAAGTTTCCTTCTCTCCAATTCCAATATGCGAAAAACGGCGCGCCTGATTCGCGCCATTTTCGACCAGCCAAGCCAGTGTCGGTTGGGGCTGATGGCCCCCGCAAGGCCACGCGTAACCACCATCCCGTGACCGCCCGCTATAATCCCAGCGCGCAGTTGATTACCTTCTGCACATCTACGGCATTGACACAATTATCGCAATCTACGTCGCAATCATAGCCGGTCAGCAGCGTTAGCGCGGCATTAATGACCAATTGCACATCCACCGCGTTGACGGTATTGTCGGCATTGACATCCTCCGGTGGCGCCGCTGCGTTGGACCGCAGCGAGAAATCGACACTAAGCATCCCGGAGGACACCCATTCAGAACGCGACTGCCCTTCGTATCCAGTTGCGCTGGCCACAAAAGTGTACTCACCCTCCGGTAGCGCGGCCAGAGTGTAAACTCCAGTTGCGTCAGTGTCGGCCGAAACAGACCCCAATCCCTCCGCTGAAACACGCGCGCCCTGCAGCGGCAGACCGGTGGAGTGGTCCGTAATAACCCCCGCAACCGCTCCGGGTATAGCTGATTTCGGCGCCATTTCCTGGTTGGATTCCGACGTTCCGCCAGGCGGCACATTAACCTGATCCTCAACCGTCTCGTACCCTTCCGAGGAAAACTCGAGCGTAATGTCCGTCCCCGACTTTACGACAAGTCCGCTTAGTTCATAGCGGCCACACGCGCCCGTGTACGTCGACCCCGCGAGAAAGAACCCAATATAGGCATCCACCCGAACGCCCGCCACCGGCTGATGATAGTCCCGGTCCGTACACACGCCCCGCACGCCTCCAGTAAGGGGCGCCGAGGTAAGAGAAAACGACCACCCGGTAACGCCGGCTGGAACCGTCAGCGTGTGCAACTGCGGCGCATAGCCCGGGGCATACGCCCGGAGCGTATACACGTCTGGAGGCAGATTCCCAATGCAATAGCGGCCATTCAAGTCCGCGCTGGAAAACTGGCCCGTCGTTTTCGACGCTGAACTCAGCACGACGGCCGCGCAGGTCAACGGCTGCCCCGTATCAGCGTCTCGCACGACGCCGCGAATGCTGGCCACCGCGACTTCGTAAGCGCCCATATCGATTCCGGCCCCGCTTGGACGGAGCGTTCCAAGATAATCCGCGGACGGCGCGCCGGTACCCGTCCCCGCGTCAATACACGGCGACCCCCACTGCAATTGCAGATCGTGATTCGCCGGGTCCATGTACATCGGATCGAGGTCTATGTTGCCGGTGCCGGCATGTCCGCCCTGCACATCGGAATAGAGTATGGTTGGAATTCCCTTGACCTCGGCGCCGTTGTCGCCCCATAGAACGCAATTAGTGGCCAATGTTGAGTCTGTATCCGAATACACAGCGGAGCCCGCCCCCGAATTCAAGGTAAACGAGCAATTCATTATCGTGGGGCTGGACTGCCAGGCTCCAATCCCGCCGCCGCCCCAAGACGCGCCAGAGACTGTATTGTTGATGAAGACACAATTTGTGACTTTGGACAGGCCGTTCTGGTAGTTCGCGATTCCCCCGCCAACGTTCACGCCGCTATTGTCCTTGAAAATGCAGTTGGTGATGGTTGAAGACGAGCCGTCACCATCAAAGAGCCCCCCACCCATGCGCCCCGCAATGTTGGCGGAGAAGATGCACCGGGTAACGACCGGGTTGCAGTTCGTCCAGTTCCCCATCCCTGCCGCGTTCACGTTGGATGTGTTGGCCGTAAACACACAATCCGTGATTACCGGAGACGCGCCGTTTCCGTTGGCCATGCCAGCGTTGAACTCGGCCTTGTTCACCTGGAACACGCAGTTCGTGATTGTTGGTGAAACCCCCTTGTTGAACATCCCTCCGCCGCTTCCTTCGTCGCCGGTTGTTTGTCCCCTGCCGTCGCCGCCGGTTACATAAAATCCGTCCAACGTCGAAGCGTCCGCGCCAACCACGACGTGAAAGGCCGGTAATCCGCCCCGCGACGCGGACCCGCTAATGATGGTGGGATAGAGATTCCAGTCGCGCTGGCCTCGAATCGTCTCATGCCCCGTGAACCCCCCGTACAGATGGACACCAGGCTTCATCACCACGGAGCCCGTGTTCACGCCATCACCGTGGGGCGTGCTGGTTCGGGCTTCATTGTAGATGCCCTGCGCAACCCACACCTCGCCCAGTCCGTAGGGCTCGACCGCGTCGATTCCCTCCTGGATCGTCTTGAACGCCGTAGCCCAGGAAGTCCCGTCACCGGATATGTTATTGGAAAGATCTACGAAGCGGATTACCGGAGGGGGCGCCATTTTGGCAGTGGATGGCCCAAGAGACGTTAGAGGCAAGGTTGCGCCCAACACGGACCCCGTTGATACGCCAGGAATGCGGCCAAGGACTGCGATCAGCAATACCATGACCGAAATGGCGACCGCCCACCCGGCTGGCCGCCAATATCCGTACAGCCCAACAAAACGCTTCGAACACCACACGGAAGTCCCCCCTCCCTGTAGTTAGTACCCCGTCCACGGACCTCCCCAGCCGCCTTCACAGTATGCGGCCCCAGCCCCGGACTCGATTGCGCTGAACTGATTATAGCACGGCTACAGGAATACAGAATCCAGGCGTCGATTGACGCAAGACCCGCCGCAAATCACAGCCCGAGCGCGGCGTTAATCACCTGCTGTACGTCCACAGCGTTGATCTGGCCGTCCTTGCTCACGTCGCAATTGTACTGCGCGGGGATTCCAAGCGCGGCGTTAATCACCAGTTGTACGTCTGTAGCATTCACTGCCGCATCCTGGTTCACATCGCCCTTCGGCGCGAGCGGTAACGCAAAGTCCAGCGGAGATGTACCCAGGGAGTATACTGTTGCGAGCTGGGTTTGACCGCTATACCCCGTCGCGCTCGCCCGCACGCTGTACGTTCCCTCGGGCAGCGCCGAAAACGCATACACTCCGCCGGCGTCCGCCGTTTCGGTAACGCCGCCCAACCCCTCGATGGTCACCCGCGCGCCCAATACGGCCGAACTCGTTCCAAGCCGCGTAACCACCCCCGCCAGCGCCCCCGGCGCCGGAACACTCTTTGCCATTTGCGCATCCGCCTCGGTTACCGAGCCCGAAGATACTTGAACGGCCTGGGTCTGCGTAGTATACGCGTCTCCGGAAAACTGCACCGTCACGGACGTTGCCTTCGCCACCAACCCGAGAATCTCATAGCGGCCCTCAGCGCATGTATAGGTCGTAGCCACAATGCTGCCATTGATCTTGGCGTCAACCCGCAACGCTGGAATCGGCTTGCTCGTCACACTATCGGTAACCGAACCGCGCACCCCTCCCGACAAACCGGACGCCGTCATCGAAAAATTCTCGATACCGCGTTCGCCGTCACCCAACGTCACTCCCTTGTTCTTGGTGACATACCCCGGCGCATACACGGTAATCGTGTAGCTGCCTGCGGGAATATCGTCCAATCGAAAGTCCCCGTTGGTGTCCGCGGTCGTCACCCGTGGATTCGTCAATGCGAGCGAACTTGCTGATATCGCGGCGCACGCGATACCCGCGTTTGTCACGGACGCCGTAACCCGCCCCGCAATGGATGCGTTCGTGCTCGTATACCATACATCCTTCTGGATGATTGTGCCGCCAACGCCGCCGAAGATCCAGAGTTTGTTATTGAACACCAGAGCCGTGGGTAAGAATCGCGCCGGCCATTCCGCGGAAGCCGTGGACTGAGTCCACGACGAGCCGGTGCTCGAATACCATACGTCACTTCCCGTCGGATAGCCGCCCATGACCCACAGCCGCCCGTCGTACACCTCCAAACCAAACGAGTCTCGCGCGCCCCAGGAGGCCCCGGGCGTTTCCTGTGTCCAAGTCTGGCCGTCGGACGAAGACCAAACGTCGTGAAGCTCGGCGCCGGTACCCCCGACATAACCGCCCAGTACCCAGATCCGGCTGTTGTATTCGACGGCGGTGATGTTGCTTCGCGGGCTCCAGCCCGCGGCGGCGGTAACCCGTGACCACGTGACGCCGTCAACTGATGACCAAACGTCGTTCAAGTCACTTCCGTTGAATCCGCCAAAAACAAACATCGCGCCGCCATGGACCACCGCGCCGTGGCCAAACCGCGCGCCGAATTGCGCCGCGCCATTGGCAAGCTGCCAGGTCTGACCGGTCGACGAGCTCCACGCATCCGAAAAAATGGTGGAGCCCCCGCTGCTCTGCAGCCCGCCCAACACCCACAGCTTCCCGCCAAAAGACAAGGCCTTGAACAAGTTGCGGGCCGGCCAGTTTGCCGCGGACGTGACCTGGGTCCAGGCAATTCCATCGCTCGAAGACCACACGTCATTGAGCGAGTTGGCGTTGGTGTCAAATGCGCCCCCCATCACCCACATCTTGCCCCCGTGAACGACGGAGCCGTGCGCAAAACGCGCCGGCCACTCCGCTTCCGCCCTGACGAGTTTCCAGTTGGCCCCAACTTCTGCGTGGGACTGACTCGCCCACAGCGCGGCCAAGATCGCCACCAATGCGATCCCGGATCGCGTCTTCAAAGGCCACATGGAATGCCGGCGATGGTCGTTCATAGGCATAACGAACACCTCTTTCCGCGGCGCCCGCAGTGCGTTGGTCCAGTGTCACACCCTATCGTAACCCGAGTACAGCATTAATCACCAACTGTACGTCAATCGCGTTCACGGCGCCATTCTTGTCAAGATCGCAGTTGTAACCTGCCGGTAGCCCCAGAGCGGAATTGATTGTCAATTGAACATCACTCGCGTTCAATGCGCCATTAGTATCGATATCACCCTTGACCGCGGCCAAGAGACGAAAATCCAGCGGCGCTGTCGAGAACGCCGTCACGTTCGCAAGCTGGGTTTGCCCTCCGAACCCTGTGGCGCTCGCGCGAACGGTATACGTCCCTTCCGGAAGAGATGAAAACGCGTACGCCCCGCCCGAATCCGTCGATTCGGTGACGTTGCCCAGCCCTTCCAGGGTTACGCGGGCGCCGGATAGGGCTGTCACTCCGTCGGCACGCGTCACCACACCCGTCAACGCGCCAGGCACAGCAAATTTGTTCTCGACTACCGCGTCGGACTGTGTCACCGAGCCAGCCGAAACATCCACGGTCTGCGTGGTGGTGTCGTACGAAGAACTGGAAAACTCGAGCGTGACCGAGGTGGACTTAAGCGCCAATCCCACGATCTGGTAGCCGCCGTCCGCACATGTGAACGTTGTCGCGGCAATCGTTCCGTTTATCTTCGCGTCAACTCGTATCCCCGGCACGGGCTTGCTAGTAGCGCTATCGGAAACGGTTCCACGTACTCCGCCGCTGTCCGTCGAAGCCGCCAATGAAAAGTTGGCTAATGTGACCGAGCCCGTTGGTATCGTAAGCGTCCTGCTCTGGCTGTTGAATCCCGGCGCGTAGATCTCCACGGTATAAGATCCCTGGGAACCCCCAACGGAGTGACGACGACTGCCGAACACGCCGCGGGAGCGCCGGTGCTGGCTGCGGTAACCTGGCCGGAGAGCGATGCGCCCGCATCCACGTACCAAACATCATGGTATATCGCGCTTATCGCCGGATCGACGCCGCCGAGAATCCACAGCTTGTTGTCGAACACGACACTGGTCTGCCCCCATCGCTTGGGCCAGGCCGAATCGGTCGCACGGGTCCACGAAACTCCGTTCGTCGAGGTCCACACGTCGGCGTAATCGAGCGCCGTCGTCGCGCCGCCCATAATCCACATCGCCCCCTGATACACCGCCGCCGAATGGGCATTGCGGGTCGGCCAGGCATTCGCAGTCTCCTGGAGCCACGTTGCGCCATCGGTCGAGGACCAGACATCCGCAAACGTTCCGCTATTCGTTGGATCAAAACCACCCAGTAACCACATTCGCCCACTGTAATCGAGTACGGAAATCGCCGTTCGCTTCTTCCACGAGGCCCCTGCCGTCGCCCTTGTCCAACTAACTCCGTCGGACGAAGACCAGACGTCGTTCATACCCACATTGCCATCGAATCCCCCCATAATCCACATCCGGCCGCTGTGAACTACGGCGCCAAAAAAGTTGCGGCCCGGCCACGGAGCCGTCGCGACCGATTGCGTCCAATTGATGCCGTCCGGCGAATGCCAAACGTCCGCATTCCTGGGCACGTAGGCAACGCCATCCCAGCCGCCTATCACCCACATTTCGCCGTTGAAGACAAGCGCTTGGTGATAGACTCGCGCCGCCCACGGAGGCGCCGGCAGCGTTTGTGTCCAGTCAATACCGTTGCCGGAAGACCACACGTCATTGA
>JACRLJ010000046.1:29588-48656 GCA_016215105.1 Candidatus Hydrogenedentota bacterium
ACCACCGCGTGTGAGGCGTCTGGATAGCCCCCAAGTATCCACATCTTTCCCCCAAAGACTACGGAGGCGTGTCCCGTGCGCGCCTGCCACGGCGCAGACTGAACTACCGGAACCCAGGCCGCCCCGACCGCCCCATGGGCCGACGGCGCACACAAAACGATTGGACCGAGTAGTATGGCCGGCAAAATGCCGGCAAACAGTTTTCGGCGCACGCGGTCGAACGAAGTAATCAACCAGACCATCGAATGGACCTCATCAGCCTGCCAAGTGAGGGTAGTTTAGCACAAATCGCCGTCTGGAGCCGCGCGACTCCCAGGGAGATATCCCAGGTTCAGCCCCCCGCGGCGCCGCTGACGAAGAAGTCCCGCTTGTCATTGGCAGGCCATTCTTAGCTACTGCACGTAGTACCCCCCGTCGACCACCATTTCGCCGCCCGTCATGAAGGCGGACTCGTCCGAAGCAAGAAACAGCGCCGCATTGGCAATATCACGAGGCGACCCCAAACGCCCTAACGGTATGCACGACGCTATGGCTTCCCGTTTGCCGGGTTCTTTGAGATAAGGCTCTTGGAGCGGTGTATCAATCATGCCCGGATGAATGATGTTCGAGCGGATCTTGTCCTTCGCGAACTGAATCGCCAGCGACTTATTCAGCGCGATGAGCGCCCCCTTGGCGCAGGTGTATGAATCCTGCGCTAAGGTAAACCCTAGCAACGCCGAAATCGATCCCACAAGAATGATCGATCCGCTGCCGGACTTCTGCAGTTGCGGAATTCCATGTTTCGTCAAAAAGAACGGCCCTTTGAGATTGATGGCCTGCACAATGTCCCAATTCGCCTCGGTAGTCTCGATCACTGACTTATCGCGATCTTTCCACAGTACACCCGCGTTGGCGTACAGAATGTGCAGCCCGCCAAACTTCGCCACACCCGCGTCAATCGCGCGTTTCACGTCAGCTTCCTTGCTCACGTCCCCCTGCGCGAATAACGCCTGCCCGCCCGCCTTCTCAATCAGCGAAACCGTCTCGTTTCCCGATTGCGGATTGAGCTCAAATACGATAACCTTGGCCCCTTCGCTCGCAAACAAAACTGCCGCTTCCCGGCCCATGCCCAATCCAGCCCCGGTGATGATGGCCACTTTGTTCTTCAACCGCATTGTTCTCGAACTCCTGCATCGCGCATGCTTGGCCGCTAGGCCGCTACTGTGAAGGACGATACGGCGGACAAACCGCGTCTCGTCAGATCAACTCAAAATACCGCCGCCGCTCCCAATCGGTCACATAACGGTCAAATTCCTTGATTTCCCACCGCGCAACACCCACATAGTGGTCCACCACGTCATCGCCTAGAATCTTACGCGCTGGGATGCTTCCTTCCAGCGCGTCCGCCGCTTCGTGCAGTGTCCGATTCAACTTCGGCGGATCTGGCAATGTGTACGCGTTGTTCTCGATATAGGGGCCTATTGGCTCAATCTTGTTTTCAATGCCATACAAACCCGCGCCAATCATCGCCGCATAGGTCAGGTGCGCATTGCAGTCCGAGCCGGGTATGCGGTTTTCAAGACGCATCGACTTTACTTCGCCCGCCACGCGAAACGCCGTGGTGCGGTTGTCCCCTCCCCACGTCAGCAGAGTCGGCGCAAACGAGAGGTCTTCGTACCGCTTGTAACTGTTGATCGTGGGCGCATAGAAAAGTTGAAGATCCTTCGCAAGAGCCATGTTCCCGCCTAGGAAATGGCGCATCGTGTCCGAAATATGCAATTTGGCCTTGGGATCGTAAAACGCCGGACGGTCGTCATTCCAAAGGCTCATGTGCAGATGACATCCATTGCCGGAGTGCTGCGAATTCCACTTCGCCATGAAGGTCGCTTGCACACCATTCAACGCCGCCATCTCGCGCACGCCGTTCTTGAAAATGACGTGACGGTCGGCCATCTCCAGCGCTTCCGTGTAGACCAGATTGATCTCGAATTGGCCGTGGCCCCACTCCGCCTTGTTGCCTTCGATTTCGATCCCTGCCGCGTCGAAATTCCGCCGCATCGGCCCGACAATCCACTCGTCCATCGACGAGCGGAAAATGTCGTAGTCGGAGATGTAACGCGACATCTCGTTCAAATTGTTGTAGTCCTTGTCGCGCGAACTCTCTAACGTCTCTTTGAACAGGAAAAATTCGATCTCGGGGGCCGCCATTACGCGGTAGCCAAGCGATTTCGCTCGCTCAAGTTGCCGGCGGAGTATCGTCCGCGGGGCCACGGAGACCAGTTTGCCGTGGTGATCGTAGGTGTCACACAGGATAAGCGCCGTCTTGTCGAACCACGGATACAGCCGAAGCGTCGCCAAGTCCGGCACCAAAGTCATGTCGCCGTAACCAGTATGCCACCCCGTAAACTCCAAGCCGGGAATCAGCATCTTTTCGACGTCCCAGCCGAAATTGCAGTCGCACGTGTGAACACTTTCCGACAGGTCGCGGATAAACGCCTTCGCCATGCAGCGTTTTCCGTACATGCGCCCCTGCAGGTCCACGCCGGCCACGATGACCGTGTCCACACGTCCCTCGTCTATCCACTCCCGTAACCGTTCCACGATGTCATCCTCCTTGCGTAATCACGAACCAAACCGGCGCAAACATAGCCGTAGTATGTCATCGGGGCCACGCGCAAAGCAACGGGCCCCGCGCTTTTCTTGTGCCCTCGTTCAGCGGTAGAATGGCGTCAGCATGATGGGGAAGGGACAAAGGAATCCGACGACGATGACGACTATGACAACCCACGAACGGTTTACCCGGATGTTTGCGCACCAAGAGGCCGACCGCGTGCCTATCATTGACGGCCCCTGGGGCGCCACCATCGAACGGTGGCAGCGCGAAGGCATGCCGGAAGACGTAAGCTACGTGGACTTCTTTGGCCTCGACCACGTCGCGCACATCGGAGCGGACAACAGCCCCCAGTATCCGGAGAAGGTTATCGAGGAGACTGACGCTTACACTATCAGCACGTCGCGATGGGGCGTCACATCCAGGAACTGGAAACATGCCGCATCGACGCCAGAGTTCCTGGACTTTACTATCGTCGATCCCGACACCTGGCGCGATGCGAAGGCGCGCATGACGCCCACCGCCGACCGAGTCGATTGGGACCACCTCAAGAAGCATTACCCAGAGTGGCGCAAACGGGGAGATTGGATTATCGGCGGACTCTGGTTCGGGTTCGACGTCACCCACTCGTGGACCATCGGCACCGAGCGCATGCTCATGGCGTTGCTCGCCGAACCCGACTGGTGCATCGAAATGTTCAATCATTTTCTCGATGTTCACCTGGCGCTGCTCGACATGATCTGGGAGAAAGGGTACACCTTCGACGCCGTCATGTGGCCCGACGACATCGGCTTTAAGCACAACCAGTTCTTCTCGATGGATACCTATAGAACCATCCTCAAACCCGTCCAGAGACGCGCCGTCGACTGGGCCCACGCCAAAGGCATCAAAGCGCACCTTCATTCGTGCGGTGACGTGAACCCCTTTGTTCCAGAGTTCATCGAGATCGGCATCGACGCGCTGAATCCGCTCGAAGTCAAAGCGGGTATGGACCCGGTCGCGCTCAAGACGCGCTTCGGCTCGTCGCTGGTCCTCCACGGAGGCATCAACGCCGTCCTATGGGATGATACCGAAGCCATTGAAGCGGAAATGAAGAAGGTGCTGCCCGTCGTCAAGGAATCCGGAGGCTACATCTTCTCCTCGGACCACTCCGTGCCTTCGAGTGTCAGCCTCGAGAACTTCCGCCGCATCGTCGCGTTGGCGAAGGAACTCGGCTCCTACAACTGAGATGTGGTGCGCGCGTTTCGGGAGGGCGGTTGTCCTCAACCGCCGGTCGGGGCGCGTGGACACTCTATCTTGATGGCGCCAACGCAGGCGCGAAGACTCCGCCAGAAGACGATCGCAGCCACCCCAAGAGCGCCAAGGCTAAGCGCGGCTTTTCCGTCCGAAGAAAACGGAGTAGAATCACTACCGTGAGCGCGCTACGACAAACATGGACCGTCCAATGCCTTTCCGGCCAGCTCCACGCCCTTGGCATCCACCCGGGCGACCGCCTCTTCGTCCACACCGGCTTGCGCGCGCTTCGTCTGCCCCGCCGCGATGTCCCAAACCTTCTCGCCGCGTACCTCCACGTGCTCGGCCCCACCGGCGCCCTCTTCTTCCCTACCCACACCTACAGCTATAAGGGCGAAAAGGGAAGTCCGATCTTCGACCAGGATGCCCCGTGTCACCCCCTAATCGGGGTCTGGCCCGAACTCGCGCGCATTGCCCCCGGCGTCATCCGCAGCCTGCACCCCACCCACGCCATCGCAGGCGTCGGCGCCGGAGTCCGCAAGATCCTCGCCGGCCACGAGGGCACGGAAGCCGCCGGCTTCGGCTCCCCGCTCGGCAAACTCCAACAGGTCGGCGCCAAAGTCCTCATGGCCGGCTGCGGTTTCGAATCGTGTACCCTGTTGCACCTCGCCGAGACCTACGCCCAGGTGCCTCACCTGCGCCTTCCCCAAGACGATGTCATCCCTATCGCGCTCGCGCGCCGAGGCCGCCGCATCATCGAAATTCCCCAACACGAAATGCCCGGATGCAGCGACGGCTTTCCAAAATTCGAGCCACGATTGCGGGCACTCGGGCTAATCCGCGACGGCGCGCTCGGTGAAGGACACGCCATGCTTTGCGAAATGAAAACCCTCCTCGACGCCGCGATCTCCATGCTAAAGGAGAATCCCCTAGGATTCCTGTGCGACGACAAATGCGCAACCTGCGATGCCGCGCGAAGGGAGGCCGTACGGTTTGTCAATGCTTCGACAACTTAGTACTTTCGTAACCGACGTTCGAATGGTAGCGGAGCAGTCGATTTCTTACGTCGCAAGGTATTTGCGCAGAGCCTCTTAGGCGTCCGGTTGCTGTCGGCCGTTGTTTCCGACGATACCCCCGACTTGGTCGCCAGATCTTGCGCCATCTCGTCGCAACCAGTCTCACATGACCGCCTACACAGCCTAACTGGCGCATTGAAGCAGCTCGACAAATGGACTTTTTTTTGCGAATTCCTCCGTGGCGGGATTATTTGCTTGAGTTGAATCAAGCAAGTAGGCTTCGAAGTTGGAGAACGGACATGAGTGACAGCAATGTTGCCCTGGTTGAACGTTGGGTAAGACAACGAGACGCGGAGGCGTTTCGAGCACTGGTCGTACGGTATGCGGGGATGGTGTACGGTACCTGCCGACGATTGCTTGGCAACGCCGCCGAGGCAGAGGACGTTTCGCAAGAGTGTTTTGAGATCCTCGCTCGCGCCGGAAACAAGCCGGGACGTTACTTAGGGCCGTGGCTACACCGTGTTGCCACGAATCAGTCGTTGAAGCGGCTTCGAGCCGATCGCCGGCGAAAAAGCCGCGATGCCCAGTTTGCGGCAACGTTCCACCAAGACTATGTTCCGGATTGGAACGACATCTATACATTCATCGACGAGGCCATAGCCGAACTCCCCCAACAATTGCGTGTCCCGCTAGTAAAACACTTCCTGGAAGTGGAGTCCTACGAAACTATTGCGCGTGATTTGGGGGTGTCGAGGCAGGTGGCCGCTTACCGGACGGAGAAGGCGATCACGCATATCCGGAAATACCTCACGTACCGAGGCATTACAGTCACCGGAGCATTGCTCGCGGCGCTCGTGCGCGCAAACGTGAGTGAAGCCGCGCCGTCAACTCTCGTGGGCGCGTTGTCAAGAATTGCGTTAGCGGGACAGTTAGAAACCGCAGTCGGCTCCGGAATACTAAATGCAATGAGTAACGCACTGTTTCCAACTGGCCTCACGGTGTTCGCTGCAATCCTAGTAGCGGTTGCCGGTGTGGTGTGGACTGCCAGCCGAGCCATACCTCCACAGCCGGATCCCGAGTTTGTTCCGGCCTTCGAGAAGTCTTCCACGGCCGCCACTTTAGCTGACGCGCCCCAGGACGAAGAGGCGCCCAGGGATACCGTGGGAACTCACGATGGTAATTCAGGTGGGAAGAAGCCCGGTTGCTTGACCATCAGCGCGCTGTATCCCGATCTCAATTCTACGACACCTTCGGAGAATTCCGGAGAGGGCGTTCCCGCTACCTACTGCGACGTAGTCTTGATCCCGCAACAGTATGCCCCGGCCCAACTGCAGGACCTCTACGCGGGCGCAGAATTGGATCGCAAAGCCCTAGATATCTTGGTCAAGTGGAATTACTCCAGACCTGAAAGCCGGGCGCGACGCGACGATTTTCTGACAGAAGTTGGGATAACCGATGTGAGACTGACTGAATTACTCAACATGGCAGCTCAGCTCCCAATTGAGATGCATCTTGCATACGGCCTGATCTTCCCCAACGGTCCTTCGGCCACTTGGCGCCGCGCAACTACGGACCAGATAGGCAAAGTGGTCTTCGACGGGCTACTGCCGGGCCGCTACCTCATTGCGTTGCGTCAAAAAGGCGATGGACGCTCCTGGGAGGAGCTTGCCGATGATTTTAGGTACGGCATTGCATACATTCGGGAAGGCAATTCCGAGGAAATGACGCTCAAGGTCGAAGACTGGGTTAGTCGCGTGCATGGCCGGGTGGTCGACGGTGAAACGAATCAACCAATCGATGTTGATCTCGCACTCGTAAGCGCGTCCACCGGTGATAAAGCTATTACTTTCGCGACACGGCACGGGGAGTTTTCAAGACTGGATTCGGTGGCCTATGGATCGTTTACGTTGGCAGTTAATCCATCGTATCGAGACTTTCCATACCAGATTCCAAAACCTGTCAAGGGAGAACGCAAATTAGGCGTGCAGTCACCCGACATCGTGCTTGCGCTTTTCAAGAGTGCGTCCACCATATCCGGTGCAGTCACAACTTCCGGCGGAAACCCGGTACCCTTTGTGTTCATCCAGTGTTGGCCTTCAACAGAGAATATCGCAAAAGTGGTCGCTCAAACGGACAGTTTTGGCCGATACTGCGTTAAGCATGACGGTGGAACATTTCGTGTTCGAGCTGCTGTTGCACGCTCGGACGACGATCGTGTCGGTAAAGAAACCTATGCGCGATCAGAGTGGGTCGAAATGGACCTTCAGGCCGGTGAAAGCTCCGTCCAGGATCTCGTATTTCCGGATACGGCCAAATTGATATTGCATTGCCGTCTCCCCGATGGCAAGCCAGTCACCGGAGGGGCAGCATTTTACGGGATGTTTGCGAGACTCAGTCCGTCCGGCGAGTCTCAGCCCTATTCTCAAATATCCTGGTTGGCAAATGGAGCCGTCGAGATTCCCTATCTTACGTCGGGCCGCTATGACGTGGTGGCGCGCGTTGACAAATACGACCCTGTCGTCCTGGATGCCATTGTGATTGGAACGGATGGGCACGATACAGAGACGGATGTTACGCTGGTTCCATCCACTCTCCAACAGAAGGTTCGAGTGCTTCACTCTAATGGAAGCCCGTGGTCTGGAGTTTCAATTGGAATTCGGGAGTATTACAGGTTCAATACCGCAGGTGACGGCCCCTTTCCCGGAAGTAATCTTGCCATGCTTACTGGCAAGTTTGAATTGCAGCAAGGAGGCGTGCGGACACTCGAAATCCCAAGGACCGATCAGAACGGAGAGGCCACGCTTGGCCCTTTGTGGCCGGGCCTATTTGAGGTGGCGGCGATTAACGAGGCAATTCCGGGATCTCGCTTTCCGGCTATGGTGGAACTGCCCGTCGAGGGACCTCTCGTACTGCGCGTAGCAAAAGAAAAGCCATGAGCGAAATGCGTAGTGGGTGGTCTTACGGCATACGTAGCTGTGCGGCGGCCGAGACTTGGGCGGTGAATAGTACACTGGCGTCATGAACGCCGATTCCACCTTCGCAGTCAGCGAGCCATTGTTTTCAGAAGCTTTTCGGGCCCCAACCGAAGGCAAGGCTTGAACGTCATATCACCGGTCACCGTGATCTACGCAGGAGCCGTATGTGATGAGCCAGTAATGCTGTGCGATATGAAGCCCCAGCTCCAAGCGGGAATAGCAATGCTGATAGCAGGTCCGCAAGGATTCCTCTGCGACCACGACTGCGCAACCTGCGACGCAACGCGGAAGGCGGTGTAAGTTAAGGCTGCTCCCGGCGCGTCCTAGATCGCGCTCGCGACAGTTCCTCCGCGTCTACCTTATCTTGAGATCTCGATGTGGCCTGCTTATTCCGAATAAGATCTTCACGTCCAATGAACGAGACTTCTACGTCTCCGTAAGTGCCTCGGACAACGCCCGATTTCGCGTGCGCATATTGCACACCGTCAATGTCATTGAGAAGGTCAACGCGACTGGGCGCCACGCCGAACGTTACGATATTTCCCGCATTTGTGAAGGACTCATCGGAAAGGTCATCCTCCGCAAAACCGAATGCGGTAAGCGCCGATTTCAGTCGTTTTGCGTTTTCCGGCGACCGCTCGAAGAAGATGTCGACATCCTTCGTAAACCGTGGGTACCCGTGAAACGCTACGGCGTAACCACCTACGATCATATAGTCAACGTGGTTTTCTTCGAGTAATCGAAATAACTCTTCGAAGTCGGGATGGGTATTCATACAGGAACTTTCCCGCCTCGATCCGCAGCGTCTCCACCGCGTCAAGACGCTCCTCCGGTGTACGGGACCGCCAGTACTCCCGGTCACTCTCGGCTTGTTCAGCGTGGTTCGTGATAGTCAGGCGTTTCTTCATACATCTAAGTCTACCCCAGGTCCCACTCGAAGGCAAGGCGTGAATCCAAAACAAGCACACTCTAATTCCAAAAGTGTCCCCAATCCCGCTGGCGTTCTATTCGCCAACGGCGATACATATCACAACCCTGGGTTGGCCGCCGTAGTTCTTACGAAGGCGGCCTACCCAGGGTACACGCCACCCCCACGTGGTTTCCCTGTAAGGGATGAATAGGTAGCCGCCGTACAATTCAAATCAAGCTGAAATTACCGCCTCGCCCGTCGGCTTAAGCACCGCCTGCCGCACGATGATTCCCTCCAACGCAAGCTGAACCCCGCGGTGCAACACGAACGCGGTAAGAAACGGAAAAACCAGTAGCTCAAACAAGACCAGAACCACATAGTACAGAAACGCTGAAAGGCTCCCTCGAATCGAGTCATTCACCGTCCGGACAATCTGCATGAGCTTGGTTCTGATCTCATCCAGGCTGCCCGAAGGGTTCATCAATGAAATGTTGTCCTTCAGCGACAGAAACTCCGTCCGCGCGGATTCAAATTGTCCGCTATAGTCCTGAATCTTTTGTGCGTACTTCTCCTTGAGTGGCGTCGTATACCACGCGCCTAGATAGTGCGTACTCATGAGCGCGAGAGGCACAACATACGAAAACAACAAACCGATCAACACCAGCCGCCGCGCAAGGACGCGCACACGTGGACGAGATCGGGAGGACAAATAGCTGTACCCGGCCAGAAGACAGCCAACTCCAAATATCGACACACCGAGCCCCAGAAATCCGGTCTCCATGAGGATCTTGTAGAAGCCCAGCACGAGTAACGCATACAGGAACACTTCCCAAATGAAATTGATGTAATCATAGGCAGGCTGAATGACATCGCCCACCTCCACGTCGAATCCAACCCCCACGCGGGCGCCTTCAATCACCGCCATGCCCGATTTCACCGCCGAAACTATCAAGAAGGTCTTGAGATTCTTCGACAACGCGTCATCGAGCGTCTCGGTAGTCTTCTCGTCGAGAGCGGTCTGAAACGACACCCATTCCGCCAAGCGCGGCGCAAGAACGCAGAACGCGCCTACGGTTACAAGCGAAAGTCCCTTTAGTAATCTAGATCGCCGCGGTCGTATCCAGCTACTCATGGCGTGACCTCCTCGCGGGAGTACAATCCCCTAACCCAGGGATTAGTTGCTAAAGAAGTTCGACGCGCGCGGAAGCGTCACCGCGAACGTAGCCGTTTGACAGGATCCGCTATCAGTCATGCAAGCCAGCTTGTGCTTACCCGGAGTCAAGTCGAGATACACCGGCTTCTCCGGCGTTGAGGCGCCGAGGTAACGCTCGTCCACATACCAGTGAAGCGCCAGTTGCGCGTCCAGCGACGCCTGGAGTTTGACCCGATCGCCGTTCGTCTCACCCGTCAACACGAACTCCGATTGATCCGGCGGCGTGGTAATCTTGAGGTCTTCGGCGCGGTCCGGTTTCTTCGAGCCCGGCGCCACGCGCGGCGTCTCAATCTTCGCAAGGTCCCACCCTTTCGCCGACCCCGGCCAGCGCTGAATGATCTCGTCGCCCTCGCCCGGATAGTGCATGTCGCAAACCCGATTCACGTATTGCGCGCGCGGCAAGGTCACGTGCTTGGTCTTCTTACACCACGGCGACGCAGGAAGACCGCTAATCGCACACACCACCGTGTCCCGCAATTCGCCTTCCAAGCTCGGCCAAGCCGGCGCATTCGACGGTGGAAGCGATCGAAATACCGCGGCCGCCAGCGGCAGCGCCGCCTTCGCGCCGACTAACCGCGCCGACGGCTTGCCGTCGTTGTTGCCCATCCACGCGCCAACCACGTACTGACCGTTAAAGACAAACGCCCACGCGTCGTGCAGGCCCGTTGACGTCCCCGTCTTCCAACAGACCCGCGCCGCCACCGACTCCGACGGGAAATCCGACCGGTCAAATTCCTCGGGCAAGGGCTGCTCAAGCATCTCATACAACGCTAGGCACGTCCCGGCGGACAAACAGCGCTTCGGAGCATCCGCCGGAGCATCCGCCAAAACCCGCGGAGCCCGGTATTCGCCAAGCCGCGCCACCATCGCGTAGGCTGCCGCCAATTCTTCGAGCCGCACCTCGCAATTGCCCAGGGTCAACCCCAGCCCGTAATAGTCAGCCGGACGCTTCAACGTGGTCAGTCCCGCGCCTTTCAGGAAGTTGCACACGTTCTGATACCCCACGCGATCCAGTATCGCCACGGCCGGTACATTCAGCGAACGCCTCAACGCCAGCGACGCCGATATCATTCCGCGATACCGCCCATCGAAATTCACCGGCTGATACTTGCCGTAATCGAGCGTCCCGTCCAACAACGTTTCCGACGGATATACGCAGTTGCGCTCGATGGCCAGGCCATACGTGAACGGCTTCAGCGCCGATCCCGGCGAGCGCGCCGCGCGGCACGCGTCCACCTGACCGCCACCGGGTGTCGCAAAGAAATCCGCCGACCCCACCCGCGCCAGGACCGCTCCCGTCGGCGCGTCGATCACAATCACCGCTGCATTCGAGATCTCGCCCGCGAACCGGCGAACTCCGTCGCGCGTCAGCCGTTCCGCTTGCTCCTGCAGCGCCGCGTCGAGTGTTGTCCGCAACGGTCCACGCGAGGCCTCGCGCTTCAAACGTTGCGCTAAGTGCGGCGCCAGCGTGGGGAACTCGTGCCACGCTGCGCCCAGCGGCGCTGCCAACGCGCGCTCGCAGTCGCCGTTCGAGATGAAGCCCTCCGCGCGCATGCGGCGCAGCACGTAATTCCGCCGGGCCAACGCCGCGTCCGGATGCGTCAACGGCATGTATGCGCTTGGAGCTTTCGGTAACCCCGCCAGCAACGCCGCCTCCGGCAATGTTAGTTCCTTTGCCGGCTTCCCAAAATACCGTCGCGCGGCGGCGTCGCAACCAATCAGATTCAGCCCGTAAGGCGCCTCGTCAAGGTACGCCGCAAGAATCTCTGTCTTGCTCGCATGCCGCTCCAGCCGCAACGCCGTTATCGCTTGACACGCCTTTCCCGTCAATGAGCGTGGTGAACGGTCAGTCTGCTTTACGACCTGCATCGTAAGCGTGGACGCGCCGGAAGCCACGCCCCCGCGCCGCACGTTCTGCCACACCGCGCGCGCAACAGCGATGGGGTCAACACCGGCGTGCCTGTAGAACCGTTGGTCTTCTCCGGCGATCGTCGCCTGAATCAGATGCGCGCTGATCTCCCCCGGTTCGCGCGGAAAGCTCCACGCGTCATCGGAATTCAAGTACGCATGCAGAGGCCGCCCCGACCGGTCCAAGAGTTCCGCGGAAGGATTTGTCCGCAGGTAACGCGAAGCGTCCACGGGCCAGAGTGCCAAAGCAGCCATAGCCACAAGCCACACCGCGCACAGCCCCGCCAACGCACGGACGCGCCGTCCCCGCACGACCCTGCGTCCTATAGGTCCTATACGTCCTATATGTCCCATTCCTCCCGGCTCCACCATCGCGCCCCGCCTACGGCTTCACCTCAATCGTAGCCGTCTCCGTGGTCGCATGTATCCGGTCGTCGTACATGCATTCTGCTTGTGAGGGCGGGTACACGTACGTGCCCGGCGTCACCGCGCGCACTACGTAGTAATAGCGGTGAGTACCCGTGCCAAGCGCGTCAAACGCGAGAACCAGGCGGTCGTCGCGAATCTCCAGGAAGGACGGCGTCTTCGCCCCCTGGAACGTCTCGCCGCTCAACACCGTTTCGTCAAGCCGCGGATTCTCGATCTCGAATCCGGCCGGTAGTAGGTCGGCCACAACAAGGTTCTTTACGTTCGCATCCGGCGTGATCTCAAGTCCCACCACATAGCTGTCGGTCTGTTTGTAAATCTTGTCCTCGAAGACTTCGCCGGCGCTCGTGAAGAACGTCCGCACGACCTTCACGCCGTGACTCTCCGCCTTCGTCTCCAGCTTCTCCGGAACGCCCTTCGCTGTCACGTTCACGAACATGTCCGTCTTGCCGGTGTTGTTTACGGTAAACACGCTCTTGGCGCCCTGCCGCGACGCCCTATGCACCGCGCCGCCGTGTACTTCCTCTTGCTTATCCGGACCCGCGATCGTCGCGGATGCCTCGTCGAGGCTTGCCGCCTGTCGCGATAGATACTCGCTCAACGCGGAAATTATGAACGCACTCTCATGAGTATTTCCGTAGAACCGCTTCGACAGATAATCGACCAGCGTATTCACGCGGGCCAGAAGTTCATTCGGGTCCGCGCCCAATTGCTGGAGCGCAATGAGTTCTATCGCTGTGTTGCGAATATCGGACGTCAATGCGTCGTCCGGCGCCGTTACCGTATACGGATCGGCAGGCTTCGATGACAGGTACAACTTGGCGCGGTCCAAGTCCTTCGTGTTCTGCGCCAGCGCCGCCGCCAGCAGATATCGGGCGGGCTTGGGCATTTTCACGTCGTCGAACCGGCTGATCTGCTGAATCGCTTTCAAGTCGCCGTCCAGCGCCAGCACATACAGCGCGTACGCCCGGGTATATAGGTCAGATGGCGATTCGCGTTTCGAATCAAGCGCCACGCCCCGCACGTATTCCTGCAACGCCTTGAAGCTGGGCTCGGGCAGTTCATAGTCCCGGCCGCGCTTCACCAGCGTCAGGAAATGCAGACCATACACTGAACCGTACTCGCCCGGCTGGTTCGCGCCTGGCCAGTATCCCAATCCGCCCGACGCCGTCTGCATCGCAAACAGGCGCGAAATGCCCGCCTGGATATAGTTGTCCAGATTTCCCATCTCCTTGAACACCGTATCGGTGAAGGCCGCGTTCTTGTGCAATAGATACATCGGCATCAGCCGGGACGTAGTCTGCTCGACACACCCATAGGGATAACCAACGACATATTCCAGCGCCTTCTGCAAACGCAGCATCGGGCTCGCCCCCACTGTAACCGCCAGTGACGTCCGTTCGTCCTCCAGGAATTTCGTATTGCGGATCTCGCGGCTTTCACCCGGCTTCAACGCAAACACATCGTGCGCGGTCTGGTACCCCGCCGGCGAATGCACCGGAAGCGGCGACACCTCGGTCAAATGCTCCACTTCTTTGCCCGCAGCGTCCATGACCACCGTGTCCCACTTGATCTCGCCTTGCCCTAGCGCGTTTTGCGCCGCAAAATCGGCGGCGGCGACGCCTTCTTTATGGGCGGCTACCTCGAGTTCCTGGGTACCCGTGCCTTGCTTCAGCGCGCCGCCCGCAGTCCAGGTGATCTTCGTCTTGCAAGGAGCGTCGCTATTGTTGAAGAACGTCACGCGGCTATGGAACGAATCGCCGGGCGTCAAATAGCGCGGCAGGCTCGTCTGTACCATGTACGGACGCCGCACGAAGAAGTTCGCTCCCTGCGATCCCATCGCCTTCGGGGTACAACTCACCGCTACCACGCGAAGTTGCCCCGTAAACTCCGGAATGTCCATCGTAACCGTCGCCCGGCCATTCGCGTCGGTTTGTACCGGCCCCGACCAGAGCGCCAGCGGCTTGATCCAGCTCTGCTCGGCCGCGCCAAGCCGCAACGCCAACTCGGAGTCACCGCCAGTCGCCGGCTTCTCGAAGTCATAGGCCACTTTGTCGTAATAGTGCGCCCGTCTGTAATCCGGCTTGCGGGGACGCCCCACCCATCCGTACGGATCCGGATTCTTGTAGTTCGTAATCGAATGGATGCCCTCATCCACTACCGCAAGCGTTACTTCCGCCTGCGCCGCCGGCGCGCCCGCCGCGTCCTTCACGTCCACGTCAATCGTCGCCTTCGTCGCCGGTCGAATCTCCTTCGGCAATGTCGGAAACGCCACCGTCAACGCCCGCTGCGGATCGGTCACGCGCAAGTTCACCACCGCGGAACTCGAGAACGGATAGACCTGCTTCTTTCCCTCCTGTATCGCATGGACCACGCTCGCTTCGATCCACACGTTCGGGAACTGGTCGGCTTTCACCGCAACCTTCACCACACCCACGTTGTTCTTGATATCCACCGGGATCATCTGTTGAATTTCGTCCCCTTGAACCACGACGATACCCTTGCCATCAAACGGCGACTCGATCTTGACCTGCGCTTCTTCCCCAATGCCGTACGACGGCTTATCCAACGTGACCTTGATCAGACTCGGCCGCGTCGCATCTACCAACTGAACCTGCCCGCCATACGAGTAGAACGATTCGGTGCTGTACATCGTCGTCGCATCCGAATGAACGCGCACGCGGTAGTAGCCGTAGTCGCTCGTCTTGAACGTCGTCGTTCCTTTACCATCCGTCAAGTCCACTTCGCGAGTCTCAACGGGCTCGAACGACTCTGACCAGCGCGGCTCGTAGTTGCTGTAGTAGCGGCGGACGTAGTAATTCCACACCTGCTTCTCCAGCGTGATTTTCACCTTCGCCAACGCTGCCGGGGTCTCGTCCGGGTTGATTGCCGCCGCATGAACCTGAACGCCCTGATTGCCCTCCGCCTGCGAAGCCATCACACCCAACGCGACCGGCGAAGGCCAAAGAACCGTCTCCGCTTTCGCGCTCACGCCACGTCCGCCCAACTCGAACACGCGACCGACGGCCGTCGCCTTCAGCGGGAACGTCACTTTCGCCGGCGCCGTGTACTGGAACGTGAACACCGCGTTGCCCTGGTCATCTGTGCGCGCTTCACCCAGCGCGACCGGCTCGGGCGAGTAGTCCGAGTCGTTGTCGAATGTGAATTCCTTCCACTTCTGCGTCGCCAGCTTCTGGCGCTGCAACACCACTTTGCCTTCACATTTCCGGTCCGCCGCAGGCGCCCCAAACAGATGCTGCGCATTCACACGTACCTCGTAAGGCTTCCCCGGCGCCCACAGTTTCTCCGCGACGGTGACCGCCGCTTTGATTCGATTCGGAACGAACTCCTCAAGACTGAACGAATACGACCCGATGATCTTGTCACCGCCCGGCACGCGTATCTCCACCTCGTACTTTCCCGTCGGATACGCCTTCTGGGTCGGCAGATCCAATCCGCCGGTTCCCAGCGCGCTGAGTGTCGTCGGCTGCGTCAAGAGCACGCGCCCGTTCGGCTTCGTAACGGTGAGCAACAGCGGGACCGCGCCGAGCGCGTCGCCGTAGTTCTTCCGCGCCATCCAATGCAGATGCGCCGTTTCGCCCGGACGGTACAAATCGCGATCCGCATACACAAAGGCGTCATAGGCATCCCGGCCATACGGCGCAAGGTCCGGATCAAACTGCCGCGCCTCGTCCGATCTCGGCTTCAACTCCAGGAATGTGTAGTCATCGCCCACCTCCACCACGGCCACTTGAGGCTCGCCCAGCGCCGTGTTGAACGCCTTGAACTGGACTATCCCTTGCTCGTTTGTGTTTCCCTGCGCCAGTACCTGATTCTTGCGCGAGTAGATCGTGACCTTCGCCTGATTCAACGGCGCCAGCGAATACAGGTCATGCGCGAACAGGACCAATTCCTTCGACTGCCAGTGCGCCAACACGCCGATATTCGTCCACAAGACGATCTTCGTATCGGATCGTGACCGATCATAGTACGAGCCGCCACCATCGCCTTCGCTTTCGTAGTCACCGTCTTCCTCGGCGTCGTTATTGTTGGCCGTAGTCGTATCGGCCGTTCGCGTCTCGCTCACCTGCACCAGGAACACGCCCTTCTTGTCGGCCGGAAATAGCGGGTCCAATTCCAGCGGGGTGTCTACCAGACGATCCGGACGTACCGCCACATCCACCTTTTTTGTCCCAATCTTCTCGCTCCAAGTGGATCCAAACGCAAAATCGCCTTTCCCGCCATTCAGGTTCGCCAGCGATACGGCGATGTTCGACGGAAACATACGGTAGATCGCTAGTTCAGCCTTATCCAGGTTTCGGGTCGTGACGGGAAGAGCCAGCCCAGCCCGCCGCGGAAAGTAGTATTTTCCTTCCTGGCCAAATCCCACATAAGGAGGCACTTTGCCGCTTTGGGTAGTATGTACGATCTGGTTCTTTAGCAACGCGCCGTCGGGTCCGTACTTCAGACCTGCGGTAAGCTTCATGCGGTAGGTCTGCTTCGAGTCCCACAATCCAAACGCCGTGAACCCGTGATTGTCGTAGGTCGGTTCAAGCCGAAGCTCGCCGACCGCCGGACTGAATTCAAGGTGCGCTTTGACGTCCTGAACCGTGATATTGGCGGACAGACGGACGTCCAAGACGAGTCCGTCCTTGCCTCTCGGGTACCAGTAGGCGTCTTGTACGGTCAACCCTTCGCGAGATTCCGTGCCCTCGCGCTTATGCGCCATCGCGCTCGTTAAGTTCGCGGTATACTCCGACGGCAAGACGCGCCGTTCATCTCCCGGAAGTCCTTGGGCGATCTTGAAGGTCAAATTCGCCTCGGCGCCTCCCGCAACGCTCACGAACACCGTGTGAGCCGTCGTCTTTCCACTGGTTCGAAGTTGAAACGGAACGGCCGCGCCTGCGGCGTCCGACAGCGCCACCCGCCCTTTCAGTTCGCCCGCGTCCACATTCTTTGAGAAGTGAACCACCGCCTCGTACTGGTTTGGCGCCACCTCATTCCAGTCGAGCGAGGTCACTTGCAGCGCCATATCGCTGGGATAGGTGAACGTCTTGTCTTCCGCCAACGATAGCGAGTTTGTCGCGTCCTGCAATCCCTTGCTAAGCGCAATCGTTACCGGCCAATTCGCGCCGCCTTCCACCGTGACTTGGCAAATCTGCGGCGAAGTTCCCGCCTCCACCGTGAACGGCGCATCCGCGCCTTTGGAGTTCTTCACCGCGAGGTGCGCCTTGAGCGCGTCCGGCGTGACGGCTACCGGAAACGCCACCGCCAGCGTGCTTCTGTCGTCCTTGTCCTGAAGCGACCAGAGCCGCTCGGGCTCAAAGACAAACGGAGCGAACGTATACGTCCGCTGCTGCGGATTAATCTTCTTGCCGCTGTTGGACTGCAACTCCGGAACCAATTCAATGCGGTACATCGTGAAGGAATTGAATGGGCGGTCCGCGCCGAACGTAACGAAGTTCTTGCCAATGCGGAACTTCCCGGCCACCGGGGGCGTCAAAGTAAACGGCGCCTTCAAGACCCCAGCGGTGTCCGCTGGTGGCACGACCGTGTCATCAAAGAAGAACACGATCTGCCCCGACAATACGTCGCCCGGCAGCGGCACAAAACCGGCCACATTCAGATTCGCCGCGCCCGGAGCGCCCGGCGATACCTGCACCACCTGAAACGACGGCTCCGCCCCCGCCCCGGCCAATTCCACCGTCACCTTGGGAGCTTCTACCGGCGTCGTCGGCGTTTCTCCCGCCGCCACAGGGGTGATTGCGCCTTCTCCGCTTTCACTGGGGACGTTCGCCGGTTGCCCCGCTTCCGGCATGCCCTCTGCCGTCGCTGTCGGCGCCGGTACGCCCTCGGCCGCCGCAGTCGGCGTCTGCGCACTCGCCCCGGACGATACATTCGATGAGAACACAGACTCCGGAGGCGGCGCGGTGTATTTCTCGAACAGGTCAGGACGGTAGACCAATATCCCTATGCTCAAGACCAGCAGAAACAATGCCCCTGCCAAGATGATGGTCGGGTGTTGCTTGAAAAAGCTCTCTTGGCTCTCATTCGGATCGCGTAACATGGCGGGTCGCCCCTCTCTTCTCGTAGTCTAGTCTCAATTGCCTACAACGCCTCTGTTTATACCCAGACGAACCACACAGTTGCGTATGACTTCGGGGTCCGCAACGGAATGGATGTCTCAAACGCAATTCCTGCGGTCCTGGACGCGGCGAACGCCCAATGCACTGGTTCGGACTCGGGGAATCTCACTGAGTATACCAGAAAGAAACCGTCAGTTCGGGTAGACGGAGGCGGAACAATTTCCACACCGTTTGTTGGAGTTTCTCATAGATCGCGCCTTGTCCTATCACATTTTCCGGAAAAATGCCACTAGACTCCCGGCGGATGCGAGCTTGTTAGTCAGTGGTGAGCAATATTTGAATATCCGCCCATCCGTCTTTCGGATACCAAGTTGCCGGTTTTCGTAACACATTATCGGTCCGGCGACTTGCGGGATTGCGTGAAATTCCGCTGCCCTTCCCCAAGTACTCCTAACGGACCATACGACAAGCCATTATCGGCGCAGTAAACCGTGAGAAATTCCTCAACACGCCCTCAACTCTCGCAGCGTCCACCATTTAGAGGGAAATTGTGAGCAAAACACAGAAGTGGCCTGAGTCTTGCTCTTTTATTGCGAGACCGGTAAACCGGTACACATTCATCATCGATTTGAACAGGAGATGCAGAGCATGAGAATACGTTTGGAGAAACACCCTTTGATGTGGGGTGCGATCATTTGCGTCGGGTTCTGT
>JACRLJ010000046.1:48671-77148 GCA_016215105.1 Candidatus Hydrogenedentota bacterium
GGTTCTGTCTGACCCCGGCTTGGGCCACCCCGGTTCCGCTTGTAACTGACTCCATCTGCTTCAGCGGACCGATAGATAGCGATCCCACTATCGACAGCACCCTGCTGGATGCGTTGATCGACTATACCTTCGATCCGAGTACGAATCGGTTAACCATGGTGATTTACAACAACACTGCAAGCCCCAACGCCTACACCTTGTCGGAACTGCTGTTTAACGTAGGTACCGATGTCACCGGCATGTCGATCTTCGACGACGGTGTACTCAGCAACACTTCGCTAAACACTGGCGTTCAACAAGGCGGAATGGGAACCTTCGATTTCGACTTTGACGGAGGTCAGGGCAACAATGGGATCGGCGCCGGAAGTTCCGCGACGGTCCTCTTCAGCGTGACCGGATCGAACCTCGACACGGGTGACTTCTTCAACGGACTATCCACCGCCCCCGGCGATGGTAACGGCCACTTCATCGCTTCGATTCACTTCACGCGGGGCCCGAACGATTCCAGTGACTGGGTCACCCCCTGCACTAATGTTGTTCCCGAACCGGCGACGATGTCCCTACTGGGCATCGCGCTTGCCGGTATCGTTGTGCGCCATGCGCGCAAGCGCAAGAGCGCATAGCGTCAATCGGTTGCGATAACGCCAAGGCCACCCTCCCGGGTGGCTTTGGCGTTTCTATTTACGCGCCATCATGGAACCGCCGAAGCAGCGCGAGCGCTTCCCGGTGTATGACGGGAGCCACATTCGGCCCGACGGAGTTTTCTTCCCCGTACTGCGGCTTCGAGAAGCCGTAGGCATACGGCGCCTTCGTGTCCCACTGAGTCTTCGGAATGATGTATCCGATTTCGTCATTGGCCAGACCGAACATCATGTTGAGCTTGCCGTTCATCATGGATCGCAAAGGCGGGGCCTCTATCGGCGGACCAGGGTAGTCAGCCCCATCGGGCGACTCGACCCCGCCTTCCGCAATCTCCGGATACAGTTCGCCCGGTATGGCCAGAATCTCCAGGTCCCCAATCCGAACCACGTCGATCTCGGTCTTCCCTTTGCCCCAGTACCATCCCGGGTGAACCAGCCCGAGCATCATTCCCGTCCCCATCAAGCCCGACGCCGGAATGAACACCGTCTGCGCCGCCACCCCAACACGATTGTCCGACGGCCGCCAAGCCTTGTCTCCCCGCAGCGCGTTCACGGTCAATATCGCCAGGTTCTCCCCGAGCGCCTGGGCCTTCTCGAAACTGGCCTCACGAAAAGTGTCCTTCCCGTTGCGGCTCGGCACGGTCGTGTGGAGTTGTGTCATCAGCCCCCCAACAAGCCCCTGGAAGTAGATGCACATCCCCCCGAGACCCTTTACCCCGTTGGGTTCTGGCACACCGTTCTCGACCGCGTCCCGCCAGTACCCGGCAAAGTCGGAGGTCAACAGCGAATTCCCTCCGCCTAACGTCTCCGTGTGGTTGCCCCATTCCACCATCGTACAAATCGTGTCGTCAGTGCCCTTCTTCACAAAGCGCGCGCATCGCACCGCGTTATCATAGACGACCGGCTTGCGGCTATCATCCACGTACCCGTCCGGACCGGCTGTAACCTGCGCTAAGATCGTGTCCGCCGGTTTCAGATTCTTGACCGCTTCCTCCACCACTTCTTTGCAGGCCCCTTCCACGAATTCCATGTACTTGTGATCAAAACGCGGACGGAACGGAGAGTAGCTCCAAATTCCCATGGTGTCCGGCGCTTCGTGGTTATGCAGGCATGAGAACACGACCTGGTCAATTCCCAGCGACGGATCAATCATCTTGCGGACTTTGATGAATTTCTCGTGAAAGACTCCGATGCTGTCCAGCGACACCATCACCACCGTCACGCCATTACTGCGCACGGCCAAGGCGCGCGCCCACAATTGATCGTGAACCCCCTTCGCGGCCCTGTTATTGCTGAAGCCCGCCATCCACACGAGGTCAAACGTTCCGTTGCCGTTCTTATCCGTGTACGTGTCACCCTTCTCCGGCTCGAACCGCCCGTTGCCGTCCGCATCCACCCAGGTGTCGTAGTTCTCCATAAACGGCGTAATATCGCGTCGAGCCACACCCACCTCGAGCGCACTTCCCTGCGCTGCCTCCTTTGGCGCCGGTTTCATCATATCCGCCCGATACGACCGATACGGTCCAATCGTCCGATAGCCAACAAACGCGACCGCCAAGACGACCGCCACCAGGATTGAACCCAGCACCGACGCAAGGATCTTGTGACGCCCAAAGAACGAAAACATCAGCAATCTCACTCCTCTCCCCTGACTCTCAACTCTCAACTCCCAACCCCAGACCCTACTCCAGCCCCCGCAACGCCTCCCGCGCATCCGCGGCCGCATTAAACATGAAACCATAGTCAAAGCTGTACGTAAGCAACGTAAAGCCCCGATCGATCCACACCCGCGCGTCTTGCAGGCTATGCGCGTTTGCGCACGCCGAAATCTCCCGCGCCGCGCACACATCCCCAATCCGCCGCATCGCGCGATCGAGTTCGGGCGCATCGGGCGAATCCGGCTTGCCGATGTCCACCTGAAAATCCGCCGGTCCCACGCACACCGCATCAATATGCTCGCCGCCCGCGTCAAGCAGCGCCTCGATATTGTTCACGCCAAGTTGGCTCTCAATCTGTATCATCAGAAACCGGTTGTCGTTCTGATCTTCGATTCGCGACTTCATCGACGCGTTCCGGCCGGGAAACAAGTTTGGCCGTATGCCGAATCCCCGCTTCCCCACCGGCGGATACTTCGCGCAATCCACAATTTGGCGCACTTGCTCAACGGTCTCCACCCGCGGCACGATGATCCCGCTCGCCCCCATGTCGAGCCCCCGCGCGATCAAATGGTACATCCCCTGAGTGACCCGTAGCAGCGTGATTACGCCAACGTCTTCCGCCGTCCGAATGACTTCCTGAATGCTTTCATACGAGTGATGCGAGTGCTCATTATCCAGCCACAGCCAATCGTACCCTGCCCGCGCAAACGTCCGCACCACCTGCGGCGTCATGAACTCCGTAATCATCACGCCCCAGCACAAATCCCGGACGCGGCAAATCTCTCCAAAGGTTCGGCGATCCATAGTAGACTCTCCGTCGAGTGTGCGGCACTACCCGGCCCATGCTACCACACGCCACCACAAACTTCATGCAACCCACGAGAATTCAGCAAGAGTAGTCGCTCCATCGGCCCAAACTTCCGCTGTAGCGCGTCGGGGGTGGCGGGCACACGACCTACTTCCAACACCGTCCCTTCCCTCGATACCAGACAAAACGCGCTGTACCTATCGCCAAGGTCCAATCCAATCACTGTGCTATACTCATGCATGGCCGGTTTCGCCTCGGCTATGCGCTTCGAGCGCCCCAATCTGTTGCAGACGATTGGATTGTACTGCGCTGGGGACCTGGCCTTCTCACGTTTTCTGAGTCCGCACCGCCGGGGCGGATCGGACTCAGAGCGACACGTTGGTTTCTGTTGGCAAATGGAGGAGGTCTCGCACGCCGAAAACTTCCGGAACAGCGGAGCCAGCGAACTAGTTACAATTTGGGGAAGGCGCGATACCGTGATGTGAATCCTTGAGGCAATGACGAGAGTCCAAGGTCTGGGTAATTGTGCGCAGCGCCGCCTGTTTGGGACATAGGGTCCCATCGAACGGCGGATTCGTATGGTCCTGGACCAACCAAACTATCGGGAGAACCGGATATGTCAGAAACACGCAGAGCGTTCTTGGGAAAAACCGCGGCGGCCGTGGCGGCCAGTGGCGTGGCGGCCGGCGAGGTCTTCGCCGATAGAATGCCGAAACCCGTTCACCGCGGGAAAATAGACAAGAACAGCAAGATACGCATCGCCGTGATCGGGTTCAACGGACGCGGAAAAGATCACATCAAGGGGTGGCTTGATCATGAGGACGCGGAACTGGTGGCGTTGTGCGACGTCGATCAGACGGTGCTCGAGCGCGGCGCGGCCACGGTGAAGGAAAAGACCAAGAAGGCCCCGAGGACCTACACCGACATGCGGGATCTCATCAGTGACAAGGGCGTGGACGCGGTCAGTATCGCGACGCCCAACCATTGGCACAGCTTGGCCGCCATCTGGGCCATCCAATCCGGTAAAGACGTATACGTCGAGAAGCCGTGCTCGCACAACGTCTTTGAAGGCCGCCAGTTAGTCAACGCCGCGCGCAAGCATAACGCGATAGTCCAGCACGGCACGCAAGTCCGCAGTAGCGCGGGTATCATCGACGCCATTCAGAAGTTGCGCGAGGGCGTCATCGGCGACGTGTACATGGCGCGTGGTCTCTGTTTCAAGCGGCGCGACACCATCGGTCACAAGCCCAATTCGGCGCCGCCGCCCACCTTGGACTGGAACCTGTGGCAGGGGCCGGCGCCGGAACGTGAATACAATCCGAACATCGCACATTACAACTGGCATTGGTTTTGGAACTACGGCAACGGTGACATTGGCAACCAGGGCGTTCACCAGATGGATGTCGCCCGCTGGGGTCTGAACGTCGGCCTGCCTAATAAGGTGTCCTCCATGGGCGGCATGTTCCTGTTCGACGACGACAAGGAAGTGCCCAATACGATTACCACGGCATTTCACTTCGGCGACAACGGCAAGAACGAAAAAATGCTGGTTTTTGACACGAGGCCCTGGTACACCAACGATGAGGACGGCGCCAAGATCGGCATTCTGTTCTACGGCTCGAAGGGGTTCATGGTCATCGACTCCTACAATCGCTACAAGACCTACCTGGGCGACAAGAAAGAACCCGGCCCAACCATGGACAAAGGCGGGGATCACTACGGCAACTTCCTCGACGCGGTACGTGCGCGCGATCCAAAGATCCTCCACGCGGAAATCCTCGAAGGTCATCTCTCCTCGTCGTTGTGTCACCTCGGCCTCATCTCTGTGCGGTTGGGCCGTTCCTTCGACTACGACGCCGAGCGGGAACAAATCCCCAATGACCCCGAGGCCAACGCACTGCTTACGGCAATGTACCGCGTTCCGTTCGTAGTGCCCAAGATCGACGCCTAACCGGGCGTGTCGGCGGGCGGCATCCGCGCGGACCTGTCGGACCTGTCGGACAGGTCGGACAGGTCCGCCTTTTGCGCGTCCGCAGCGAACGGCGCCCGACAGTTTTCCCCTGCGCGCGGCCCCGTGCTACACTAGCCGCAGAACGCATATATCCGGGAGAACTTCATGAAGACATTTCCAACGCTGATGATACTCATGTGCGCCATGATGAGCGCTACGTTGCTGTGCGGATGCGGCTTTATTGCCGACAAAGACCTCATCAAGGTCGCCAAGATCGATAAAACCTACATCACACGGGGCGACTTGACTAATATCATCAGCAAAATGGACCCGGCCCCCAACATACGCAATCGGGGTGACATGCAGCGCGTGCTCGAGGAGCATATCGACGGCGAACTCCGGCGCGAGATCGGCGAAAAACTCGCCGCCGAGGGAAAGATCAAAGTCACCCGCGAGGAGGCGTCCGCAGTGTATGACTCCGAGCACGCTGAAGACGCGAAGTTGACTAATATTCCACTCGAGAATAACCCGGACCTCGATAGGATTCTCAAGGACTATAACTTGACCCGCGCGGACCTCGCCGCGATGAAAGATCGCAGGGAAGAAGGAATAGACAAAGTCGAGGAACGCCTGAAAGGCGAGAGGGCCACCGCCGTCGCGGCCGCGGAAGCATTCAACAGCCGCGCAATAACCATCACGGATGAGGAATTTCAGATCGAGTATAATCTGCGGAAGGACAGCCTGCTCAAATTCGAGACCATCGAGTTCTTGGCCATCGCGCTGCCCTTGAACGCCGCCGATGAAGCGGCCCGAATCATGAAACGAATCGACGCCGGTGAAAAGTTTGAAGCGGTCGCCACGGAGTACCAGGCAAAGAATCCAAATTTCATAATGCGTTCCGGTATCGAAAATAATCCCTCGTCAGCCAAGCTGAAAGGGTTCTGGCAGAACGCCACGGGGGCCGAAAAAGGCACGGTCCTGGGCCCGGTCTACCTACCGGGTTCGCAACGCCTGTCCACCGACGAGCAGGGGCAGCAAAAAGTCCAGAATATGCCGGATGTATGGCTGGTGCTCCAGGTATTGGATCGAACCCCAGCCACACCCAAGACTCTCGATGAGGCAAAGAACGACTTGGCCCAGGGTATCCTCGTGCATAAGATAATCAAGCAGTTGCGCCAGCAACACGGCGTCGAGATCTACGCGGACAAGTTGCGCGACCCGGCCATGTACGGCGAAAGCATGTAGGGAATTGCGGCGAACCGTTTCCCAGAACACAATACCCAGCGGCGGTTGAGCATGTCCAACCGTATTCGCCTGGACTTGCGCGTTGTCAGTCTTTCCACGCCGGCGGCTTGTCGAGCGTCATGTGAATGGCGGCAAGACCATTGATTACACAGTCGTCCCGGCGGTGGTAACCCGCGTTTGCGAATGCGCGCACTGACACCTCGTTTTCGGGCTTAATGTACGCGTCTATCGAATGCGCGTCCGATGTACGCCACAGATCCTGCGCCCCGAGCCGCAGCGCGCCTGCGCCATAGCCTTTACCGCGCTCGCTCGGCGCCACGGATACGCTGACGACGGCGCGGCCGCCGTCGATCTCGAATCGGACCTGCGCGACCGCTTCACCGCCGGCTCCAAGAACGATGTAGAATCGGACGCGCGGGTCATTGAGTTTTTGCTCAAGCCAGCTCTGGTGTGTTTCCCACGGAATGTTCCCGGTGGAAAACGATACGCGCCGCGTTTCGGGATCGTTCGCCCATTCCCACAGTAACCGCGCGTCCTCCGCGCGTGCGTAACGCAGCCGCAGCCCGTTCACGGGAGAATGAGCTCCGGCCGCAACGGCGTACCCCGTTTAATGTCCTCGGCCGCCCGCTTTCCCAGCACGGTATCCAGCGCGCCAGGCGGAAGCCCATAACCCGGCCGAATCGCTCGCACATTGTCCCCCGTGAACACGTCACCTTTGCGGATGTCCGCGACGACAAACAAAGATCGCCGAAACAGGCGGTTCTCTGTTTCGCCGGGTCCGTGTTCAAAGGTCACGGTTCCCAGCGCGCGTTCCGCGTCACGCACTGCGCGAACCATGCGGGCAAACTCCTCCGGCTCGAGCGAAAACGCCGCGTCCGGGCCGCCGTCCGCCCGCGACAACGTAAAGTGCTTCTCGATGATCGAAGTCCCGACAGCAACTGCGGCCACCGGGACGGTTTCCGAAAGCGTGTGATCCGACAGGCCCGCAACGACGCCAAATCGTTCCGCGAGAACCGGAATCACCCGCAGATTCATCTCGTCCAACGGCGCCGGATACGCGCTGGTACACTTCAGCAGCGCAATATCCTTCGCCCCGGCCGCGCGCAATGCGTCCACGGCCTCCTCGATCTCCCCGATCGACGCCATACCCGTCGAGAGCAGTACCGGTCTTCCCGTAGCCGCCACCGCGCGCAATAGCGGCGTGTCGGTGAGCTCGAACGAGGCAATCTTGTAGGCCGGTACGTCCATCCGCTGGAGAAATTCTACGGACGTATCATCGAATGGCGTCGAAAAGAAATGAACGCCACAGTCTTCCGCGATCCGCTTCAATCTCGGCTGCCAATCCCAGGGCATATGCGCCTCGCGATAGAGATCGTAGAGTGTCCGTCCCGCCCAGAGTCCGTCGCCGCCAATGCGAAAGTACTCCGAGTCGCAGTCCAAGGTCATCGTATCGGGCCTGTAGGTTTGGATCTTGATGGCGTCGGCGCCCGCGGCCGCCGCGGCCTTCACCAACAATTCGGCCCGCTCGAAACTGCCGTTGTGGTTTGCCGAGAGTTCCGCGACGAGATAAACCGGCTCGCCGGGACCGATGCGTCTTCCCGCGATCTCAATCACCGGATTCACTCCCACGCGCCAGCTCCATAATTGCATCCACAACGCGCTCGGCTCCAAGCCCATCCACCAGACTGCGTCCCACGGTGGACATGCGCTCGCGGCGCGAACCGTCGTCCATCAATTCGGCTACGACGGAAGCGATATCTTCCGGTGTAATGCATTCACTCTCCCCCACGAGACTGATCGCCCCGTGCGCCGCGAGCGCTTCGGCGCCACGCCGCTGGTTATCCGCGAGGATGATGATCGCGCTCGGCAGCCCCATGAACGCGAGTTCCCAACACGTGGCGCCGCCGGCGGCCACGGCCAGATCCGCCCATGCCATGCGCTCCGCCATACCGGTGACATCAAACTCGAGCCGGACGCCCACGCGCGCCGCTGCCGCGCCACTTGCCAACTCCACCCTGTTCGGGTTGCTCGAACCGACCACAACCAGGACCTCCACGTCTTCATCCGGCACGGCGTCGAAGGCCTGAATCACCCGTAAGGTCACGTTGGCGGAGTCACTTCCGCCCAGCGTGACCAGAATGCGCCGCGCTTTCTGAGGCCATGAGCGGCTCCAATTCCGCCAAACTTTGAACTCCCCGCGCAGGATGATGTACTGGGCGCCAAGAAGCAACCGCGTATAGGGCTCCCGTGAATACGTGAGTTTCTCCGCATCCAGATTCTGGTTGATCACGAGGTCCGCGACGTAGTGATCGGCATGAACAAAGTCGTCCAGAACGGCGAGGGATAGGCCCTCACTTTTGATCGCACGTTGATAGTCACTGTCGAATTCGTAACCGTCCAGTACCACGGGGGCAACTCCGTGGACGCACGCGACGCTGCAAGTCTGCGCGATATCGTCCGCGCGGGAAACTGCGCAGGGGAGTTCGACGAGATGCACCGACGCCGCCCGCGTTCGTTCTTGAAGGAACGCGTTATCGCACGAGGAAATCAGGGTTGACTGTCCGCCCCGCGCATTCCAGGCCTCCGCGAGCGCGAGGCAGCGCATGACGTGACCCGTGCCGATGGTGGTTGACGCGTCGGCCCGCAGAATCAAGTTGCCCGCCGCGACGCGGTTCTCGTTGTTCGATACCTTGCTCATGTCCGCCGGTAAACACCTACCACTTTGCGAACCGCGGCGATCACGTCCGCGGCGTCCGCGTCGGTCATACCCGCCCACAAGGGCAGCGTAAGCAGTTGCTCGTACATCCGCTCCGCGACGGGGCACAGTCCTCTCGAGTAGCCCAGATCGCGGTAGTAAGGGTGCCAATACACCGGTATGTAGTGAACGTTCACACCGATGCCCTCGGCCCGAAGCGCTTTGAACACCGTTGCGCGATCGGCCGCCAAACGATCCGTGTCCAACAAGATTGGGTACAGGTGCCACGCGCTTTCGCATTCGGGCCGTATCGTCAGAGGCCTTACCTCCGGAACCTCTTGAAAGGCCATCGTATACCACTCGGCAATGTCGCGGCGGCGCGCCAGCCAACGGTCGAGCTTCGCGAGCTGAGAAAGTCCCAAGGCGCAGAGAATGTCGGGAATGCGGTAGTTGTAGCCGAGCAAGACCATCTCGTAGAACCAGTCCCCACGTTCGCCACGGGTACGCGCGTCAGTGGTGATTCCATGGTTTCGGAAGGCGCGCAGGCGTTGCGCCAATCCCGTGTCGTTGGTGGTCACCATGCCGCCCTCGCCGGTCGTGATATGTTTGACGGGATGGGTGCTGAAGATTGTCATCGTCGAGATCGCGCCAACGCGTTGACGCCGGCGCTTCGCCCCCAGCGCGTGAGCGGCGTCCTCGATCACGGGAACACCATGGCGCTCGGCGATTGCCGCGAGCGCATCCAGATCAGCGGGTTGACCGGCATAGTCCACGGGAAGGATGGCGCGCGTTTTCGACGTCATACAAGATTCCACCGCGTCCGGATCGATGTTCCCGGTATCGCCCTGGACATCCGCGAAGACGGGCCGCGCGCCGCAATACAGCGCGGCGTTGGCCGTAGCCGCGAAGGTCATCGGCGTAGTGATGACTTCATCGCCCGCGCCGACCCCAGCCGCGGAAACTGCCGCGTGTAACGCCGCGGTGCCCGACGAAAACGCAATCGCGTGTTGTGCGGAAACATAGTCCGCGAATGCCCGCTCATACGCCTCGACCGTCGGCCCGGTAGTGAGCCATTCGCCGCGCAAGACCTTGATGACGGCGTGGATGTCAACGTCGTCGATGACCTGATGGCCGTACGGCAACAGATTTGTCCGAACGGGGGCGCCCCCGTTTATCGCGAGTCCTTCACGCATCGTCCCCTTCCCCCGCCATAGCCCGCAACTCGTCCAGCGTCAGCCATCGTGAATTCGTGTCACTCGAGAATTTGGTTCCCGGCGTTACCGCCCGTCCCTCGGACAGGCTCCGCTCGCGCCACCACGGAAACGACGGCTCGATGATGTACAGGTCGTCCAATTCGAGGGCCTGGCGGGACTCGTCGCGGGACAGCAGCACCTCGTGCAGTTTTTCGCCCGGCCGTATGCCGATTGTCTTGACTTTGCACTCGGGCGCTATCGCCCTGGCGAGGTCCAGCAGCTTCATGCTCGGAATCTTCGGCACAAACACCTCGCCCCCCTGCATGAGATCGAGACAACGAATGACAAAACGCGCGCCTTGTTCGAGGGTCAGCCAGAACCGGGTCATGCGTTCGTCGGTCACCGTGATTTCGCCGCGGGCGCTCTGCTCCTTGAACAGCGGGATGACGCTGCCGCGGCTGCCCACCACGTTTCCGTAGCGGGTGCAACTGAACTTCGTCCCTGTGGCGCCCGAATAGGAATTGCCTTGAACGAATAGCTTCTCCGCGACGAGTTTGGTGGCCCCGTACAGATTGACGGGATTGACGGCCTTATCCGTACTCAACGCGAGCACCTTCTTGACCTTCATATCGATGGCTGCGTCGATAATGTTGATTGCCCCGTTGATGTTCGTCTTGACTGCCTCGATGGGATTGTACTCGCAGGCGGGAACCTGTTTCATCGCGGCGGCATGCACCACGATATCCACGCCGGTCATCGCGCGCCGCAACCGCTGTCCGTCGCGGACGTCGCCGATGAAGTAGCGTATCGCTTCATCGTCGAAGCCCAAGACATGCCGCATCTCGTGCTGTTTGAGTTCGTCGCGGCTGTAGACGATGAGTTTGCGCGGTTTCAATTCGTCGAGCACGATGCGGGAAAGCACATTTCCGAACGAGCCCGTGCAGCCGGTGACAAGAATCGTCTGGTTCTTCCAAGTCATGACGCTGTGATCTCCCGAGTTGTGGTGAGAACACAATACCATGCGGGGGTGAATTGTCCCAAGAAAGGCCCGAAGCGCAGGAAGCAGGAAGCCGTGCGCGATGAACTCGTCCGTCTGTTTGGATACCGTGGGCGGCTTGGAGGAAGTGTTACGCGGCCAGGGCCTCGACGAGCGATTCGATTTGGTCCGTAATATGGAGCTGGACTCCTTCGAGCGCGCCCGGTTGCAGATGGAGCAGCGTGAGCGAGGGATTCAGGTTCGGCTCCGCGTCCTCGATCATCCCGCAGGCGTAGCCCAGTTGATTGGCCATGCGATCCGCGAGTGAAACCACGCACGCCAAGGGAAGGAAGGCGGCGACAGGCGCCATATGCGGGGCGCGGCTGCACAACGTACTTGCGCGGAATTCGTGGGGCAGGTCCCAGCGCTGCACGACGTGTAATCCCGCCACGGCGCGGTAGTGTTCCACAATGTTCAAGCACTGTTCGAGGGTTCCGCCCAATGTGGAAGGCGTCAGCCCATAGCGCCCGGTGAATATGTCGAGCAGTACTACTCGGCCTACGTCATGGATGAGGCCCGCGAGAAACGCGTCGTCCGTGGATACACCGGAAACGGCGGAGGCAATCTCGGCGGCGCAATACGCGGACGCCAGCGCATGACGCCACGTTTGTTCCATCTGCTTCTGAAAGACACGCCCGCCGCCACGGTAGACTTGTCCGCCCGCGGCGGCGTGGACTACTTTCACGATCATTTTCAACCCTAACCGCGCGCACGCGACGTCCAGGCTCTTGATTTCGTGGGCGCACGCATAAAAAGCGCTGTTCGCGGCGCGAAGGACTTTCATCGCAATGACGGCGTCCTCGTTAATAACGCGCCCGATATCCATCAGGTTGGTCAAGGGATCGTGCGCCATGGCCATGACCTTCCTTGGGACCTCCGGCAAGATCGGGATATTCTCGAGCGCTGCGCCCAGTTTCGGGATGACCTTGCGCGTGATCAATACGGGCGGGACGGCTTCGATGCGGTAGTCTGGAAAACCGTAAACAGGTTCGCAAACGACTCCCGCGGCTTCATGCCGCGCTACACACGGATTCCAGCAGTTGGTGCAACCGTATACGCCTCCCTGCTTTGGCGCTTTGGCGGCCTGTGGAAGCACGGCATAACAGAATGGACATTTCCCCATTTCCCCCTCCTTAGAGTTTCCTGCGTGTACTCACGGTCAGTCACTCCTGGGACAAACACCCGGACGCTCTGTTGGAATACTTCTAGTAGCAGTATAAACGTTCTGAGAACAACAAGAAATACCTAATTCCGAAAGAGCCGTTTTCTAGCGGTGCGGCCAGAAAGCCGACGTTCCGACCGCGCCTCCAGATTCGGCGTTTGGCGCGTTTGAGGGACGACTTAGCTCCTTCCAGATCAAGCGTCTGCATCAACTGAGAAGTTTAGAATTAGGCGCGGGGATGGAAGTCCTGGTGGGCGCGGGCCAGGCGCTCGACGCTGACGTGCGTGTAGATCTGCGTCGTCGCGATATCCGAATGGCCGAGCATCTCCTGGACGGCGCGCAGGTCGGCGCCGTTGTCGAGTAAATGAGTCGCAAACGAGTGCCGCAACATGTGCGGAGTGACGTTCTGCCGGATATTCGCGGCGCGCGCATAGCGCTTCACGACCATCCACACGCCCGTCCGGCTGATCCGGCGTCCGCGTTTGGTGATAAAGACCGTGCCCTCGATGGCCTTCATCCCTGCCCGCACGTGAAGCCACGCCGCAACCCGCTCGATGGCGCGGCGCCCCAGCGGAACAACCCGGACCTTGAGGCCCTTCCCGCGCACGCGCACCATCCCTTCCTCGAGTGAGATCCCTTGCAGCGGAAGCGCCGCGAGTTCGGAGATGCGCAGCCCGCACGAGTAGAAGAGCTCGAGGAGCGCAGCGTCTCGAATTCCTTCGCTGGTGGAAGAGTCCGGGCCGGCAATGAGTCTCTCGACCTCGCCCGGCGAGAGAACGTGCGGCAGGGTCTTGAGGACATGGGGTGAATCGAACCCTTCCGACGGATCGCGATCCAGGATGCGCTCTTCACGCAAGTGGCGGTGAAACCGGCGAATGGCGCTCAAGTGCCTCGCGGCGGATCGGGCGGAGAGACCATCCTTCCGCAACGCGATCAGATGGTCCAGGATGTCCTCCCGCAGAATATCCTGCGGCTTCTCGATACCGTTTTCTTCCAGATGCCGGAGGTACCTTCGAACATCCGCGGCGTACGCGGACAGAGTCTTGTCGGAGAGGCCGGACTCGAAGACGGATGCCTCCATATACCGGTCGAGCAGCGCCTCGAGCGGACCGGGCGCACTGCGCTCCGTGTCAGCGTCGTTCTCGACGGAGGGCGCGGCAAAAGAAACCGCCCCGGAGGAAACACCCTCCGGGGCGGCATCCAAATCTATCTTCTTGGAGTCTGCTGGCATGAACCGGCAACACTCCCTCAGTTCAGTAGTCTGACTTAGTTGACAACCGTTCCGACGAATTCCGCGCGGCGATTCAGCTTGCGATTCGCGGCGGAGTCATTCTTCACCGCAGGCGCCGTTTCGCCCTTGCTCGCAGTCGAGACGCGAGCCTTATCGATGCCCTGCTCGACGATGTACTTCTGCACAGCGTCGGCGCGGCGTTGACCCAGAGCCTGATTGTAGGCGTCAGAACCGAGATCGCAGGTATGACCGACAACCTGAACCGTGTCCTTCGGGTATTTCTTCAGTTCGGCGACCAACTTGTCGACTTCCGCTTTTCCTTCCGGCTTCAGGACGGACTTGTCGAAGTCGAACAGCACGTTGTTCAACACCACGAACTTCCGCGCAGGCGTGGCAGGCGGAGTCGCAGCAGGCGGCTGGGCCGCAGCTACCTTTTTGTCCGCCGGCGGCGCGTACACATTGTGGAACACCTTACCGCGGTTACCCCAGAGCTCTGAATCGTTTGCATTCGACACAGGCTCCTTCGGCCACCACCAGTACCCGGAACGCGTCGCGTCCTTCACCGGCAATGGCTTGGCGCCGCTCAGTCCCCACCAGGAGAGATCATGCCAGATCTTCCCTCCGGAGGTTTGTGTATACAGCGCTTTTTCAGGCGCCGCGTTTTCCGCTAGAGCCGCACCGCTCATCACCGAGACGAATGCGATCACCAGCATGCTCGTTACCAGCTTCTTCATGACGGTCATTTCCTCCTTTTCCGCAAAAGTAATGACTCAACCCACAACATCTAAACCCAATTTAACCATATTCCCGCGAGTGTGTCAAGCGATAACGCCCTACAGTTAGCCGTTTTAAGGCGGCCTAACACTCGGTCCGCGATACACGAGACGAATCCCCCCGCGCTCATTTCGGGGTTAGTGTACCACAGCACGGTGGCGCATGCAAGTCATTTTCGCCCTTACCTGTTATCCCTCAAGAGGGAGTACGGTTTCCCATGGGGTACAGCGCCCGGTTCTGGGGCGCCCCGGTCCCGCTCAGGGCCGCTCGGCCCACCGCGTTTTCAGCGTGTCCAAGGCCCCGGAAATCTCGTCAGAATTGGACTTTTCAATGACTTTTTTCAGTTTCGTTATCGCCCCGCCAACCTTCTTGCCGTCCCGAACCGTCCCAAACAGGTGCCGGCTGACGGTTGACTGCGACAGGTCCAAAATGGCCGCGATATCTTCCTGGCTTTTACCATGGAAGTAGTACAGCGTCACGACTTCCCGTTGCCGGTCGGTCAGCGCCTCGTCGATAATGTCGGAAACCACAGGCAGAACACTTTGGAAGAAGTCTTGCAGCGCGTAGCGCCGCTCCCTATCGTCGGCAGTTTCAAACCACAGCGCCGACTCAGAAGGAACACTCTCCAAAAACGCTGACGGAGCTGGAACTTCCCAGAAATCCGGATTGAACGTCGCCATTGCTACTCTCTCCTCTCGACCGTCTACACAAGAACTCATCACCCTGGTTACATTGATTCCCTCGCGTGCCCGGCGCGAGCACAATGCGGGTTACTCGGTGCATTCGCTTCCATGTGTTCATGTTGTGTCTCCTGTGGTTCTGTTCTGCGTTTCGATTTGAGCCAGCCCCTCCGGACCATTCCAGGTGGGCCAAAAAACAGTAACGCCGCAGGCTTTGGTTTCGCCTGCGGCGTCTCTAGTAGTGCTGGTATGGAATCTTTTGGATTCAGCTACTCGATAGAGAGTCCCTCAAGGCGGGAACCGGTTACCGTAATTCGAGGTACGGATACGGCCGTGTACGCCACGCGCCACATAGTCATGTGGACGCCGAGGCATTTAGCCTTTCGATGTACTTCGTTCATCACGTTCCGATTCTCCCGCCAAGGCGGCCAGTCCGTCTTAGCTGCTGTAACAAGTGCAACCACTATACGCTCAACGCTGAAAAAAAGCAACGGCTGCGGGAGCGATGAAAAAACTTTCCCGTTGCCTTTATCACGCATATGCATACTTTTGTCTTCACTCCGATGAACGAGATCGCGGAGTGATAGATCTCGCTACATCGGATAGGCAATCGGAAGTGGCGGGGACGCGGCTTCTACTTTTGGAATCACACCGCAGGTGGGCGATTTCGGCTACCTCGTAAAACCTGAAAACTTGATTCAGTTTGGCGATCTGTGGTACAAAAAGCCGAAGAAATTGGCGGTTAATCACTCTCCCCGCGCACTATTTTCATTAAACACACTTTGGACACTTCTAACAATGGCTCGCCCTGTCATTCTGGTCACCAACGACGACGGAATTTATGCGCCAGGGCTGCGCTTGTTGGCCGAAGCCCTGGAAGCGGTCGGCGAGGTCTGGGTGTATGCGCCTGACCGTCAACAGAGCGGTGTCGGCCATGGCGTTTCGATGCATAGACCCCTGCGGGTCACCCAAACCGACCCGCGGCGGTTCATGGTGGACGGCACTCCGACCGATTGCGTGATGTTGGCCGTGCGGGACTTGCTCAAGTCAAGGCCCCAGTTGGTGTTTTCCGGAATTAATTCCGGGGCGAACCTGGGCGACGACGTGACCTACTCGGGCACGGTCGCCGGCGCGTACGAAGGCATGCTGCAAGGCATCCATTCGGTGGCGATGTCGACGGTCGGCTACGAACACAAGCACATGGATACCGCGGCGCAGTTCGCGGCCAAGCTGGCCCAGCACATTTTGAAGTCCGGTTTGCCCGAGTGGACGACGCTGAACGTCAATGTGCCGGACGTACCGGCGAGCGAAATCGCGGGGGTCGCCATTACGCGCATGGGCCGCCGCCATTACGAAGACGAAATCATCACGCGGCACGATCCCCGTGGCGGCCTGTATTACTGGATCGGCGGGTCCGCGCCTTCGCATCACGAGGAATCGGGCACTGATTTTGAGGCGGTCGAGCAAAAGAAGATCAGTATCACACCTCTTCATCGAGATATGACGAATCACGCCGCCATTGCGTCATTGGCGGGACAGAACATCGAGTTTTAGCAGAGTATCCTTGCAGGCGTACGGGTGGCAGAGTCCGTCAGTACCCTGTCGTCACGATTCCTGGGGCAATCATCGCATCCTCCCTCGGAACCATTATCGGTTCGTTGATTGGCTATTACATGGGAAGGCTGGGGGGATATCCTCTGGTTCACCGCTTCGGGCGATATCTTCTCCTGGACCCCGAGCACCTCGAGATCACTGTCAAGTGGTTTGAAAAACATGGCGACATTACGATCTTCGTTTGCCGATTCGTTCCGGTTGTACGGCATCTGATCTCAATTCCCGCAGGTGTCGGCTCGATGAATCTCCTGAAATTCTCTTTCTATACTCTGATTGGTGGAACAATTTGGAACTCCATCCTGCTGTTTTTAGGTATTAAGCTAGGCAAGCACTGGGACATCATCCATCATTACTCGCACGTGGTAGACTACTTCTTTGTCGCCGGCATTCTCATCGTCGGCGCGTGGTGGTTTCGCCGGCAGTGGCGCCGGCACACTCAAAAAGCGTAGCGGCTGGGACCGATCCGACCGATCCGACTGATCGGACACATCGGCCGCGTAGCTCTTTGGCGCGGCTCGCCGTATTCCATGGTAGAATCCTGTAGCGAGGGTGCGCCAGGAGGACTCGGCCATGTGCGGCATAGTCGGCTACATCGGTACCAGGGACGCAGTCGAAATCATCCTATCGGGTTTGCATCGTCTTGAATACCGGGGGTATGACTCCGCGGGCATCGCTGTCGTAACCTCGAACGGGCTAGACTGTGTCAAGGCGCCAGGCAAGCTGAGCGGGCTCGAAGAGGCGCTGCGGCGCCATCCCCTCCACGCCAACCTCGGCATTGGCCACACCCGCTGGGCCACGCACGGCGCTCCCAGCGAAACCAACGCGCATCCCCACCTCGACGCTCCCATGGAAATCGCCGTCGTCCACAACGGAATCATCGAGAACTACCACGAATTGCGCGCTCAGCTCCAGGCCGACGGTGTCGAGTTCCGGAGCCAGACGGATACCGAGGTCATACCACATCTTGTCCGCCGCTATTATGAAGGCAATCTGTTCGCGGCTGTTCGCCGCGCATTGAGCAAGCTCGAAGGGGCGTACGCCATCGGAGTGGTGTGCAGCGCGGAGCCCAATCTGCTGGTCGCTGCGCGCCAGGGCAGCCCGCTCATTATCGGCGTAGGCCAGGATGAGATGTTCATCGCCTCCGATGTCCCGGCAATTCTGAAATACACGCGCAGAGTAGCCTATCTCGAGAACGGCCAAGTGTGCGCGTTGCACCGCGACGGGTTCTGGGTCGAAGACATTGATGGTGTGGAACAGCGCCTGCCCATCGAAACGGTGGATCTCGATGAAACGGCCGCGGAAAAAGAGAACTTCCCGCATTTCATGCTCAAAGAAATCTATCAGCAACCGGAAGTTATCCGTAACACGCTGCGCGGCCGCGCGCGAGAAGGATCGCACGAGGTGCGGTTGGACGACATGCATTTGGCCGCGGGCGATCTGCTCAATTGCTCCAAGATTGTCATGGTGTCGTGCGGGACATCCTGGCACGCCTCGTTGGCGGGCAAATACATCATTGAATCCCTGGCGCGTGTGCCGGTGGAGGTGGACTTGGCCTCCGAGTTCCGGTACCGCAATCCAATTCTGCGTCCCGACACCATCGTAATGGCAGTCACCCAGTCCGGCGAAACGGCCGACACTCTCGAGGCGATACGCATCGCCAAGAAGTCCGGGGCGCGCGTCGTCTCAATTGTGAATGTTGTCGGTTCGAGCATCGCCCGCGAGTCCCACGGCGTGTTGTACACGCAAGCCGGGCCGGAAATCGGCGTAGCGTCGACAAAAGCCTATACCTCGCAGGTTACCGCCTTGTCGCTGTTTGCGATTTACTTGGCGAACCTACGCGAAACCGCCACCGCCGATACGCTCGGCGGCGTGATTGAACACCTGCGCGCCATTCCCGAGAAACTTCAGTGGTGCCTGGATCACCAGGATACGGTCCGAAAAGTGTCCGGCGACCCGCGCTACTGCCACGCGCGTAGCTTCCTCTACCTTGGACGGAGCTACAATCTGCCCAGCGCGTTGGAGGGGGCGCTTAAACTCAAGGAAATCAGTTACATTCACGCTGAAGGATATGGCGCAGGCGAGATGAAGCATGGGCCGATTGCGCTGGTGACCGGCGCGATGCCCGTGGTCTGCATCGCGGTGCGCAGCGCGGTGTATGACAAGATGCTCTCCAATATCCAGGAGATCCGCGCGCGAGAAGGCTTGGTTTTGGCCATCGCCACCGAAGGGGATGAAGCCATCCGGCGCTATTGCGATGACGTCATCTATGTGCCCGAGTGCTACGAGCCGCTCAGCCCCATCGTGGTCGCGATCCCGGTTCAACTGTTGGCGTACTACATCGCGGTGAATCGGCATTGCGACGTTGACCAGCCGCGAAACTTGGCGAAGAGCGTTACCGTAGAGTAGCGTGGATCCCTCGGAGAATTGCGATCTTGCTTCGCGCGCAGCAGTTCTCTATCCTCGTGACAACGGCGCTGACACACCCAAAACTTCAAGACAAGGCATCTTTCATGAATCAACTATTCCGACGCGGCGGGTTCACTCTCGTCGAACTCATGATCGTGGTGGCGATCATCGCCATCATCGCGGCGATCGCCATTCCCAATTTCATCCGAACCCGAATGACCGCCGGCGAAACCCAGGCGCTGGGCTCGATCCACGCCATCGCGAATGCGGAATCGCAGTTTCAGGCGGCCGCATTCGTAGACGCGGACGGTGACGGGCACGGAGACTTCGGTACACTCGCCCAGCTTGCCAACCCGGATGGCGCGGGCGCCACGACCCCGTTTCTGGACAGCGTCCTCGGCGCCGGCACGAAAGGCGGATACAACTTCGTGATCACGGTGACCATGGGCTCCGCGGCCGCCGCGCCGGCCTACACCTGCGTCGCCACCCCCGTTAGCCCCGGCCAAAGCGGGTATCGCCGTTTCTTTGTTGACGAGTCCGGCGTGGCCCGTTTCACCAACGACGGTACGGCGCCCACCGCCGCATCACCTCCCGTCGGCTGACGAGATTTTCCCGGAAAATCGTTTCGTATCCCTCGGATTCCCTATGACCGCGCCAAGTTGGGCGGTCTGCAGTCCAAGATCGTACTGGACCGATCCGGCATTACCATGCTATCGTAGTAGAGGCGCTGGCGCGGGCTCCGCTTTCGGGCGTTGACGTCCGCATGGGAGTGGGAAGAAACGGAGCAGTGTTCCGTGGCCAAAATACTCATTGTTGATGACAATCGCGTAAATCTCACCATGCTCCGCGCACAGCTCAATCGGGACAATCATGACCTGATCTCGGCGGACTCCGGCCAGTCGGCCCTGGACATCGTGCGAGAGAATCCTACCTTTGACCTCATCCTGATTGACGTGGTCATGCCGGACATGGACGGCATCTCGGTCTGCGAACAAATCAAAGCAAACCCGCGCACGGTGCATATTCCCATTGTGCTAATCTCGGCGATGCGCACCGACGATGAGAGCGTGAAACGCGGCCTCGAACGAGGAGCCGACGGTTACCTGGCCAAACCGGTCGAGGAAGTCGCGTTGCGGGCTTGGGTAAAGGCCACCCTTCGTATCAGCCGCCTTCAGCGCGAACTCGAGGGACGCCAACTGGCCTCGAAGGAAGGTGACGAATCCCTGTTCAAAGTCTTTGCGCGCCTATCCCACAGCGTCAACAACCCGCTTCAGGCGCTCTACGCCGCCGCGGATATGCTCGCGCTCGAATTGCCCGAGAGCTCCGCGGGACGCGCGCTGATCGCCGATATCCTGATTCAGGCGGAGCGGGTCGCTGAACTGGTCGCGAACGCCAGTCTCCTGGCGAAAAAGGAATTGCCTTGTTGAGCCCTCGCCCGCGCAATTCGGATTCGACAGGCGCGAGAGAGACAAGCTGATCATGGACGCCAACTCCGAATGCTCCGACCTGCGCAGCCGCGTGGCGGTCGTCATTCCCTGTTACAACGCCGGAGCAAGGTTGCGCCCTGTTGCGGCGCGCATGGCGGAGCTGGTCGAGCATGTTATTGTCGTCGACGACGGAAGCACGGATGACGGCGTCACAGCGCTGACGGACGATCGCGTTCAGGTTGTTCGATTGGACGTCAACCAGGGCAAGGGCAAAGCGCTTCTGGAAGGTTTCCGCGCGGCGCTGAAAATCACGGGGATCGAATGCGTGTGTACGTGCGACGCCGACGGGCAGCATGCGCCGGATGAACTGATCAACCTGTATCGGGCCTTTGTGCAGTCTTCGGCCGACCTCGTCATAGGATCGCGCACGTTCGGGGAACGGCACGTGCCGTTGCGAAGCCGCCTCGGGAACAACCTCACCATCTTCATTACCGCCCTGCTCCTGGGCCAGCGCCTGCCGGACACGCAATCCGGGTACCGGCTCCACTCGCGGCGCCTGGTCGAAGAGGTCCTGCGGAGCGTGCCGGGCGGGCGCTATGAAACCGAGATGGAAGTGATTATTCGCGCGGCGCGCCGCGGCTTCCGAATCGTCCCTGCGCCCATCAGCACCATCTACGAAACGCGCAATCGGAGCTCCCATTTCCATAAAGTGCGGGATTCGTTCCGGATTTACCGCAAACTGCTCACCGCCGTGTTCTACCGGCGCTGACGCTGTAAGGGCTGATCATGTCCGAGCCACCCGATGCGCTCGATCCCGTCGGTTTGTGCGCACGATGCGCGCACGCGCGGCAGATCCACCATCCGCACGGTGGCGCGGCCTATTGGCGCTGCGGGGTGTCGGACGCCGACCCGAAGTATCCCAAGTATCCCCGGCTTCCGGTAGTGACTTGCGCGGGGTTTGAGCAATCGCGAAGCGGCCCCGACTCGGACTATGGGAGTGCAGAATCGCGCGATACCTGAAGTCCGGATGAGGCGCGATGTCAAGGTCATCGTTCAAGGCAGAGCCCTGAGGAAGCGGCGGGGACGCCGCTTCTACGTTGAGCGCGCGTTTTATCTTTGACTGCGCCGTGTGCGAAAATCCCCTTCTCATGAACGCCGCTGCACTCACAGCTTCCTATGATTTCGTCTGCTACGGATGCGACTATAACGTCGCGCCGCCCGCGGCTTTCACGTGTCCTCGTTGCGGCGAACCTCTCAGCATTCGATCGCTGGCCACGCCCGGAAAGGCGGTATTCTCTCAACCTCTGCGTTCGCTGTGGGACTATTCGGATCTCTTGCCCGTTACGGACCCGGACCGCGCCATTACGTTGGGAGAGGGAGCGACCCGGCTCATCGAAGCGCCACGCTTGGCCGCGGCAAGTGGTTTGAAGCAGTTGCTGCTCAAGAACGAGACGTCGAACCCGACGGGCTCGTTCAAGGACCGGCAAATCTCCGTAGGCATCACGCGCGCCCGCGAATTGGGCAAGGACACTGTCGCGGTCGTATCCTCGGGCAACGTCGCCTGCGCGGCGTCCGCATACGCTGCGCGCGCCGGTATGCGCGCGGTGTTGCTGATGCACGGTTTCGCGTCGCCGACGAAGATTGCGCAGGCGGCGGCCTACGGCGGACAAGTCATCCAAGTGGATGTTCCCAGCGCGAACGCCGTGTTTGACCTCTGCCTCGAGGCCTGCGGCCGGTTCGGGTGGTATCACCTCTCGACGGCGGGAATGTACGAGCCGTACAACGTGGAAGGCGCGAAGACCATCGCCTACGAACTCTACCAGCAAACCGGCGGCGACTTGCCGGACTGGATTGTGGCGCCGGTGGGCGGCGGCGGATTGCTCGGTGGGATTTGGCGCGGCCTGCTTGACCTTCAGCGGTTGGGACTCATCGAACGGCTGCCACGTTTGGCCGGAATCCAGGCCAGCGGGTGCGCGCCGCTCAAGAAGGCCATTGACGAGGGCACACCGTATCTGGAGACCTTGAACGAACCGTGGCCGAATCCGAAGACCATCGCGGGGGGCATCGCGGATGACATCTTGTTTGACGGGCACACCGTCCTGCCCGCCCTTCGCACGACGAACGGCGCCGCCATCGCGGTCGATGATCCGGAAATCATTCGCGGCGAATTGGCGTTAGCGTCATCCGAGGGCATCCTGTGTGAACCTACGTGCGCCGTGGTCATCGCCGCGCTCGAGCACCTGCCCTTGAAGAATTCGGGCGCGCGCGTTTGTTGTATCATCACGGGCTCGGGCATCAAGGATTTGCCCGCGCTCCAGGGACACGTCGCGCCGCCGAAACGGATCGGGGCTTCGCTGAGCGCGTTGGAAAGCGCTCTACGGGCATAATGGCTGCGCCAGGAGAAACGGAATGTACGCGTTGCGATGGGTATGGGTAGTTCTCGCGCTCGCCGGTTGCTCCAACCGCGAGACACTGGTCGTATACAGCCCGCACGGCCCGGAAGTCCTCAAGGACTGGAAGGCGCGCTTCGAGGCGAAATATCCGGAGGTCGATGTCCAGGTGATGGACATGGGCTCGCAGGACGTGTACACGCGCGTGAAGGCCGAGGCCAACCGTCCGGTCGCGGATGTGTGGTGGGGCGCGCCGTCTACGATGTTCATGCAGGCCGCCGATGAAGGGCTTCTGCAACCGTACCGGCCGACGTGGGCGGACAAGGTAGACGCCCAGTACAAAGACGCTCAGGACCTCTGGTACGGCACGTACCGCTCGCCGCTCGCTATCGTATTCAACAACCGCAAGCTTACCCCCGAAGCCGCGCCAAAGACTTGGGATGAGTTGCTCGATCCCAAATGGAAAGACAAGATCACTATTCGCAAACCGCTCGCGTCGGGCACGATGCGCACCTTTTTCTGCGCGATGATCAGCCGGGCGGCCAGTGAAGACGCCGGTATCGAGTGGCTGCGAACGCTGCATCAGTCTACCGAAGCCTATCCGGAGAGTCCGCAATTGTTGTACGACCACATCAAGCGCAACGAAGAACTCGTAACGGTATGGCTCATGGCGGACGCGGCCTTGCAGCGGGATCGGAACAGTTATCCGTTTGGCTGGGTAGTGCCGCCGCAAACGCCGGTTCTGACCGAAGGCATCGCGATCATCAAAGGCGCGCCGCATCCGGAACTCGCGCAGCGCTTCTACGAATTCGTAACCACGCCGGAAGCGTTGGCGCAGCAGGCGGAGGCGTATGCAAAGATTCCCGCGCGCAAAGATATCGATCCCAAGTTACTCCCAAAGTGGATCGTAGAGACCAAGATCGATCCGATGCCGGTGGACTGGAAAGTCTTCGCCCAGAAAGAGGCCGCGTGGTGCAAGCGTTGGGACGACGAGGTGTACAGCAAGAAATGATAACGGTTCAGAATAAGCAAAACGGGGACTGTCCTCGCGAGTCTTCGAGCAGGGACTGTCCCCGTTTTGCGGGCAATACCGCAGAACTTCCGAACGGCGACAAGCGATGAGCGGCGTCCGGTGCACGCACATCACCAAGGTCTATCCCGAAGGCGGCGGCATCCGCGATTTCTCGTGCGAGATCGGCGACGGTGAAGTCTTCGCGTTCCTGGGCCCCAGCGGCTGTGGCAAGACCACCACGTTGCGCGTTATCGCGGGGCTCGAAGAGCCTGACTCGGGCAGCGTTCTCTTCGACGGACGCGACGTGACCGCCGTCCCGCCCGAACGCCGCAACGCCGCCATGGTCTTCCAAAGCTACGCGTTGTTCCCGCATCTCAACATTTTCGACAACGTCGCGTTCGGGCTGCGCGCGCGTAAGATGCCCAAGCCGGAGATCGCGCCGCGCGTCGCAGAAGCCCTCGAACTTGTCCAGCTCAGCGGCCTCGAAAAACGCCGCGTCACTGAACTCAGCGGCGGGCAACAACAACGCGTCGCGTTGGCGCGCGCACTGGCGGTGCATCCGGATATCCTCTTACTCGACGAGCCGCTCAGCAACCTCGACGCCGAACTCCGATATGCCACCCGCACCCAACTCGCCGAACTGCAACAACGCGTCGGCATCACCGCCATCTACGTCACCCACGACCAGGAAGAAGCCCTCGCCCTCGCCCACCGCATCGCCGTCATCAAGGACGGCCACTGCCACCAAATCGGAACACCGGACGAGATCCTGAATCAGCCCGCCACGCCGTTCGTCGAGACCTTTCTCGAGCGGCAACGGAAGCTGATGGCGAGAGGCGGGTAGCCCATGAAGACCCTGAAGTCGTTGTTTCTGCTGTGTTCTGCGCTGGCAGTTATTCTCGCGGTGATCGTGGGGCTTGCCATTCATCTGCGCGAGAGTAGGCTTTCATCAGGTATGCCCCTGACGATGCGCGATTTGGATGACGTAGGCAAACGACTATCGAGCGAGGCGGTGCGCGAACTTCCTCCACCGGACGACGGAGCCTTGGCAGCGGGTGACACGTCTGTCGAGCGCATCGCGAACGTTCCGCTGACACGGCTGGAGCGCTGCCTCTCGACGGAGGAACTCGGCACGCGCAAGACAATCCGATCGTCGCAAGAACGCGACGCAAGAATAAAGGCGGGAATTTGTCTGGCGCTTGAAAGCGTATCAAGCTTCGTCAGCCAGAACGAGGCCGCCGGGTGGGCGTGGGAACGTGGCGACGAACTCTACAGTCTTGGTAACTGGTCTGGGGCGCGAAGGTGTTACCAGACCGCTTTGGAGTCGCCGCTCAGCCCCGGACAATTGAGGCACGCGTGCGCGCGCTTGGCGTGGCTCGAAGACGATCCCGAACGTGCAGCGCGGTTTCTCGAATTGGCGTGCCAGGGGGATGCGTACGGCGCAAACATTCCGCAGGCCATAGACCTCTGCCGTGCGACGGGGAGCGATACACTGGAGCGATATTATCTGAATAGACTACGCGCGCTAAATCCGCAAATGGCGGGCGAGTACGAAGACGAAAAGAAGACGGGCGGGCGGGAGAAAACCCAGTAAGCATATTGCCGGGCAATTTCAATGTAGAGAATCAAGCGCATACGCGTGGACATGATACAATGACGGTAAGAGAATCAGTGCGCTCGCTTTTCGACAATGGATGGGGGTCGTTCGTGAACGCGGAAGCCACCGGAAACTGAGACACCTCGCGAGAGGGGTTTGGTTACGGTTTCGGGTCACCCGGCAGACGACGTTAGAATTGGCACGTTGAAAAGCGTGCGGCGCCAAGCGCAAATTGAGAACAAGGAATGAGTCTCGAATATGCGGTGATCTTTGAAAAGGGTGACCGGAATTGGTCAGCCTATGTTCCCGACCTTCCTGGATGTATCGCCACCGGGCAGACTCGCCCCGATACCGAACGCATGATCCGCGAGGCAATCGAGTTTCACATCGAGGGGCTCCGTGCGGAGGGGCTGGAAGTTCCTCCCGCGATCAGCGAGGCCGGTGTCGTGCCGTTGTCGCTTTGATCGGTTTCGACAACTGGGAGTTCGGCCAGAGAGTCAGCTTTTCGACGCGGCGCGAGTACGAGTATTACTCTGGATCGGACTGTGCGATGAGACATGTGGCGGGGACGCGACCATGAAATACCCGATTAAGGAATTGAGTATCGTCGAAATCCTCAGCAACTCTATTCGCTTCAGCATAGATAACTTCACATTTCTGGCGGTTCTGGCGGGTATTTGGTTCCTTCCAAGACTTGCCATTTCGTTAATTTCCGAAACCTATTCGGTAACGCACGAGAACATTGGTTTCGCCGTTTGGTCCGGGACAATGTACCTGTCCCATCCTCCTCTCAGCGTGGCCATCTTGAACCTGTTCGTGTTCATACTTACCGACACCATTTGCACCGCCGCCGTCGCCTGGAGCGTGACCCAACGCTTTCTCGGCTTTGACATATCTGTACGCGACTGTTTTCTCGCCGTATCGAGCCGGATAGGCCGGATTTTCGGCGCATCCATCCTTTCCGGTTTGGGTATCGTGTTCGGTTCAATCCTCTGCCTTATTCCCGGTGTTTATCTCGCGCTTGCGTGGTTCATCCTCTACCCGGTCCTCATGTATGAAGATCTGCGCGCTACAGAAGCGATGGCAAGGAGCCGCAATCTAATGAGGGGACAGAAGCTGAGGGCGCTCGCCGTCATTGTCATAACGACCGCTGCCGCACTGGCTGTTAGTTTGTTGTTCAGTATTATTCCAGGTCTTTATTTCTCAATCGTCGCTTCCGCAGCCATAGCCACAATCGTCCTGGTCTTCAATGCGGCCATGGCGTCGGTAATGTACGTCTCTGCGCGCTGTTGTATCGAACCCATCAGCATGGAGACGCTGATACAAACCATTGAAGCCGCCCGTGAGAACGATGGTTTCTGCTCAGAGCACGCGCCGAATTGAGTCCCGTAGGGACGCCAGGATAGTGCCCGACATTTCCCAGCTGTCTTTCTTCAAGAGCGCATCCGCAGTCATAGGCTAAGTCCCGGAGAGAGGCCAGGAGAGTACCCGACATGAGCCAACGGTCCTTGTTCAAGAGTGCATCCGCAGTCATAGACTGAGTCCCGGAGGGACGCCAGGAGAGTAGCCGGGGGTGACTGAAGGGAACCCCCGGATCGAGGCATAAACCAGACGTCAGCCCCGAAGGGGCGCGGCAGAGGAGAGGGCAGCATGGCTACCACGTTCACCAATCTGAACTACCATCTCGTATTCAGCACGAAAGACCGCAGGCCTCTCATCACACCCCAAATCCGGACCGATCTATATCCCTGCATGGCGGGCGTCATCAAGGGCGAACGTGGCGTGCTCGCCAAGATTGGCGGAATGCCTAACCATGTCCACCTCTTGGTCCGGTGGCGTCCCGATGTGTCTATCTCGAAACTCCTGCAAACCATTAAGAGCAAATCCTCAGGCTGGATACACCGTGAACATGATTCCAATAAGGTGTTTGGTTGGCAGGACGCCTATGCCGCGTTTACCGTGAGCAAATCTCAATGCCCTAAGATGATAGCGTATATCCGCAATCAGGAAAAGCACCACGCGAAACGTGATTTCAAACAGGAATTGGTGGCGCTGCTGAAATCGCACGGAATCCAATACGACGAGCGGTATATCTGGTCGTAGGCGCTGCTGCGCCCCTCCGGGGCTGACCGCTGTGGGGGGCGGGTTCCGGGGGTTCCCGTTGGTCACCCCCGGCTACTCTCCTGGCGTCCCTACGGGACTCAACTCGACGTCAACTCTTCGGGACTCAACTCGACGTCATTTCTGTACTGGACGTTCTCGTGCGTCGTTCCGGCTACTTCCCCACGTCCCTTCGGAAATCGAGTCTCGACTCGCCGAATTCCGCGCCTTACAATAAGACAAGACCTTGATGCGATTACGAACGGCGGGCCTTCGGGCTCTCCCGAGGGTACATGGCTCGACCAGCAAAAGGAGCAGCTATGCGAAAAGACTTTGGTTCAAGCGCCATCGAGACCATGGGTGTGGACGGGGCGATCCACCGCGCGGGCGGACCGGCCATACTCGAAGAGTGCCGGAAACTTGGGGGATGCGCGACCGGGGATGCGAAGATCACCACCGGCGGAAAGCTCCCCGCGAAGTATGTCATCCATACCGTCGGGCCGGTCTACCGCGACGGCAAACATGGCGAACCGGAACTCCTCGCGAGTTGTCACCGCCGCAGTCTCGAGGTCGCGCTCGAAAACGGCGTGAGAACAATCGCCTTCCCGGCCATCAGTTGCGGCGTGTACGGCTACCCGATTTCCGACGCCGCACGTATCGCGGTCGGGACCGTCGCCGAGTTCCTTCAGGGGCACGAAGGCATCGATCTCGTGCGCTTTGTCCTGTTCGGGCCCGAAGTGTATGCTGCTTTCGAGAAGGCGCGGAGTACGCTTCGGTAGTTCATCTACTGCCACGTTACGCGCTCAAGATCCGCGCTGAGGGGATTCGTCATGACACACCGGACCGCTCGTCAACAG
>JACRLJ010000047.1:0-2323 GCA_016215105.1 Candidatus Hydrogenedentota bacterium
GTACGCTCTCAACCACGGCGTACGCCTCCAGCAGTCCGTCATTTCTCGGCCCGAAAGGCCGGCTCGTGCGATACCTGGGTTACGTGACCAGTCCGCACACACGACTCGATCCGGACAAGAACAAACCTCCTGCGGTGGTTATTACGGCCAAGTTCGTGGAAAAGGCCATTTCACTTGTCGAGAACCACCTGCGCGCGGTTTTCATGTCTGACCTAACGCGCACCGCGCTGGCCTTAAAGGATTTCAAGGCCGCGCACGGACAGTATCCAAACAAACTGGAGGACGCGATCCCGGAATTTCTGCCGAAGGTTCCGATCGTCCCATGGACCGGGCAGCCGATTGTGTACACCGCGCCGGATCCGGTTTCCGGCGCTGGGTTCGCACTGAGTTCTGACGTCCGTTCGTGGCCCAACTTGCGCGACACCCTATGGTCTGCGGCGCGATAGGGGCCGCGGGTCACACTTCCCAAACTCCCTTCTCACCGGGCGCCGCGAGGGCGGCCTGTCAAATCCCACCAAGACGCCCAACCGCCCGCCGCGTGTCACACCTGTCGGCAAATCGGCGACTCATTGTATAGACAGTCGAGGCGGCGGGCCGGAACCAGCCAAACGAAGCCCCATCGCATGGGCTATACTAAGGGAAGGTGGTGGGCCATGACACAGGCATTATCGACGGAATCGGCAGTTCTGGCCGCTTCGCAAAAGGGCGACCAGCGGGCGTTTGGGCGCCTTGTGGAGCGCTACAAGAACCTGGTATGCGCAATCACCTTCGGAGCTACGGGCGATTTGTCGTCAAGCGAAGATCTCGCCCAGGAGACCTTTGTTACGGCATGGGCAAACCTCGGACGCCTTCGCGAGCCCCAGGCGTTCCGGCCGTGGCTCTGCGGCATTGCTCGTAATTTGGGGTTACGCTGGTTGCGCCAGAGGCAGCGCGACGTCCTCGCGCATTCGAGTCCGATTGAAGCCGCCCAAGACGCACGGGACCCCAAATCGTCTCCCGCGGACATGGCGGTCCGGCGCGAAGAACAACTGTTGGTCCAGCGCGCGCTCGCGGAAATTCCGGAGAGCTTCCGCATACCTCTCATCCTGTATTACCGCGAGGGACGCTCGACGGACGCGGTCGCCGCTGCGCTCGAACTGTCCGAGCCCGCGGTTCGTCAGCGGCTTCACCGCGGGCGTGAACTCCTGCGCGAACAGGTCGCCGCGCTCGTCGAATCCTCACTCGAACGGACACGCCCCGGAACACAGTTCACTCTTGGCGTGCTCGCCGCAGTTCGCGCCCTCCCCACTGCTCCCCTGGCCGCATCGTCGGGCGCCACGGCCGCGCACTACGCCCCGTTCCACCGGATCGAGGCGGCGTGCAAGCATCTACTCCATGCTAAAGGAATCGCCGCGTATGGGGCCGCGGGTCTGGCGTCGCTGGTCCTGATGGCAGCAGGCTGGCTGGCGTTTTCCCGCGCCGACACGGGGGAGGCAATGGCCGTCGCAGCGGAATCCTCACCTTCATCGGATTCCGCGCCGGCCGGCGCGCCCGCCGACAACGCACGCGCGACCTACGCGGTTGCTGCGGCCGAGTCGGCCGTTATTCCGCTAGCTACACAAAGCGCCGTACCACCTCCGTCTCCGGCCCCCAAGAATACGACTGCCATCGTCGTCCATGCGCCTGACGCCCCGATCTTAGATTGGCGAGATCCCCGCGCGCACTCGCAACGCACGGGGACGCTCGCCGGCCAGTTGTTAACGCTCGACAACGAGCCGGTGGCCAACGCGCAGGTGGAAGCGTTTTGCCAGTACCACGCAGGTCCCGTGAGCGCGGGCACAGCGAGAACGGATGACGCGGGCTGTTTCTCGATGTCGCTGCCGCCGAGAGTGTATTGGCTGTCGGCGTGGACAATGGACCTCGCCGGGACCGACGCGTATTGTGACCTCCCACTCGCAGTCCAGCCAGGCGCAACCTGCATGGACCAAGTGCGAATGGAACCTGCCCTGTCTGTCCAGGGCGCCGTGATAGATGAAGCGTCGGGAAATCCACTGGCCGGCATTGTCGTGGTCACCCACTCCGGCAGGCGCGCGCGGACGGATATGGAAGGAAGATTCCGTCTGGACGGGGTGCATCGCCGCGACACGGTGATATCAATCGTTGATAATGAGTGGACTGCTCGCAACGTCGTCTTCGCAGGCGGCGCTGGACCAGCGCGCGTCGAGATTCGCGCGCGCCGAGCCGGGGTCATCTGTGGCAAAGTCCTGGGACCACATGGCGCCGCAATGCCCCAGGTCCCGGTGATGCTGGCGCTGTCGGGCTCGGGATTCCATGTCGGACGGTA
>JACRLJ010000047.1:2329-23092 GCA_016215105.1 Candidatus Hydrogenedentota bacterium
TATACCGTCGAGACGAACGAGTCGGGGTTCTATCGCATACCGGGCGTAGACGTCTCGTCCAACCGGCTTCCGATGCGCGCGTTGGCCAACGAATACCGCCAAGCCAACGGTACGACGTGGGCTGAATTCAAACCGAACGCGCGGACGTGTACCGTCAATATACAGTTGACGCCGAGCCCAGGCGCCGATTACCGCAATGAGACCGCAATGTTCGCCTCCGAGACAGCGGATTCCAGCGAGGACGATGCCGTGCCCGCCGCCTCTGCGCCCGCACCCGCATTGGCCGGATTCGAGGGAGCGGCCGGAGGCCAAGTCGTGTATCCTGACGGTTCACCTTTACCCGGCGTCCTCGTAGCTGCCGGCGCTTCGCGATCCACTTCGGACCGGCAGGGCCGATTCCATCTCACCGGTCTGGCCGGCCAGCGGGTACAGGCTCAAGTCGCCGCATACAGCGCGACAGCGCCTGGCGGCGTGTTGGCCACGCTGGACGTTGGCCGCGACGATCACCGTATTGAAGTGCGCATCCCGGAATTCCAAGTGTCAGGCCGCGTGGTGGATAAGAGTACCCGAGAACCTGTCACGCAATTCTACGTTGGCATAGGCCGTCCATCGAACGCCTCACGCTCTGACATGTCCTCTGAGAACGACGAATCCTTCGTCACCTCGTCAGACGGCTCGTTTTTGCTCGCCGGTCTCCGCGCCCAGTATGGCGCAAACGCCCGCCTTACGATTCGCGCGCCCGGATATGCGGTGGCGACCCTTCCCCGGGTTCAAGTGCGCCCGGCGCCAAACGATGACGCTGAGCCTATCGTCGCGGCGTTGGCGCCGGCGGCCGCAAATACGGGGTTCGAGGGCGTGGTCGTTGACAGGACGACCGGCGCTCCCGTTCCCGACGCGCTCGTGGTGGTCAACGAAATCGACGCGCTAGACGCGAAATCGTTTCCTTTCAGCGTCTGGGAAACCACCGTGGTTTCCTATCCACGGTCCCAGAGAACGAAGACGGATAGTAACGGCGAATTCCGATTCCCAGACTGGTGCGACACCAAGGGCTGGGTGGTCGTCGAGCGGAACGGATATGGCCGGCAATGGCTGCGTGGAATCGCGTTTCAATCCCCGTTCCGAATCGAACTCGACCCGGAGGCCGTCGTTTCAGGCGCCGTGACTGACTCCAACGGAAGAACGGCGCCAAGCGCGGGCGTCTTCATCCACTATTATGAAGGCGACATACAGATCTGGAATCAATGGGTTCACGTAGACGAGTCCGGCGCGTTCACGTTCCGGGGATTAAGTCCCGGGCGCTACCGTGTCAACCCAACCGAAGTTACCGGCAAGAAATGCGAGGATTGGTTCACATTATCCGCTGGCCAGACCCACGAGGTCCGCTGGCATTGACGGAAACTCTAGCGCGCCTACTGAGAAGCTCGCAACTCAGCGCCGGTATCCGCCCAAGCGAAAACCAGGGACTGACTCGCTTTTCGGCAGTTGGAAAAGCGTGTCTGTCCCTGCTTTTCGCGGCAATCGCGCAACAAACACCAAGCTCAAGCGAAGACCAGGAACTGATTCGCTTTTCGGCAGTTGGAAAAGCAAGTCAGTCCCGCTTTTCGCGGCAATCGCGCCTACGTATCGGACGCCATTAGCATACGTCCGTACGCTAGTTCGCGCCGGTATCCTTCAACCAACGTTCAAGCCACGCAATAGCGGCGTCCTGCGCGGGCGGATTGAACGAGTGCGGCACATCGTCATACCGGCACGCAAAGTGATCGGGCGCGCCCATGCGGGTATAGACGTCGCCAATCTTCTTTTCCGCGGCGCGCATGCCCTCGTGCGTGAACAGAACGTCCTGAAGGCAGTCCACAACCATCAATGGCCGCGGCGCATTCAGTGTCACGACATCGGGCAAATCAAGCCAGTCGAGTTGGCCAGGCACGAAAATCATCCATGTGTGAAAATGGAGGTGGTCATAGACCAATGAGCCGTACGTCGTCATCCATCCCGCGACCACGCCCACTTTGATACGCGGGTCCAGCGCGAACAAGTGCGCGCTGCGGAATCCGCCAATCGAAAGGCCGATGCAACCAATACGGTTCGCGTCTACTTCGGGGCGGGTGACCAGGTAGTCCACCGCGGCGCGATCACCTTGGAACAGCACGCCGGGCCAGGTGGTTCCCGCGTCGAACAACGTCTTCGCAATGATTTCCTCTTGACGCCCTGCCAACGCCTTGTGCTTTTCAACGTACTCGTTCGACCCTGGCGCGAGTCCCTTCATGGGTTCCGCGTACACCTGGCTCAACTGTTCCGCTTCAATGCGCTGCGACCCAAAATAGAACGCGTCCGGCGCGAGAACGACGAACCCATGACGGGCCAGTTCGTCAGCATATGGACGGCCGCCGTACGAGGAATCAATGTGCTCCTTCAGCACGGGCAAGGGATTCTCCGTCTCACAGATCTTTTCTTTCCCGTAGTAATAGAAGGCCCCGTGGTCGTGCAACGCGATCACCGCGGGCGCCGGTCCCTTCAATCCATCAGGAATCAGCAAGAACGCTTCAGTCGTGCGATCCGCGGTAACGTGGAATCGCACGCGGTACCGAACGTAACCGGTCTTCTGAGTCGTCTCCAAGATCTCAGCGCCGGCCGGCGCAGGATCGGGATGGTACGCAAGCAACTCGGACATCTTCGCGCGGCCCTGTGCAGCCCATGCGTCGCGGTCCGGCCATTCCTTACTCAAGTAGGACAACTTCACCGGACGCGTGTCCGCGTACTCTTGCATAAACGGATAGAAGTTGGCCACGTGACTCTTGTCGGCATGCGGCACGGTCTTGTCCGCGGCCTTGGCCACTTCAACTGCATAGACCAGTTGGCGTCCGTGCATGTTTGAACGGAAAACGACCCAACGGCTATCGGGGGTGAAATGCACACACGGTTCTAGCGCGTAGTCATGTCCGGTAAGCCGGCAGAGCATTTCCGGCTCGACGGAGCCGTCTTTGGGCCGATATAGGTAGATGCCATTGGTCAAGGCGTCGCGCCCGTGTTGCGAGGCGCCACCGTCGCCGCAGAACATCGAGCCGTCCGGCGCGATGTTGTAATGAAAACTCCAATGGTCGGGATTCAACGGATAGCGTGTTTCTTTGCCGGATTGAACGTCGGCCCCAGCCAAACTGAAATTCTTCCAGGCAGGGGTCTGCAGATCGAACCACAGCATGCGGCCCGAGGGGTCCCAGAACTCGTGCCCTGCGATTTCATTTTCCATCGTGCGTTCGTGAATGGCCTTCAGACCAGTTCCGTCCGCCCGGATGACCCAGATCCGCTGCACCTTCTCCCACGGGCCTTCATGGCAGAACGAGAGAGCGCCTGGGTCGGTCGGCGAGAACTGGATGTGGGTTAGCCACTCATTCTCGCGATAGAAGACATTGATCTTGCCCGTGGCAATCTCGACCGTATAGAGGCCGTTGGGCAGGTGAGCGCCGTGGATACCGCCGAACCATTCGCCGCGCGGTTTCTTGAACCATTCCGCGATTCCGTCGGCGAAAGTCCCTGCCAGAAGCGTTTCATCGGAGTTGACCGTGAATCCGGCGCCGTGGACCCATTCCGGGCTTATTTTCCCTATCTCGCGCGTCTCCTTCGTATCGATATGGGTCGCGAGAATCGTCTCGCCCCGCAGATGAAACACTTCGCGGCGCTTGGGCGCAACGATGACGTGGCCGGCGTCTTGACACTCGCACAACCGATCCATCGCGTACGTTTTCATATCGATGGCGAGGAGCCAATTGCGTCCGTCTTGTACGCCCGTACACACCATCTTGTCGCCGCCGACCGTGAAGGGGTTTTGGTGAAAATAGAACGACGTGTACTCGCCGGGCGCGCGCGTCAAACGAACGACGCGATGCCCGGTATCGGGATCGACATATTCATTGGGAACATAACCCTGCGAAACGGGGGCCGCGGCAAACGCAATGAGCAATAAGGAAAACACGCGATACGTCTCCGTCCGAAATTGGCTCTTCGAAATCTATTTGTCCGCCGTGTAATTCAGCCAAACGGCAAAGGAAGCGGGCTCGTGCGCGCTGCGCTCGGAAACGGGACGCAGCGTGAGCGATTGCGTTCCGGGAAAGCCGTCGTGAACATAGCTGCATTTCACGTGCGCGCACGGAACGGCGCGCAGGCCGGCTGCGCCGTCGGAAACAAACTCGCGCGGTAGTGTAACGCGGTTCCCGGCGATGGGTTCGTTAAAGTACGGGGAATTGTCCACCTCGTCGACGCCTAGCAACCAAGGACCGTAGAACAACGCGGCTTGCACGGGTTCTTTCGCGAGTTGGTCGAAGACGAGCGGAACGCCGTCACGCTTCACGAGACGAGGTTGGCAGGTAAAGCTGACGTCTACGCGTTCGCCGGCGTGCAGCGCTCGGTCAATGAACAGGTACCCGCCCTCTTCCTTAGCCGTAGCGTTCGCGCCGGCGGCATTGACGCTAACCACCGACGCCCAGGCCGGTTTCCGAACCGTAAGGCGCGCGCCTTCTGCCGCGGCCTTCTCGACAGTCACCGACAATTGCGGCGACGATCCGCTTGCCGTGTTCCAGGCGATGGCCAGCGAGTTGGCCTTGTCGGACCACACCGCGTCCTCAAAAAGATTGATCCTGACGAGCCCATCCTTCGCCGTAACGACCGAATCCAGCACATCGCGGAACGCGCGGAGACCATGCATGGTGCAGCACCACCAGGCGCGGCCCGACCCCAGACACGGCGAAATACCCGCGCTCGTGATCCAGTGATGCCCAAAATCGCCTGTGGCAAACTGATTCCCGTAGAACTCATTCAGCAGGTTGCGTTCCGCGTTTTCGAGATAGTCCGTCTTGCCAGTGACGCGCCAGAGTTGCAGGCTCAGCCGCAGGAAGTCGGCTTCTGAACAGCCCTCGCTGCGATCGCCTTTGCCGCCAAAGTACTCCATGACGCCGCCATAGATGGTGTAGTCCGGCGAATTGACAAGCCCGGCATACAACTCTTCGACCATGGCCAAGTGTTTGGCGTCTTTGGTGGCTTCGTACAGCATCACCACACCGCGAAGTGTGGATAGGTAGCCGTGAGTGTGCTGCTTGCCGCGATCCTTCTGAATCCACGGCAAGATGCGCTCCGCGCCATCGATGTACTTGTGGTCGTGCGTGGCCTGCGACAACATCACCAACCCTTCGATGAGTTGCGTAAAGCAGATCATGCCGCCGGCGCCGAAATCCTTCACGCGCTCGGCCACTTGCGGATTCGCGCACCCGTCATAGACCTTGAGCAGAAAGTCACCGAGCCGTTGCGAAGCCTTCAGCGCGTCCGGTTCGGGCTGAGCGGAATTGTATTCCAATAAGCCGACAAGCAAACGCCCGTTGCCCCACAGCAACGCCATGTGATCTTGCCCGACCTTTTCGGGTGTGAACTCGAGGGCCGCCGACCCGAACCGCCCGTCACCCTTCTGGAACTGCAGGGCCGCGCGCGCCAACTCCTTCAAGTGCGCATCGGTCTGCGGACTAGGCATCATCGCATAGGCGCCAATCACGCGGCCGGACACGTCGCCGCTGTATTCCGCGAAACGCCGGGGATAGTCTGGCCGCAACGCGATGTCCGCCAGAATGAAATCATCCGAGAAGCGCGGCACGTCGCCGTGCAGCATACGGTCGCGCACCAGTTCAATACGCCGCGCGAGTTCGCCCCGCGCCTCGATCGCGGTTTGCGCCGCGTGTGCGGGCACGGCCACGGCGCCGAACGCCGCCAATGGCAACAGGAATTGAAGTGAACTGATCATAACTAGACTGACTCCTCGTTCTTCTTCCGGATCAAAAACGCGCCGACAGAGCCGACGATACGACGAACTACCTATGACTTACTTCACAAGTCTAGCGTCGGCCCAATCCGCGTGATCCGCGCCAATGCCATTGCCGCCGTCCCCGACGACCAACTCCAGGGTCTTGGCCTGGGCAATATCTACGTCGACCTGCTTCGCGGGCGTCGAGCGATCCATCAAACCCGACTCCCACCGCTTTTGCCCGTCCACATAGACCTCGAATGTCACCGTTGGGCCGGTGGCCGAATCCGCGCCTGCCCAGCACTGAAACCGCTTGTAGGTCCCGTCGAGCTGATACGTAATTCGCGATGCGGCGTGCGTACCCAAGCCGCGATCGAAGTGTTTTCCGGCGATGATAAACGGCTTTTCCCACACGCTCTGGTTCTTCTGCAAGGTCCCGTAGCCCTGCGTCACCGACGCCGGCGTCAACGTGTCCAGATAGACACCGTTGATGCGCTCTAGCGGCCGCGGCGCCCGAACCGTCTTCAATTCTTTCGACGCGAGGTCCACTGGCGCAAGCAGCGCCACGGAATCCAGCGAAATCGTTTCGGGAGACGGCAGCACGTTGGATACGGGCAATGCGTCCGCGGACGCCGGTTTCGTGGCCCATACCCATATCGAGAATTTGCCGGTTTCCGCGCCGCCGGAGAAGTTCGCTTTGATACGGTGATGTCCGTTCGCCAGACGCGTTCGATAGAACGTCCAGCGTTCGGGGCGCGGCATGCCACTAGCGCCCCAGCCCGTTTCGGAGTCGGTCGTCTCCACCAGCGCGGCGCTTCCGTCCACTTCGACGCGGCATCCCAACGCCGAAGGCGTTCCCCCTCCATCGCACAGCGCCAGCAATTCCGCTTGCGGCGAACCGATTTCGATCTCGCACTCCAGATCAACCTGAACTCCCGATGCCACATTCGCAAGAGGACACGTCCAATCCGGTCCGAACTTCTCAGCGCCTCCGTCAAACTCGAGGCGGCTCACGTTCGAGCTGTTGCTGGTGACCCGCAGAACACTGGTCGATGGATCGGCGGTCGGTAACTCTGTTGGCAATTCATCGGCGCCGATGGAAAGCACGACGGTTTCGTAGGGCGCCAGGGAGACGAAAAACGGCTGGCCGGCTTTCGCGGACCGCGCGTAGACACGGGGTTCGGGATACAGGCTCATTACCGTACGGACTTCAGTCGAAGACGCGTCCGTTTTTGCGGCTCCGCCAACAACGAATGAGATCGATTTACGTTCAAGCCACGGGTTGCGAGCGACAATCAAACCTTTTCCATCTTTCCAGTGTGCGTACCCGTAGGGTTCGCGCGGCATCACGGCGTTATTCGTAAACTTGGGGCACTTGCCGTCCTGCCACGACGCAGGCAGGATTGGCTCAGATACCTGAAGTTGTTCGGCGTTGGCGCGCGCCCAAGCAAGCAGTGCGGCAAACGACTTCCACCGCGCGTCGGTCATGTGCGCCGGATTGAGGTATACCGGCAGGAACATGTTACCGCGCATGACCGTCATCACCGCATCGTTCATGAACGGTTCGGGCGTCTGATGGATAATGCCCAAGACTTCCTGCGATGCAGCCGGGAGTGTGCTCCAGTTCGCGCCTTGCAGATTGAAGAAGTCCCGAGCGGTCGTGTAGGTCTCGCGATAGACCGGCGCCGGCGCGCGCCCAAACGGCGCGTCGTCCCCGAAACTGCCAATCACGGAATTGAAGTGAAACAGCCACCAGGGACTCGGATTCAACCCAAAACAGGTCGGCTCAAACCAGACATCCGGAGCCACTTTGCGGACGGCCTCGGCCGCGGCAATGATTCCATCCGCGATGGCCTCGGACGACAACGCCCCCGGCGCGTGACCATGCCCCAATTCAGGGCACGTGAACATGTACCCATCCAGTTTGAAGTGGCGCACCCCATACTTCGTGGCCATGTTAATCAAGCGATCCTGGAACGCCTGTTGATACCGCTTTCCCCCCAAACAAGCGTAGCGGAACGGCTGGCCCCCTGCCCCCGGTACGGAAAACGTCTCGAATCCCTGTTCGGCCGCCCAAGTATTGTCTAACGCAGGCGGATAACAACTGCTCGGCGAAATCCAAAGGCCCAGCCGGCATCCCATGCTCTTGGCGGCTTCGTCAAGCTTGCCAAAGCCGCCGGGAAAGAGCGCTGGATCAATCTCCCACAAGCTGCGCGCGTTGGACCACCCCATGTCAATGCAGAAGGTATCGAACGACTGGTGATAGGGCGTGTAGAGTTGGTCTTTGAACACCGCCATCAATTTGAGGATGTCTTGCTCTTTGTAGGGCACCGGAGACGTCCACCAACTGTTGTAATTGACGTGAATACCGGTGGGCTGAGGGCGATGCCGGGCGATGTACGTCTGAAACGCGCGCTTCTCCTCGCCCCGTGGCGCCACGCCAATAACCGCCTTTCGCGTCTCATATGAAACGCCGGGCTGCAGCGTCACGCCAGGCCGGTGCGCCAATAGCAGGTGATTGGCCTCAATCCGAGTCGCTGCTACGGGGAATTCGATCCCCGCGAAGAAACCATCGAGAAACGCCGGGTAACTCTGCACGTCGCCCGGCGCCATTTGGGCGTGCTTTTCGCTTACGTCGAGGTCCCCAAGAATCACTTCCTGCAACACCCGGCCTGAGCTTCCCGGGGCCATTCGCAATGCCGCGCTTTTGCGCAGCACCCCTTCCTCGGCGGACCAGTCGATGTGAACCTTCACTTCGAGGGCCGCGCCATCACTCAGCGCTAGCGGCGCATACGTCAACTCCAAGGTCTGTCCCTTGGCGATGTCGCCTTGGACCGACGCGGGCTTGGCAACCCCGCCAACGGACGCGCCATCAATCGTTAATTTGGGACACGTCAGCGAAACCGGCAGCGCCAAATCTCCCTTATGCAGTTGGACGGCCTCGGACGTGACATCCAGCGTGGGCCCCCCCGCGCTGGGCGCCGCCGAAGCACACAACGAAATAAGACACACCAGCGGCGCAGCGGCCAAAGACTTTCGCCATGAATCAGATCTTCGGTTCAATGTCATCATGCTCCCACCCCGTTGCCTATTCGTCTGGGACCCTAGGGTCCTTCGTGCCACGCCGTCTCAAACATAGCCACCGCGTTCGCCAATGGCACGTCCCAATGAAGCTCCGTTGTCGACCCCATAAAGTATCCCAGGCCCGACGCGTCTGTCATCGCTTGAAGGCAGGCGGCGGTGACTTCGTCCGGGGAACCATACGTCAGGAGCTGGCTAACGTCAATCCCGCCGGTCAAGAATAGCTCCGGATATTTCTTGCGCACGGCGCCGACGGTCATACCCGCCATCACCTCGAGTGGATTGAGCCCATCAATACCCGCCGCCACCAAGTCGTCCAAGATGAGCCATAGATTTCCGTCCGAATGAAACAGACAGTACACGTCCCGCGCGTGCCACGCGTCCACGAGCCGCGCCAGCCGCGGAACCCAGTACCGCCGCAACCAGTCCGGCGAAAAGATAGGGCCATTCTTGAACGCGATATCGTCATAGGTAAGCGCGATAGGTATGAAACAGGGATCGGCGATGCGCGCAACGCGGCGCAATTCGGACTGCAACCGCGCTTCGAGCCACTCTTCGACCAGATCGGGATGCTCCATCATCAGTTCGGTGAACAGGTCCATCCCCGCGGCCCAGTACATCTCGGTCAGGCCGACCCCGCTTTCGATCACGAACACGGTTGGATCGCCGCGTCCCGTCGGGTCGCCTTCGGCAAATTGCGCCCACCGCTTCTGAATATGGGCGCGCATATCATCGGCCTGAGCTGGGGCGAACTCGCTCGCATTAGCCTCGCGGATACGTTCCTTGACCCAGCCCACGAGCTGGTCCACGTCTTGAAACGGCCGATGGGTTATCCAGCTCGTCCACCGTTCCTGTTGGATTCTCAAACCATCAGCGCGCGTATACTCCCCCGGCGCCGCCGGTCCGGTAACCATGCGCGTCATGTCCAACGTCCGGCCTACCGCCAAGGCGACGGTATGGTCTCCATCCGCGACCGTCAGCGGCCGCCCCGCGTAATGTTCAACAATCGCGTCATTCTGAATAATGTCGTAGAGTGGAACCCGGTCCGTGTCATCGTAGTGGACCGTTCGCATCACGCGCTCGCGCTTCGTCAATGTGCTCATGGGGGACTCCCTGGACGGTGATTATTACCGCTGGCGCCACGGACTGCAAATCACGGAAGGCGGCTGGTATTCCTCCAAGGCGCCGCATCTGCTACGATGTGTTCCGTGCAGCGCTGAAACGGAAGGAACGGCGCCGATTGGTAGCGCCTTAACCGTGGGGAGAATCGTGAATGAACGCATTGACGCTGTTATTAGGCGCGGCAATTCTCGCCGCCGCTCCCAACTCCGCCCGGAAGGTGGAACCCCTCGTCGGCTGTTACACACCGATTGACGGAGGCTGGCAAATCCGTATCACTTCCGACACGAACGCGGCGCGGCCAAAACCGGGGTCGCAGATAGGCGTGGTAGAAGGCGACTATCGGCTCCATCGCAGGCCGCTGTACCCTCCCGCTGACCGCACGATGGTCTGGACCGAAGAGGAACTCAAACAGATTCCGCGGGTTTCGTTTCGTCCGCTTATTGTGGCGTACAACGAGCCCCGCTTCCTCTTCGATTTTCATTCCGCGGGCGGGCTATTGGGTCATTTGTTTATCGGCTTGACTCAGGGATCGAACAGCAAGTGGTTCCACCAGTGGTCCGAGATTGACGTGGCGTACACGGACGGGCGGATGGAATACACGTTGCGCGATCCCGCGTTTGCGGGCGTCACGGTCTGCCTAACCGCCATTCCAGCGGCAGATTCGGCAGGGCTTATCGTGAAGGTCACCGTCGACGGCGCGAACAAGGGGACCACACTCACGTGGGGTTACGGCGGCGCGTCGGCGTTCTTCACAAACTACAACATGGGCGCGAAGGAATTTGTCTTCGCTCCCGAGCAGTGCGCCAAGGACCGCGTGGAATGGACCGGGCAGGACTTCGCGCTGCACCGGGCCTTTGACAAATCCGACGTGATCACGCAGGAGGTATTCTCAGCGTGGCGGAAGCTGCCCAACTGGCAGGCGGTCGTCCGAGCCGGGAGTTCGTGGAAAGGAAGCGCCGCGTTCGGGACACCAACCGCATTCTTGGCGTCACCCGCGCAGGTGTGCGCGAGCAGCGCAGCCGTCAGCGACCCGGGTGAGCAACTGAACTGCGTGGCCGCTCAGAGCGTCGTCATCACCGGAAAGAAATGGGACGGATATATCGCCGTCGGTATGGGAACCAAGATCGCGGAAGAAATCGCGCATCCCAAACGGGCGTTCGCGGCGGCGCTCAAACGGAATATGTCGATCGCGGACCGTGTGGTCACGCATACACCGGACCCGTACCTCGATTCCGCGGCCCGCATGATGGCCTTCGCTACTGAAGGCACGTGGGGCGACATCGCGACCGTCCATGGCGGCTGGTCGTGGCGTTTCGCGTATCTCGGCTGGCGGACCGCCTATGGGCCGAACTGCTATGGCTGGACGGATCGCATCGCCAAGTACATCCGCAATCACACGACATTGGGTCTCGTGAAGGAAGGACCGGACGCGGGCGGACTCGGTTCGCTGCTCGAGTACGATCCGGGCGTCTTCTACAACATGAATGAGGTATTTCTGGATCACGTGCGGCAGTACTTCGACTACACAAACGATCTCGAATTGATGCGGGAGATCTATCCCGTCTTGGACGGAGTTTTGGCGTGGGAAAACCGGCGGCTTCAGCCGGGTAATGAGTATCTATACGAAAGCGCGCTGAACACCTGGATTAGCGATTCCCATTGGTACATTCAGGGACAATGCGCGCAGGCATCGGCCTATATGTTGCAGGCCACTGGCCTCATGGCCGATTTGTCCGTAAGGTTGGGGAAAGACCCGGCGCCCTACAAGGAACGTGCGGAAAAGCTCTGGATGAAAGACAAGGGAGTATTCGCGGAGTATCTCGATACTCGCGGAAACAAGTTGCTCCACACTGAGCCGGAGTTGCCGACGATCTACCATTCGGCCGAATTCGGCGCGGCCGATCCGGCGCAGGTTCATCAGATGCTCGAGTGGGCGGACACCCACCTGCGCGCGGACGCAACGGCGGGCGCAGGCAAGATCATGTGGAGTTCGAACTGGTTTCCGAATCGAGGCCGCTCCTATACCCATAGCACCTACGAGATGGCCTACGGCGAAGAGATGAACTTCGCGCTCACCAATTTCCTCGACGGACGTTCTGATGAGGGGTACGCGCTGATTCGGGGATCGCTTTGCGGGGTCTTCAATGGTCCGACTCCCGGCGGGCTCTCGTGTCATTCCAATTCCAACGGCACGCAACGCGCCAACGACGAGTTTGCCGACTCCAGCAGCATGTGGGCGCGCGCCGTGTGCGAAGGAATGTTCGGGATCCTCCCGAAACGCCCTGACGGCTATGTCGAGCTAAGTCCGCAGCTTCCGCGTGACTGGCCCGAGGCGTCCATATCGACACCGCAGTTTTCCTACGAGATCGAGCGGGAAACGGGAAAGGTCGAGATCGAATGGACGTCCCCTACGGCGTGCTCCGTGCATCTGCGCCTGCCGCTGAACGCAGCACGTCTCGGCGTCGTCACGGTGGATGGGAAAACCGCGCCGGCGAAACTTGAAGCGGGATATGGCTGCCTCAACTGGGTCACTCTCCAAACGCCCACGAAGAAGCGAGGCGAGATATCCATCGCGTACCAGCCTGGACCAGATACACCCGTGGCGCCGTCGAAACCGGTACCCGCGCTTCCGCCTCCCGCGAAGGTATGGAAGGCGCCCGCCGCGGGCAATCACGACGCGAGCCGCTGGACGCTGATCGACCTCGCAAAGACCTACAACGTTCAGGTCACCGATGCGCTCAAACGGCTGACCGACACCGCAAAGCCCCCGGCGGAACCAGCCAGTCAGGTTGGATTCGGGTATTGGAAGGATCATCTGCTTCAGTACCACGGAAGCCGCAACGAAGCCATCAGCGACGACGCCTGGCGCAAAAAGATCGGCGCCGACGGAATCGGCTGGACGACGGACGGCATTCCATTCAAGTCCCCCAAGACGGGGCCAAATCTTGGAGCAATTTCGCTTCACAGTGACTTTCCGAGTTCGCTGAACATTCCAGTCAACGCTACGGGCAAAACCCTCTATCTCATGATCAGCGGCATGACGTTTCCGTCGCAAAGCCACGTGACCAACCTGAGAGTCACACTCGTATACGCCGATGGGTCTCGCGAGCCGGTCGATTTGGTAAACCCGTTCACCATTGGCGATTGCTGGAGCACCTGGTGCGGACGCTTCCACGACACTGCCGCCAACGGTTTCGAGAACATCGGCGGCCGCTCCGGCCCGGCGGGCTCGTCTCAGGTCCCGGACCTCACACAACCCGTCGCACTTGATACAGAGGCGCACCTGGTCCCATTCGAGATAAAACCAGGCGCGAAATTGGAGAGTGTACAGATCGAGGCCATCGCGAACGACGTAATCTTCGGCGTTATGGGCGCGACGGTGCTAAAATAGCTCCCGCTATCACGGCCATAGGTCTCCAGAATCCGTATAGAAGGCAGAACGGTTGAGATGCTTTAAGGGAAGAACGTCAGCGATGCCACAGAACAACAAAGGGAGGCATAGTTCTCATGGCTTTTAGTATTCTCGAGTCCTATGACCATTACCAACCACCAATTCCTCTGAAACCCATCATTCAAGACCTATTAGGCTGCGTGCCCGCGGACAGTTTGCAGGACTTGGGTGCGATTCTTCTCACCAATGCAGAACCGTTCAACGTGTCCGACACGGCGGAAACTTCGCCTCATCCAAAACGCAAGGCATCTAGTAAGGCTTCGACTGGGCAGTACTGGCCAGCCCGGGCAGATCGTGAAGCATATATTGAATTGTACGTTGACTCGATACTAGGGCCTAAACGCAAGGCGGCTGCATGGATACCAAGACTCCTCCTGCGGCCCAACTTTCGACGCCTGGCACTACGTCAGAAGATTGGATGTCCTTTGTTTTTCATGATTGGCCAACACGCGCATTTCGCGTTGCGCACGGACGACTCCTATGACGAAAAGGCTGTCAGTCGCCATTTCCGTACCTATGCGTTCCGCTTTGTTCGGCGTCACTTCCTTCTCTATGTAATTATGACTATAGCCTTGCTGTTCACTCCCCGATGCTGGCGGTATATGTATGTTGCACAGCGCTACTCCAGGAATATTGTTGACAGATCCCAATCTCGCACAAGATCTTGAGAACATGAAACTCATTTCTGTTTAGCAGAGGCCACCCACTACAGGGCAGGCCGCACCCATCAGCGCGGCCTGCGGACCATCCTTCTCGCCAAACCGGGTCGGCCGCTACGCCGCTTTCGTCCGCCTGCGGGCCACACGCGTAATACCATAGCCCGTCAATATCAACGCCAGCAGCCCGGCCGCGGACAACGTGGCGCCACCCAATCCGAACGTGCTGAAATGGGTCACCCGGAACGAAATCCGGTTATTCGCCAAGTCGCGGCTCACGATATCGCTTTCCGGGATTTCGATGTCGAACACACCCGTGCTGCTGTTGTAACAGAACACGCGCAGGTGCGCCTCGTCCATGCCCGCGATCTCCTGATCCGTGTACGCAATCGTCACCACAATCGGCGGCCAGAACCGCGCCCCGTCCGGACCAAACTGCCGCACCACCGGTATCCCATTGACTCCCGGCGGTAACTGCGCCTGCGTGGCCGGCCCTATCGGCGTGATCACCGTGATCTCCTGCGCCGCGCCTGTCGGAAAGTCCACCACCGTGCCGGCCGGCAGCGTCAACACCGTCCCTGACGCGTCGCTCACCGTCTGCTCCGTTGTCGTGACGATATCGTTAATGCCGTCATTGGTGCCCGTTCCGGCTTGGTCCGCGCCAACTACGGTACCGGAAATGGGACCGCTCATTTCGAGTGTGGTCACAAACATATTGAGGCGGCCCGGCGCCACGTCCCGCAGATAGAGCAGCCGCGTACCACCGGGAAACGGGATTGGCGCAAACTGATTGCCTGACGCCGTCAGACGAATATCTGAGCCCGATCCATCGGACTTCGATATCATCACGTCAAAATCCGCAACCGCTACCGTCGCGAAGAAATTGTTGTTTTCGAAAACGTTGTTGAAGTCTTCACAATAGAACACCAGGCTGCCGTCCTGCGAAAAGAACGGAGTATGCGCGAAATTCGCCGACTCCGTGGTCCGTATCGCTACCATATTCGGGTCACTCGTCGTCGTCGGCGCCAAGCTCGATATATCCGTACCCGGCAACTTGGGCGCGTTTATGATCGCCTGCAAGTTCTTCACCACCCACACGTCGCCGTGGTCCGGCGTGCCGGAAGCAAAGCCATCGTAGTCAGCAAAAGTCAGTTGCGTGCCGTCCCCCGAGATGTGGGGCCAATCCGGGCCAATTCCCGCCCCCTCAATATTCGTCACGATGACCAACGAACGCGATACATCCTCGTCGCCACTTGGCAGGATCGGCAACAATACCACGTCGCCCGTACCACCGCTATTCAGGGTCGCCGCCCAGTTTCCCGAAGGAAGACGCGTCATGCTCGCATCGTTCAATTGATACCCCTGGATCGAAAAGTCCACCAGCGTTCCCGTCGCGATCGGGATCCGATAGTGGCCTGCAAACAAGTACTGATCATCTGGCGTCCAGTAGATCGGCGCGCTTGGCGATCCCGCAATATCCGCGGTCAATCGCCGCCAACTCGACGGCTGGCCAACGTCCACCAGGAAAATTGCGCATTGAAACGTCGCGTTATTCGCCGCCCAAAACGCCACCGTCGTTCCGCTGTTCGACGGACGGCCAAAGAACGCCTGACGGCCCGATACATTCGACCCGTCCGACGCCTCCCCCGCATAAAACGCCGAGTCCAGCAATGGCGATTCTAGCCCCAGCTGGTACGAAGTCTGCCCGTAGCCAGACGACGCGCCCAACACCGCCGCCAAGACAAATAGACACAATAGTGGAACCCGTTGCGAGCGCATGGATCATGCCTCCCCATTCTTAGACCGCCCAGTACCCCAAGACCCCGTATTTCGCACAACTGGAACTTAGCCTAGCATGCCGGAATCCATTTTGTCCATCGGGAAAACATCGCGATTAAGGGACGAACCTAAGCGGCGAAGAATCCGGGAATCGTTCCGTGTTTTCTCAAGGTCGCGGTTGAACAGGCAGATTGTCCGCTATCGCCTTGAGCCCGACCACGGCATAACCATTCGCCGAAAGCTCCAAGGCTATGCGCACGGTGTCTCCGCGTGCTCTCATCGGCACGTCGCGGCCGGTGATCCATTCCGTGGCCGCGACGCGTCTCGCAAGACGCAAGTCTCGCAACGAAAGCGTCACGACGACGCTGCGCGTGTCCGCCGCTGAGTTGTGGAGCGTAAATGCGAGATTATTGCTTCGGCCATCCCCAAAGCGTTCAATCCGTATCTCCGCAGGCTCGACCTCTGCGTATGGAACGGGCTGCCAGCCCGCGGAGTCGAGTTTCTGGATCAACGGGATATACTTCATAAAGAGCGGACGGTCGCGGTTGTACCATTCGGGCTTGGAGAAGTACGGAACGCTTGTTCCGGTGTGGCCGTGGAACATGCTGGGGTAGCAGCCGTAGAACAGGCTCCGCTGGAAGTACTCCTCCATCTGGCCCGCGTCCTCAAACGCGTTGTTCATCAGAAGCAGATACGGGCGTTGCGCGGACATCGCGCGCAAAAACAGGAACTGCCAATCGGGCACCGGCGTCCACTTCCCCTCAGTAAACCAGCCGTATTCCATGCCGGGAATGTCTACGTAAGGCGCCAACTGCCAGAAGCGGTGGAACGCCCCGTTGCCAAAGAGCAGCGTATTGTGCTCGTGCAACTCGGTGGTCAGTTGCTTCACAAAAGCGTGCGTGCCCCAGAAGCTCATCAAACACACACGTTTCGTTTCCTGATGGAACGTCAGCGGATAGCGTGTCGTACGCCAATGCGCTTTGCGGTAATTGCGCATCGCGCCCCAGCCTTCCATCGAATCCACGTACACACCATCCAGCGAATGTTCTACGATCGCACTTCGAAGTTGCTGCAACTCGTATTGGCCCTTGTTGGGCCAACCATCGAAACCCTCAGTCGCGACGTCGGGGTCGGCGTTGGCCCCGAAAGGCGCGCTACGAGTCCACGCGATCGAATCCAGATAGAGATCGTTACGGCCGTCTTCGCGTTCAACGGCGCTCACCAAAGTGGCCTGAGCTTTTCGGTCACCCTTGTTCGCATCCTCCCTCAACTGCTTCACGTACTGGTCATACGTGCGTTCATTCCCGCGCAAGTCGCGCCAATTCGTTTGCGGCTCGACATACACATAACTCCGAACGCCATGTTGCTTGTCAAACGCGAGCGACGCCCAATCGCCGTAGGCCACTTCGCGGAACGCAATATGAAAATCCTCAGGCCGTTCAATTGGCTCGATGGATTGAAACGGCATCCAGATGCCGCCCTCCCCCACGCGTCGCTTGAACGCTTCGGGATAGAGAGAATAGTACCGCGCCAGCGCACGGCGGAAAGCCCATTTTGGACCTACCCGAAAGACGCGCACCGCCGCGTCCGCACGCGACGGGAAATGCTCGGGAGTCGGAGACAATCCGAAATCGAACTCTGCGCGTAGTTCCTTCACGACAGGATCATAGAGAAACCGGACCACGCGAGCCGGTTCCGGAGGTACAGCGATGCATAGCGCAGACGCGCCGTTAGAGATCACGGCCATTGGATAGTACGACATGAATACCGGTTCGGCGTGGTAGTAATCGACGATGTTTTGGAAAGGTTTGTCGCCCGTGATGGTCCGGCCACGGTCGGGATCATCCCACCAACTCCAACCGGTGGCATCAATGGGAATGACGTAAGCTAGCGTAACCGCGCGCTCAGCATTTGTGGAATCAATGACGACACAACTCGATTCCAAAGAACGTCTCGCCGCGCGGTTGACTGGTTCAAGTTTCAGCCCCGCATTCGCCGCGCCGGAACCGGCGTCCGCCGCAACGTCGCGCGCGCGCCAGTGCGCCAACGCGATATCCCGCCCCGCCAAAGGCGACATCGAGGCGCACCCCGTCAATCCCATCAGGCACGCAACACCAATCGCCCCAATGTTGGTTACCACTCGCCAAACACGGCCATGTCGCATTGATCGCCACTCCCTATGAACTACACAAGACCTTGCCACACGCGCGGCGGTGTACACAAACACATCGCGCAGCGCAGCAGCCCCCTTGACAGAACGGCCGTCTCGTGGTATCATTCAACCGTTCGGTTTAACGACGGCTTTTGTTGCGGCGGAATTCGACTCGTGATTCGCGGACGGGCAGGACCGCTTCCCCGCGCCATCAAGGAAAGGCATAGCGATGACCACCAAACCGCATGTCGATGTTCGCGTCTTCCGCCATTTCAATGCGCCGCCAGAGCGTGTCTTTGACGCCTGGCTCGACCCGGAACTCATCGGACAATGGATGTTCGGGCCGCGTCTTCGTGAAGAGGAAGTACTGCGCATTTCGGTAGACGCGCGCGTTGCGGGCTCGTTCTCCTTCCTGGTGCGCCGGCAAGGCGTGGAGTTCGACCACATCGGGACCTATCGCGAGATTGACCGGCCTCGCCGCCTCGTCTTCACGTGGGGCATCGCGGGCGCGTCGGACAACGAGAGCCTGGTCATCATCACCATTGCGCCGCTCGAATCGGGGTGCGAACTCACGTTGCTCCACGAAATGGACCCGAAGTGGGCGGACTACGCGAGCCGCGCTGAGGCCGGCTGGACCAAGATGCTCGATACGCTCGCCATGGTGCTTGGCTAAGGCGTCTTTGGCACTACCAGAAACCGTTTCAGCCCCAGAATTCCTTCTCCCTGAACGCGCACGGCGTAGTTTCCCGGCAGGGCGGAGTCCGGAACGCGCAAGGTCGCGGCGCCGGGCACTGGCGCCATTGCCATAGGCGCATCGAGTCCCGGCGCGATCAGTTTCGCGCGCAAGGGCCGCTCTCCCACTCCCGTCAACGGCGTGAGCTGCACTTTTACCGCGCCACCCGCGGGCGTCGGCGGTAATGCGTCGAAGGTCACCAGGGACGGACCGCCCCGTTTGCGCAGCACGACAAGCGCCCAGTTGGACTCATGCGAGAATTGGATATTCCCGTCCTTGCGCTCGAACTTCAGCGGCGCCCACGTCAAAGACTCCACATCGCATAGGGCTCCGTCGGCGATGACGCCGGCGCCGTCTGCGATCGTCAGCGTATACCGCGCGCGCTTCGCCGCCGCCTTCGTGCCGCGAGGCCAGATGGGATCGCTGCTCGCCGGACGCGCCACAGGCACCGCGAGATAGCCGGGGCCTTCAAAACACCGCGCAACAATTTCCGGGTCCGACAAAACCGGATCGTCTTTCGCCTCGCCCCACACCAGCGCCTCATGAACCGCGTCCTGCGCGCACGTCCAGTTCCATTCCGCGTCGCGCATATCGCCGCCGCCGCCCGAGCCTGCGAATCCCGACAGCGACGCCCACAGCGTTCCGGACGCGTACACGTAGGGTCGGAATGGCCCGACCGCGATGCGCATTAACGATAGTTCTCGCGGACACCGGCTGGTCAATGCGCCGTGAACGTACGGCCCGAGCCAATCGGCCGATCCTTCGGTCAACAGCAGCGCGTCGGGTTTCACGGCCACCGCCGCCGCGCGCACTTTGGTCAGCAATTGCTTCAACCACTCGTTGTAGCCGAACGGCGTCGCGTGATGGTGCCCCGGGTTGTAGCACGGCCGGTAGTAGAACCCAAGCGAGTCCAGGCGGACGCCGTCCGCGTTGGTCTCTCGAAACAGCCTCGCAACCATGCTCGCGAGGTGATCTTGCCACTCCACGCAGCCGGGACACATATGATAGAACCCCTGTTTTGTGTAGTTCGCGTCTTGCGTTCCATCCTTGTGCGTGATGGCCCAACGCTGGGCGGCGCCGGTGCGTCCCAAATCGCATTCGCCGTACATGAGGTAGCCCTCGACGTAAAGGATTGTGTGCAGGCCGACACGATGTACGCCCGCGATTCCCTCGCGCATCGCCGCCGCGCCGCCAAGATCCTCGCGGATCACGTTCTCGCCATCGGTGTGCGGCGTGTACTCCTTGTCGTTGGCCACCATCGAACTGTGGCAATAGAACGCGTACTCCCACGCGTCAACCGGATTCGCGAGTTGAAGGCCAGGCAGTTCGCGCCAACTCTGGATCACGTGTTGTCCGGCCCACGACGGGGCCGTTCCCGGCGCGCCGTATTTGAAGTGCTTGCCGATTTCGCCGTCCGACCGCCGGAACCAGTCGGGCGGATCGAGGTGGGGATACGCGGCGCCGTACCACGCGCGATACGCGCGCGCCGCCGGACGCCAGTCGCCCTTGTACACCAACACCCGCGCCCGCGGAAAATCCATCGACGCTCCGGGCGCCAATCGAGCCGGCGGGAAGTACTGCACTTCAAGTCTCGGCTCGGACAAGATCAACCGCTTGGGCCGGACGTCCGCATCCATGAAGATTACGCCCAGCGCGCTCTTCGACGCCGGGTCCCACACCGCGTGCCACTGCATCGATAGCTGGTTGCTCTCGCCCAACACCCCGCCACGACGTTCCCACGCGGGCACGACCAGGCCTCCCTGATCCATCGCCGTTGCAAGATTCTTCGACGGCTCGGCGCCAAGCCGTATTCCGTCCATACACGGAAACCCCGTGAGAAAGTCGCGCGGCGCATCGCCGGTGTTGGTAACGCTCAACGCCCAATCCGATACACCCGGCTCGCCCGTCAAGGTGATGCGCAACCGAATATCAAACCCCTTCGCCTCGTAACGAAGCGTCAAACCGTCGTCGCGCACGACATCAGCTAGCCGACAGTTCTCCGGCCCA
>JACRLJ010000047.1:23109-45938 GCA_016215105.1 Candidatus Hydrogenedentota bacterium
ACACCCACTCAAACTTCTCGTTGGTCCGAATCTCGAACTCTTTTGTAGGATCGGCGTACAACCGGAACGGCGTCCCCCCCGCGCGCCCGCCCTTGAGACATTCATCCCCAAGATCGCGATTGACGATCCGCGCCAGTCCCCCATGCGCATCAAACTCGATGCGGCTATGCGCATCTTCGATGAAGATGCCCTGCGCCGCTTCACCAGCAAAACTTGGCATACACCACCCCACGCACAAACTGCATACGACGCCGGCAAGCGCTCGCCACCATTCGATTCGCACTGTTCCCCTCCGCTCTGGAGTATTCATCCCAATTCCCGGCAGTTCGCCGGGACCGCCTCGTCCTTCGCACAGCAGCAGTGTCCGAAACACGAGGTCTATCCCTCTCCACGAAATGCGATGATACGTCACCCGCCAGAGGCGGTCAATGCGGTGAAACTTCCCGCCCCCGACAGTCAATCAATGGTCCCAACTCTCCCGCTCACGCCGCTCCGTCTGCACAGGCTCCGTGTCCGTCCGTGTCCGTCCGTGCAAGTCCGTGCAAAGTCCGTGTCCGTCCCTATCTGCCCAAGTACGCCTGCGCTCGATGAGCGCAGGCCACCGGGACCGAGTCGTCGAGCAGGGACTGTCCCCGGTTTGCGGACAATGTGAACACGGCGGTCGAGCGAAAACCGGGGACTGACTCGCTTTTCGGCAGTTTGAAAAGCGTGTCTGTCCCCGCTTTTCGCGGCCTTCGCGTCCGGATATAAGATGTCATCAGCGTGACTCTCTACACTAGCCCGCAGAGAGTCTCGCCGTCACGGACCAGCTTGCGCGCTCGGACTCAATGTGGATTGACTCGATAGGTCATGGTGTTCAAGCGGGAGTTCCAAGACTGCGGAAGTTTCGGGAGACAAAGTCACAGTGGCCCTGGATTCAAAGAATTCGAGTGAGCTGCTTGTCCTCGGGTCATCAGAATAGCCGACATGGACCGCGCAAATGCCCTGCGGAAGGGAACGGATGATAAATTCTCCGTCGTTCCCGGTTTCCGCGGATCTCCTTAGTTGTTCTTCGCCTTCGCCAGAGGTCGCATTAACGAACACACCCTTCTTGCCGGAGCCGTCGAGAGTAACACGGCCCTGCAAGGTACACGGGACGGTGAGATGGAGCGACACCGTGGTCGCGCCACGCGCAATGCGGGCGCTCGCGGGCGCGTATGTGGGGTGAATGCCCCAGACGACGTTCTCGCCAATGGGAAAGACTGCGTCCAGCGTGAAGCGTCCGTCGGCGCCGCTGGCGACAAATCCCGTCGTGTCATTCTCAGGAAACCTTCCGATATATACCTTGGCCCCCGACACGGGTTCATTGTTCGGCCCAGTGATGACGCCACTGATCGGAGCGGAACGCTGCAGCGCGACAGTGACCGCCTGCCGAGGGGATGCTGTCAATTGCGCTGCGCCGATGTAGTGACCAGGCGCTTGTATGAATAAGGTTGTGGGAAAACCAGGCACACCATCCAGGTGGAAGCGTCCGTCCGCGTCGCGGACATGCAACATGTTAGACGGTGGACCAGGCCGGAACGTCCAGGCCATCGGCGACGTCGATCGCTGGGTAGTCCAATCGCCGGGCGAATTCTGGAGTCCCGGTTTGAATCCGATATTGAAGTCGGCTATAGGCCGATGATCTTCGGCGTCAACGACCTGGCCACTTACCGATATCGAGCGCGGCAGCGTCAATTGAATGTCTTCGGTTCCCGCCGTCACGACAATTGACGAGACGTCGGCGCCAGCGCCCGGGTCTCCGGCCCTGGCCTCGACCATATACCTTTCCGTGTCGTGGATCGTGAATCGAAAGGCGCCTGACGCGTCCGTTCGCACGGAGTCCCGCTGCAGCCAGCTTCTTGAATCGGATTCCTCGGCCATGAGCAGGACCGCTGCGCCGTCGAAAGGTTGTCCGTCCGTGTCGAAAACATGCCCCGCAATTGCCGCCCCGGCGCCGGTTCCGGGACTCGGAACTTGGCCAAGAATCAGATCCACGCGTTCCAGCCTCTGGCCGCTGGCCAGTTGAACCTGCTGTTTGGGCGACTTGTGATTCGCATCGGTCATTGCATGGTAGGGGTTCGGTTGTATCAAGCCCAAGTCCCTTATCTTGGAGGCCATCTCTGTAGAGAAGTCCTTCGGCAACTTTGCGCGCTCCTCTGAACTTAGGCCCGCCATCATTTCTATCAGTATGGCATCGGGATTCGGAGCGCCATGCGGCCACGTGACCACTTCGTCAGGTGGGGCCGCCCACAAAGCGTAACTGCCAGGAGGGAGGCCTTGCAGTCGATAGGCGCCTTTCGCATCGGTGAAAGCGCTCAGGGACAATTCGAAGCTGGACGGATCCGCCCGCTCGGCGCAAACACCGGCGCCCGCTATCGGGCGCCCGGACTGGTCCAACACGCGTCCGGCAATCGTGCTTCCGGAAACGAGTGTCAGCAGGACTTCTTCGCTTGGCGGCGCTTGAGGAGTGACTGCGGTCGCAAGATCAGAAACGGCGTCCTTGGATTTGGCCAGTAAGCCGATGCTCTGATTCGGCGGAAGGTTTTCTAGCACGAAACGGCCGGCGTCATCGGACGTCGTGTTCTTGTCGTGCGCGTTCCCATTGGCGCTGAATAGATACACTTCGGCCTTTGCGGCGGCCGCGTTCTGCTCGTATACGACCCGTCCACGAAGTGAAACCCCGACGGCGAGTTCGAAATCAACGCCGGACGATTCGCGCCCCAGTTGTACGATGACAGTCTTCACTGCGAGGTGACCCGCCGCATAGTGATTCGGCGCCGCCTGGACACCGACCTCAAACGAGCCTGCGGGGAGTCCGGTAAGGTGGTAGAGTCCATCGGAATCCGATTTGGCGTCACGGCCTTCACCGCCACCGGAGGGAAACGCGAAGACTTGAGCGCCCTCGACGGGCGTCTGGTCGTTACTATCCGTAACACGGCCGGCAATGCCGCCACCTAGTGCAGCCCGGATGACCCCGGCGTCGTACGTTCCTGGCGCAGCGCAGGTTACCTTCTTGGGAGATTCAGCCGCTACCCAACCCCCTGACTTGTCACCCTCTTGCCACATGCCCTGCCCCAGCGTTACCGAGTATGCACCGGGCGACAGGCCGGAGATACGGAAGCGCCCTTCTTCATCCGTAGTTCCGGTTTCCATTCGCCGCCGCTGGATTGGCTCCAGATCGGCCTTAGCCACGACGCGCGCGTTCGGAACAGCCGCTCCGGAGTCGGCGGCGATTACTTGGCCGATGAGAATCGTCTCTCCCTTGGCAGCCGGTGGCTCGACAGAAGCGACCGGCTCGCGGGGCTCCTGAACGGCTGGACTTCGGGATTCGTCACGAAGGTCTGAACGCAAAAGCTTCTTTAGGGCAGGCGCGGCGGTTCGGTCAACTTCTTGCGAGGCGGTTTCGTCCGCCGTGTCTCGCCAAGGATGCCACCAGAGGATCAGTATTCCTATGACGGTAACAGCCAATCCCGCCAGCAGCGAAGCCTTTCTCACCTTACTGACCTCCCCTTCGTTCCCGGTTTCCACAAATCTTCCCATTCCTACTTCCGAGACGATTCGACACTCAGCCGCCACCGCGCCGTGTTGGATCAATCATACTATCGATGTCTACGGCGGAACGTGCCTGCTAAGCGCGCGACGCCAAGAATTGCGACAGCGAATCCACCCCAAAGGACCCAATGTGCGCTGCCACTCGGTTCCGACTCTACAGTGATCGTGTCTCCAGTCCTACTTGGAACTGGCGTTAACGGATCGTTTGAGGCGCTAGTGAGGTCAGATTCGGAAACTGATTGAGCGGGTGGCTCCTCGGCGCTTGCGAGGCGAGACAAAGGCGCTTCAACGGGAATGGACACCGTACCCTCTTCAGTTTCGTTCGCTATGTATGCACTACCAGATATCTTATCTTCAACGCGGGTTCCTATTGGAAACGCGGGCTTGAAGTCCTTGTCGGGTATGGTTGCGTTGACTTGCAGGTCGAGTACGGTCATCTTCCAGAAGTCACCATCGCTACGCGGATTGTTGATAATTCGACTTTGTCGGGAATATGAAAATGGCAACCATAGACCCTGGCCAACCTCGCGATAGTCTTTAAGGGTAGTCGCTCTGAATACCTTTCCGTCCTTGTCTTTGTTCTCGGTAGAAGTGGGCATGTATCCATGGCGTCGATCTACGATCGCTGTGAATACCCAACCGTGCTTATTCGTTGCCTCGAAAACGATTTGACTGTCACCTTCCAGGCGCGTTTTCGTCGTTTCGATGGAAGGGGAATCCAAGTTCGCCATATAGATAACACCCAACGCCGTCTGGAAAGGATCTTGTGGCTGTGGGTGTTGGAATGGCTCGCGCTGAATGGTCCCATAAATATTCGCGGGGCTTGCCACTGCTTTTCCCTCCAGACGCGAACGCATCTGGGCCTCTAACAGGCTCCAATACGACAGATTCAAATTGGATTTGGAACGGTCGTTTTCAAATAGGCTTCGGGATTGTACGGGGGTATTGGCCCAAGTCTGACTTGCGCTATTCGCCGCTCCGCCCTGCAATTCATATCGGTCGGTTACGATGCTGTACCCGGGCTTCCACTTGGACGTTTGCGTTAATCGGACGCTCGGCTTATCGGCAACCCTTCCGTTGACGATGTTGAACCCTTCGTTCAATGTCGTAGCGGACACGCTTGAGAACTGCGCGGCAAGGGACTTTTGCAGCGCGACGAATTCCGCGGGTGTGGGAAGATCTTGGCTGGCGCATACGCTATTCGCGGAGGCGATGAGAAGAAGCCTGACGCCGACTGCGCAGGACCGCGTTTTCGAGCTCGAGGTCATTGCTACTCTTCGTCTGGCAGGGTCTTGGTTCCTTCGTCTGAATGAATCGAGGGTCAATCTACACGCCAGGTTCCGTACTAGAGCGCGACGCTTTCCTGGAACTTGCCGGATAGGAATTGTGGTGAAGCCGGGAGCCGCCTTGTTCGTATTCCTGGCGGCGAGCGCCATTACATGCATCGCAGTCTCCCCTTGAACGTACCCACTCCGCACAACTCTCTAACACTCCGCACGACGATCAGTAGCGGATTCTTTTGAGATAGTATCGGATAATCTCAGAAGACACAATGGGGCCGCCGCGAGGGGATGCAGTCAACCCGGGTTCCTGGGTTCCGAACGGTTTCGGTTCGCATTCCGGAATGTGTCCCTGTACTTCCCCCAGAATCTGATTGCAGTCCGTGGTCCATCTCCGCGTTCCTCCGCGGTCTCCGCTTTCGCAGGCGTTCATGCGGCAACTCTCGGCAATCCATTCGATCTCCGTCCGACCAGCCTTCCCTATTTCCAGATAGAGAATTCTTCTCCGCGTTCCTCTGCGCCCTCTGCGTCTCTGCGTTGAAGGACCCATTTCCAATACCATTATGGTTGCGGCTGCGCCGCGCTATGTTTTCCGTGTGTTCAGTGTGTTCCGTGGTTGACTGACGTTGGTTTCGGTTACGCCGCGCCATCTCCCTCCGCGTGCACTACGTCTCCGCGTTGATTCTGTCTCTTCCATCCACGTCACCTCATCTCCTTCTTCAAACCCTGTCAAATACCCCGAAATCAGCCGTTTGATCGGCCTCCTCCGCCCTTACTCGACAACTACTAATTCTGCTATATTTGCCAACTCATTTACCCTCGTTTGGCGAAGTTGCCCCTTACCGCCCCAGCCGGCCCCGGCTTCCGCCTCGCTCCCGGCCTTCCTTCACAACAAAATACGCCGCAGTGACTTATCCCGGCTTACCCCTTGTTTGGAAAACCCGCTCGGCCACGCCCTTGCCTCTGCCCCTCTTCCCCAAGCCGCCAACCCAACCCTTGTTCCGCCACAGCCGCTTCCCCGCCGCTCCGGCCCCAAAAGCCGAAACAGATGCCCGTCTATATAGAGGGGTGTTTACGAGCCGAAGACTCCGGAACATTACTCCTACCCGTGGAAAGGCTCGGTCTCTACCGCGCTTCCACCTGGGGTTTGTTTGAGTCTCTCAGCGTGCCGTACTATTCGTGCTACCTGGGAGTGGGACAAATGCAGGAACCTACGGACTCGTTGAAAGAGTATGAACGGCGTTTGCGCGAGCGCACGCGCGTTCTGGCGGAGCACGCGCGGTGGGAAAATGCGCTGGCCAATATCCGGCTGGTGGTGTTCATCGCCGGCGCGGTGGTGGCGTGGCTGGCGTTGGGAAGTCACGCGATCCATTGGGCATGGATCGCGATTCCGGTCGCGGGCTTCGTAGCCTTGGTGGTCGTTCATGACCGGACTCTGCGGGCGATGCGCCGCTTGAAGAGCGGGGTAACCTATTACGAACGCGGCATCGCGCGCATCGAAGACCGTTGGATGGGAACCGGGTGGGACGGCGCGGACCTCGTTCCGGAGGACCACCCGTACGCCGGTGACCTGGATATGTTCGGACCGAGTTCGCTGTTCCAGTTGCTCTGCACCGCTCAGACCCGGGCGGGCGGGAAAACACTGGCGGACTGGTTGTGCGCGCCGGCTCCGATCGACGAGATCCGGGCGCGTCAGGCAGCCGTCGAGGAACTGCGGCCGCGAATCGACTTGCGGGAAGAGCTCTCGTTTCACAGCCGTACACTGGAGACGAGCGTTCTGCCGAAGACCATCGCGGCGTGGGCGGAGGCCCCCCCCTTGTTTCGCTCGCGCGCCTTGGCCGTCGTGGCCTATGGCGCCTCGGCATTGGCGATACTTGCTGGAATAGCTTGTTACAACGGCGCTCCGGCGTCCGTGCTCGCGATACCCTCCATCGCGTTGATCGTGCTGCACCTGATAACTCGGCGCCGCGTCCACGCGGTGACGGCGGCAGCCTATGAACCTGCGTGGGAATTGGACGTGGTAGGCCGAGTGCTGGCGCGGCTGGAGCAAGAGCCGTTCGAGAGCTCGTACCTGCGCGCCGTGCAGGACGGATTCAAGGACGGGGTGCAATGGGCGTCCGCTGCTATCGCGCGGCTGGGACAGCTACGGCGGCTGCAGGAGGCCAGCGGCAACTTGTTGTTCGGGCCTTTTGCATTCGTGCTGATGTGGGATTATCACTTCGCGCGCGCGGCGGACGCGTGGCGGGTCAGAAATCGAGCGACCATCGCGCGGTGGCTCGAGGGCGTGGGCCGCCTCGAGGCCGCGTGCGCCCTCGCGTCGTACGCATATGAGCATCCCAGAGATCCGTTTCCGGCAGTCGACGCCGATGGCCCCGTATTTGATGGTCATGGGCTCGGCCATCCCCTCGTGGCGGCGGACCGTTGCGTGCGGAACGACGTCAAACTCGACACCCAACTGAAATTGCTGATCGTCAGTGGGTCGAACATGTCCGGGAAGAGCTTCATGTTGCGCACCGTCGGCATAAACGCAGTCCTGGCGTGCGCCGGCGCGCCCGTCCGGGCGCGGGAACTGCATATCTCGCCGCTCATGGTCGGGGCGACGTTGAACGTACACGACTCGATCCAGGCCGGCGTGTCCCGCTTCTATGCGGAGATCAAACGGATTCGCGCGCTGGTCGAGATCACGAAAGGGCCGACGCCGCTGCTGTTTCTACTGGACGAGATCATGCACGGGACGAACTCGCAGGACCGGCGCATCGGCGCGCGCGCCATTGTCCACAGCCTGCTCAAAGCCGGCGCTATCGGGATTGTCACGACCCACGATCTCGCGCTGACCGGTCTCGTCGACGATTTCGGCGGCCACGCCGTCAACGCCCATTTTGAGGACCACCTGCAAGACGGCCAACTCGTGTTTGACTACCGCCTCTACCCAGGCGTGGTCACCAGAAGCAACGCGCTCGACCTCATGCGCGCCATCGGGCTGGACGTGGATTAGCAAGCGCCAGAGTGTCCCCGCTCGTCGTCACAACTACGGAGACAGCTACTTAATTGAGCAGCGCACGATAGGGAACGGATGTCAGTGAAATACTATGGGCGCATCGTACAGAAAAGGCTCTCTAACTTGGGGAATGCACATGATGCACAGAAGGAACACTACAAGAAGGAGTAACACCCAGAATAGGGACTTTCGTCTGCTTGACCATGCCATGGTGAATCATGATACGACGACTGGCCCGCTTCGTCAATGCCGAAATGAGCGGCGAGAACCAGTAGACCCGCTATTGCGGCGCGGAACGACGGCCCGACGCCCTGGCTCAGGCCTTGGCGTGGGTATACTCGGCGCCTGACTCCGGAGCGTTCTGCGACAACGCCGTCACCGGGTCCGACGCAGTCTCGTGTGCCGTCAGTCGGTATTCCGTTCGCCGACACGGCGGCTGACGCACGATGCTTTCGCGTCCGAGCAGGCGATTGAACAGCGTCCGGGCGAACTCCAACGCGCCGGTCACGACGAGAGCTGCTGAACGCATGTGGTCGGAGAGCTTTGGCTTGCCATAGACGCGATTGAAGAGCTGGATGGCCTCGAGCGCCTTCGTGCGGGCCGCGCCGTTTGGCGCAAACACCCACGCCGCGCGAAGCGTCGGGCGCAGCAGCAGCCAGGATCTTGGCGTGGTCTTTTGGGTCCGGAAAATGCGGGTGATCGAAGCACAGTTGGCCGGTGCCGTGCTGGTGGCGATAGTGTACGTCGTTCAACTGCTCGTCCTGCTCCAGACTTTCGTATAGCGAGGTGCCGGGAAACGGAGTGTAGTTCATGAATTGGACCAGGTTGGACTTGAGCGAGATGACCCAGTCGATGTCTTCCTGGATGGACTTCTGGTCGTGGTGCTCCAAGAACAGGATCAACGAGGCGAGCACAATGATGCCTTTGTCCTGCAATTCCTTGATCAGGGCGCCCATGTCCACGTCCTGCTTCTTGGCATGGGCGTAGGTCTTGGATTCGACGCCGATCCACACGGTGCGCACGCCGAGGCGGATCAGAAAGTCCACGCCCAGTTCCTCGATGGTGTTCGCGGAGGAAAACACGTCGAATACGTAGGGCTTCCGGCCCGCTTCCATGTGCGCAAGGAGTTCGCGGGCGCGTTCAGGCCGTTTCAGGAAGTTCTCATCCATGATGACGAAACCCGCGGTGCGTTTCTCGTCTTCGCCGCGCACACACGCGTCGAAAACGTCCTTGCCCGTTTTCAAGAGCGGGACGTAGCACTTCTGATATTTGTGCGAAGTGCAGCAGAAGGTGCAGCCGTTTTCACAGCCGAGTCCGGTCATTAGGACCGAACCACGCGGTTTCGAGGCGAAACCGTAAATGTATTCAAAGGCCAGGCAATCCAGCGCGGGATGCTTCAGCGGCGCTTCGGTGTCTTCCCCGAAGTAGTCCCGAAGCCACCGTATGCCCTCGCCTACGCACACGGCGTCGTGCGGAACCATCTCTTGCAGGCCGGGAAGCGACGCGCCGTAGCCGCCCAGGATGATCTTGATCTCCGGGTGACGCTCGCGAATGTACTTCGCCATGCGGCCGGCCTTGAGCACGTTAGGCACGATGTAACTGATTCCCACGTGCGTGTACCCGTTATCGAGTTCCTTGGTAAAGTCGTCCCACGTGGGAAAGTCCAACACGGTCGTGGGTACGGAAAGGTTTTCCGCCATCAGATACAACCCGAAACTCCAGTAGGACTGCCGGGGAGAATGTATTCCTTGTGCGCGGGTAACTTGGTTATTGAGCAACTCCATCTGGAGACCGACTTCGTCCGCGTAATCATCGCGTACGCCGTACGGCCCAAAGACGGCCGTAAGAAGCAATTTCGTTTTGGGCATCAGAATTCCTATTCCTGCGGTGTTCGCAAGCAGTTCGTAACACGCCCCCGGCGGACTTCGTTTTCGGTACTCGCGTACGCCGGCAGACTTGGGATTTTTCGACGATCAGGCACGCAAGAAGAACCATTGTCCGTGCGAGTTGTATGAGGAGAGTTCAGCGCTGACCTCGGCGCAACGTGCGGCGTCAACGCGGCGCGCCTGTAGGCCGCGAAAAGCGGGACGGGAGAGACGTGGTATAACTCCTTCTCTCGGCAGACGAGAGAGACTGGCGATCGGCAATGCACACAAAAACTCTAAACTCAATTATAACGAAGTGTCACTCCATAGTAAAGGGTTCAAATTGACGCGCGTGCGAACGCCATGCGCGTGGACTCGACGCGGCGCCGCGCCACGTGGCCGGGCAGCGATGGACGAAGGCTGAACGTCAGCCGATTAGGGAAGCTAGCCAGGTAATGGTCTGAGCGTGAATGGTTTCGTAGAAGTAGGGGATGACGCCCATGAGCGCCACGGCGAGGCTGAGAAGGCCGACAGTGGCCGCAACGGTATAGCGGACCGGAAGTGTTCCGGCGCCTTCGTAGATGGGCTCGATGTACATTTGGCGGACGATGCGGAGGTAGTAGAAGAGCGATATCGTGGAATTCACAGCGGCGACGGCGACGAGCCAGTTGTAGCCGGCTTTGGCGGCGATGCTGAAGAGGAAGAACTTGCCGACGAATCCGGACAGTGGCGGGATACCAGCCAAGCTAAATAGGGCAATCATCATGCCCAATGCCATGATGGGGTTGGTAAGCGAGAGACCGCGGTATTCCTCGATGCGTTCACGTCCGGTTTCGTTCGAGTACCAGACGATGCAGGCGAATACCGCAAGATTGCTGAGGATATACACGAGCATGTAGAAGAGCATGGCGGGTACGCCGTTGTCGGCGGGTCCGAGAAAACCGAGAATGAGATACCCAGCCTGGGATATGGCGCTGAAGGCCATGAATCGTTTGATGTTGTCCTGGACGATGGCGACAAGGTTTCCGAGGGACATGGTTACGGCGGCAAAGGCGGCGATGAGGGGCGTCCAACCGGCAAGCTCGGAACCGAAAATGCGGTAGAAGACCTGGAACATGAACGCAAGACCGGCGGCCTTGGATGCGACGGACAAGTAGGCGGTGACGGGCGCGGGGGCGCCTTCGTAAACGTCGGCGGCCCACATGTGGAAGGGTACGATGGTGAGTTTGAAACCAACGCCGGTCATGAGCATGGCTGCGGCCAGCCAGAACGCCGGACGGGGCACGTCGGCGAGTTTGGCGCTCATTCCTACGATGCTGGTCTGACCGGTCAGACCATATAGGATGCTCAGGCCGTACAGGATGAAGGCAGAAGCGAGCGCGCCTATGATGACGTACTTCAGACCCGCCTCACCGGATTGGACGTGGTCACGGCGCCATGCGGTCAACACGAAAAGCGGGATAGTGGCGGTTTCGAGGCTGACATAGAGGGTAATGGTTTCGCGCGCCGAAATGAGGAACATCATGCCGACGATGGTGGATAGCAGTATGGTGTAGTACTCACCACGGAATCCGATACCGCGCATGCGGTGGGCTGCGCGGCCGTCAAGAAGGTCCATGGAGAGAATGACTGTGACGAAACCGGCGATCAGGAAGATAACTTTGAACCACCACGCAATGGGGTCCATACCGAAGCGGCCGCCGAGCAGATCGCCGGTTTGCGGAGTCACGAGAAGCGCGGCGAATCCGAGTGCGAGCCCCAGGAGCGTGACGGGCGCCAATATTACGCGCGAGCGTTCGGTTAGGAACAAGTCCAGGCACAAGACGACGCCGGCGGTGAGGACGACGATGATCTCCGGCAACATTAGCATGTTCTGTAACCCTTCCGTGACGTCTTCATCAACGCACCGCAGCGAGAACGCCCGATTCGTTCAGGCGGTTAAGTATGGGCAAAATCGGACCTTCGATGAGGTCGATGAAGGGCCCCGGCATCAGCCCAACAATGATGAGCGTCGCCAGCAGCACACCCGTCGAGATCCGTTCGGGCAAGGTGGCGTCGGTCAGGTGCTCGAAGTGATGGTCGGTGATGGGGCCCTGAAACACCGCGGCTAGACCGCGCAAGACGTAGACCGCGGTCACGACAATGGACATCGTCGCGATAATGGTCAACGTGCTGGCGATCATGCCGTTAGACCATGGGTTTCCGAAGAATCCGCCGAGGAATACGTGCGTCTCCGCAACGAAACCCGACAGCCCGGGCAGGCCGAGACTGGCCAGACCCGCGATGTAGAAGGCCGTGGCCAACCAGGGCATCACTTTTCCGAGGCCGCCCATCTCGGGAATAATGCGGGTGTGGGTGCGTCCGTAGACCATACCGATCAGACCGAAGAAGAGTCCGGTCATGATTCCGTGGCTGAACATTTGCAGTACGGCGCCCTTGAGGCCCATGAGATTGAGCGCGGCCACGCCGAAGAGCACGAACCCGCAGTGGCTCACGGACGAGTACGCCGTGAAGTATTTCAGGTCCTTCTGCATGATGGCGCCGAAGGAACCGTAGAGGATATTGATGGTGGTCAGCCCCATAAAGAAGAGGCCCCACATCTTCGCGCCTTCGGGGAGCAAGTAGACGCCGATGCGGAGCGCGCCGTATCCGCCGAGTTTCATGAGCACGCCGGCGTGCAACATGGATACGGCGGTCGGCGCGGAGCTGTGGCCATCGGGCGACCAGGTGTGCAGCGGGTAGAGAGCGCCAATGACGCCGAAGCCGACGAAGATCATGGGGAACACCCATGCCTGGAAGTGATCGGGGTAGCGCACCTGCGCAAGCCGCTGGAGATCGAACGTGTTGAGTCCGGACGCGTAATAGAGCGCGAAGAAGCCCACGAGCACGAAGGCGCTGCCGACCAGCAGCATCAACGTCAACTTCATTGCGGCGTATTCTTTGGGACCGGTACCCCAGATTCCGATGAGAAGGTACATGGGGAGCACGGCGAGTTCGTAGAACATGAAGAACAAGAAGAGGTCGTAGCTGAGGAACACGCCAAACACGCCCGTAACCAATACGAGCAGCCACGCGTAGAATTCTTTGGTGCGCGTCTCGACCGTCCAGCTTGCGAGTGACCCGGTGAAGATGATGATCGAGGTGAGGATCACCATGGCGACGGAGATTCCGTCGGCGCCGACGTAGTACTGAATCCCGAGCGATTTGAACCACGGGAACTGCTCGACAAAGTAGAGCTTTGTGAATAGGGCGCTCTTAATGGAGACGGCGTCAGCCGCGGAGACCTGCCAATAGCGGTAGGTCAGCACGGCAGTGAGGACTAGATTAATGCTGGTGCCTATCGCGGAAACCCAGCGGATGGCCTTCCACTGGCTCCGCGGTATGGCCACTACGACCATCGCGGTGAGGAAGGGAATTACGATAATCCAGCTAAGCAACCCCATTAGAGCGACCTCTCCACACAATGCGCGCGATTCGTATCGAGAATGGCGCTGTTGCGAAACAGTTTGGAATTCGTCATGGCGCTCCTACCTTCCCATGGCGGCGGCCCACAGGACCAGTAAGATGAACAATGCGCCACCGGCGTACCAAACGCTGTAGGTCTGCACTTGGCCGGTCTGCAAATGCCGGAGATTTGCGCCGGATCTGCGCGTCACAAAACCGCTGAGGTTTACGCCGCCGTCCACGACGTGCCGATCAAACCATGCGATGGGACGGGCCACAAACTGGAAGATGACACTCTTGGTTACGAAGATGTACAGCTCATCGACGTAGAACTTCTGCTTTACGACCCGGTATAGGACGCCAAAGGCCGCGGCAACCGTTGCAGCGCGTTTGGCCTCTCCGGAATAGAAGAACCCGGCTAACGCAATTCCGAACACAGCCACGCCAATCGCAGGTCCCGCGATGGCCCAGTTGATGCCTTCGTGTTCGAGGGGTTCGCCGATACTGACGTATTCGGCCATGGGAAAGAAGCCTGCGATCACGGACAACACCGCGAGTATCGCCAGCGGAAACCACATGGTGAAGGGCGCCTCGTGCGCGTGCTCGGGGTGGTGGCTGCGGAAGGGTCCCCAAAATGTGACGAAGTAGATTCGGAACATGTAGAAGGCCGTCACGCCGGCGACAAACAGCGCGACGCCGAAGAGGACATTGAAATGATTTCCCAGCGCGGCGGCGAGGATTTCATCCTTGGAGAAGAAACCGGCCAACGGCGGAATTCCGCTAATGGCGAGCGTGGCGACGAGGAACGTGATATGCGTGATGGGCATCTTCTTGCGCAATCCGCCCATCTCCCAGATGTCGTTCGTGTGTACCGCATGGATGACCGCGCCCGCGCCCAGGAAGAGAAGGGCCTTGAAGAAGGCGTGGGTGAACAGGTGGAACATGCTCGCGGTGTATCCCAGTGGATGCGCCATCGTGCCCACACCCAGCGCAAGCATCATGTAGCCGAGTTGGCTCAAAGTCGAGAACGCAAGTACGCGCTTTATGTCATCTTGGGTGATGCCAATGATCGCGGACAACAGGCTGGTAAACCCGCCGACGTATGCGACGACCAGCAGCGCCTGCTCACTGGCGGCGAAGGACGGGAACAAGCGCGCGACAAGGTAGACACCGGCGACCACCATCGTGGCGGCGTGAATCAACGCAGAAACGGGCGTCGGGCCTTCCATGGCGTCGGGCAACCAGATGTGCAGCGGGAACATTGCGCTCTTGCCGGCCGCGCCCGAGTAGACGAGGACCATAGCGAGCGTCAGCAAGCTAACGCCCATAATCGTGCCGCCGTTGGCGAGCAACGATTGCAGGACCAGCGGGTGGTTGATGTACAGGAAGTCGATGGGTTGCAGGTTGGTCACGCCATACTTCACCAGTTCAGGCGCAATGGAGCCTTGAAGCGATGGGAACGAGGAGTAACCCTGGTAGCCAAGGATCAGGACACCGATCAGGAATCCGAGGTCGGCGAAGCGGGTAACGATGAAGGCCTTCTTGGATGCGGCGACCGCGGAGGGCTTTTGATAATAGAAGCCGATCAGCAGGAAGCTGCTGACACCGACCAGTTCCCAGCAGACGTACATCTGGACGATGTTCGGCGCGACCACCAAGCCGAGCATGCTGAACGTGAATAGATTGAGGTAGGTGAAGAAGCGGCCAAACCCCTCATCGCCGTGCATGTAGCCATTGCTGTACAAATGCACGAGAGCGCTCACCGTGGTCACAACCACCATCAAGAGGACCGAGATAGGATCGACATATATGCCAGCGGTCACGGACAAGCCGGGTTGGTAGCGCAGCCATTCGAAGGAGAAGGGGATAATGGCCGGATGGGCAGCGCCGGCGGGGAAGAGCGTGAAGTACTCCCACGCGATGGCGTAGGCCAGCGCGGCGGTCGCGAAAACGGAGGCGGTCGCAACGATACCGGCCAGCTTTTTCGACATGGGCGCTATGAACAGGCCGACGATGGCGAAGGAGCAGAATGGTATCGCCGGTATCAACCAGGCGTTCCGCAGCGCAAATCCGAGGTTAAGTTGGTCCATTCCCATTTAGTCCTTCATCGTATCCATGGCGTTAACGTCTACCGTACCGCGGTAGCGATAGAGCGCGACGAAGATTGCCATTCCAACCACGACCTCCGCGGCCGCGGCGGCGATCACAAAGATGGCCATGATCTGTCCATCCACGGTAGCAGGCGCGCAGAAGCGGTTGAATACTACAAAGTTCAGCGCGGCCGAGTTCAGCATCAGTTCCACCGCCATCAGAATACCGACCGCGTTGCGGCGGGTAAGCAGGCCGTACAAGCCGATGGAAAACAGCAGGGTGGACAAGTAAAGCCAGTGAGTCAGGGTCGGAGTATGTTGCGCCAGGAATTCGGTCATATTACTTTTCCACCAACTCGAGTTCGTCCTCGTGTTCTTCCTGAGTGAATGGCGGGCGGAATTCCGCTTCACCGGCCTCATCGCCACCGGTCGTGAACGGCTGCCCTTGCGGTTCTGTCTTACGGGCGACCACGATTCCGCCTATGATTGCGATCAACAGTAAAAGCGAGATGATTTCGAACGGCAGCACGTATCCGCCGGCGCCGTAATCCAGCAGTTTCTCGCCGATGAGCGTGGTGTTATCACGCAGAGGGGCTTTTTCCGCACTTAGCAGGAATGGCGAACTGCGAAATACACCCACTGTCGCCGCCAGAAAGGCAAGTGATGCGATTGCGCCGAGAATCTTGCGTAGCGGCGCCGGGTTGTCTTGCAGCAGTTCCGCGGAACGAGTCAGCATTACGGCAAACACGATCAGGACCACGATGCCGCCCACGTAGACGAGCACCTGGACACCAGCGAGGAACGATGCATCGAGCATGACGTACAGACCGGCGCTCATGGACAACACGCCCATCAGCGCGATGGCCGCGCGCAACAGCTTCCACGCATTGACCACAGCCAGAGACAACAACACGGCGAGCGCCGCGAGAAGGTAGAAGATGACGGTATACGAGGCACTGGCAATCATCAGGACACTTCCTCTCCTTCGCCGTCTTCGGGCGGCAACGGATCGGTTACCGCGATGGGCAACGGGTCGACGAACGGGGCCGCCGCTACGGGTTTCAGGTTGGGAAGTCCGGCGCCATTGAGCGGGATGGGGCCGCCCAGAATGGTGCGCGGGTCCGACATGCGCCGGCGCACTTCGGGGTCTTCCTCATTTTCGAGCGCGCTAGCCGCGGGACCGGCTATAGGGTTCAGACCGTAGATCAGGAGGCGGCGGTCGTAGACGGCGTTCTCGAAGGCGTGGCCCATTTCAATGGCGTCAAACGGACAGGCCTGCACACACGCGTTGCAGAACATACACGAGTCCAGACGCCAAATGTAGCGATCCAACTCGTGGTCTTCGGTGATGACGCTGTCGCGCGTGATTACTTTAATTGAAGCGTTCGGACAAGCCACTTCGCAGTTCTTGCAGCCAGTGCATTTATGAAGCCCATTTTCGTCGTACTTGAACTTCAAGATGGCCCTGTAGCGTTCGGGGAACTTGAGCGTAGCGCGGTTCTCAGGGTACTGCTGGGTGACAATCTTGGACGGACTGAGCAGGTAACCCAGCGTCAGACGCATACCCTGGAGTAAACCTTTGACCGCATCGAACACCCGCATGGGCTGACTACGGGGATTGAATCGCGGACAGACGACCACGGGCAGAATCTTCCCGCCGAGGGTCCGTTTTTCATACCGCAGGTCTGTGAAGTCCATGAAACTCATTGTGCGCTCCGTGTGGCCATCACGCCGCCGGGAAGAAGTATAGGTGGCGCAGCACAAGCAATGCGGCAGCCAGCAGGTTTATTAGTCCAATTGGCAACAGCACCTTCCACTCGAGATGCATGAGTTGGTCGACGCGAAGCCGTGGAAAGGTCCAGCGAAACCACATAATTACGAAGATGATAAACGAGCTCTTGCCGACGAACCACACGCCGGGAGGAACGAGGTCCATGACGCCATTGAAGGCTTCCCACTCGCCGATGTGGAACGGCATCCATCCGCCCAAGAAGAGCGTGGAGGTCAGCGCGGCGACGACGAACATGTTGATGAACTCGGCAAGGAAGAAGAAGGAGAAGCGCAGTCCCGAATACTCGGTATGGAAACCGGCGGTAAGTTCCGACTCGCCTTCGGGAATATCGAAGGGGGTACGGTTGATTTCCGCAGTGGAGGCGATCACGTAGACGATGAACGCGACGATACCAACTCCGTGCGCGCGCCAAATCCACCAGCCCTGCTGTTGGCTTTCGACAATTCCGGCCAGCGACATGGTGCCGGCGAACAGCACGACTACCAGCAAGGCCAACGTGGCGGAGACTTCGTAGGAAATGATCTGGGCGCCAGCGCGCATGGCGCCGAGCATGGACCACTTGTTGTTTGAACTCCAACCGCCCAGGAGGATTCCCATTACGCCGAAGCCGCCGACGGCGGTGACAAAGAGTACGCCGATATTCACATCGGCAATCTGCGTCATCGGACTGTACGGGACGACCCCCAGGATCAATACCGGCACTGCTAAACACAGAAACGGCGCGAGCAGGTGCATCGGCTTATCGGCTTCCTGCGGAATGATATCTTCTTTGACGAGTAACTTGATGGTATCAGCCAGGGTTTGAAATATCCCGTGCGGTCCGACACGCATGGGGCCAAGGCGGCATTGGAAATGCGCAGCAAGTTTGCGTTCGACGTAAATGAGCGACAGGCCAAGAAACGTGATCAGAAGACCAACGGCGGCCAAGGCAACCGCCATGTAGGCAATCGACTCCCAGATGTTCGAAGAAAGCGCATCCGCAGCCCGTTCCGAGACGGTTTTCACCTGCCAGGAACTCGCCGCTCCGAGCGCTATCTGGATTATGTGTGGCGCACTATTCACGCTGTATCCCTCACCGGTCAATGTCCGGAATTACCAAGTCAAGGCTGGAAAGAATGGCGATGATGTCCGCGACGCGCCATCCCGGCGCCAGCGCGGTAACGCTCCACAGATTGTTGTAGTTTGGTGAACGGAAATGGAGCGGATACGGTTTTTCACTCTTCCCTTCGGCCACCAAAAAGGCGCCAAAGACGCCGCGCGCGGTTTCAACCTGGCTGTAGTAGGTCCCTTCCGGCATTTCGATGGGAAGGTTGTAGCGCAAGGTCATTGTCGGGCCTTCGGGAATGCTGTCGATAAGCTGCTCAACGATACGGATGGACTCGCGCATTTCCTGCATGCGCACGTAGTACCGGTCCCAGCAATCGCCAACTGCGCCGACCACAACGTTGAAGTCCACTTTGTTGTAGACGCCGTAGTTTTCCATCTTCCGCAAGTCGTAGGGGACGCCGCTTGCGCGAAGTACCGGCCCGGTGCATCCCAGGGCGATGGCCTTTTCCGGAGAAAGAATACCGATATTGCGGCAGCGCTCTTGCAGGATGACGTTGCCCGACAGCAGTGTGTCGTATTCGTCGATGATCGGCTTCATGTACGCCATGACGTCTTTGACGCGCTTCACGAAGTTGGGATGGATGTCGTACATGACGCCGCCCGGCTGAATGTAGTTCATGGTCAGCCGCGCGCCGACGGTTTCCTCGAAGATTTCGCTGATCACTTCTCGTTCACGGAACCCGTAGAGGAAGGCGGTGAACGCACCGAGGTCCATGCCGGTGACGCCCCACCACAATGCGTGGCTCTGAATGCGTTGGAGTTCCGACATCAGCGTTCGAATGGTTTCGATTCGCTCGTTGGACTCGATTCCGGCGGCAGTCTCGACGACTCGGGTAATGGCCCAGTTGTTCATGAACGCGGAGAGATAGTCGAGACGATCGGTGTACGGGACGATTTGACGAGGCGTAAGAGACTCGCACATCTTCTCGACGCCGCGGTGGACAAAACCCGGAACGGGAATGACTTCTTTCACGGTCTCGCCATCGAGACGCAGGACGAGGCGCAACGACCCGTGAGAGATGGGGTGTTGCGGTCCCATGTTCACAAAGTATTCTTGCGTAGCTAAGGGGTGCGCAGGAAGATGAGACGGCTGCAGGAGCTCATTCAGTGTGCGGATGGTCACCGTCATTGGGGCCGCTCCAGCAAATGCCCGTGAACCGTGGAATAGAGAAGGTAGACCAACTCGAAGCGATTGTCATCCGGCCAGTCAATCGCGGTATGCGTAACAAGCATGTCGAAAGAGAGCCATTGGTAGTTGCGAAGACGGCGCATCGCGCTGAGAAGCCTGTCCACCGGCACATGCACGGCGGGACGATCCGACTTCTCGCGCTTCGTGGCGCCGGATTCGATGCGTTCTACGATATCGAGGAGCTCTTCCGAATCCATTCTTTCACCTTGGCCGCCCAGGGCTTGCTCTCGGCCTCTTTTTCCACATCTATGACGTTGTCTTGTTCTAATTCGCGCTGAATCTCGGCGCGAACGTCCGCCGCAGTCATGCCGTTGGGAAGCGCAGCCATTACCGGCTTGCGGCGAATCCCCGGACGGCGCACGGACTCGCCTTCCTTGATCATTTTTTGCAGCGCCAGAAGCCCCCAGAAGAACGCTTCCGGCCGCGGCGGACAGCCTGGCACATAGACGTCCACAGGAATCACTTCGTCGGCGCCGCGCACGATCGAATACGAGTTGTACATAAAGGGCCCGCCGGAAACCGCGCAGGCTCCGGTGGCGATGACATAGCGCGGTTCGGCCATCTGCTCGTAGAGCATGCGCATACGGGGGGCCATTTTCTTCACGATCGCGCCGGCGATCACCATCAGGTCGGCCTGTCGAACGGACGCGCGAGCGACTTCCGCGCCGAAGCGAGAGAGATCCTGGTGCGCTGCGCCCGTGGCCATGAGCATTTCAATGGCGCAGCACTTGGTGCCGAAGGTCAGCGGCCACAGACTGTTCGCGCGGGAACAATTGATGGCGTAATCCATGGAAGTGACGATGAGCGAGCCGCCGGGAAACTTCTCGATAACCGCCGGGAGCGTTTCGGTGATTAGACCCATTCGAGCGCGCCCTTCTTCCAAGCGTAGGCCAGCCCCAGGATTAACACCAGCAGGAAGATACCCATCTCGAGGAAAGCCATGAAGCCCAGACCGTGAAACGCCACCGCCCAGGGGTACAAGAACGCCGCTTCAACGTCGAACACGAGGAAAAGCAGCCCGAAGAGGTAGTATCCGACGTTGAATTGTACCCATGCTTGGCCGATTGGCGGCTCGCCGCACTCGTAAGGCGAGTTCTTGATGGCGCCAGGGCGATGCGGGGCAATGAGAAAGGAAAACGCCAGCCCGCCCGCAACCATTGCCGCAGACATGCCAGCCAACATCAAGACAAAAAAATAGTCCATCAATCCCTCCTCAAATCCCAAAGGCGGCCCGGCCGCACCGACACGGTTTATGGTCTGACTTCACTGTTAGCAGCAACTTCGCGAATGACACAGAAGTTGCTGACAAGGTAGCTAGTCACCCATCTGCCGAGGACGTGTAACCTTGCGTGGGCCAAGCCACTAAGGGCAAGTTCGGCGCCAGAAGCGCCTCCCCGGTATTCAGGGTGTTAGCCATTGAAAACAAAAGAGTTACACAGTACAGACTGATCGGATTTCCCGCAGACATGCCAAGGGAAATCCCGCAGCGATACACAACTGTTCTATACAATTCTGTCCTTGATTCCAATGGAGCCACCACCACCACATCTAGTTGAAGGGGGCGAAATGGCGCAAGTAGAGTACCACGCGAACGATGCGAGTCACAAACGTCACATGTCTATGGTCGCGTAGCGCGGCGGGTCTGCGTTTCTAAAATTACTGCTCGACTTATCGGGTAAAGTGGACTATCGTTGAAGTTGACTGGTTCATGAATTTGTCCGGTCGCGTAGTGGCTGCGAGCTTTGACTGATCCTTCGGCACTGGGCTGGAGGGCTCACAAGAAGAGGAAACCCTGATAGGAGGAGACGGAGCGATGAGTACGTCACGAGTTTTGGGCAGGACTGGTGTGGCTCTGTTGGCTGGCGCATTCATGGTTTGCACGTGGGCTACGACGGCCGCGGCGCAAGGACGGGGCGGTCCACAGCAGTTGGCGCCGGAGAAACGAGAGGCCGCGTGGACGCTCGAGGCCAAGGGCGTAGCGAAAAGTCTGAATGTGTCCGCGGAAAACACCGACAAGGTGGTTAAGGCATATATCGAGAGTCGAAAGAGCCAGCAGGAAGCAGCGGCAAAGGTAACCGCGACCGGCGCGGAGAGGTTCCAGGAGGTCCAGAAGATTAACGAGGTCGAACGTGAGAAGCTGAAGAAGGCCTTGGCGGATGTTCTGAAAGATCAGGTCGATAAGGCGATTGCTTCTCTCGGATCGTTCAATGGCCGGTGGGACACGATGGTGGACCTTCTCGCCGGCTTCAAACTGGAGGGTGACAAGCAGGACAAGGCGCTGGGGCTTGCCGCGGCATACGTCGCGGACTCGAGCGCGGCTCTGGCGAAGGCTGGCGCGGATCGGCAAGCCGCGATGCCGACCCTGCAGGAATTGAAGACCAAACTCGACGCCGAGATCACCAAATTAGTGAGCGCGGAACAGGCAACCAAGTGGTCGGAAGTGACCCGCTTCGGCCGTGGAGGCGGTGGCCAGCGTGGTGGTGGCGGCAACGCAGCGCCCCAGCCGGCGCCTGCGCCGCCTGCTCCTGCCCCCGCGCCTGCTCCGGCCCCCGCGCCATTGGCAAAGTAATTACCCAGTCCCGTAATCACGGTGGGTGAATGTGCATTAGTTGCGGCATTCACCCGCCGAGTCATTTTGGGAACACGCCAGAAAGGCGCGATGTTAGGGTATCGATTTCATGGCGAGATTCGTGTCCGCCACACGCATCACCGGCATCTTGCCGGCATTGCGGTGACCGAACTATGCCGGCAAGATGTCGGCGCTACGCCGTCCCACTCTTGTCTTAGCGCCATTCGGGACACACCAACGCCGTCGCGCCATGCCGCTAATCTTGCGCTAGTTCCTCGGCAACGGAATGCGCGGGTTTTGGGGTTAGAAATGAAACGAGGACTAGCGTGATGAAGCCCAGAGGTATGGTAACTAAACCGGGCTGACTGAAGGGTACGATAGAGGCTTTCGGGTCCCATCCGTACACTTTGGAGTAGGTGTCGGCGGACAACAGTATCCATGCCAGTGAGGTAATCATTCCCACGGCAACTGCGGCTGCAATACCCTGCTTGGTGGTTCGGCGCCAGAAGAGCATCATGACCAAGGCAGGAAGGTTTGCCGAGGCGGCGATGTTGAACGCCCAGCCCACCAGAAAACTGACATTGAAGTCTTTGAAAAGGATTCCGAGCGCCATGGCGCCGACGCCCAAAGCGACCGCGGCAACCTTTCCGTACAGGACTTTTTGGTGATCCGACATGGGGATGCGCAGGAAGTTTTCGAGGAGGTCATGGGCCACGGCTCCGGAACCCGCCATGATGAGGCCGGAGACCGTACCGAGTACCGTCGTGAAGGCAATGGCGGAGATCACGGCGAACATAAGTTCGCTGAACGATCTGGCAAGCAAGGGCGCCGCCATGTTGGTGTCGGTGACATCCATGGCTCCGCTGGTCATGGCGCCGAGACCGAGATAGAGAGTCAGCACATAGAAGAATCCGATGGCGGC
>JACRLJ010000162.1 GCA_016215105.1 Candidatus Hydrogenedentota bacterium
GTCTCCCCTTCGCTCATGTCATCAGAGCCGGCAAAGCGGTAATGGTGATAGGCGGAGACGACGCAGAAGCCGTCGCGCGCGGCGTGCAAGACAAATAGCGTGTCGCGCGCGGCAGAATACTCGAGTCTGTAGGGAGCGTTCTCGTCCGGATTATTCGCGATCACCCACTCTTGTTTTCGTTCTCCTGCTTGATCGATTTGCAGGAGAATCGCGAATTGTCTGCCCTTCTCGGTAGCGTGACTCGGATCGACCTGCGCCAGGGTAACCTTGGCGCCGCTGTTCAATTGAAGTCCGGTACCCGGAGTCATTGAATCGAGCCAGTTGATTGCTCCGCCATCCATGACGCCCCACCGGGGCGGTTCGCTGGGAGGCGCGCCCGATTCGGCGGCGGCGCGAGCGGCTTGATCGGAATCGTGCCAAACGAGACGGATGGCGAGATCGGCTCCGGCGTACAACCAGGAGTCCTTCTCGATGATGAGATTCTCGAGCCACGTGTTTTCCGGTGTGCGCACCGCAACGGACGCAGCAGGACGTCCCGCCGGAAGACGAAGGAGTCCTCCCCACGGGCGGATACAGTCAACCCGAAGGTCCTCGGCGCCGACATGCGCCGCCTGACCCGGAGTAAGCGCAACCTTCGTCGTCTTCGCCTTTGCGCCCGGAGGGCGGACTTCGAGATACGAGGCGATATTGGCGGGCGACAGTATGGCCGTTTGAGTCAGCCGCAGATGAAACGGCAGCACGACGATATCGTATCGCAAGCGCGGGTCTATCCACTGTTCCGCAAGAGCCGGTTCAGCAAAGGGGATGTCCGAGAGTTGGACGGCGTAGCGGCGGGAATCCGTATCCGCGGGCGCCGGATGAGAGGCGCTGGAATAGTCCGTGGGGTGAACGGCGATAGAAGCGTTTTCGGTCTTGCCGACTCGCAATTCTCCCTGGAATGCGGGCGCGCCGTTGAACAGAAGGTGGCCGGTCAGGAATACGATTCCGGCAAGAAGGAGAAACCATGCAACGCGCGTTGATCTCATAGTGTCTGTCAGCCCAGCGAGCTGGCCTCGTGACCTGTGGACGGGTTCATATCAGGACGACGGCTATTTCGTAACTGCTTCGGGCGAGGGTATCGTACCCGCGGCGGCGTTGCGTCCCCAACTCTCTTTGAGACTTTCGGTGAGGCTGTACAGCGTTGGAATGACGACAAGCGTCAGCATGGTTGCGAAGGCCAAACCGTAGGCCACGGAGATGGCGAGACTTCCCCACCACTGCGCGCTTTCACCGCCGACGCTCCATTTACCGTGCTGGAAATCGAAGCTGACACCGAGGGCCATGGGTATCAGTCCGAGGATCGTGGTGATCGCGGTAAGCACGACGGGACGAAAACGGGTAATACTGGCCTCGACAATCGCTTCGGTGATCGGGCCGCCCGCATCGCGCCGCTGATTGATGAAGTCGATAAGAACGATGGCGTTGTTTACGACTACCCCGGCGAGGCTGATCACGCCGATACCGGTCATGAGGATGCCGAAGGGCATACGATGGATCCACAGTCCGAGGAACACGCCCCCGAGGGACAGCGCGACGCAGGCCATGATGATGAGCGTTTGCAGGATGGAATTGAATTGCGTGACGACAACCAGGGCGATCAAGAGCAGCGCCACGAAGAACGCCTTGCCGAGGAAATCCTGCGTGTCTTCCTGTTCCTTATTCTCTCCCGTGAACGCCACGGTATACCCCGACGGGAGACTCAGATTCGCCAAGGTCTTCTTGACGTCGTTGAGCACTTCCGCGCCGGATTTGCCTTCGACGTCCGCCGACACCGTGACGGTCCGGTTACGGTTGATCCGGTGAACGGCGCCCAGCCCGGTTCCTTCTTCGAGTTTTGCCACCGCCGAAAACGGGACGGGGCCGCCATTGAGACTGATGAGATTCATGGACGCGACGTTGGCGAGATTCTCGCGGAACGACTTCGGGAACCGCACCACCACGTTGAGCCCCATCCTCCAGGCCTGCTGGCGATCGACAATGACGCGCACTTCGGGCTTGCCTTTGTCATAATCGTCGCGCAAGTCTACCAGGGACGGAACGTCGCGAATGGTCTTGCGGACTTCGCTCGCGAGCGCGGCCAACTGGGAGTAGTCGTCACCGCTGATTTCGATATTCACCGGCGGCCCCGTGGGCGGGCCGTTCTGTTCCTTGCCGACCCGTATTTCGGCGCCGCTGATACCGGCGAGCTTTTCACGGACCTCGCGCACGATCTCGCTGGGCATGATTCTGCACTCGTCGAGCTTGGGGAACTTGAGCGTGACGCGGCTGAGATGGGTGGAACTGGCGCCTCCTCCGCCGCCTTCGAGATCGACACCCATTGAGCCGACATTGGTGATAACGTACTCGATGTTATCTTTGAAGGGTTGCACCAGCGCTTCGACCTGCTTGCAGAGTTCGTCAGAAGTTTCGAGATTGGAGCCTTCGGGACACTTGATGTCGATGTAAGCGCGCTGGGGCTCGGTGTCGGGCATGAATTCGACCTTGGCCGTGGACATGAATGCGGCGATGATCACGACGAGAATGGTGACGTAGAGCGTAACCGTCACCGCCCGCCAACGCAGCGAAAGGCGGAGCATCGCGCCGTAGCGTTTCATCAAAGGATGGGCCTCGGAGTGCATGTCGGGGCCTTTTTGCGGCCGCGCGCGCATGAAGAGCGACGCAAAGGTCGGGTTGACCACGAGCGCGAAGAAGAGTGACGAGAACAGCGCGAATGCGACCGTCAAGGGCAGATAGAACATGAAGCTGCCCATGATTCCGGGCCAGAAGAACAACGGCACAAACGCCGCGACGGTGGTAATCGTGGAGGTCGTGACCGGCCATGCGACTTCGGAGGCGCCGCGTTTGGCCGCGCTGACACGGTCCATCCCGGACTGCATATGACGGTAAATGTTATCGACCACGACGATGCCGTCGTCCACGAGGCGCCCGAGGGCCAGAATGAGGCTGAACAAGACGACCATGTTCAGCGTAACGCCGGACATGTAGACCGCGGCAAAGGTCATGAGCATCGACACGGGAATAGCCAGCGCCACAAAGAAGGCGTTGGACAGCCCCATGAACAAGGGGATGATGGCCACCACAAGAACAAGCCCGCTCAAGATATGGTTCTGCAATTCGGAGACCATGTCGCGGATCATGGTGGACTGATCGGTGGTGACCACCAGGTCCATGCCGGGCGGTAATTTGGCGCGCGCTTCGGCGACCAGCTCTTTTACCTTATCCGCGATGACGATGATGTTCTCACCGGCGCGTTTGGATACCGCCAAGACGATGGACGGCTTGCCGTTCAGCCGGGATTTGCTGGTCAGGTCCTCGAAACCGTCTTTGACGGTCGCGATGTCGCGGAGATACACGACACCGCTTTCTCCTTGTTTCACGACGAGGCCGGTAAGCTCGTCCGGGGTGGTGAATTCTCCCGGCGTGCGCATCAGGAACTTGGCTTCGCCCAGATCGAGCGCGCCACCCGGCGTGTTGACATTTTCCAGGCGCGCCAGGCTGGCCAAATCGGCGAGAGAGACGCCGTAGCGCGCGACACGGTCGGGGTCGACTTCGATCTGGATTTCGCGCTCGATATCCCCGATGGTTTGGACACTGAGGACGCCTTTTATGGCCTCGATTTGATCCTTGAGGTCTTTGGCCACTTTACTCATGATCGGGAGTCCGAGGTCGCTCGTTAAGGCGACAAGCATAATGGGAAGCTCGGAGAGATTGATCTCGCTGATCATGGGTTGGTCCGCTTCCTGGGGAAGGTCTCGTTTCACCAGGTCGACCTTGTCACGGACTTTCTGGAGGGCGTCGTCAATGCGGGTGTCCGGCTCGAACTCGATGGTAACGCTGGAGACGCCTTCGACGCTTGCGGAACGGATTTCCTTAATTCCCGAGATGCCGGTGAGCTTGCGTTCGATCGGCACGGTCACGAGGCTTTCCATGTCCTCGGGCGCCACGCCCTGATAGGTGGTGACGACGTTTACGAAGGGAACGATAACCTCCGGCGCAGATTCACGAGGAAGGTGAATGTAGGCGTAGACGCCCACCGCGACGATCAGGACCAGTAGCACGATGACCGTGCTGCTGCGCCGAATGGCGAGATCACTGACGATCATTCAGCGACCTCTTGTACACGGACCGGCTCGCCGTCGCGGGCGTCGCGCTGACCGACAACGATAAGGCGGTCGCCCGCGGAAAGCCCCTGAGTAACCTGGACCGTGCTGCCTTGCAGAATTCCGACCTGCACGGGGCGGATATGGGCGAGGCCATTTTCTTCGGTAAAGACAAACCGGCGGTCTTCGAGACTGATGACGGAAAAGATGGGAACGACAACGGCGTTCGGGAAGGTCTTGCGGCTCAGCGCGGCGCGCGCGACCATGCCGGGCTTCAGGAGCCGGTCGGCGTTGTCCAGTTCGACCTCAGTTACAAAGGTGTGGGTGGCCTCTTCGGCGGTGGCGCCGATACGGTAGATCTTGCCTGTGAACGTCTTCTGAGGCAGCGCATCGGCGGTTATGGTGACGGGGTTGCCCACGGCAAAGTACCCGATATCGCGCTCGGGTATGCCAATGGTCACCTTCACTTTGTGTACTTGGACAATGCGCGCCATGGGCATGCCGACGTCGACGAACTCGCTCTTCTTCTTGAAGACCTTATCAACGACGCCGTTCATGGGACTCGTGACGACGCTCTTGTCGACGCGAATGTGCGCGGCGCGCAGGTCGGCTGCGGCCACGTCGCGCTCGGCCTCGGCGCGGTCCCGCGCCTGCGGGGTGCTCATTCCGCCCTTGGTGAGACGCTGCTGGCGTTCGAATTCCTGGGCGGCGAGCTTGTTCCGCGCGGCGGCCTGTTCGCGCGCGGATTGGACCATGTCGGTATCGATGCGGAAGATCTCTTGTCCAGACTTGACGAGGTCGCCTTCCTCGATGCCCTGCAACTCGATCTTGCCGCCCAATTCCGCGCTGACGACAACGCTCTCCCAAGGAACGACACTACCGATCAGGGCGATGGAATCATCGAGGGTAATGGTCTTGATGACCTGAACTTTGACGTTCGGGGTTTTGTCGGGCGATTTTCCGACGGCTTCCGATCCGGCGGTCTTTGCCCCGATGGCGAAGGCCACGATGGCCGCGCCTATACCGGCGATTACGACACAGATGAGTAGACTAATGAGCGCTTTTTTCATGTTTCAGACTCTTCCACACCAATCCTTAGTTCGAATAACAACCCCTGGGTCCGAGCTTAGGACTCGCCCGCGTCATCAAAATGAAACGGGCTTCGAATACCCTTCACCCATTTCGGATTGGACGCCCCCTCCACAAAAAGGTCCACCAGTTCTCTGCCCAATTCCCCGGTCAAGGTGGCATCCGGCTGATAGGTTTTCGCCATAATATGCATGTCCATCATACCACTAAAAGCGACCGCAAGTGTCTCTTCGTTGCCTCCCGCCAACTCGCCGGATTTCAGACCGTCGCGCATAATGCGAGTAATGCGCTGGAAGCGGCCAACGACAAACTGGTCCTTCTCCAACAGCGGTCCTTGAAGGGACGGTGAGAAACAGACCTGGAGAATGAGGGCGGTCGCCTTGGGCGAGTGTTCAGTGCTGTCGAAGGTGTGGGTGATGAGCGCCTTGAGGCGGTCGCGGCACCCGGAAATCGTGGCAATGATTTCGTCTATATATTGCATGATTTCGTTGAATTGGTGTTGGACAATGCGCTTGAAAAGGGCTTCTTTGTTCTCGAAATAGTAATAGAGAACGGGGCGCGTCACCCCGGCAGCTTCGATAATCTCGCGGATGCTGGTCGCGTCGTAGCCTTTGGTCGAGAATAGACGCAGCGCACTCTCGAGGAGTCTTCTCTTGGCCTCACTGGGCGGCCTTTCGGCGCCATCAAGCAAAATGGTTTCCACGCTCATACGACCCTCCGTCGCAGTAGTGTTCCCCCGTTCCGCGCCCAATCCTGGGCGATACCCCGGCGTTCGCTGCGAGCAGATTGAGCACTTTCCGTCTATCTGACACCCGGGAGTCGGTTCGGACCAACGATTCGCGTAAGTCTAGAGGGAGGAAGGCATGAAAGTCAAAGCGATACGGCGGTTTTGGCAAAACCGCCCCACCCGGTGATGTGAATCAGCGTCAGTATGATTTCCCGAGGAAGCGGCAGGTCCACTGGTGGTTGGCCGCCCAGGGGTCTTTGGTGGATTCCCAAGAGGAATAGAAGGAGATGCCGATCATGACGCACAGAAAGACCCATTTCCAGCGGGATCGTATCGTGGACAGGACTGGGGCGCCCATCAGCGCGAGGACGGGCATGGCGCAGATGAACCAGCGAAAGCCGTAGGCCTGGCCGCCGTAGTTGTTGGTCGAGCAGAGGTAGTATGCGGTAAGGACTAAGAAGCCGAGGGCGCCAGTGATGATCGCGCCTCGCAATGGGCTTTTCGGCCGGGCGATGCAGCGGATTACGGCGGCTACGCCCAGCAGCAAGACGGGGAAGAGCGAGAAGAGACCGCAACGACCGAGAGTGATGTGGAAGAGATAGGTTAGTTTTGGTTCGGTCAATGCGTCAATTTCGCGGGGCTGGCGCCAGTAGGAGGATTCGTAAAGATAGAACGGTTTGTGGGTTTGTACAGGCAGAGGGCTGCCGGTAAGGGAATAGAGGATGGCCGATTGGAGACCAATGGGAATCGCGGCGCCTAGAGCGGCCCACGTAAGAACCTGGCGCGGGAATTTCAGGAGTAAGTATAGCGCGCCAAGGAATGGAAAGATCGCTGCGGGCATGTCGACGGTGACAACGAGACCGCTGGCCAAACCAAAAAGCGCGAAGCGCCACGCGGTGGGGGCGAGTTTTTCGGAACCCAAGCCGAGCGCCAAGTAGATGGCCACGACGGTCAGCCCGGCGCCGGGAACGTGGTTGTTGAGATTGGTGCTGTAGCCCCACATCTGCGTGCAGAAGGCTATGGTGAACAGCGTGACGAGCCGCGCCAAGGGGTCGGCGATGAACATGCGGAGGATGAGTAGGGAGAAGAAAACGGCCGCGAGATAGGCCGAGCCGACGAAGGTCATGGACATGATGCGCAACAGGTCATCGGAGTCTTCACGCTTGTCGAGATCATATCCGAAGAGTTTGTTGAGGATGATGTACTCTCCGGTCATGAAGAGCGGCAGCAAGGGCGGCTTGCTCGAGAGCACGTGGCCGTTGACCATGACCTTGTCGATAGTGCCCTGCTCGAAGCGGATCGGTTTTTCGTCGAGCGGTCGGTCGATGAACCAGGTACCGTAGTGGGAGAGACTGTAGACGGTCGCGAGGCGGCTATTCGCGGTGTCGCCGAAGGATCGGTCGTAGGTGCCCAGGAGGACGAACACGGCGGCGACGCATACGAGCATGATCTCGATGCGTTCGCCCAAGGCTGAGGCGCTGTATCCTGGGTCATCGTTGATGGAATTCACGGCGATTAGGCTTCCTCTCCTTCCAGGCTTCCAATGGCAATGTCTAGTTCGTCACGGCGCTCGATTTTATCGACGAGGCCGTCGCGAATCCAGATAATTCGGTCGGAGACGTCGAGCATCTTGAGATCGTGCGTGGCGCTGATAATGGTTACGCCTTTGTCTTTGTTCAGGCGGCGCAGAAGTTCGATGATTTCCTTGCCCGTCTTGAGGTCGAGGTTACCCGTCGGCTCGTCGGCGAGGATGATCGCGGGGTCGTTGGCGAACGAACGGGCAATTGCGACACGCTGTTGCTGGCCGCCGGACAACTCGAAGGGTTTGTGGCGGATGCGTTCACCGAGGCCGACGAGGGTGAGTAACTCGACGGCCTTTTCCGCGGCGTCCTGGGTGCTCATGCCGGCGAAAATCATGGGGAGCGTGCAATTCTCGAGGGCGGTCATGACGGGAATGAGATTGAAGGTCTGGAAGATATAGCCGATCTTACGGCAGCGCAGCCACGCGAGTTCGTAGGCGTCGAGCCCGGAGATGTCCACTTCGTCAATGTATACTTTGCCGTTGGTGGGCTTGTCCAGCCCGCCGATCATGTTGAAGAGCGTGGATTTTCCGGAACCGGACGGGCCCATGATGGAGATGTATTCGCCGGCGAGGACCTCGATGTTGATGCCTTTGAGCGCTTGGAGAGTCTCCTTGCCCATGGTGAATTCTTTGGTAACATTGAGGGTCTTAACCGCGTATTCCTGGCGTTGGGCGGTTTCAATCATGGGACAATTCCATCAGGCGCCTCCGTTGACTCCATCACCTAAGGACACAATTTGACTAGGGACTGGTCTTGGCGCCCGGACCGGCGGATGAGGACATCCGCCCTCCCGATCACGGCGCCTTGGCTCGGTAATCTTGTCACAAACGACCTCGTACCGCGGGGTCCGCGGCTCACAATCACATTTCGGTTCGCATGGCGTCGGCGGGGGGCATTTTTCCCGCGCGACGGGCGGGGTAAATCGCGCCGACGACTGATAGGACGCCTCCTACGGCGACGGCGATGACGAGCACTTCGAGCGTCGCGCTCCACGACACGACGCTGAGCACCGATTTGTGCTGGGTCATGGCGGACAGAAAGGCGGCAAGACCACCTAGAATAGCTCCCAACAGGCTGCCCGCAAAGCCGAGGAAGGCCGCTTCAAAGAGGAAGAGTTTGACGACGAACCAATCCAAAGCGCCCAGGCATTTCATGGTGCCGATTTCGCGGTAGCGCTCGGTGACGCTCATGAGCATGGCGTTGGTGATGCCTACTCCGGAGACGAGCAGTGAAATGGCGATGAGCCAGATTTGGGTGGCGTGGCTTTGGGCGCCCGCGTCCACGGGAACGCCTTCTTGCAATTGGAAGGTGCGTTCGAGTTGGCCTGAAACCATCACGTAGGCCAGGAAGGCGATACCCAGGACGATCCCCGCCATGGTAATTCCGGAGCGCCAGAAACGTATTTTGAGGCTGCGCAGGGCAATCTTGGCGGCCTCGCTGTTTGGCAGCCTGATTTGGCGGGAGATTCCGGTCTTTTGCGCGGTCGCGGACATAGAGCTAGCTGTCTTTCGCGTTGGATACGACTTCGAACCCGACCAAACGGCGGCGTCCCAGCAGTTCGAGGTATTTCAGGAGCGATATCTCGGATTCTTTTCGGCTCATTTTGAACTCCTGCGACACGAAGGCGATTAGTTCGCTGACGGTTCTCTTGCCGTCAATAGCCCGGACCACGCGCGCACCGATGTCGTCGATGATAAGTTGCGCTAATTCGGGCATGCAAAGCAACTTCGTGACCAGCGTACCGAGGCGGGTGGTCTGTTTCTTGTAGACGGCCATGATTTCTCCGGAGTCCAATTCCTGCCAACGGACGGCGGGGTTGAGGCACGGGACCGAGGCGAGCATGGCTTCACGGGAAAGCATGGGCGCGGACCGGCGGGCCATTCAGATGGTCCTCACGCCGGCGGCGATGGAGTGAAGCAGATCGCAGGCGGGGCCGTGGGTGATGACCGCGAGCAGCTTGTCTGATTCGGGACGCTGCCACAGCAATCCTTCGGTGGGAGTGTGGAGCCAGGGGATTGCGGCGCCTACACGAGCACGTGACGTTTTGAAATGGATCGCAGGGTATTGGAGGACCGTGGCGCGCTCGTCCAAGGTAAGCGGGCCAAGTTTGGGCGATACTCTGGCCGCGAGTTCGGCGGGCCACTTGTTAAGGGGAAGGCGGCGGAGATGGACCGAGGCCATGGCCCACCGTTCGACGACGCACCAGTTTCGCGCCGAGGCGAGCAACTGAAAGCGAAGCCGGCCTGCGGACAGGGACGGACGACATTCGAGGTAGGTCGTTGGGAGCTCGAAGGAGAGGCCGTAGGCTGACCAGAGGCGCGTGCCGTCGTCCCGGTGATCGCGAAAGCTGTCCAGGATGGGTGATGCGCTGGAGCTGGGGTTGTCGCGCGAATGATACTCCTCGACTACACCGGAACGTCCGCACGCGCGGCACCACCAGGCCAAACCGGAGGCCTCGGGGGTGGAAGAGCGGACGTACCGTTGGGATTGGCCTTCGGGGCAAGTGGGGACGGCGCTGATGACCTCGAAGGAGGCGTTCCTCCCCCATCGCTTGCGGTGCGCCTTCTTGATCTTGGCCAACATGCGCTCGATTGGGGAACGTCTACGGGACGCCGTGCGCCACGTAAGGTGCAGGCGTGGGCTCACGCCATCGTCAAGGGTGGCGTCACCGGAGGAGTAGCCGCCGTGGTAGGAACCTAACTCCCAGGTTGGCGGGGTGTTGATTTCGAACCCATGCCACGCGAAAAGTCCTTGTTCCTGCTGATCTTCGCAGGTGTGACAGGCGTCCCGTATGCGCTGAATCATGCTGGTCGCGTCTCGATACGCAGGTGTCGCTCGCGCAGAGTGTAAATCTCTTTCGCCCTTCCAGGGCTGACCTTTGGTGTCCTGGTGATCCCACGGTTCACACCGTGGGCTACCGTCTTTCGCCCCTGCCGGGGCCAGATGCGCGTTCCAGGGCTAACCTGTGGCGTTCGGCTGAGCCTGCGGTTCACACCGTGGGGGCTAGCGTAACGAGTCATGCAGACAGAGTCTTGTGCCTGGACGCCAATGCCGCGAAAAGCGGGGACAGACACGCTTTTCAAACTACCGAAAAGCGAGTCAGTGGAGCCGTTGAAAAACCCGGCTCTTTTCCAGCGTCCGTTATCGGCGCGTGTTTTTTTCACAAGTACGCTTCATGCGCCACTAGGACGAGTCTGAAGCGTTGTGAGAG
>JACRLJ010000163.1 GCA_016215105.1 Candidatus Hydrogenedentota bacterium
TCATTCACTTCCCAAAAGATTGCCCCGAAACCCTCCTGCGGATCGAGCGCTCGCGCGTCCCATACTGCCCGCTCGCGCACAACCGAATTCAGTGCTCGCGCTACGCCGTATTCGCTGGCCTACTCGTGCCGAAATATGCACTCACCCACCTCGTAAAACGATGCCGGCACATGCCATATCAACGTGTTGTATTGCTCTGCGGAATTGCGGTTCAGATCTATTGATAAATCACAACCAATCCTGCGAAACTCGCCAAAGACCCAACGACTATCTTCACGAGACCCAAAAGCACACAAGTAATTGCCTGCCTCCTCGAGGGTAGAGACCTTACGCCTTACAGGGTCATTAACGTCTAAATGGGTTAGAACTGACCCAAGTATGCCTTGGGCCTCCTTCAAGTAGGCAACCCAGTGGCGTGGATCCGGCCAACTGCTTAAGAAGTAGTGTTTAACCTGAAGCTCTTCCATCGTCAGTTACCTAACAACACCGGCCGAACAAGGTGGATCTGGAACAGCGGGTCGTCGTCGAGGAACGCTTTCCGCAGCTTTCGGGACACCTGTGCTTTTGGCGGGAGCGCAACATACACCTTTCCATCAGGTCCAACCAGTTTAAAATAAATGGGGACAAATAAATGGGGACAGTAACCAATTATTATGACACGCTGCTGCGTGGAGCGCGTATGACTCGGTCCTTGCTGCCTTTCGGACGGCCTTTGCCTCGGGCGAAGACTCGGTGGCCGAGGAGCGTCTCGACTTTGCTGAGGAATGCGTCGTTTCCGAGGGGGCGGCCGGTCCGGGTGTGGAGGCGCAGGCGGTCGGCCGCCGGGTCCGTGTCTTCGATGGCGCGCAGGGTCGCCTTCCACTGGGCGGGCGTCGTCTGCTCGAACCATTCGCGGACATCGAGCAATCCGGAAGGATCTCCGCCCTTGGAGCAGTGGGCGGCGGCGCTGGACCACTGGTAGTCCCACGGTTGCCGCGCCATCTTCGCCCGCACGGGGTTCAATTCGACGTACGCTGTTGCGGCGAGAGTGTGGGCGTCGTCCAACGCGCACGAGTAGAACCGGTTCTGCCAGAAGTGGCCGAGGCGGCCGTGCAGCCGGTGGATGTACTGCGCGTACATGAGATGGGTTCGCCCCAGCGCTTTGGCGAGGGAGTCTTCAGCTTCCGGGATCGCGATCAAGTGGACATGATTGGTCATCAGGCAGTACGCGGACACGGTAAGGCCGAACTTCTTGGCGCTGTCCTTGAGGTACTCCAGGTACATGTGCCGGTCATCATCCACGAAGAACACATCTTGCCGGTTGTTCCCGCGCTGGGTGACGTGGTGTGGAACCCCGGGTAGAACGATTCGCGCCTGTCGAGCCATGCGCGCAGTATAGCACAATGACGCGGGAAACGCAATAAATGGTTACTGTCCCCATTTATACGTATAATAACGCGGTCGGCGCGGACGCCGACCCTCCCTTGCACCTTTTCTTTGCGGAAAGAAAAGGTGGCCAAAAGAAACGATTTGGGCAGCACAGACCGGCGGATGAGGACATGCGCCCTCAACGAGGCGTGGACCGGCGAAATGCTGGGCCGAATTGAGTTAGCCGAGTCCGAGGGCGGTGTTGATGACGGTCTGGATGTCGGAGGCGTCGACGAAAGTGTCTCCGTTTACGTCGGCGTTTCCGGTGATGGCGAGGCCGAGGGCTTTGTTGATGACGAGTTGGATGTCGACGGCGTCGACCGCGTCGTCGCCGCTGATGTCGGACGGCATGGGCGGTGGGCCGGCGAGTTTGACGATGTAGCCGCTGCGGGAGCTGGATACGCCCAAGTTGAAGGTTGCGGGACCGGGATCGAAATCGGTTATGCCGTCCAGGAAGCCGCCGAGGTAGATGTTTCGGTCGGTGTCAAGAACGACTCTGGTGATGAACTGGGCCCCTTCGCTACGGAACTGTTTTACATAAACGAAATTTCCTTCTGGATCGAGTTTGCTGACGTAGCTGTCCAACCCAGCGTTGTAGAGTATGTACTCTGCGGGACCGGGGTCAAAGTCGGATTGGTGGCCGAATATGCCGGCAACGTAGATGTTGGAATTGGAGTCGAGCGCGACGTCGGAGGGGGAGACAGAACCATAGGACCCGCCAAAGGCCTTGGCCCATAGGAATCCACCGTTATAGTCGAGCTTGACGATGAACACGTTGCCGCCATTGCTGTAGATGGGGTAGTCGCCGGGACCGGGGTCGAAGTCAACGCCACCGCTAAAGGATCCAACGACAAGGACGTTGCCTTCAGCATCCGTCGTGGAATACGCGCTGGAGGTAGAGCCGGCGCCGCCGAAGCGTTTGGCCCAAGCGAAATCTCCGGCAGTATCGAGCTTGGTGATGACCGTTTGTCTTATTCCAGCGGACGTGAGGGTAAAGTCGCCAGGACCGGGGTCGAAATCAATGGCGCCGGCGTCGAAGTAGAGGTGTAGGTAAACGTTTCCAGAGGGGTCCGCGTCGATGGACTCAATCCAGGGTACGCCGGTACCGCCGAATTGCCTGGCGTAGACAAACTGTCCATTGGTGTCGAGCTTGCAGATATAGGTATCTTGGACGCCGCTAATGCTTGTAAGGTTGAATACGCCGGGGCCGGGATCGAAATCCACTGTGCCTGCGAAGGCGCCGGTAGCGTAGACGGCGCCTTGGGCGTCGAGTGCGAGGAGATAGCTGTACGTGTGGAGCTTTGCGGCCCATTGGAAGTTGCCGTCGGTATCGAGCTTGCAGATGTAGGCGTCGACGCCGCTGGCCGTGAGATTGAATACTCCGGGACCGGGATCGAAATCGGGTTGTCCGGTAAATAGTCCCGTGAAATAGACGGCGCCCGCTTGGTCGACTTCGAGCGAATTGTAGGGCAGGACGTTGGTAGTACCGAGGATGTGGGCGGCCCAAACGAGGTCCCCGTCGGTGTCGAACTTGCAGACGAAATCTTCGGTACCGCCTGCGGTAAGATTGTAGACGCCGGCGCCTGGGTCGAAGTCGGCGGTTCCACTGAAGCGTCCAGTAACGTAGACGTTTCCGGATCCGTCCACCGCGGTAGCGTTGACGGTGGTGGAGCCGGTTCCGCCGATCCCGTCGGCCCAGAGGAGATCGCCCGCGGCAGGGACGGCCTTAGTGGCCCAGTCGCCGGCGAGCGCACATGGGGAGAATGCGACTTGCAGGAACAGACCGGAGATCGCCAGTAGAATTACGAAACGCCCATGCATTGAACACTCCTCCCCATGCCCGGGCGATCACGGCCCGGCATGAATGCTCCTAGCTCTTCGTGTTGGTTGAAGCCCCGTATGATAGAACCCGGATAGGACGCTTCCCTTCCCGTCCGAACGCGGGGAAACTACCACGAGTTCCGAGTTTTGTCAAGCAGAAAAAGTTTGATTGGCGGGTTGACGGGTTGTTGGGCGGCGTCATAGGATGTGGGTCTGCGGTTCGGTCTTGGACATTGGCGAGGTACACAGCGCTTGCGCCTTCAGTCGTGCGGCTATGGCGGCGGAAGGGGCTGCTGGGGAGTTCGAATGACGCACACGCTACTTTCGCTACTCGTGGCGGTTTCCATGGCCGCATTCTCACCGCAGTTGCGCTCGGCGCCGGTGAAGGGGGTGGTGGCGATGGAGGGGGTAATCACCATCCCGACGTATCCGTGGGGGCCGGACGACGTGAACCCCCGGTTCTACGAGTTGGAAGGGACGCACATCTATCCGTACCCGATGCAGGATTACCTGTCGCAGTCAAAGGTAGATCGCACGTACAAGGCGCTGATTCTTGAGAACGAGTACTTGAGGGTGACGTGCCTGCCGGAGCTGGGCGGGCGCATTCATTCGGTGCTGGACAAAACCGAGAACAAGGAGATGTTCCACCTGAATCGCGTGATCAAGCCGGGCTTGATCGCGATGCGAGGGGCGTGGATCGCGGGCGGTATCGAGTGGAACCGGGGACCGGAGGGACATACTGTAACCGATGTGTCGCCGGTGGACGCGCTGACGGTGAAGCACGAAGACGGGTCGGTTTCGCTGGTGGTTGGAACCACGGAGCAGAACTACCGCACGCGTTGGACTGTTGACCTTCGGCTGTATCCCGGCAAGGCGTATTTGGATGAACGCATTCGGATATTCAATCCGACGGACGGCGTGCATTCGTACTACTTCTGGAACAACACGGCGTTTCCGTGCAAGCCGGGCACACGATTCATCTATCCGATGACGCTGGGGATGGACCACAGCGCTGCACATTTCTTCAAGTGGCCAATCAACGAGGGCCGCGACTTGACGTGGTTGAAGAACTATCCGGAGCCAACGTCCGTCTTCGCGTATGAGTGCGAATACGATTTCTTCGGGGCGTACGACGTGGACGCGGATCGCGGCATCGTGGATTACGCGGATCACCGCGCGCTGCCGGGCAAGAAGGCGTGGACGTGGGGACAGGCGGACGCGGGTCTGGTAAGTCAGAAAGCGCTGACCGACGAGGATGGCCCGTACATCGAAGTGCAGAGTGGCCCGTTACCGACGCAAGGCAATTTCGGTCTTCTCTTGCCGAGGCAGGAGGTGGCCTGGCAGGAGTGGTGGTATCCCGTGCATGGGCTGGGCGACGGGTTCGAGTTTGCCACCAAGGACGTTGCGGTTCAGACGCGGCGCTTCGAGAAACAGGGCAAGAAGCAGTTGGAACTCCGCATCTTGGCTACGGGAGAATTTCCGAACGCAGCGGTCAAGCTGTCACGCGATGGCGCCGAGCTGTTGCATCAGACGGTGACTTTGACGCCGCGCGCGCCACGTGTCGTGACGCTTGCAAACGCGCCCGACGGGCCCATCGAGATCGCGATCGCGCAACGAAGCGGGGAGGCGCTGGCCGCGTACACGACTCCGCTGCCGATTCCGGTGAAGGAACCGCCCGCGAAGCCGGATGCGAAACCGAAGGCGGACGGCGAGTTGACGGCGGATGAGCGATATGCGCGCGCATTGGAGGCGGACAAACACGCCAGCCATTCCGACGCTCGATCGGGATATGAAAAGGCGTTGGAGGCGGACCCGAAGCATATCCCGTCGCTGAAGGCGCTTGGCGTTCTGGACTTGGAAGCCGGCCTGTACGAAAGCGCGGCAAAACGTTTTGACGCGGCCCTCCAACTCGCGTCGGGGGACGGCTGGGCGTGGTACTGGCTGGGAGCGGCCAAACTGAATCTCAAGGACCTGGACGGCGCGCTAGAGTGCGCGTCCAAGTCGCAGGCAAGCGCTGAGACCGCGGCAATTGGGCATGATCTAGCGGGACGCGCGGCGATGAGAAAAGGCGACTACGCCGCAGGGCTTAGCGCGTTTGAGAAAGCGGTTGAACTTGCGCCGCGGGACACCCTGGCCCAGGATCATCGGCTCTTGGCGCTGTACGCGCTAGGGCGGCGCGACGCCGTGCTGGAGGAAGCGGGAAAGCGAATCGATGCGGACACATTAGCGATACTTCCGCGAATCGTTTTGGCGCTGCAATCCAAAGGCGCATTTCGGGTGTTCGCAGACGAGATTAAGAAGTACCTGGGCGAACGCGAATTCGAGCTTCAGGAGGCCATCACAACGCTCATGGACTTGGGTCTGAACCGTGACGCGCTCACCTTGGCGGAGGCGTCCGCGGGCAGACTTCTGGTGCGTGACGTCCAACTGGACGCGCTGTCGTTTTACTATGTCGCATACCTTCGCGGCGCGCTCAAGATGGATGACGTCGATCTGTTTCAAACGCTTGCGGGCGCGTTGTCGAGCGACTACGTTTTCCCGTCGCGCGCGGAGATGATTCCCGTATTGCTCTGGGCGCTGGAGCGCAAACCCGGTGACGCCAAAGCGCATCTGTACCTTGGAAATCTTTACGCCGGCTTGGGGCGGTTGGACGACGCGCTGCCGCAGTGGAGCCAGGCGGCTGAACTTGATTCTTCGCTGAGCGTCGCGTACCGCAGTCTGGGTTTGGCGGCGTGGAAGAAGGAAAACGATCTGCCAAAAGCCGAAGCGCTTTACCGCAAGGCGATCGCCGCGCGCGCCGATGATCAGGTTCTGTATCGCGATCTGGCCAACATTCTGATCGCGGAGTCGAAACGCGCCGACGCGGTGGCGCTGCTGGAATCGCTTCCGGCGGGACGGGCGCGGCGCGGAGATTTCCTGGTGCTGCTGGCGAAATCGTACGTGGATGAAGGGCGCGTTGACGACGCGATACGCTTGTTGGAGACGGAGCGATTCTCGAATTGGGAGAACAACACGGAGACGTGGCAGGTATTCTCGCGGGCGCATGTCGAACGGGGTAAACGGTTGCTGGAGGCGGGGAAGAATGATGATGCGCTGGCGGATTTCGTGAAGGCGCTGAGCTATCCGGAAAGCCTGGGTGTGGGGCGCGCGGCCCAGCCGCAGGAGGCGGAAGCGTGGTACTGGAAGGGAAAGGCGCTGACGGCGTTGGGACAAAACGCCGAGGCGCAGGCAGCGTGGAAAGAGGGGGCGGGTGAAATCGAGGGATCAGAGAATCAGAAGGAGTACCGGAAGAAGTGCCAGGATTCTCTTAGTGCTGGCTCGCGTTGACGCTCAAGGCGTTAGGGTTCGTAGCGCAGGTACAATGGTGGTTCAAATCAGTTGATGTTTGAGCCGATACGCTCGAGCCTCTCTAATTCGCCATAGTCCGATTTCGCGCCAACACGTGTCGAGTATCAGCATAAGTTGGCCATGATCTGCGCCGGCAATGTCGGGGCGGCTCGGTTCTGCGCCGATTATGTGGGAGTGAAACGTTCCCACGATAGTGTTCCCAAGTCGCTGACACGCGTTGTCAACACGATTCACGTCTCCGAAATGTAACCAGAAGCTGCCCGGACACTTGCTCTTATTTCGTACTTCGATGAGATGAAGAAAGTACCCATTCTCGACGATTACTCCACATATTTCGCGATGCTCGCGGCTCAAGCGCACGGCTTTGCGCATTAGTGGACGAATCTCCTTGGCAAGAATGCGAAAAGGCATTGTGAGACGTCTCCTGGAATGAAACGCGGGCCGGACTCATCTTTGAGTCCGGCCCGCGCTGCTAAATCTGCTTGTGTTACTTAATCAGCGTGCCAGCGTCCGGTTTCGCGGCGGCCGCGGGCGCATCGATGCCGAGCAGTTCGATTTCGAAAATGAGCGTCGCATTGGGGCCGATATCACCACCGGCGCCTTTGGGGCCGTAGGCCAATTCCGAAGGCACAAAGAGCTGCCACTTCGAACCGACCTTCATGAGTTGCAGGGCCTCGGTCCACCCTTTGATGACCTGTCCAACGGGGAAGGTAGCCGGTCCGCCGTGCTTTTCCGACGCGTCAAATACGGTACCGTCAATTAGTGTACCTTTGTAGTTTGTCTTTACGGTGTCGCTGGCTTTCGGGGTAGGGCCGTCACCTTCTTTGATGACTTTATATTGAAGGCCGCTGGGGAGCACTTTGATGCCTTCTTTCTTGGCGTTGGCTTCGAGGAAGGCCTTGCCTTCCGTGACGTTCTTATCTCCAGCTACTTTGTCGGCCTCTTGCCGCTTGGCCATGAGAGTCTTTTGGAACTCCATGATGGTCTGCTGAAGCTGTTCATCCGTCAAGGCAAGGGGCTTACCTTCGGTAACGTCCTGAATGGCCTGCATGAAGAAAGTCTTATTCAGTTCGATCTTGTCTTTCTTGAGGTTCCTGCCAATATTCACCCCGATGGCATAGCTGAACTTGTCTACATCACTCTTGAGTTCCACAGTGCTCGCCGCCGCCGGTTTTGGTTCATCGGCGCCGAACGCCGCGAATGGCGCGAGCGTCATTGCCGCCATGACTGTCCAATATACGACTGATTTCTTCACGAGAGGCTCCTTACATTTGGTCCGTGGTTTGAGAGCAAACTCCCCGTTTACCCTTGCCGCCATTATGTATCGCCCGCGGTGGGCGGTAATCCCATTGTGCTATCCGGCTAATGCGGCGCCGCGTTTCTCGACGCGCTTACGGTCTTCCGCATCGAGAATGGACTTGCGAACGCGGACGGATTGGGGCGTGACTTCGACGAGCTCATCCTGAGCGATCCATTCCAGCGCGGCCTCGAGCGTCATCTTGCGCGGGACATCGAGCGCAACGGTGTGATCTTTGCCGGCGGCGCGATGATTCGTCATGGCTTTCTTCTTGGTGGGATTGCAGGGCATGTCGCCCGGGCGCGCGTTTTCGCCTATGATCATTCCGGCGTAGACGGGGTCCATGGGTGAGACAAACAGTGTACCGCGTTCCTGCAAGTTATCCAAGCTGTAGCCGGTGATATCTCCGGTGTCCATGCTGACCAAGGAGCCGCGGCTGCGGGCCGCCACTTCGCCGCACCAGGGGCCGTATCCGACGAAGCGCGAGGTGATGATGCCCAGGCCGCGGGTGTCCGTCAGAAACTCGTTGCGGTATCCGATGAGTCCGCGGGTGGGGATTTTGAACTCGAGGCGGATCATGCCGGTGCGGCCGTTGTGCATATTCAGCAATTGGCCCTTGCGCTTGGCGATTTTTTCGATGATGGTTCCCTGGTACTCGGCGGGAACGTCAATGATTAGTTCTTCCATGGGCTCGAGGACTTTGCCGTCCTTGTCCACGTGCTTGATGATCTCGGGGGAGGACACGCAGAACTCCATGTTCTCGCGGCGCATTTCCTCGATGAGGATGGCCAAATGGAGTTCGCCGCGGCCAGACACCTTTACTCCGTCGGGACGCCCGAGGTCTTCGACGCGCAAGGCGACGTTGACGCGCAGTTCGCGTTCGAGGCGGTCCTTGATTTGGCGCAAGGTTACCGCGCGGCCTTCGCGTCCGGACAAGGGGCCATTATTAACGAGAAAGAACATGCTGACCGTCGGCTCTTCGATTTCGAGCGGCGGCAACGCCGGGGACTCCAGTTCCACGGCCGAGAAGGTGTCACCAATGGCGATGTCCTTCGGACCGGCAATCCAGACGATGTCGCCGGCGATGACTTCGTCGACGGGGACGGTGTCCAGGCCGCGCGAAATCCAAAGATAGGTGGACCGCTCAGTTTCGGCTCCTGTGATTTCCCATTCGCCTTCCTGGCGGCTGTAGTCAAGCCAGCGGGTGGAGGTGCGGGTAAACTCCTCGCCACGGCGGTGAACGCCTTGCTGAACGCGGCCGCATCCGACCCTGCCGATGTGGTCGCGCCACGTGAGCGTGGAGACTTGCATGCGGAACGGGGCGGCGTAGTCTACGTGCGGCGCCGGAACTTCGTCGACGATGGTTTCGAACAGGGCGGTCAGCCCCTCGTGCGGGTCCTTTTCGAGGTCGCGCACGAGCCAACCGTGAAGGGCGCTGCCGTACAGAACGGGGAAGTCCGCTTGGGCGTCGCTGGCGCCGAGTTCAAAAAACAAGTCGAACGTCTTGTTAAGGGCGGAAGTAGGATCGGCGTGGGGACGATCCACCTTGTTGACGATAACGATGGGCTGGAGGCCAAGCCGGAGCGCGCGCATCAGCACGTAACGGGTCTGCGGCATGGGGCCTTCGTTGGCGTCGACCAGCAGGAGGACGGAATCAACCATCGAGAGCACGCGTTCGACCTCGCCCGAAAAATCGGCGTGGCCGGGAGTGTCGATAATATTGATGCGGTAGTTGTTCCACTCGACGGTGCAGTGCTTGGCCCGGATGGTGATGCCGCGCTCTTTTTCGAGCTCGTTGCTGTCCATGACGCGCTCATCGACTCGCGCGTTATCCCGGAAGAGATGGGTGGCGCGGAAAATGGCGTCGATCAGGGTGGTCTTGCCGTGGTCAATGTGGGCAATAATCGCGAGATTGCGGATATTTTCTGATGAAATCATGAAACTGCCGGAAACCTTGTACCATGGGTACTGTTGTGCGTGCGGCCTCTGCCGGGCTGGACAAATAGCACTATATTGTACAGGTTTCGCGTTCCGAATTCAAATTCCGGGCGTATGGCCGCTATTCGACGCAGGCGGGAAGCTGTGGACGGTCCGTACCATTGCGGTTGCGACGGTTACGTGCCCGATGGGAGCGCGTCGAATATCTTGAGCAAATCACGATGCGCCTCGAAGGCTAACGGGGGGCGTTCTTCCCGCGAAAAGAAGCCGGCGTCGCTCGCGTCGGTAGCCGCTGTAAGCGCTCCCTCCCACTGCGCAATGAGATACGCCAACACGGTAACGGCGCCGGTGTGCCGGCTTTGTTTGGTGCTGGCCCCGATGAGTTGGGCGCCGCGGCCCCGCAGGCCGGTTTCCTCCTCGAGTTCGCGAAGGGCTGCTTCATCGGTGGTTTCGCCGAGTTCGACGAAGCCGCCGGGTAACGACCAGAGTCCTTTGCAGGGCTCGACGGCGCGCTGGACGAACAGTAGATCGTCCCCGCGCTGAACGAAACAACAAGCCGCTGGGATCGGATTCCGGTAGTAGAATCGGCGGCACACGTCACACGAGGGACGCTCGCTTTGTCCGTCGTCGCGCGATTCGAGCTTCGCGCCGCAGATGGGACAGTAGTTCCACGCAAAAGGTTCGGGGTCGTATGCCATGGATGAAACTCTAGCAAGCCCTGGCGAGAATTGTAAAGAAGCGCAACGTCGCGTGTGCGTGGGGTAGGGCGCCTGGGGTAGGGCGCTTTCGCCGAAAGCGCCCGGCGCGCGCGACTACAATGACGATTGGGGACGGTCTGGCCAGGACACGGGACGGTTTGGCAAACCGTCCCTACCCGGTTTTGGCGTTACTGCTGCAGCAGTGATTTACCGCGAAATTCGGGCGGGACCTTCAAGCCGAGAAACGTCAAGGCGGTGACCCCCAGATCCTCGATGCGCGCATCCTGCGTCATGGGTTTGTTTGCGAGGAAGATTCCGGCGGTAGACGCCACATCGGAACTGGCGTGATCACCGCTCCATTTGCCGTTGTTGATCTCGAACACGTCTTGCGGGACGGCGCCGCCCGCGGAGGGTTTGGAAGTCTGATAACCATCGGCGTAGCCCAGTTGCAGGTCCGGCGCGTCCGCGGTCTGCCCGTGATAATCGTCCCTCGTGTACACGGCGCTGAAAACCTTGCCGCCAGTATCCGGATCGGTTACATCCAGAAGTTTCGCCTTTAGTTCCGCGATCAGTTGGGACGCGGCGTCCGCCGCGACGAGGCCCTGGCCCTCGCGGCCTTTTTGATTCAGGTAAATGCTCCCGAGGCCAAGGCCGTACGCCTTGGTCTTGCTCCAATCAAACCCCGCGAGGAATTGTTGGCCCTTTTCCGTGTGCGCGGTAGCAGGATCGGACTTTCCGGTCAGCGCAAGATAGCCATTGCGGGCAAGCCACGTATTGACGCTGAACCCTTTGCGGAAGCTATGGAAACCGTGGTCGGAAAGCACTATTACGAGAGCATCGGGAGGAAGTTGTTTCCTTACGGCGCCGACAATCGCGTCCATGCGTTTGTACGTGTCCTCGATCACGTGTCCGTATTTCGCGGCGCCTTCTTTGGTGTACTGAGCGTGTTTGGGATCGCGGAACCGCCAGAACATGTGCGCGACGCGATCCGTCGAGGTCCACACGGACACGAGGAGTTGGAAGTCATTTCGCTTGATCTCGTCAAGCGTCAGCGCTTGGAGCCAGTCGTCGGTGGTTTTCGCCTCGGCAAGAAAGCTGTCGTCCGTCAGCGCGTCCTGGCTTAGCGCATGGGTGTCGTTGGTCCATCCGATGGTCTTGTAGAGTCCGGCGCGATCCTCCAGTTCGCCGGAGTAGGTAACCGGCGTGGAGAAGGGCACGTAAGGCTGTTTGGGGGCAAACTGGAGGGACGACATGTAGATCCGGACGCGCGCGCCGGCCTCGATAACGCAGAAGTTGGATATCGCGTGAACGGAGTACTGCGCAGTGACGTCAAACTTCCACTTGAACCACTTGGACCATGCGCCCTCGGCGACGGTATCGGATTGTCCTTGCGCCGATAGCGAGACCGTGTGCGCGCTTCGATCTACCTTGATCGTGAGGGGCGCCTGAACCACATTGCTGCGTTGACGCGGATCAGGATAGGCGGGAATGTTCACTGTGGCGGAGTCTTCCTGGAATTCGATTGGCAGCCGGATTCCTCCGGCGACTTTCGCGCTGAGTTCTTCCGGAGTGAATGCGTCGGACAGGGCAAAGAACGTCGTGACCGTTCCGCGAATGTCGGGTACGCCCTCGCCAGACAGTTCCAGGCCTTCTTGGAGATGGTCGGGCGGGAACGAGAACGGCACGTGGAGTATCTTGCATTTGGCGCCCTGACGGTCGGCTGAGGCCCAAAAGGTCTCCCCGCGCCGGTAGTTGACGGCTTTCGGCGGACTGACAAGCGATCCGTCGGCGGCCAGTCTTGGCGCGTCCGTCTTTCCATACCCAAAGTCCGGCAGGTAGTTCTTGGGGTTGCGCCGGAGGAAGTCGTAGATCCCGTGGTCACCGGTCGGCGCGCACGTGGCGAACGAGGACCACGCCGCGGGCGATTGCGGCGGATAGGTCGTATGGAGGCGCTCGTATGCGCCCGCGCTACGCAACGCGGCAAGATTGGGAAGCTCGCCTGCCGCGAGCATGGTGTCGACGATGGACGGCTCCATACCATCGAACCCAAGGATAACGACGCGCGGTTTGTCCGCCGCGCCGGCCGGAACAGCACTTAGGAGAATGGCGGCGGAGACTAGCGGTATCAGAGCGTGATACAAGTACTCGCCGCTTAACAGGCGCCAACAAGCTCTCTTCATCACGCGTCCTCGCTATTGATTTCGCAACGGGTCAAAGACACGTTCTTCTCCACCGCGGTAGAGCAGGTTATCATCCACGTTCAAGGTTTCCTCCGCGGATAGAGGAAGGAATCGGCCCTCACCGCGGGCATATTCGGTCCCATCGTGTCCGACTAGATTCCCCTTTGCATGAACCATCCGTTTGCTCGAACGCACCACCTCCGTGCAGACCACCAATTCCTGATCACCGGGTACCGGCCGCAAATAGCGTATGTTGAGATCGCCGGTAACGCACATGTAGCCGATGACGCGCGCGGCCGCCCAGCCCATGCACTCATCCAGAATGGCCGCGACAACGCCTCCGTGGACGACGTTCCTATAGCCGCAGTGATGATGCTGCGCTTTGAGGATCGTCTTGACCATGCCGTCCTCGACGTAGAACCGCGTCTGCAATCCCGCGGGATTGTCTTCCCCGCATACGAAGCAGGTCTTGGAGTTTGGCAAGTAGGTTCTGTGGGGATGTTTGTGTTTCAACTAGTGAATCTCCAGTCTTCAGTCTTCGCTGGCGCTACGCATTCTGGAAAAGACCAGAGCAAGGTGTCATCCTGAACGCCAGCGAAGGATCTGCGTCCAACCTGCGACGGCTACGCGTAATCGGCAATCGCATGGTATGCGCGGGGTAGATTCTTCACTTTCGTTCAGAATGACACGTTGGCCGCCGAGCCTCCGATGTGACACTATACCCCCTAGGGGGCGATTCTCATACCGCCAGTCTTGCTGCTGGCTGGTTTAACGCGGCTGATCGAAAAAGGTTAGATATTCGCCGCCCTCGATTTGCCGTTTCAGGTAGAGCGCCAGTTCGAGCGCGTGGTAATCGCCCCACATCGAGGACTCGCCCTGGGGAACGCGTTTGCCTTCCGGAATGTAGTCCCAGCCATTGGGACGGTGATAGACGGAATGCAGAATCAGCCCTTGGTGGTCGGGGTCTTCCGAGATATAGGGGTTGTCAAAGACGGTTCTCGCCACGGCAAGGCCGGCCTGATAGTATTTCTTGCCGCGTTTTTCGAGTCCAAGCAGATGCCCCAGACGCAGCAGGCCTTGCGCGGCGATGACCGCGGCGGAACTGTCCACCGGCTCGTAATCGTTATCGGGCTGCGACGGCGCGTCCAGGTGACCGGGCATGTGGGCCAGGCCCGGCGCACCGCTGTCCCAATACGGGACGCCGTCGCTCGCGGTATTGTCTATGTAGAAATCCGCGGCGGCCTCGGCGGTCTTTAAGAGAACCGGCTCAATCGTGGCGCGCCCTCCAAACGGAGCCAGCGCGTCATCACGAACGGTCTTCAGGAATTCGAGTTGTTCGGCGTATCCGAGCAGTATCCAGGCCAGGCCGCGTGTCCACGTCGTAAACGGTGAGTAGCCTTGCTGCGTGCTGGGACAGCGGTAGCGGCCATCGGTCATATTGAATATGCTCTCGTGGGCGACGCGTCCGCGCACGTCGTACGCGTCGCGCCCCTCGCCGTAATAGACGTTGTATTTTGCGGTGTTGAGCGCGTGCTCGACGGTGCGGCCGAGCAGCGAGATGCGCTGGTCATTTTCGCCCATGAGGCAGTGTCCCAGGCTGTGCGCGAGCGACAGCACCCGGCACGAGCGTATCGTGTCGCTGAACAGGGAGTGCGGCCCGTTGAACGAATGGATGAACCCAGTCCCGTCGGACAGTTTGGACCAGCGCGCCGCCTGCACGGCTCCCGAGACCTTGAGCGCCAATTCGTAGAGTTCGATGGCGTCGGCGGACTCGGTGGACTTCCCCTCGCGCGCGAGGCGCCACAGATTCCCGTAGGTTGAGATGTTGTTGAACCCGTGATCGTGTACGCCGACGTGACTCACATGGGGCGCCATGTACTCGAGCGTGTTCTCGCGTCCCAGGCGGAAGAACTCCTGATCGCCAGTGGCGTCGAACATCAGAAGCTGGCACCCAAACTGAAACCCTTGCGTCCACTCCGTCCATCCGCGTGTGGTGTACTTCCCCTCGCGTGTGAAAACGGGTGAACCTTTGCCCGGATCCCAACTACGTTGAAGCTTGATGATTTTCGGAGCGGCGAGGGCGAACACCTTGTCCACGCGCGCGCGCAGAGCGCTGACCGGAAGTTGCGTATCGATATTCATGCCAAAGTGGTTTCTTTCACTGTGTTGACACGCGGGTTTGGGCTCGGGTTCGCGTTTCCAGCCGAACAGAGACGAAATGATAGCCGACGCGCAGGGCTAGCGCAAAACACCGGGTGGACCTCAAGGCCCGCGAGGCCCTAGCGCACGAACGCAGAATAGTGTAAAATACTACTATGCGCCGAAAAGGCAGAATTCCACGGTGGTTGTCGGAACAGAAATGAGGGTTTCCCGCCATGAGTAGTACATATCATTCGTACACAAAGGGGTCCATGTTTATTGCGGCGGTCCTGTTGGCCGTCTTGCCGGTTTGGGCGGATAACGGTCCTAACCATCAGGTTGCTCAACTGTGGCCCGTCCAACTGGGAACCAGTGGAGGTAGCATCAACGATATCAGCAGACGGTATTGTTGCAGTGGCACCTTGGGCGCGCTGGTCCAAGACGACGCCGGCGCGGTCTATATTCTGAGCAACAACCACGTACTCGCGCGGTCCAACCAGGGACACGCCGGGGACGATGTCAATCAGCCCGGCATGGTGGACCAGAATTGCGCGCAACAAGGTGTCCTGGCGGACCTGAGCGCATTCGTTCCCCTGCAATTCAAATCAAAGCGTATCGTGCCGCTGAATACCGTGGATTGCGCGATTGCCCTGGCCCGCGCGGGATCGGTCCGGAGTGATGGCGCTATCCTGGATATTGGGTCTGTCAGCGCAAACACGGTTAGTGCGTTCGCCGGCCAAGCGGTGCAGAAGAGTGGCCGCACGACGGGCCGCACCGTTGGCAGCGTAGCGGCCATTGACGTGACGGTGGACGTGGGTTACTCGAAATCCTGTGGCGGCGCGTCTAGTCAGGTGGCCCGCTTCGTGCATCAGATCCGCATTAGCCCCGGCACGTTCAGCGCCGGCGGCGATTCGGGATCGCTCATCGTCGAATCCGGCGCCACGGACCCCACGGACCACTTGCCTCGGGCAGTGGGTTTGCTGTTCGCCGGTAGCTCCACGACGACTATTGCCAATCCCATTGATTCCATCTTGAGTTCCTTGGGCGTAACGATGGTCGGCGGACCAGCCGCAAAATCGGTCTCTTCAGGCGCCGCGGGTCAAGTCTTGTCCGCCGAAAGCAAGAAGCAGCTCGTCAAGGCCCAGTTTGTCAAAGCGATCAATTCGAACCGGCTCCTGGCGATTCCCGGCGCGGTGGGACATGGGGTCGCCGTAGGCGCCAATGGACAGCACGCCATCGAAGTCTATCTGGAAAACGACAGTTCGTTGGCGCGCGCGATGACGCCGCGGAATCTTGGCGGGGTACCCGTCCAGGTCGTCGTTACAGGACCCATCACCGCCTTTTGATCCCGAATCCAAGAAGCGCTCGTCTCGGCCGTTTCATTGCGAAACGGCCGAGTCTATTTTGAGGACGATTGAAGATTCGTGGCGCACAGCGAATCGACGCTTCGCACAAGCGAAGCGCAGGCGTCCAGTTCCCGCGTTTCGGGATTGAAGGCGGCCGCCCCAGCCGCTAGAGCCAGACTGACATCGCGCATCGTGCGTTTTCGAGCGGACCACGCACAGAGTCGCGTAACTAGGGACAGAAACGTCAGTTCTACTCCCAGAATGATTCCCAGCACCGCCACTGAATACACAAAGAATGCCCCGGAGAGCGTCTGCGCCGTAAAGTAATCCCGCACGATTCGATACGCGGTGAAAACCACAAAGGCCCCGGGCGCGGCGTCGGCGAGAAGCGTCGAAGGCCAACTGGTAATGGCGCGCGCACGGCTGACGAGCCGATTTCGCGCCGGCCCTAGGAGTAGCGCGGTTACACGTTCGTTGACGGCCGCCGTGAACGCCGCCGCGCTGGCTTCGCGGTCCGGCGGGTCAAACCCGGCCTGGACGAAGCGCAGGGCCAGTTCACTGTGCTTGTTCAAGTACTGGCTGCGGACCGTTTCGGACACGAGATGGGCGTGTTCATCCACAAGCGTTAGCCCGGACATGAGCGAGGCCGCTTGGCGGCCAGGCCCGTCTTTGCCTGGAAGCCAAGGCGACCACGCCGCGATCCGTATCGGCAAGGAGCGCAAGCCCTCGATGATCCGGAAAACCGATCCGACAAGTCCCTTTGCCCGAAGCGTTATCTCGCGCCCAAGCGCATGGTTCCAGAGGTGGGGTTCCGCAAACAGATACTCCCGGATGTAATTCGCGGTGTCCTTGAGCATTTCCACTTCGGACTCAACCAGCGCGGCGCGTAACGTGTCGAGACTCTCCGCGCGCGAGACGACGCGATCGCGCAGCCCTTTGAGCGTCTTGGTCAGCAGTCCCAAGGCATTGGAGCGCTTGATTCGATGAATGCGTTCCCGCGTCAGTTCTTCGCGAAGAAAGTGCTCGAGTTGTTCGAATTCGTATTCATCCGGACCTGGGACCTTATCGTGCAGCTTGCGGTCGAGCGCGCGGCGCGCGCTGATGCGAAAATACTGGGCAACATCAAATCCTTGCTCCTGAAGACGCGTCATCCAGTGTTCGCGGACGCTCACGGCGCCGCCGGAAGCTTTGGTTTCCACGCAGGCCATGGTGCGTTCGCCCTGAAGAGGCCGCAACAACGACCAGGTGGCCTCGTCCAGGTATTTTTCCGGGCTGCCGCAAACGAGAATAAGATCGCTTCGGCCCAGCGCTTTGATCACTTCTTCCCGATGCTCGCGCAGCACGGTGTCCGAATCCGGGGTGTCTATGATGATGAGATGTTCGAGCGCCGATCCCGATACGTGGGTCCACCCCTCGAAGCGCAGGCCGGCGCCTGGGGGATGGTATACCGTGGGTACGGACGTACAGGGCCGGTATTCGGATGTCGTCGCAAGCTCGTCGCCCGCCAGCGCGTTTAGAAGGGTCGATTTGCCAACGCCCGAGCCGCCCACCAGCGAAACCACCAGCAAATCGTCGAGGCGCTCCTCGCGTTCGCGCAACTCGCAAATCCGTTCGCGGAGGAGCGCCGTTTCGTCCCGTAGCGGCCGCCACGGGCCGTCGTATGCGGCGACGGCTTCCAATTGAGCCAAGAGGTCGGTCACGCGTTCCGGCATAGGTCGAGACACCTCCGCATTTCCGTTAGTGTTTCCCCTTCCAGCAACTCGAGATGTTCTCGCACCCGGCTTAGGCATGGATTCGCCAAGCGGTTGACCAGAGACTGTTCGAGGGTTTGTTGCTGCTCCGTGCGCCACGGTTGCAGAAAGTTAAACATGGCGTCTCCGAATTGGTATTCGACCACACGCGCAAGAAACTGCTCGGCGGCGGTGCCCGCGACAATCATCGTTTCCGCGACGCCGAAGCCCCCCGTGTGCACGGAGATTGGTATCGCGATGGCCGTCGGCGCGATGAACAGAAGGCCATCGAGCGCGATTAACACGTTTCGCTTGACCTTGTGGTCGTTCCACCATTCGTTGAGCGTGTTATTCGCGTGTTGACGGAACGCTTCGGAAATGGTTTCGGACCGAACCGTGTCCTGGATCACCTCCACGACAATGCGCTCGGTATCCAAGCCGGCGATGCGATTTTCCAGCAGACCTGCCACGGGTTCGCGCCTCGAATGAGAAGACTCGATGTACCCGGACGCCAAGTCGCGTGTGATGCGCCCGATGGCCTGGATGTGGGCCGCGTGAATTTCCGCGTCGGTAATGGGCTGATCGTCCTTTTGCAGGGTGACACGGCGCAACAGGGCGCGGGTTGTCCGCTTCGCAATGGCGGTAACGCCTTTGAGCGCGGCCGTGCTCACCGTGCCCACCCAACGTTCGAGGCGGCCTCGCTTGCTTTGGACAAACTCGTGGAACAGGCCGCTCATTTCACGTCCCGGCGCGGGATCGTACTGCAACGAGGCGCGCTGCGCCTGGGCCTCGAATTCGGTCACGACCGTGCGCAGCGCCGACCCAACTCGTTCCGCCTGGAGGACAAATTCTCCGGCGCGCTCCGCGAAGCGCCGGACGCTATCGCGATACACGCGGCGCTTGACCGCGGGCGCATCGAGCGCCAGCAGGTATTCCATCAACGTTCCGGCGCCATCGAGCGAAGCGATTGGCTGCGAAAACTGCCGGGTGAGATTGAAATCATGCGGAATCACGAAACGCGGCGATTCCAGGCCCAAATCGCCGCAGAATTCGTCAAGCTGCCGCCGCGCGACGGCGTAGTCGTCCTCAGGATTGGCTTTGTTCATCAGGGGCACAACGACGCGCCCGGACGCGATGGCGCGGCGGAAGAACTCGACCACGCGTTCGTCACGGTACTTCTCCCCCGTGAGCACCGCAAGTAATACGTCACCCGCCGCGCGAATGTTTTCCGCGACGGTCCAGTTCTGCTTGTCGATCGAATCAATGTCCGGCGTGTCCATGAGGGCGAGACGATCGGGAAGCCCGTCCACCCGCGCGACATAAAGCGCTTCCGCCGCCGTATTCTTGGAGAGAACATCCTCCGGACCGGCAAAGGACTGCGCGCGAAACTCGGGCACGAGCTTCCCTTCGAGGCATTGCTCGCAGCGCAGCAGGTTGGCCGCGAGCAGCGGATGGCGCGTGGCGGCGGCCGTCGCCAAGACCGGGCTGACATTGGACGCCAGCAGCAAATTGAACACGGTTGATTTGCCGGAGTTCGTTCCGCCGGTGACGGCGACAAACAGGCAGCCTTCACCCGCCATGTGTGGTAGCAGTTTATAAGTCAGCAGGTTCAGCCAATCGTCGGCGTCGCGGAAGATTGCGTCGTACAGCCCCGGGTCGCTCTCGACGCCGGTTCGCACGGTCTGCAGCGCGCGATCAAACGCCGCCAAGGCTTGTCCCAAATCTTCGCTCATAGGCGTAAGCCTACGGGGTAACACGTGTGGCGCGCAACCTTCCCGCGCCGCATGGCGACCGCTTTTCAGCGCGCTATGAATCCGCGGCGTCCGCAACGCTCGAAATATATCGTTCGAGTTGTAAAGCGTAACTTGACGCACTACACGCCGCCTGTTATCCTTAGTTCATGAAGATACGAAACGTCGTACATCGAGGTCTCCGGCGCTTTGTCGAGCGCGATGACGGTTCCGGATTGCCCCCCTCGGTTGTCGAGAAGGTCCGCAACATAGTGACCTTTCTGCAGGAGATGGACGCCATTCAGGAACTCTACGACATTCCGAGTTGGAAAGCGCATCGACTCACCGGCGGCCGCAAAGAGACCTGGAGTCTCGCGGTCACTGCGAATTGGCGGATAACATTCAGGGTTGACGACGCGAACGCAGAAATCGTCGACCTTGATTACGAAGACTATCATTGAAAGGAGACACCATCATGTTGCGTATGGCGCGTCCGGCTCATCCGGGACACTTCGTGAGGATGGAAATCGTTGAACCGCTCGGACTGACTGTTACGGATGCGGCGAAGGCGCTCGGTGTTACCCGGCCGGCGCTCTCGGCGCTCTTGAACGGCCGCGCGGCGCTTTCTCCCGAGATGGCGCTGCGGATCGAAAAAGCCTTTGGCCCGAAAATGGATACGCTGCTACGAATGCAGACGGCTTTCGACGCAGCCAAGATCCGCGAACGGGAAAAGGACATTAAGGTGATTCGCTACGTCGTTTGAAAGGGAATTTCGATGTCATTTCTGAACACCAAAGTCGAACCGTCCCGGATTTGTCTTGGCGCGGCAGTGTACGGTACCGCGATCAACCGCAAGCAGTCATTCGCGCTGCTCGACACCTTTGCTGCGTGTGGAGGGACCTTTCTGGATACCGCGCACATCTATGCGGCGTGGCTGCCCAATGGTCAGGGGATGAGCGAACGCACCTTGGGCGAGTGGTTGCGCGTTACCGGTATGCGCGATCGCATGGTGGTGGCGACCAAGGGCGGGCATCCGCCGCTGGACGACGTTGAAGCGGGAGCGTGCTCGAGAGCCACGCTCGAGCAACACCTTAGCGAAAGCCTCCGGCGCCTGGAGATCGACACCGTCGACCTGTACTGGCTGCATCGGGATGACCCGGCGCGGCCTGCGGGCGAGATTGTGGAAACCCTGGCGGCATTCGCGGGAGAAGGCCGCATTGGGGCGTTCGGCGGGTCGAACTGGACCTGGCCCCGGCTTGTCGAGGCCAATGAGTACGCCCGCGCGCACCATCTTCCCGGTATGGCCGCCAGTCAGCCGGGCTGGGCACTGGCCGATCGCGCGCCCGGTCCATCGCCCGTAGCCGGAATGCTGTACTTGGACGAAGCGACTCGGCGCAAGCACGTTGGCACGGGACTTCCCTTGGTGGCGTACACGTCGCAGGCGCGGGGGTATTTCGGCGCCGAGAACGTGCAGTGGGCAAAGTCGGGCTTTCCCGGGACCGCCCCGAGGGCGCCGGAGTACGACAGCCAAGTCAGCCGCGGCCGCCTGATGCGCTCCATTGAACTGGCCAATCAGATGGGATACACCCCCAACCAGATCGCGCTCGCCTACATCCTGAACCAGCCCTTCCCCACCTACGCGGTCATCGGCACGTCCCGGGTAGAGACCGTCAAAGAGGCGTGCGCGGCAGTCAAGATTCGCCTCACAGTGGACGAGTGCGCCTATCTGCGAGACGGAGCCACCTGAGCGTAGGTATCCCCGGACCTGTCCGACCTGTCTGATCGGTCCGATCCGTCAGATCGCTCGGCTCACGCTTCGCGCAGCCCGAAGGTGCTGATCGCCTTGATCCAAACGTCTCGCGGAATCAGCGGCCGCTCCGAATTGAGTTCGGACTGACAGGCGGTCGTCAGGCAATGGCCGAGAAACTTCGTCGCGGTCCTGGGTATGCGCGTCTTGTCGAGTTCGGTCACGATGGCGCCGCGGTCAATGCTATCCTCGAACACGTCGCTGAGCGAGAACGTGGCGGCGCGCGCGGAATCGGTGAAGCAGGCGCGGGCGCGTTCGGTAAGCATCTCGTAAAGGTGCTCGCCGGTCCACGTGAGCGGGCGGATCAGGTTCGCCTTGTCGGGCCGGAAGACCTTGTCGAAGTCGTCGCCTTGTTTCTGTATTTCCTTGTCAATTTCCAGCGACAGCAGCAGCTTGAAGGTGAGTTCCTTCGTTTGGAGGACCTTGTTATTCAGGAGCGGTTTCACCAAGTGAAACATCTTGCCCGGATCGCCGTTGATCTGGAGAGGCTCATCCACTTTGTCTACGACGACCACGATGCGCTGGTAGCCGATCTTCCCGAGATGCTGCGCCAACCGCCGCAGGTGGGCATAGCGCTGGTTCTCGCGGCTAGCCTCCGCGCTGGCTGTCACGAGGGGCTGCGAGGTCAAGTAATGCGGCGGGATGCGGCGTAGCGCGCGCACCAAGTCTTTCGTCTGCCGCGGAATTACCTCTATTTGTTCGATGACACGTCCGGCGGCGGCTCTGGCGTTGAACCACCGTATCGCGGGAACGACGCCGGCGCTAGCGATTGCCTTTGTCCGCCGCTTGACCCGATCCCACCGCGAGAAGAGCCGGCTCTCCATATCGCGAATCACGTTTTCGTATTCGCTGGAGTCACCAGGCAGGTATGCCGCGAGCAGGAACAGCGCATCGTACCGGGCCTGAGCGTCCCAAGGAAGGCGTCCGTTTTGCGACTTCAACTCTTCGCACAGCGCCTTCGCGATTTCCGAGAGTATGCCGTCCAGGAGATGCGCCAGCGCCCAATCGTCGTGCAGCGTTGGCTGGTAGGTCTTCTTGCGAATGCGCGACCACCACGAGGTCCGGTTCTTTGCGTGCCGCGCGTTGGACCACGCCTCGAGATAATCGGAGAAGTCGTCGTAGCGGACGAGAAATGCACGGTCGGCGGGCGCGTTCTTGTTGTGCTCCTGAACGGACGTTTCGAGCGCAAGACGCATCGCGGTCTTCCCGCTGCCTTTGGAGCCGATGACGACAGCCGACTGATTTCCGGGAGGGTTACCGGAGAACTTGGGCCATAGCGGATGGCCAAACTTGAACCCCTTCTCGTGAAGCAAGTGCAGGAACACCTGGTCCCCTTGAGCCTCCTCGCCGCTCGAAAACGGGTTCTCGTTTTTGTCCATTCCGTGAGCCGCAAGAAATTCCTCAATACGCATGAAACCATTCTCCGAAATCTTCAGGTGTTTGCCGTTCCGCTGGCGGCAGACCGCCGCCGTCACAAAGGCCGTATCCTACCATTTTCGCGTACTGAATTGCCTTCACGGTATGTCAGCGCCCGACGCCGAAGCCTTACGGCGGCCCGGCCGCAACGGCAGAGTTATAGGTATGACTTATTTGTCCGCAACATCTACGCGAACAACGTGGAAGTTGCGGACAAAGAAGGTAAGTAACTGGATTAATCTGACCGGAATATGGGCGCCATGTAAAGAATCTGGACAGTTCGCAGCGCGCGGGAGTGTCCGCAAGACAGCGCAAAGTTCGGATGATGTCACGCTAACACGCGCAACACGAACGCGTTATGGGTATTCCTGGGCGAGATGGTCGCCGCGTGGCGCCGCAGTTGCTCCTATCATGGCGAGTGTAAGCTCTCGACGACGCGATACGAGTCGCCGGTGGTGGATTGCTAAACAAGGATTCTTACGAATGCCTGCTTATGTGAATTGCAATGCGGGTCTCAGTGGAATCATAGGGGAGACATTGGACGTGGCTAACACATACTGGGTGCGGGACGTTCTTGACGGAAACACGCTTGTAGTCGAACCGTCATGGATGATGGACGGCGCTTCTGGTTGCGTGATCCGCGCCACCGGACTGTGTGTTCCACCGGTCCATGAGCCGTTGGGTATTCTGGCTCGGACTCAAACGA
>JACRLJ010000164.1 GCA_016215105.1 Candidatus Hydrogenedentota bacterium
AATGCAATAAATGGTTACTGTCCCTATTTAAAGAGCAGGCCCGCAAAGAAAAAAGCCGAAGCCGGTCGTTAGGACCGGCTTCGGCTAAGATTCATTGGTACCATAGGTCTCATAGGTCTTATTGGACCTATGAGACCTCTAAGCCTTATTGATTTTGATTTACTTGATTACGACCTCTTTCTTGGCTGCAGCCGAACGGTACACGCCGTCGAGCATCTTCTGCACGGCGAGGCCCGCTTCGCCTGGGGCTTCGAGAGGCGTGTTCTTGGTGCAGGCGTCAATCCAGTTGCGGAGCTTCATCGGGAACAGCGCGTCGAAAGACGCTTGGTCCCCAACGAAGAACGGTGACGAATTAATCATGGTATCGGCGCGGTCGGTGAAGGTCATCGGCGGATCCCATTGGCCGCCGCCCTTCGTGCCCATGAAGCTGAAGTTCCAGATATCCTTCTCGATGTGCGCCACGAAGCTCGCCTCGATCTGAAGGATTGCGCCCGTGTTGAAGCGGATTTGGCCAATCGCCAAGTCCTCGACCGTATAGGTCTTGTAGTCCCAGTTCGGCCAGCCGCTCACGACCTTCGAGGGCTTGTTGCCCATGTAGGTCCAGATGTTGCCCGACGCCGCGACGGGTTTCGGCGAGCCCATAAAATAATGCGCCATCTCGATGCAGTGTACGCCAATGTCGATCATCGGGCCGCCGCCTTGCAGTTTTTTCTGCCCGAACACGCCCCAGTTCGGAATACCGCGGCGGCGCAACGCCTGGCATTTCACGAACATGAGGTCGCCGAACTCGCCCGCATCGCGCATGCGCTTGAGGAATTGCGTGTTCGGATGATACCGGTATTGGAACCCGGTGGCCAGCTTACGCTTGTTCTTCTTTGCCGCCGCGATCATTCTCTCGCACTCGGCGGGATTCATCGCCATCGGCTTCTCGCCGATCACGTGGCACCCGGCGTTCAGCGCGTCAATGGCCGGCGCCGCGTGTACACCGTTTGGCGTACACACGCTTACGCCGTCCGGCTTGATTTCCTTCAGCATCTTCTTCCAGTCTTTGTACAGCTTTGTAACGCCCCACTTGTCCCCGAACACTTTCAATCGGACCGGGTCGATATCCACGCCCGCTACGACCTCAACGTCCGGCATCGTCGCCAATGCGGCCATGTGGGTGTGGCTGATTCCCCCGCATCCGATAAAGGCCACGCGGAACTTCTTGCCCTTGTACGCCTGTTCAACTTTGATCCCTAGCGATTGTGTACCGACACTCTTCTCCGCCATGCTCGTGAATCCTTCCTAGTGCTCTGGACGACGCGCCTGCGCCGTTTACCTATCCTCGTTCAACAACTCTGTCCCCACGCGCGCCGGAAGCGGCGCCACGGTGAGCCCATAAATTACAACTTTGCGGTCACAAAATACCAGTTTGCGGCTTCAACGCGAAATGGCCGGCGCGCACGCGGCCATGGGCGCGCTCTATCCGGCCACCGCCTTCTAGTCGTGTTTGGTTACGCACAGGCGCCGGTGTGTAGCGCAACGGGACAGCGAGAAGCTATACTTTGGCGTCTCACTTCGCTCGTCCGAGGAACATACCTGTCGCGGATTCACAGGAATCGGAGAAGTTCAGTGTCGCTGAAACACACACTCAAGTCGTTCGGCGTATCAATCCTATTCTTTGTAACGACGCGGACTACCTTTGCGGAGCCCAATCATCCTGACCTGCTCGTTGCGGACTTCGAAGGAGCCAATTACGGCGCATGGACTTCTACAGGGGATGCGTTTGGCGTGGGACCTGCCCACGGAACCCTTCCAGGCCAGATGGAGGTGACCGGATTTCATGGGCACGGCTTGGTCAATTCGTTTCAGGGAGGCGACGCACCGACCGGAACTTTGACCTCCCCGCCGTTCAGTATCGAGCGTCGTTTCATCAACTTTCTCGTGGGCGGTGGCAAATTTCCCGGAAAGACGTGCATCGAACTCGTGTTGGACGGCGCGGTCGTCCGAAGCGCCACGGGTCCAAACGACTCTCCCGGAGGTAGTGAGCGGCTGGACTGGGCATCGTGGGACGTTTCCGAACTGGCAGGAAAAAACGTGGTTATACGCATAACCGACGCCGCAACCGGCGGGTGGGGACATATCAACGTGGACCAAATCGTGCAGAGCGACAGCAAGCCCCCAATTCCGGTAGTGAAAACACGGGAGATTTCCATCGACAAGGACTACGTGTGGTTTCCCGTGACGACCGGCGCGCCCAAGGTTCACCTGACCGTCGAAATAGGCGTGCGTGCTGTTCGGGCCTTCGACATCGAACTGGCGCCGGGCGCGCCGGAGTTTTGGACCTTCCTTGACGCGCATGCCTTCAAAGGCGCCCGCGCTATCCTGAAGGCCGACCGCCTTCCCGAGGATTCCAAAGCGCTGGACGCCATCGTTACAAACGGCGAAGCGGCCAGCGCCTCCGAACTCTATCACGAATCTCTCCGGCCCCAATTTCACTTTACCGCGCGCCGTGGCTGGCTCAACGATCCCAATGGCCTCGTGTTTCACGACGGCGAATACCACCTCTTCTTCCAGCACAACCCCTACGGACGCAATTGGGGCAATATGCACTGGGGGCACGCCGTTAGCCCCGACCTGCTGCATTGGAAGGAATTGCCTGATGCGCTCTACCCGGACGACTTGGGCACAATCTTCTCCGGGTCCGCCGTAGTCGATCTTGCCAATACCGCGGGATTCAACAAAGACGGCCAAGCCGCAATCGTTTGTATCTACACGGCCGCCGGAGGCTCCAGCCCCGAATCCCAAGGCAAACCCTTCTCCCAGTGCATCGCCTACAGTACGGACCGCGGGCGCAGTTGGACGAAGTACGCCGGCAACCCAGTACTCAACCACATCGTTGGCGGGAACCGCGATCCGAAAGTCATCTGGCACGAACCAACACGTTCCTGGGTTATGGCGCTTTACCTGGACGGCGAAGACTACGCTCTGTTTGGGTCGCCAGACCTTAAGCAGTGGAATCGACTTTGCGATGTGAAACTCCCCGGCGCCTCCGAGTGCCCCGAATTCTTCGAGATACCGCTGGATGGGAATCGTGCCGACACGCGCTGGGTGTTCTATGGCGCCAATGGACGCTACCTCATTGGCCGTTTTGACGGCCGCAGCTTTGCGCCCGAGTCAGGACCATACGATCTCAACCACGGAAATTGCTACTATGCCTCGCAGACCTATAACAATCTTCCCACGGAAGACGGACGCCGGATTCAAATCGCGTGGGGACAAGTCGATCTTCCGAGTATGCCGTTCAACCAGATGATGGACTTTCCCGTCGAATTGACGTTGCGATCGACCCCATCGGGTCCGCGTCTCCATGCGTGGCCAGTTCGGGAAATCGCGTCGCTATACTCTGGAGCCTGCGAAAAGAGCAACTTCGAATTGAAGCCCGGCGAGAATCCGCTCGCGGACGTGCGCGGTGAGCTGTTCGATGTTTCGGTCGTCTTTGCAGCCAATACGGCAGAATCCGTGACGCTCTCAATTCGTGGTGTCCCGATAACGTATAACGTCGCGGGCAAGACGCTGACCTGCGGTCCAAAGTCTGCCCCATTGGCGCCCGTGAACGGACGCGTTGCGCTTCGCGTGATCGTGGACCGGGCGTCTATTGAGATATTTGCAGACGAAGGCGCGCTCTACATGCCTATGGGCATGGTTCTCTCCGGCGACGCGCCGCTGTCGCTGTCGACTCAAAACGGCTCGCCGCATGTGGAGAAGGTATCTGTGCATGAGCTGCGGTCGATATGGACTGCTCGGTAGTAGTATCTGCGCTCTGATGCGTCCGACCCGTCAGACAGGTCAGACAGGTCAGACAGGTCAGACAGAACGGACAGGCGCCGCAAATGGAAACGCCCGGCCAAGGCCGGGCGTTGTGCGCGCGCGAATATAGTTGTTTTACTTCTTCTCGGCGGAAGCCTTGGCGGGTTGTTTTTCGGCCTTCTTGGGGGCCTTGGCTTTTCCTGTCTTCGCGGCTTCGGGCGCCGGCGCCGGCTTGTCCTTCAGCTCGGTCAAGCTCGAAGCGATGGCCTCGAAATTGGCCACGGAGAGCGCCAGATCCGGCACCGAGTTTTCCCAGTTGTGTTCGTATTCAGCCGAGAACACGCCCTTGAATCCCTGGCGCTGCAGCTCGGTGAGAATCGCGCGCGTCTTGCCCAGGCCAGTGCTCCACGGCACGTCGTGAGCTTCCTTGACGCGGAACTCGCCGAGATCCTTGAAATGGAACGATATGATCCGCCCTTCGAGCTTCTTCACCGCAGCGAGCGGGTCAACACCCGAGCGCATCCAATGTCCGGTGTCCGCGCACGAACCAATACGTTTGCTGTGCCCTTTACACGCGGCCAGCACGGCGTCCGGATTCCAGTAGCGCGACGGTTTCGGGTGATTGTGGAGCGCCACGTTGATACCGTACTCCTCGGTGAGCTTGTCGAGCAGAGCGAACGTCTCCTGGGGCGGCTCCGCCACGACGGTCTCGATGCCCATCTTCTTGGCGAACTCGAACACCTTGCGGGCTTCGGCTTCATCGGGCAGCCCGACGACACCGTAGTTCACGAGCTTCACGTTCGCGGCCTTCAACCGGGCCAGCACTTCCGGATAGAGAGCCGGGTCCATGTTGTGGTCGAATTTAGCGTCGGGCTTTTCCAGGCTGAGCTTCTGCCCCGGATACGCCTCGATGTAGTGGAGGCCCAGTGCTTTCACCTTGTCAATGGCCTCGTAGAAACTAAACTTGTTGAACGAGTACGCCTGGCAGCCAACGTGCCACCCCATCGCTTCCGCCGAGGGCGTGCCCTTCGGAACCAGCGTTGCCGCGACGAGCTCCTTGTCCACCGCCGGCGGCGCAGCTTCGGGCTTTGGGGCCGCGGCTTCGGGTTTCGCTTCGGCTTTCTTGTCCGATTTTGAGTGGGTAGCGCAGGACATGAGTAGCAGGGACGCTACACACGTCACAACCCCCGCAAGCATCTGATAACGTTTCATATTTTCCTCCCGTTTTGGTGGTACCGCCTTGTTGGCCGAATTGACTCACTCTTCCATACTGACTCTTGAAAGCATAGCACGACAATGTACCATGATCGCGGCTCTTAACTCACGGTCGCGGCGCCGCCGCACCACGGAATGCTTCGAGTGCGGGCTTTCCCGTGAAGTCCCGCTTCACGATCCCCATCGACGCCTCTGGCCCCAGGAGATCGCCTTCCATATCGCGCAGAAGAAACCAGTATACCCGTTTGATGCGGGGCTCCGCGCGCGCGAGGCCGTACGTGTCGGAGAGAAGCTTGGCCTGCGCCTCGGCCGTAGTTCCGCCATTAAGGCCGCATCCGACCTCCGTAATCCACAGGGGCTTGCTGCCGTCACCATGCCGCTCCATGACCGCGAAAGTGTCCCGGATCAGATCCATCATGTGCGCTGCCCCTTCCGATGGCAACGCGTAGGGGTGAATGTTGCACGCGTCGAACCATTTCCCCGCGCCCGCCGCGTACAACGCTTCTAGGAAGTCCGGTGTCTTGACGGGTGACCATGGATTGGCGATGACACCGTTCATCTGCAGGCCGCCAAGTACGACCACACACTTCGGGTCGGATTGCTTTGCGGCCTCGTACGCGGTCCGCAGCAGCGCCGTGTATCCCGCCGCATCCGGCAGCGGACGGTAGAAGTCCACGCCGTTCTCTTCGTTCCAGATTTCCCAATGCTTCACGCGGTCCTTGTAGCGCGACACCACTTTCGTCACGTAGGCGCGCCACGGCCCAAGGTCCTTTGGCGGGTACGCGTCAAACCACCCCTCGCACTTGCCAGGCTCGATTCCCGTGGCCCATGTCGGCGGTGACATCAGGGTCGCCAATACCTCCATGTCCTTTGGGAGCGCCGCGATGACCCGGTCCAGTTTGTCGAACTCCCATTTCTCCTGTTCCGGCTCGATGACGCGCCACCGAAAAGGGAGACGAATCGCCTGGGCGCCCGAGGCCCGGAGGGCCTCGACTGCCTGAGGCAGGTCCGCGTCCGCAGTCCAGACCAAATCCTCGTTGATCCCGGCGAAAGGCGCGGCGCCCAACGACGCCAATGTCAGCGCCAAAATGACTTGCATGGTCTCGACTCCTGTCCTGTGAAACTGCCAAGTATGCGGATGGCACGGCCTCTTCAGCGTATTGTTCAACATCATAGCACTGGGAGACTCTAACCGATATAGGGTAGGGATGGCACTAAGACTGCCGTTGACAGGATCGCGAGGCAGGAGTAGGATCAGGGATATGGAGCCTGTGCGGGTCACAGGCATGTCCATATGGGAAGCTTCCGGTTAAGTTAGTCGAGGGACGTTCTCTGGCGTCCCGGAGTGGGGGAGGACTATGTGCCCTCATGACCTGCTGCTCGCCTTAGTGATGACGTCCCTTTCCACGTTGCCGCCTCCCGGCTTTGTCAATCCAGTCGCCGCCGACTTGGACTTCACCAGTTTGGTGGACGCCGTAGACGTCCAGATGGTGATCAACGGCGCGCTGGGACTTCAAACCGACCACGAGACGGATGTTGACGTCAATCAATCGACAGACGCGGTTGACGTACAACTCGTGGTGAACGCGGCGTTAGGCATCGGAATTGACCAAGACGGGGACGGCCTATGTGACAGCGGAGAACCCAACGCCGGAACCGTGGTATCCAATCCTGACACCGACGGCGACGGCGCGGGGGACGGGCGCGAGTTGCTTCTCGGAACCGACCCTACCTTTCCGCAGCCGCGCTTTACACCGGGCGCCGAGACCCCGGGAACGTCGGCGAGTATCGGACAGACCGGGGGAGTGCTTTCTGGGCCTGCTGGGACACCGCTCGAAGGGGTTGAAGTGTCCATTCCCGCAGACGCGTTGCCTGGAAACGTGCAAGTGACACTCGGCTACGACACGGGAGTAATTCAGCCTTCAAGAGGAACGCCCGGAGAGGCCATCATCCTGCTCGAAGCGCCCGGCGTGTGGGTCTTTGACGAACCTGTCAGGGTCACTTTCCCGCTCTCGCCCGGCAAGGTAGCTGATTCGGTACCTGTGCCTTACTTCATTGACGCTGAAGGGGGCTGGCACGTCATGGACGTCTACGATGTCAATGAGTCAAACACCGCGGTCACGGTTCTCACCTGGTGTCCAACGGACAACGGCTTCGCAAAGCAAGGGCAGCGCGCGGGAATCACCTGGGTCTACGCGAAACTGGCGGACAGCCGCGAAGACGACATCAAGTCGGCCTTCGCTACGAGCCACGACGGGTTTCAGGTGAACAACGGCGGCAGCGAGATTAACCCCAATGGCGAGTGTCTCGGCATGGTGACTTTTGCACAGTGGTACGAGGGCAAGAAAGCCTGGACCGAAGGTGGATTCTTTTGGCGGTTTATGGAGACCATAGGGACGGGAGGCCGGGTTGGACAGCAGCTTATCGCTACCCGTGCGCACAACTCGGTCCACCGGTCGTGGGATCTGTACAATTCGTTCGTTATGAACAGACAGTACGACAAAACACCCGCCAAGCAGGCGGCCACCATCCGAAATGCGATGGCCGAGTCGGAGAACGGCGTCATTCTGGTTTTGTACGATGGCGCCGGAACGGCGCACGCCGTCTTGGCCTATCGCTGCACAACTAACGCAATGGGAATTACTTTGTTCGTATACGATCCGAATCATCCGGATAATCCCGCCGTTCCCATTCAGAATCGGCCTGTCTATAGCCTCTCGTACGATGCGTTCATGGAGCAATGGGACTATTACGGCGGCTACAACCGAGTCGCGCTGGTGGGAACCTACGGATCGCTCGAACCGATTCTGAAAGAGGACTACGAGGACATCTTGCGGGACGCAGGGGAAGGCTTCCATTCCAGCCGGGACGCCGTTGTCACCGTGACGAGCCACACCAGCGGGCAAACGGTCTACACTTCGTCCGTCACCCTTGCAGGCGCCATTGAGAGTGGCGAGGTGCTCGTAGATACCTTGGGGGTGGTCGTGCTCCACTCGGCCACGGACGATTCCCAGTATAAGGCATCGATCGCCCCAGACGGAACGTTCAGTGTGCCGGTTACACTCAAGGAAGGCTCCAATGGTATCGCCTTTTTCACCTTCGGCCACAATGCAGAGGACAGGCCCGTCGGCGTTCTGAATAACTTGCTCACCGCTACCGACATGTTCGTTCTCGATTGTGAAGTTCCCCCTTCCATTCGGGGCGTCATCTTCGATAGCCGCGCGCACGTCTATACCCCGTTACCGAACGCCACTGTGAGGCTGCAGGAAGATTTTGTCGGCGCATCCGTCTACCAGACCACCACGACGAATAGCGTCGGCGAATTCTCCTATTCCGGCCTGCCGGACGGGACTGCGTTCACGCTCTGGGCCGATGCGCCTGGTTATGGCGCCAATATGGTGCGCGTGACCGTCGGCACGAGTTCGGCGCTAGACGCGCGCTTTGGCCTGGATCGCGAATTCACTTCTAGCGAGTTGTTGGGACGATTCGATTTTGACATCTACCTTGGCGTTTCCGGCTCGACCGCGTACTTTGATTTGGAAAGCGGGGGGGGCGGGCGCGTCAATAACCATAGCGACACGCCGCTTGATTGGGCGCTCGACGGTAGTGGCGAGTTCACGATGACATGGTGGAAAGACACCACCCGGACCGAATCCTCGAAGACGTTCCACGGAGTCGTCACGCGGGGTCCGGGGTGGCCCGGTGACAATCCTATCGAGGACGGTGATCCTGTGTATATTTGGGGCTATATGCTGAACGACCTGTTTCCCGCCGATCCACCCAAAGTTTTCAAAGCAACGCCGGTACTTGGTCCGAAATTGCGCCTCAATTCCACCCATTTGCAGGCCTCTTTCTCGCTGACGGCGGATACGGCGCCCTCGTTCAGTTGGCGACCGATTGGACCGCGTTTGGAAGTTGGGCCGGGTTCTGCGCTCCACCGAAACCTAGAGGTTCAAGCGAACGACCCGGGGCGTGACTGACTCGAAATCGCAGCCGGCAATCGGTGGGCTGAAAGGCGCCAGGAGTACTAACCTCGCTGGTTGAATTGTCGAGTGTGAGGCGTCTAACGGCGCCGTCACTGACGAAAGTCTGGCTGCCGCTGTGAGGCATTCGCAGGGTCGCTAGGCCGTAACGACATAGGACTTATTCGACCGCAACATCGGCGCAATTAACACGGACAGTGCCCACAAAAAAGAAGGCACAGCTGTTCTGGGACATCTCCCAGAACAGGAACGCCCTCGGTGCAGCCGCTGGGGCGGCACATTGCACCACGCTAGACCGTCATGGCCTGCCTGCCGGGAGCGTCGCTCGGGATAGGCTACGAACTCGAATGACGAAACTAGCTCATAGTCTGCCACGTGAAAGCAGCTAGATCGTAGCATGTCTGTTTCATTACCCAAACAACTCACCCAAGGCATCACCGCCGGAGTCATCAAGAGTCAACCCGCGATAATGTCTTCTCGACTTGCACTGAAAGGGAAAGCCTGATGCCTAGCGGCGCGCGCGGAACCGGCGAACTACCAGTCCAGCCGCGCCGAGCCCGAGCAACGCTAGGGAAGTAGGCTCAGGTACCACAGCATTCCCGTCGTTCGTGAGATTAAAGGCCAGTTCCATGAAGGTACTATCCCATCCTAGTCCGTCATAATAGCAGGCGTGCTCACCGCCGGTGGCGTTTGATGTGGACCACCCCCAGAGTCGTCCATCCGTGTTATTGTACAGTTCCAACCAGTAAGTCCTATTTCCATCCAGAACTATCGGGTCCACGTCAAGCGAATACGAGAAGATCTCGAAACCGTTAGAATCGGTCAATCCCGTGCTTACCCGTGACACAGCGCCCGCGTGGTGGCTGTAAACCACCGCGCCCGGCAGTGAAGTACCCAAGTCAGTGTCGAGGATCGCCATCGTAAAGTCGTCGATTCCCGGGCCAGCCAGGCGGTTCCAGTAGATGCCCCACCAATGAATGTCCGTAATCAC
>JACRLJ010000048.1 GCA_016215105.1 Candidatus Hydrogenedentota bacterium
GCCTGGTTGGGGAATTTGTCCTTGTTCTCACCGGAAAACATCTTGAAAATCAGCCCAAACTGCTTCAGATTATTCTGGCAAGATGCGCGCCTGGCGGCCTCACGGGCTCGAGCAAGCGCAGGAAGGAGAATCGCGGCAAGGATGCCGATAATCGCGATAACCACCAAGAGCTCGATTAGCGTAAATCCTTTCGTCCTCGTCCATGGTTTCATGTTAGCTCTCCTCGCGAGACTCGGAAGTCTCTGCGCATTTAGAGATGATCCTATTGGTATGTCTACTACAATCCTCTTACACGCCTAAGACGGTGCGAGTTCTTGACCCCAACATCACCTCCTTCCTGGGTTATTCACGTACACGTGATACCAAATTCCGGCTGACGCAATTCTTGCACTTTCTGCGCGCGAAATGATTGAACGATTCTTGCCGCGGCTTTGTACGTAACTGGCGGAATATGGGTTTCTGCCACCCGACCAATTGAAGGAATCCTGTGGCGGTTTGCGTCATGCCATGTCACAGCCCGAGTATCGCGGGCCGCGCTCAGGCACAAGTTGCAGAAGTATTGCATGTCAGATCCGCACGATATGGTTCGCGAGCAAATAGCTCGTTTCGCGAATGCCGTGAACTCTAGTAAGCAATTTCAATTTATGGTGTTACGCTAGAGGCGCGGCCAGAGTGCCTCCACATAGAGGAACTCCGCGCGAGCCAGCGCCGGTATTGAACAACTTACAGATGCTTTCTGGCCGCGCCGCGTCGAGAAGCCGAATTTCTGGCCGGATTGCTAGGCATAGCGCATTTCGTAGCCGGAATGGAGTCGTTTCAATTCTTTGTCATAGCATTTCTCATACTGGAAATACTGAACCTGAGCAGCGCCCTTGCCAATGAAATACATCCCGTATCGTAGATGCCGATTTCATACTGAACACGGAAGAAAACATTCAATTCAGTTAGAGACACAAGTTTCATAATCGTTACACCAGATACAATAACAGTAACTACACCGGGGATATGCTGTAGTCTCCTGGCGGAAGCACCACCACCGTATGCATGCGCCCGCAACGGCAATGTGTATTGCGAGTCGGCCATAGACGTCAACGATGTCTACTGGACTGGCACGTATGCTAGGTATCCGGAAAACTACAATACGTCAACGTTGACTACAAGGAGCGTTGCTTATGCGGAAGATCAACCGGCGTCAATTCATTCAAATAAGTTCTGCAGCGGGCGCAAGCCTTGTGACCGGGACGGCTTTGGCTAACGCCAACGTCCTGTCCGGCGCGCTTAGCGCAGGAAGAGACTCGTTTGTGGACCGTATCGCTTTCGGCCCGTGGATGAACGACACCCGGATTAACCCGCTGCCGTTTTCGGGGTGGCCGCCGGAAAACTTCGACGATTCCACAGTCGAGGGACTCATTCAAACCTTCGATCTAAACCAGGCTTTCGGCTATAACATCTACGACATCTTCGGGTTGTTTGCCACCTGGGGCTGGCCAGAGGATATCGAGAGCGCCGCGACACCAGAGCGCGCCGCTCGCGTGCGCAAGGTCATCAAAGCCGCCCATGACCGCAACATCAGGGTTATACCCGGCATGGGTGTGTACAGTTGGGGCTTCGACGAGATCATCAAGAATCACCCCGAGGTGGCGGGCGTCAACCAGAAGTATCCCAACGAGCACGTCATGTGCGCTTCCAAAGAGGCATCCTGGACGTGGCAGCAGAGACTCATCGATTTCATGATGAAGTGGGATATTGACGGTTTTCATCTTGAGGCAGCGGACTTGGGCCGATGTTCGTGCCCGGATTGTATGGCGACGTGGCCCAATAATGCCGACTATTACAACAACGTCACGGCACGCACGGCGCAATACATCCGGGAGAAGATGCCCAGCGCGTACGTGATGTTGACGACGATCAGTTGGGCCGACTGGAACACGGGATTCACGGAGCAGGACAAGAACGCATTGGTCGAAATCAGCAAAAGCGTTGACTGCATCTTCGACCAGGGCCATCACGCGTGCTACATCAGGCCCCCGGATCGCAAACCATTCATCGAACTCTACGCCGACGGCGGCCGCGGCGTCTTGTATTACCAAGGCCCGCCAAACAACCCCGGTGTCGAGATCAATATCGCTTTTGGCGGCCAGATGATGTGCAATGCGGACAAGAGCGTCGAGGAGAATCTCAGCAGCGTGCTCGAGCGCCTCTACAAGCCAAAATCCCCCGCGGCTCTGGACAAGCTTGTGAATGTCGTGCGGGGGGCCGAGGACGCCTATTTCAACAGCATGGAATGGGATGAGAAGCGCCTGTACCTCAAGGGTAACAAGGCTTTCCCCGGCCCCGGCGAATTGCATCTGTCACGGCCGATTACCGGTTTGTACGGCACGCCCGACTACCTCCTCGAACCCCAACTCACTTTCGCCGGGCGTAGCGCCTACAATGCTGGGCTCGAAGCGGTCTTGAAGGAAGTCTACGCAATCGGCGACCAGTTTGAAGACGACCCGAGATAGCCCCGTGACCAAAATAGGCGCCGGCGGGGGAGCGAGTTGGAAGATGGCGCGCCTGGAGCGATTCGAACGCTCGGCCTACGGCTTAGAAGGCCGTTGCTCTATCCAACTGAGCTACAGGCGCGTGGCGGCCGGATCGAGGCGTCACCGGCGCGGTGCAGTTATTATCCCACACCCGAACCACGCCGTTCCACTGGACCAGCGGACGAACAGGCTCTGAACACCGTTCTCTCGGGCGTTTCTAAAGGCGCGGCCAGAAAGCCTCCTTTTTCCAAAACCCGACAAAATCGAGCGCTGGTGCTAAACAACTTACAGATGCTTTCTGGCCGCGCCGCGTCAATTAGCCGGCTTTCTGGCCGAACTCCTAACGCGAAATCGGCGATCTTTTGAATGTCTTTCCCTTCATTTGGTACACTTCCCTGGTTTTGCCAACGGGGGAAGTGGGCGCGTGGCCTGCACGCGGGAAGACGCGCAGCATCCGCTGACAGAACAACGAAGAGAATTCAATGCACGCCGCATGTCCGCGGCAGACTCTACAAGGAAGGAGAACGCAACACATGGCTAAGAAGAATGTCTATTCCTTCGGGGGTGGCAAGGCAGATGGCAAGGCCGAGATGAAGAACCTCCTCGGAGGCAAGGGCGCCAATCTCGCCGAAATGTCCAGCCTGAAGATCCCTGTGCCCGCAGGTTACACCATCACGACCGAAATGTGTACGGCCTATTACGCAAACAAAGGTCAGCTTCCCAAGGACTTTATCAAGGAAGCGAACGCGGCCTTGACGAAGGTCGAGAAGATCATGGGCAAGAAGTTCGGCGATCCGAAGGACCCGCTGCTGGTGTCGGTACGGTCGGGCGCTCGCCGTTCGATGCCGGGCATGATGGAGACGGTTCTGAATGTCGGGCTGACCTCGAAGACCATTCCGGCGCTCATCGCGAAGACCAAGCACGAGCGCTTCGTGTACGATTCCTATCGCCGCCTGATCACCATGTACTCCGACGTGGTGATGGAGAAGGCCGCGGGCCTCGAACCCGCTGAAGGCAAGGGCGTACGCCACCAGCTCGAACACGCTCTCGAAGCGATGAAGCGGTCGCGCGGCGTCACAGGCGACACGGACCTGACCGCGGCAGACCTCAAAGAACTGAGCGAGCAGTACAAGAGCATCGTCAAGAATTGCATCGGCAAGGAATTTCCCGACGATCCCTACGAGCAGTTGTGGGGCGGTATCAAAGCCGTGTTCCAGTCCTGGAACGGCAAACGCGCCATCAGCTACCGCCGCATCGAGCGCATTCCCGACGAGTGGGGCACCGCAGTCAACGTTCAAGCGATGGTGTTCGGCAACACCGGCGACAACTCAGCCACGGGCGTCGCGTTCACGCGCGATCCGAGCACGGGTGACAACAAATTCTACGGCGAATGGCTGGTCAATGCGCAAGGTGAAGACGTGGTTGCGGGTATCCGTACGCCATCACCCCTGAACAAAGCCACCAAGACCGAACACAGCGCTCACTTGTTGTCCCTCGAAGAGCAGAATCCCAAAGTGTACAAAGAGCTTGACGCCATCCGCACCAAGCTTGAGAAGCATTACCACGACATGCAAGACATCGAGTTCACCATCGAAGATGGAAAATTGTGGATGCTGCAATGCCGCGTAGGCAAGCGCGCCGGGGCTGCGGCGGTACGCATGGCCGTCGAAATGGCCGAAACCAAACTGATCGACAAAGCGACGGCCATTTCGCGCGTCGCTCCGGAGCAATTGGACGAACTCCTGCACACGATGCTGGACCCCGAGGCAGAGAAGACCGCGCCTAAGCTGGCGAAGGGTCTACCGGCGGGTCCCGGCGGCGGTGTTGGCCAGGTGGTCCTCACGGCGGATACCGCGGCCGAATGGGCCAAGCGCGGAAAGACCGTAATCCTGGTCCGCGCGGAGACCTCCCCGGAAGACGTCCACGGCATGCACGTGGCCGAAGCGATCCTCACCGCCAAGGGCGGCATGACCTCGCACGCGGCGCTGGTAGCGCGCGGCTGGGGCAAGTGCTGCATCGTCGGTTGCGGCGCGCTGCACATTGATGTGGCCGCGAAAGAAGTCCACGTAGATGGAAAGGTTATCCGCGAGGGTGACTGGATCTCGATGAACGGTTCGCGCGGTATCGTCTATCAAGGCTCGGTGCCGGTGGTACCCGCTGAACCCGAGAAGAATCCGTGGTACAAAAAGCTCATGGGCTGGGTTGACGCGACACGCCAAATCAATGTGCGCACTAACGCCGACAGTCCTGCCGACGCAGCGCAAGCCATCGCGTTCGGCGCCGAAGGTATCGGACTGTGCCGCACCGAGCACATGTTCTTCGATCCCGCGCGCATCATTCACGTGCGTGAAATGATCCTGGCGGAAAATGAGGAGTTGCGGCGCGCCGCCGTCATGAAGCTCCTTCCATTCCAGAAGGCGGATTTCCTCGGCATCTTCCGCGCTATGGCCGGCAAACCAGTCACTGTCCGTTTGCTCGATCCGCCGTTGCACGAGTTTGTCACGCTCGACGACCGCCAGGTCGAGGAGTTGTCGGGTCAGATTGGCGTGCCGGCAAACAAGATCCAGGCCCGTATCAATCAGCTTCACGAGCTGAATCCCATGCTTGGCCACCGTGGCTGCCGTCTGGGCATCGCATATCCCGAGATCACCGAGATGCAGGTGCGCGCTATCCTCGAGGCTGCTGCGGAGTTGATCAAGGAGAAGATCAAGGTACTGCCCGAGATCATGATCCCGCTCGTCGGACACCAGAACGAGTTCATCCACCAGGCCGCGATCGCCGCGCGCGTCGCCGCCGAAGTCGAGAAACAGTACGGGATCAAAGTACCGCACCTCGTGGGCACGATGATCGAAATCCCGCGCGCGTGCCTTGTCGCCGACAAGATCGCTGAGAAGGCTCAGTTCTTCAGCTTTGGTACAAACGACCTCACGCAGATGGGCTTCGGATACTCGCGCGACGACATCGGCGGATTCCTTCCGGCTTATCTCGGAAACAAGATCCTCCCGGAGGACCCGTTCCAGGTCCTCGACCAAGAAGGCATCGGCCAATTGGTCAAGATGGGTGTGGAGCGCGGCCGTTCGTCGCGGCCCGACCTCAAGGTCGGTATCTGTGGCGAGCACGGCGGCGAACCCGCATCGGTTAAGTTCTGCCATCGCGTCGGACTGAACTACGTAAGCTGCAGCCCGTTCCGCGTGCCAATCGCGCGTCTCGCGGCGGCGCAAGCAGCCATCGAGACGCCGCGCAAGGCCGCGAAAGCGAAGGCCTCAGCAAAAAAGACTGCGAAACCCTCGGCGAAAAAGGCCGCTGCAAAGAAAGCGGCGCCTAAGAAGACCGCCGTGAAGAAAGCCGCCGCCAAAGGCAAGAAGAAGTAGCAGCGCATACACCACCAGTCGCTTGCGCCCCTGGGACTGAACGCCAGTCCCGGGGGCGCTTTGTTTGCGCATAGGCCGTACCCTGCGCATTGTGATCCATTTGTAGAGGTGAACTCTGCGGGACTGCCTTACCCAACCGCCATTTCGTCCATTTGCTTTACACAAGTACTTTGTAGTATAATGTACTTTGAATATGATCGAGCACGAAGCAATTCAACCGCATAGGCGGCAGCGGGAGGCCCTATGAAGATTACCCTAATCTCACCCAAGATGAGCCTGCGCCCCATGGACTCTGAGTACAAGCGCCGGCTCTCCCCTTCCCTTTCGCTACTTACTCTCGCTGCGCTGACGCCCGCCGAACATCAGATCACTATCCAGGATGAAAACGTTGGCCCTATCCGCTTCGATCAACCAGCGGACTTGGTTGGCGTCAATGTCAATGTCGATACCTCCGTCCGGGCGTACGCCATCGCGAGGCGCTTCCGCGAACGGGGCGTGCCGGTCATTCTCGGTGGTATCCACGCCAGCGCCAGCCCGGACGAGGCCCTGGACTCCGCGGATGCAGTATGTATTGGCGGCGCCGAAGGGGTGTGGGAGCAGGTTCTGGCCGACGCACAGAACGGAGGCCTTAAACCACGCTACCAGAAAACCGGCCCCATCGACGCAGCAATGATCCCTGGCCCACGCTGGGAACTACTCGATGCATCACGGTATCTCTATACCAATATCGTGTGCGCATCCCGCGGGTGCTGCTTCCGCTGTGAGTTCTGTTACAACAGCGCAGACTATGTCCACCCCGGCTGCCGCCCCCGGCCCATCGAGCGCGTTCTGGCCGACATTCGCCGGCTGAATACCAAGCAGGTCATGTTTATCGACGACAACCTTATCGGCAACGTGGCTTGGGCTCGGGAACTCGTCCACGCCATCGCTCCGCTCGGCCTTACGTGGCACGCCGCTGTCTCCACCAACATCGGAAGGCATCTGGACCTCCTCGACGCGATGCGCAGCGCCGGATGCCGCAGTCTGTTCATAGGGTTCGAGTCAATCAACGGCGATTCCGTCCGTAACGCCAACAAGCGCCAAAACAATATCGCCGATTACGCGCAGATCATCCGAGCGATCCATGAGCGCGGAATGATGGTTAACGCCAGCCTGGTGCTCGGCTTCGACGAAGACGGTCCCGGCGTGTTCGATAAGACCCTCGCATGGCTAATTCAAAACAAGGTCGAAACAATGACCGCGCATATTCTCACGCCATACCCCGGCACTAAACTCTACGCTCGGCTCGAACGCGAGGGCCGAATCGAGGACCGCGACCCGAGCCACTACAACACCGCCAACGTGGTGTTCACGCCAAAACGCATGACGAAATCGGAACTCTACGAAGGGTACTTGCGCATGTACCGCGAGTTCTACTCCTTCCGCGGGATCTACCGGCGTATCCCCAACGAGCGCCAGAATCTCATCCCCTACCTCCTCTTTAACCTCTGCTACCGGAAATTCGGAAAACTCACCAGCGCGTGCGCCCGCTGGGGACTCATGCGCGCCGCAGGCCAACTCGCCCGCAGATTGTCCTATGGAATAGGGTAATCCTACCCAGCGGCTTGGGAACTCTAGTGCTCCTTGAAATCACTTCGGGCGTCGTGTAGCTTTTCTTCGTGTCGAAACGGTGCGCGTTTTTGTCCCCGATCCTTTCGAACGCGCAGCGGCATTGGAGCAGGTCAAATCGGATTTGCGGAGGTGTACGTATGATTGTTCCGCAATATTGGGCTGAAGGTCGCGCGAAGGCGAGACAGGACAAGCAACAAGTCACTGTGCGGCGTTTCGGCTGGTCCGACATCAGCCAAGAGGACGCGCAGCAACAGGCCAATGCCCGAAGCCAGGAGGCGTTGCAGCGAATCCTTTCAGGGGTCAAGCTCGACCGCAGCGAGCCCAAAATATCCTATAACGGGGCCGCCGGTGTGCCCATACGGGAAGAGGTTGTCGAGCGCCACGGCGAAACCGTCATTACACGCAACTCCTACGGCGCGCGGTGTCTGAACACCCCCAACGTGTTGTTCGCCGATATCGATTTCCAAACAACGCCGACGTTTCAGTTCATAGCCGCTATCGTTCTCACAACGCTGGCGGCGGCCATAGTCATCGGTTGGTATTCCCATTCAACCCTGGTCTGGGCCGCGCTGCTGATATTCATCGTAATGGCATCGCGTCCACTGGCCGGACTATTGTACAGTCGTATTCACGGGACGGCGGACGATATGGTGAAGGCCGCCCGCGAGCGAGTACGCGGTCTATCGTCCACACATCCGGAATGGGGATCGAGGTTATATAGAACGCCCGCGGGAGTTCGAGTTCTAGTCACGCACCGCCCTTTCCAGCCGAATGAACCAGAGGTAAGGGAATGTTTTCAAGCGCTTCGCGTCGATCCGTTGTTCGCCCAAATGTGTCTCAACCAGCAATGCTTTCGCGCGCGCGTCAGCCCCAAACCCTGGCGTATTGGAATCCCCGACCACATGCGGCCGCGGCCCGGCATCTGGCCCGTGGCGCCGGAACGCATGCCGTTGCGCCAGCGCTGGATTGACCGGTACGAATCCATGGCCGTGTCGTTTTCGGCGTGTTCGTTCTTGGAGTCAGTCGGCGCCGATACGATTCACCCGGTGGTGGCTCCGGTACTAAGGCTTCATGACGACCTCAGCAAAGCGGCCAGCGGGTTGCCAATCGCGTAACGCTAATTGGCCGTTCCGGCATTGGATACGTGGGACGACTCAGATCCAAAGCTGGAGACCGGAAGATGGGCCGGTCTTCCTGCGGCCGTCACTTCACTTCGTGGGTTAGATCGAGAAACGCGGCGGCGGTAGCACTGAAATCCGCTAGGGCGCCGGTGGTTTTCCCGCGCGGCAAGTCGAAGGGCGGCCGGTCCGTCGAGGAATCGTAGAACTCGTAGAAGCAGCCGTAAAGCAGGTAACAGCGGACAACCTCATCGATGCTGCTGTGGGCGACTTCGCGGGCTTCTTGGAAGAAGCCGTAGGACATAAGGCCGTAGTAGATGAAGAGGTTGAGTTGCAGCCAGGACGGGCCTCGCCACAGGTTGTTGGTGAAACAGTCTTCGTCAAGGGCAACGCTGGGTACGCGGAGCGGCGCGCGGAATTCTTTCGGGTTCATAAGGTGCATCCGCAAGGCTTCGGCCCGATCTCGGTCAGGAACGCGCCCGTGCAGGGGCAGGAATCCGGAAGCGGTCTTCACGGAAATGAAATCGCCAACCTCATCGAGATCAAAATAGAACTGGTGTTCATCGTCCCAAAGAACTTCGTTCATAAGTTCAACGATTTCGGCGCGGCGTTTCGCCCAGGCGGCGGCGTCCGCGGTATTGTCGAGCCACTTGGCCATCTTCTCGAGCACACGGTATTCCGCGGCCATGTAGCTGGACAAATCGACGGCGGTCATCGCGGTCGCGTGATCGAAGCGCGGACTGTTATCCATGCCGGATTCGATCCCGCGGGCAGCGGTATCCTCGCCAAGCTTCCAGCCGTAGAGTCCGGTCTCATTTCGCCGATGGGCCTCGATCCAATTCATCTGCCGCACCAGCTTTGGGTACATCTCGCGTAAGAAGGGGGTTCGGCGGTAGGCCTCGAAGTGGCGCCACAACACCCACGCTGCGAGCGGCGTGTACGCCGGCAACGGCGCCGTGTCCGCCTGCATTTCGCCGGCGCTGTCATCCGGCTGCGCAAACATCGCGCGTAGCGAGTCCTCGGCGAGATCGACACTGAGGTGCTTGAGTCCCAAGGCGTGGACTGAGCTGTCCCACAGCCGGGGTTGGGGAATCTCGATCCGGTGCGGCGAGGTCCACCGGCAGGGCATCGCGCCGCCGGAACTCTGAATGTGCGCCTTCAGAACGGAGATCGCCTTGTACACGGTGCGTTTCCGATTGCCGGCCATTCCCTGCGGGGCCTCGAGCGCGGCGGTAAACGCCAGGCGCTGGCTCGATAGGTCGGTAATATCAGCCCGGCAAGCCGACTGCGCACGCCGCACTGCGTCCTCTTCGCTGGCGTAGGAAACGGCGATTCCAAATTGACGGTGCAGCGACGCGTCTCCGGTCGCCACGGCAATCCAGCGGCCATTTCCGGCAAACACCTCGGCGCCATTCGCGGCGCGTCCCGGAGCGTCGGAAACCAGGGTCGGAAACTCTGTCCCTTCCACGCGTTCAAGTTCGATCACGAGCGAAATCGAGTGACGATCCAGAAAACCGCCGGCCACGTAGCCACGATGCTCGTGGAGTTCCACGGTAACGTGCCAACAGTCGGACAGGCAATAATCCGTGGGATATTGGATGGACACGAGCCGATCGGCCCCGACGGCCGCGCGCAATGTCACTTCAGGTTCCAAGGGGAACGTCCAACCGATCCCATCGCGGACACCGTACGCGGCAAACGGTTCGGCGGCGTCCGTCGGACCATCGACCCCCGAAAAAGCAAAGATACCACCCTGTGGCCAGATATTCGGATATTCGTGCATGAACCCTTTTCCCTGCCTGAGTCGCGCTAGAGTACCGCTACATTAACGCGCCGAAACAGGAGATTACAAGGCGCAGCGTAGAGTTGACGGAGTTCGGGGCGCACTTCGTCAGGTTTCGGCGGTGGTAGGCCTCGACTTCACCGAGAAGAAGGCTGAGATTGCTTCGCGAGAAGCAATCTCAATTCGCGTGTATGGCAACAATGGCACTCGCGTCATTCTTCGGAATGATGTCCTTCTCCGTCAAACCTCCAGGTGGTCAATTTACCACTCTTGCGGTTTTGGAGGTTCTCCTGGCCCATTGCGATGATAGATCGGTATCGTTTGAGCCAGAGTTCATCCTGCGGCTCCGTCGTAAATTGCTGTTGTCTAGCCCACGCCGATGCGCGATCGCTCAGCGCCCGACTCGCGGTATCGATATCGCCATTCTCAACGAGATAGAAAAGCGCCATTGATGCCAGGCGAAGCGCGATTGATTGTGGTGAATAACCGTCACCCGAGAACCGCTGTTTTTTCCAAAATATGAGGTCCGTCGCCTTAGCAAGCGCCTGAACCCCGGACGGAGACAACGAAAGATAAAGCAATGCCGAATGCACTGCGAGTTCATATTGGGAGTCGATTGTCTCAGGTTTCGTCGAATCAAGAAAGCCGGTAGCAAGTTTGGCCAATTCTGAATCGTCTAGCATCCCGTAGATGGCCAGATTAAGAGCGATTCGAAAGGTTTCGTAGTCGGCTGGGTTCCGCCCAAGCGCCTGGTGAACTGCGTCACGCACGAAGTGTGCCTCCGCGTCTGGGCGCGGTGTACTTCGATAACGGGCTATGGCCTTCTTCAATTGAGCAGGGTCCGTGTTTTCGTGCTTGAGTTCTACGAGTTTGTCCTCGTTTGCCCGCCATAGCGGACCCAGTGGGGTGTCTTTGACTTTCAAATAGTCCGGCTCAGCCCCTCGATAAGGGGGATAATCTTCGACAGCCACGGCGGGTTCTTGCTTCGTAGCTGCGACGGCGGTTAACAGATTCGTGCGCCCTCCAATCACGAAGACAAATAGGATAAGTAAAGCCGCAATTATTCTCCTCTTAGCCAACACGGTTTGCTGAATCATCGTCGCTCCCTCTACCGGCCTGGTTCAACGGGAAATGGACAACAACCGGCTCGCTACGGCGGGTTGTCCCTCAGCCGATTCCCCTCCTGGATGGCCGACCTCCGCTTCGCTCGCTGAAAGCAGTCTGGCACAGACTGCTGTAATACGCAAGCGCAAATTGCCGCTACCCTAAGGGCAACTGCTTAGGGTGCAGCGTGTTACGATCGAGGCAGGCTATCGAAGGCGCCGGGACGGCGCGTCTACGTTGACGGCACGCTCGGGCATTGAACGGATTGGATTCGAGCCCTTTGCGCCTGGAGCGCGAAGAAGTTGCTTGCGGCATACAGGGATGTGGTCTACGATAAATGTGTAGGTGTCATCTTCGCTAACCCGTGTGAAGGAGCAGATATGGAGACGGTAGTCTACAAGACTGTTGACGGGCTCGACATCCGGGCGGATGTGTATCCTGGTGACGGCGGCGCCGCAGCTCCGGTGCTGGTGTGGATACATGGCGGCGCCCTTATCATGGGGAATCGAAGATGCTTGCACCCGGCGTTAAGCGCATTGTGTTCGGAGGCCGGTTACGCCCACGTCAGCATCGATTACCGCCTGGCGCCAGAAACGAAGCTGCCCGCGATCCTGGAAGACGTGTGCGACGCGTTCGATTGGATTCGGGGACCGGGCGCGGCCCAATTCGGATTTGATCCCGCTAGAGTCGCCGTCGTAGGTCACTCCGGAGGCGGTTACTTGGCGCTCATGAGCGGTGTCCACGCGAGGCCGCGTCCGCGCGTAATCGCGTCGTTCTATGGCTACGGAAACGTGGACGGACCGTGGTACAGCGAACCGGACCCGTACTATTGCCAAAGTCCGGCGGTGAGTCAAGATACCGCGTATGAAGCCGTGATGGGACCGCCGCTTTCGGAGGATACGGGAGACAAACGGCGCAGGTTCTTCTACTTATACTGCCGCCAGAACGGGTTCTGGCCGCGTGAGGTCTGCGGGTTCGATCCGGAACATGACGCTGGAGCGTTTGACCCCTTCTGTCCGGTTCGTAACGTCACTCACGACTTCCCACCCACGATTTTGCTGCATGGCACGAAGGATACCGATGTCCCTTACCATTTGTCGGCAGACATGGCCGCCGCGCTTCTCGCAGCCGGCGTACCTGGCGTGACGCTCGAGGAGGCGCGCGGGGCTAATCCCTCGGCGGCCGCGAAGGCCGTGGCGCGGGCGGCAGCGTTCATCATCGAGCATAACCGGGGCGGGTGACAAGCGAGGGAAGCTCACTACTTGGCCGCGCTCGGCGAGCGCGGCCCCAGAGGCGCGGCCAGAAAGCCTCCTTCTACCGAGACCCGACAATAGCGAGCGATGGTGTTACACAACTTACAGACGCTTTCTGGCCGCGCCGCGTCATAAAGCGGACCTTCTGGCCGAATTCCTAGCCTAGTGTAGTAATCTATAATTGCGCCGACATATCATCCCCTGTCAAGCGTGAGTTTAGCCCCGTTAGGGGCGACAGATCATAGCCCACGGCGTGAGCCGTGGGATCAGGCAAGCATACGTATCAGCCCTGTAAGGGCGAAAGACGTCTATGCCCTGCGGACGCGATATCAACGCATTAAGACGCCAACAGCATGAATCAATACACTATGGTGTTAACGCCCTCTCCCCCGTCTTGATCTTTCCTATAAGCCTCAGGAGGCCGTCGAGGATAGTAAGGGGATGGGGCGGACAGCCGGGCACATAGAGGTCGACCGGAACGACCGATTGGGCGCCGTTGTGCGTCTCGTTTTGGTCAATGTAAGGCCCGCCGGAAATGGCGCAGGCGCCTACGGCGATGACGAGCTTGGGCGCCGGGACCGCCTCGTAGGTTTTCTCCAACGCGAATTTCATGTTTTCCGTTACAGGACCGGTAATAAGGAGCCCGTCGGCGTGGCGAGGGGAGGCGACGATCTGGATCCCGAAGCGGGACAGATCCCACCCGACGGTATTCAAGACGTTAACGTCGGATTCACAGGCGTTGCAGCCTCCCGCGGATACTTCGCGCAAACGCAACGCGCGCCCCAGGATTCGATAAAGCTCGTCGCGCATTCTGCCAGCGAGTCGGAATTCGCCACCCTTCAGGAGCAAGTCATCGCGGCGGCTGACGGCGAGACGGTAATCCTGTGTCTGGGTGATGGCGCCTTGCGGACAGGCTTCGCCACAGGCCGTGCAGAAAAGACATTTCCCGAGATCGAGCGTTAGGCCGTTCGCTACACGAATGGCGCCGGTCGGACAAGCGTCCACGCACTGCTGGCAGCCATCGGCGCATTTTGAAGGATCGACGTTCGGACGCCCGCGGTAACGCCCCGGCAGGGTAGGACTCTCGAGCGGGAACTTCGTAGTGCGGTGTCCCTGTTTCAGTCTAGTCGTAATGATTTCTATCATCGGTTCGTCACTTTTCGCGGTCTCATGGACCCGGTTGGGTAGGATTGATTATTCCTACAGATCATGACCGGCGTAACTCAGGTTGAAACTCTTATTACACAGCGGGAAATCGGAGATTGGAACGCCGCGCAGCGCCAGCGCGAGTCCAAACCAGTTGTGGATCGACGGGTCCTTGACCTTGATGAAATCCAGCGCGCCGGTATTATCCGTAAATGCGACGTGCATCGCCTCGCCGCGCCACGTCTCACACATTCCAAAGGCCATGGCGTTGGGCTTGAACGCGCCCAGGGGAGCGAAAGGCTTGCCCGCAGGTTTGTTTCCCAACAATTCCAATAGAAATGCGAGAGACCGCTGCACCTCGAGCCAACGGACCACGGCGCGCGCATATACGTCGCCGGTAGTTTCAATTGCGACGGGGATGTGGCTGAATTGGTACACCCCATGCGGATGATCATGGCGCACATCGCGCATGCACCCGCAGGCGCGCGCCGCCGGCCCCACCAGCCCGATCTCCTCGGCCTGCGCCTCCGATAGCGCGCCAGCGCCTTCAAATCGCGCCAGCACCGAGGGCTGCATAAATACCATGTCAAGGACTTGAAGCACCTCGGCCTGAAGTGATTTGAGGCGTTTGTGAAGCCGATCGGCCAACTCCGAATCGACGTCAAAGAGAACGCCGCCGGGGCGAAGCAGGTTGCGGCCGAATCGGTTACCGCAGATTTCCAGCGTTAGGTTGAGAAATTCCCCGCGCAGACGGCCCAAGTACGACGCTCCCGGCAAAAACGCGACATCACCACACAGCGCCCCGAGATCGCCAATGTGATTGGCCAGACGCTCCAATTCGAGGGCGATACCCCGTATTGCGTGCGCGTGAACACTGACCCGCGCCCCCGCTAGGGCCTCCAAAGCGGCGCAATAGGCGAAAGCATGTCCTATCGAGGTGTCCCCGGCGATAGTCTCGGCCACCATCGCCGAGCGCGTCGCATTGCGATGCAAGAGCAGCGCTTCGACACCGCGATGCTGATAACCGAGCACAATTTCGAGGTGCAGCACTTCTTCGCCATGGCACTGAAAGCGGAAATGACCGGGTTCGATCACGCCGGCGTGGACCGGTCCGACCGCGACCTCATGGACCTCTTCGCCATCCACGCGGTAGAAGGGGTAATCGCCGGGAATCGTCTTCGCCGGATTGAACTGTCCCCATGGCGCCGGCGCGCCGTTATCCGTACCGTGATAGCGCAGGGGCTTCAGCCACGGATGCCCGACCGGATGGACTCCCAATTGCTCGGCAATCTCGCGTTCCAGCGCTTGCGCGGCGGGCCACAGTGCAGATACAGACGGATACTCCGGCGCCCGCCCCGGCGCAGGCGCTGCGAGTCGCGACGAACAAACCTGGACAATGCCATCGCTGTCATACGCCAGAAAAGCATACAACGTAACGCCGCCATCTGGCGCGCGCCGGCCGAACAACTGCGCCAGCCGGCCGCCGTGACTTTTCCCATCAATGATCCGTTCGGCAAAACTATTCGGCTCGACGCAGGGAATTGCCGCAAGGTCTACGCTTTCGCCTTGCCGCGTCGTGATCCATTTTCCATCGCCGGTCATCGGCCACCTCCCGCGGCATACGCCGTCGCAATCGCTGCGCCGGTGTCGTGAGGCCCGAGCGCCGCCGCTGCCTGATCAAGGGCTTCTTTGACAAAGCTCGGCTGATACACCGCAAGAACGAATCCCAGACCGATGAGCAGACAAGCAGGCGCCGCCATGGCGCGATACCGCCACCGTTCGCCGCCATCCCAAGTGTGAGCGGCCGCCTCCGGCTCGGAATGTCCGCCGAACGCCATCGGCAGCACCGCCGTCACCATACCGACGAAGACGATGCACAAGAACAAGGCAAAGGCCGCAAGCGTCCACCAGTGACCTGAGCTGGCCGCCGCAAATAGGATGCCTATCTCGCTATAGAAGAGTCCGAACGGCGGCAGGCCGGTGGCGGCGAACAGCGCGGCGAGCAGCAGAAACCCCGTCAATGGGTAACGGCGCAGGGCGCCGCGAATGTTGGCGATTTGGTAACTTCCGTAGGAGTGACCCAGGATACCGGCGACGAAAAACAAAGCGCCTTTGTAGAAAACGTTGTGAAGGACGTGCAGCATGGCCGGGTAGGATGCAACACCACCCAAACCAACGGCCACCGCGAGAATACCCATGTGGTCAACGCTCGAATAGGCAAGCAGCCTCTTGAAATGGCGCTGTCCGACAACAAATACGCTGGCCACCGCCATCGAGAAGAGTCCCAACACGATAAGCCAACCTCCGGCAAACTCTCCAAGGTTCGCCGCCTGACAGACTTGGTAGGCCCGGAGAATGGCCAGGAAGGCCGCGTTCAAGACCGCTCCGGAAAGCAACGCGGAGATCGGCGCCGGGGCCTCGCCGTGAGCGTCCGGCAGCCAACTGTGAAGCGGCGCCAAGCCCATCTTCGTACCGTAGCCCACCAACATGAGCAGAAATCCCGTTCTCAACCAAGCAGGGTCAAGTTGGCGTCCGTGCAGCACCAGGCTATTGATCGTCAAGGTTACGGCCTCGCCAGCGCCCACCGAAGCCAGCGCCGTGCAGAACACGCCCAGTAGCGCGAGGGCGATACCCACGGAATTCATGAGCAGGAATTTCCAGGCCGCCTCGAGCGCGCGCGCCCCGCCGTGGAAATAGATTAGGGGCGTACCGGCCAGTGTCGACGCTTCGAGCGCCACCCACAATAGTCCGAGATTCTGGCTCACGCAAACCAAGTTCAGCGCGGTTAGCAGCGCAAGCATGCACGCCAGGAATACGCGCTGGGAGATCAGCGCCGCGCGCTGATACCCTACAAAATGAAGCGAGGTAGCGGCAAAAAGCACGCCAATCACCGTCACGATAAGGTGGCCCAAAGGATCAACGCCGATGAATTCGTCTTTGAGCGGCGCGTGGGGCGCCAGCCAACTCCAGATAATGACGCCAAGATTCACCCAGGCCCCGGTAACCATAACGGCCAGCCTCCAGCGCGGCGCCGGCAGGCTGAGACAGATGAGGCCGAAGACCGCCGGAACGGCAATCAGCAAAATAGGGGTGAGCACCTCAAACCTCCTTCAACTCGTCCAAGAGATCCGTGTCAATGTGGTCGAACTCTCGCCGAATGTGATATACGACAATCGCCATGATGAAGACGCCGACGAACACATCGAGCAAAATGCCCAGCTCAACGAGCAACGGCGTTCGATTCAAAAGGAAGAGCCCAAAGATGAAAATGCCGTTTTCCAGCACCAGGTAACCGATAACCTGCGTAATCGCCGTGACTCGAGTTACCAGAGTCAGCAGTCCAATGAAAATGGTGGACAACGCTGCCGGCAACACGAGGTCCGAAAACGGCGGCATCGGCAGGACTAACCGCGAAGCCATCGCGAAGCTGGCGACGATGGCCAAGGCCCCGATCATGACGGACGCAGTGAAGCCAATGAACGGTTCGACATCCTTGTGGATTTCGCCGGAGCGGAGAATACGCATGAGCACATAAGGAATAAGAATCACCTTCAGCCCGATGGCCGCGGCGGCAATGAGATAAGCGTGCAGACTCGGCAATTCCCCAACAGCGATCTCGCCGCCCACCGGCAGTAACGCCAAGAGGAAACTCTGAAACGCGAATAGCCGAATGCACGTCGCCAAACGGCTGCTGGCCAACATACTGAGGTTCAGCAACATCGCCAACACGAGGATGGTGTCAATCGCCGGGTGGTAGGTCATAGGGTCCTCCGGGCAAAAACGATAACCACTGCGATGGCCGATAGGACTGTCGCGCCGGCCAGCAGGAGTGGCACGCGGTTGAGCCGCAGGCGAGCCATCGCCGATTCGATAACACCGACGACGCCGGCCAGAGCGACAAGTTCAACGACTCGCAACACGGGGTCCAGGAATACGAAGCTTTCCGGATGCGGAATCGCGACGTGCAGCAACACGGACCCGAGCAACATGAATTTCAGCGCCGCCCCGTAGGTGATGTAGGCGAACTCCGGGCCGCTGTGGTCCAACACCATCACCTCGTGAATCATCGTTAGTTCGAGGTGCGTGGCGGGATCGTCCACGGGTACGCGGCAGGCTTCGGTCAGCAACACCACGAGCAACGCGCCAATCACCAGGACCATCGCGGGACCGGCTATCTGCCACTCGTCCAGCAACGTCGGCCCGAGCATTTGGCTAAGCTGAAGGCTTCCCGTAGCCACAGCGAGCACCACAAACGCGAGGAATAGCGCCGGCTCGGACATCGCGCCGAAAGTCACTTCACGCGAGGCGCCCATGCCCTCGAAACTGCTTCCGGTGTCCATCGCAGCGAGCACCGTGAACATCCGGCCCAGCGCAAACAGGTAGGCCACGAGAATCACGTCGCCAGGAAAACCCAGCGGTGACCGATTCGATAGGACCGGAACAAGCGCGGCGGCGGTAAGCAGCGCTGCGAGACTAATGATCGGTCCCGCGCGGAACACCCAGGTGGTCGTTTCACTGTAGACCGCGTTCTTCCGGAGCAATTTCGCGAGTTCATAATACGGCTGTAGCCAGGGAGGACCCACACGCCCTCCAAACCAAGCTTTTGTCTTGGCGATGACGCTCATGAGCAAGGGCGGCAGCGCCAGGGCCGCTAGCGCTTCGAGAAACGCCACCATGACCCAAACGGTGTTCATCGGTTGCTCCCTTCGATTGTTGATTCCTGACCAATGGGCGGAGTCATCAGACGCGTCGCGCCCGGTGAAAAGATCGCTTCGGACAGGAATAGAATTACGAGCATGATTACGATGAATGAAAGATAGACCTGAATCGTGCCGCGGCGCAGGGCGCCAACGATTCCGAGCGCCAGCGCCCGTAGCGGCCCCATGCGATGCGATGACTGTGGCCGCGTTGGTTCATGCGGACCCGATTCGCCCGTCCATGACACCGTGCGCGCCATGGCAAAAAGCCGGGCGATTCCCTGGAATATCGGCTGGAACAGGTCGTTCTCGGCCATGTCGGAAGTGTGGGTTTCCAAATGCGTGACGGCGGGAAACGCTCCGGCGGGCGCCGTGGCCATACGCTCCGGCCAAAGCAGGCCTCGAAAGCTGATCATCAAAGAACTCGCAAACGACGAGGCGGTGTATTGCATGCGAGGCGTTGGATTGGAATAGGCGCAGCCCCAAGTCGGGATCGCCGGCGCCGCGATAGGGTTGGACCGGCGCGCGCGCACAAGGAGGGCTCGGCGCAGCAAGACCAATCCCGCGGCGGAACCCGCGAGCACCGCCGCCATCATCGAAAGGCTCACGCCTGTCGCGAGTACACTATCGAGTCGCGCGGTAATATCCGCCGCGGTTGCGGCGACGAGTTCACTGGTCGCCGATAGCACAAGGGGTATCCAGAGCCCTGGCGCCATCCCGATGAAGACGCAGACGAGGGCGAGCGCCATCATCGACACGTTCATGGCGGCGGGCGTTGGTTGCGTGCGCACACTGTCGTCTCGCGGCGCTCCCAAGAAGACCACTCCGAATGCTTTCGAGAAACACGCCAACGCCAACCCGCCCATGAGCGCGAGTGATAGTATTCCCATGGCCGCAGGTCCGGCGGACAAGCCGTGACTTTGAAGTGCGCTTCCAAATAGTGACGTATAGATTACCCACTCACTGAGAAATCCGTTCAGGGGCGGCAAGGCGCAAATGGCCACGGCCCCAATGAGAAACATCGCGGCGTTAACCGGCGTCTTTTTCGCCAGCCCTCCCAGGCGTTCGAGGTCCGCGGTCCCCGCGCTGTTCAGCACGGCGCCGGTGGAGAGAAAGAGCAGACTCTTGAACAGGGCGTGATTGGTCACGTGGAGTAGCGCTCCTGCGTATCCGAGCGCTGCAACTGTAGGGTCGTGGGCGGCCTGGCCGAGCATGCCGACAGCAATACCAATCGCGATGATACCGATGTTCTCAACGGTATGATAGGCGAGTAATCGTTTGAGGTCGTGTTGCGCGATCGCGTACAGAACTCCCATAACACCGCTGACGATGCCCACGAGAAGAAGCACGTGACCGCAGTAGGACGGTAACGGCGGCAACCACGTCAGCAACCGAAGCAGCGCGTAGATGCCTGTCTTCACGACCACGCCGGACAAGAAAGCGGATATCGGCGCCGGCGCCACCGGATGCGCCGCTGGCAGCCAAACATGCATAGGCATAAACCCGGCCTTGACGCCAAAACCCAACAACCCGAGAAAGAAAAGCACGACCGGCGTTGTGCGCCCGGCCACTCCGAGCGCCTCCGCAAAGGCCGAAAACGAAGTCGTGTGAGCCAGCGCACAGAGAACGCCGAAGAGCGGCACAACGCAAAGCGCCGTACCGATGTGCGTCGCGACCAAGTACATCCAGGCGCCTCGCCGGACCTCGGGACTCTCATGATGGAACGCCACAAGAAGGAATGCCGTAAGCGTCATGGCTTCCCAGCCGATTAGAAAAAGTACAGCGTCAGCGGCGCAGACCAACAGGGTAAGACTGGCCACAAGGGCGCACAGGAGCGCGCCAAACACGGCCACGGGTTCACGATCCGCTGCGGAGCGCAGGTAGGCCGGCGAATAGATGGCGACGGAGGCCGCGACAATGCTGATTGCCAACAGAAACCAAGCGGACAGACCATCGAGGGCCAGGGAAACCGCGCCGAGCGGGAGCATCCACTCCGCATTCCGCGGAGCCTGAGATTCGATACCCAGCAGGGCCGCGCCAGAAGCCAGCGCCATCAGTACGGCGGACGCGAGAATCGCCGACATGGCTGTGCGCAGCGCCAAACGCGGAACACGGCCTAGCGCGAGCGACGCCACCGCGCCAGCCACGAGAATCGCCAGGCTTGTCAGCACAAGCGTCATGGATGACGTCCCTTCGGTTCACTCACGGAAGAATCGGCGCCGTGACTAGCATTCGGCGCATTCGTCACGGCGACCGCGCGGCCGTCGCTGCTCTGTGATGTGAATGAGAACGGCCACGCTTCAAAAAGGAATACCACGAGGACCGTGATCACGATATACGCCAAGTACAACTGAATGCGTCCTTGCTGGAGGGGCCACAGACGCTCGAACGCCCGGGCCATCCACTTAAAGGAGGGCGTGTAAACGCGGTTAAGCGCCAGGTCAGGCGTCGCGGTATCAAGACGCGCCGGCTCGGGAAAGAATCCGGCAATACGAGGCGCCGCGCGCTCCGGACGTATAATCTGCCGGAAACTGTGAACCAACTTCCACCCGTAAGACGAGCCAGTATACTGCATGGAAGGCGAAGGAAAGGCGTATCCGCAGCCCCACGTGCCTGTGTTCTGGTCCGCCACGGCCCCTCGCGCCGTTCGCCGCCGCAACAGGTACAGCGCAAACCCAATTGCCATAAGCACGCCGAACGGAAGGGCCAGACGAGTGGTGAAGGTGACCGCTTCGTGGATTTCATTCAGTTGCGCCGATGCGGCTGGCATGACCGCGCCGATAGCGGCGCCGAGCGCGGGCACAATCGCACCGGCGAATGCGGCCACTGCTACGCAACAGAGCGCAAGCAATAGCATTCCGGCATTCATCGTTCGCGGCGTCGCGTGAACCGTCACCGTACAATCGCGTGGACTACCCAAGAAGACCACTCCGAACACTTTGGAGAACGCGGCAAGCGCCAGACCACCCACCAGAGCCAGCGCCGCCGTGGACGATGCCAGAAGCCCCGCGTACAAGTTTGGCGTTTTCAACAGACCTTGCAGCAGCCCCGTGTATATCACGTATTCGCTGACAAAGCCATTTAATGGAGGCAGTGCGCAGATCGCCACTGCTCCCACCAGGAATGCGAGCGAGTTCACCGGCGAGCGCCGAGCCAGTCCGCCCAAGCGCTCGATATCTCCCGTGCCGGTGTCGTGAAGCACGGCGCCGGCTGAAAGAAACAGCAGCCCCTTAAACAACGAGTGGTTTAGAACGTGAAACAATGCGCCGCCCAGACCGAACACAATCAAGAGGGGTTGCTGAAGTGAGCGTCCGAGTAAAGCCACAGAGATCCCCAGCCCTATGACCCCCATATTCTCGACGCTGGAATACGCCAGCATCCGCTTAATCTGCTGCTGTCCCAGCGCGTACAGTATACCCAGGACGCCGGTCGCGACCGATACCACCATCAGGCCGATAGCGCAGCCCGCGGGCAGATTCGGAAGCCACGATATGAGCCGCAATAGTCCATATATACCGGTCTTGATCACGACGCCAGACATCAGCGCCGAGACCGGACCAGGCCGGATATATGGGCCGGCGCCGCCGGATGCGCCCGCGGCAGCCATGTGTGGAACGGCATAAAGCCCGCTTTTGTGCCGAAGCCAACCACACCGAGAACGAACAGCGCGACGCACACCGTAGTCTCCGATGCGCCAAAGGCCCCGGCAAACGTGTTCATTTCCATGCTGCCGGTACGCGCAACGAAGGCGGCGAACACCGGAAGTACGCCGAGGGCGGTCCCGAGGTGCGTGGCGATCAGGTATATCCAGGCGCCATGACGCGCCGAAGTGTCCTCATCGTGAAACCCGACCAGAAAAAACGCGGACAAGCTCATCAGTTCCCAGCCGACCAGAAACAGCACCACGTTCGCCGCGCTGACCGTCAGGACCATCGCGGCAATCATCGTGCAGATGAGTGGACCGTAAGCGCCAACAGGGCCATGTGCGGCGCCCCCCTTGAGATAGCCCCACGAATACGTTGCGGCGGCGACGCTCACCGTCCCAATGATAAGGAGGAACCAGGCGGACAGGCCGTCAATCGAAAAGCGGGCGGCGCCGAGCGGCAGAGGCCAGTCCACGGTGACTGGCATGACTGAGGCGCTATGCAGGACACTCCAGCCGCCAATCACACTGAGAAGGCCACCAATGCCGGCAGCGGCCAGACCAATCGCCAGTCCCACGGCGTGGCGCTGGGAAGCAAGCAGGGAAAGCACGGCGCCTGCGGCCAACACACCCAGCGCAAGGAATATCCACATCACAAAGCCGGACCTCGTTCACCCCCGTCCTCTGCCAAGTTCGCCTCGATGGCTTCAATCTTGGCCAGAATGCGATCCTGCGCGGCCCGCTCATCGAGTAAGCTCAGAAAGTCCGGGTCATGCAATGCAAACATGAGATGGCTCAAGAGCACAAGGTGAATGCGTACGGTGGTGCTGATGATGTTGAACAGGATGCTAACCGGCCTCATATCCAGCGCGCCGTACTCAATAGGATGCCGCAAGAACGCGAGCGTTACCTGTGGCTCCGAAACTCCAAGCACAATGGGACCGCGCGGGTGTGGAATGGCCACGCCATTGCCTATCCCCGTGGAACACAGCGCCTCGCGCGCAACAAGCACGCTGTGCAGCTCTTCCCGGTCAACCTTCTCAGGAAGCGGCAAGACATCGCAGATCGCCCGCAATGCAGAAGTCTTGTCGGCGCACGCCAAGTCATAGATCACGCCCCCGCGCTTTAGGGCGCTGGTCAGCAACAAGTCCGGAGGCCTGATACCGTTGCCGCGGAATATCTCCGGGTCCACGTTCATCTTGCGCGCCGTCGCCCATTCCAGTAGCTCGACTCGGTTCAGGCGATACCTATCCCCTACCCGGTAACTCGGCAGGGTCCCATTGTGTATCCACTGGTAGATCGTTTCCTCGGAAACATACAGCAACCGGGCCGCATCCTTGGCCGTCAAATCCATCGTTTGTACTCCAACTCCCTGTCGTAATTCTCTTTCAAGTAATGCCATTCGCGTCAAGGCGCGTGAATCCCTGGCGTGACATATACGTATATACGTGTCAACCCGCTATTCGTTCCGTCTTCTCTATCCCGCCTTAGTCCGTCTCACCTTTCCGGAGCTGATTATCCTCAACCACCACCGCCTGCAGCATCTCCGACGCTTCCGACAGATGCTTGGTAAAGTAGAGGCGCATGGTATCCAATACATCCACAAGCATGCGATGCCTCAGCGAATAAAAGACTTGGTTCCCCTCTTTCCGGCTCGTTACCACCCCTTTGGCGCGCATTACGGCCAAGTGCTGCGAAATATTGGCCTGTTCGAGTGTCAATCGCTCCAAAATGGACCCAACTGAACATTCTCCATCTCGAAGGATTTCGGCAATGGCGACACGGGTCGGGTGCGCGAGAGCCTGGAAAATGCCTGCCTTGAATTCGCGTAGTGCTTCAGTTCTCATGAATACAATTATATTCGATATTTAGAAATTATGCAAGTAAATGCCTGCAAGCATGCCCCCCGGTAAGGCCAGGCAGGAATGAAAAAAGCCCCGGCAAAGCCGGGGCTTGGTGATTTTGCGAGATTACGGGCGAATTAGAGTCCGCGAACCTTCGTCGCTTCGGGACCTTTCTTTCCTTGACCCGCTTCGTATTCGACCTTCTGTCCATCCTGGAGCGACTTGAACCCGCTCATTTCGATGTTGGAATGATGGACGAAGAGGTCCTTGCCACCGTCTTCAGGGACGATGAAACCGAAACCTTTTTCCGCACTAAACCACTTGACTGTACCGATTGCCACTGAGAATTCTCCTTAAGAGATGTTTCCGTTCATTGAACGGCCTTGCCCCATTACTGTAATGTGAGATAGAACACCCTCGGGGCAGTGAACGCTCTATCAGTCACACATTATAATCACCAAACTAGTCAATGTCAACTACTTTCTTTTGGGCGAGGTGCGTCAGGCATATCGCGGTCGTCTTCCCCGCGTTCCGACGCCAAGTATCGAGTTGGTGTGGGACTATACAATGCGATACACTTACGTCGCGTTAGGCTGCTTGGCGGGACACGGGGTAGTGTTTTTCCACCGAATCGTCTACGGGCTGTGGTTTGATCTGTGATCGCCGACGGCGGAAACGATGATTCGCGTTGGCCCGCGCAAGTCCTTCATGGAAGTAATCAGGGAGTAGTAGTACATGGCTGCCGACACCTCGGGAAAACGCGTCGTACTGGTGGTTGAAAACGACGCGAATTCGCTTCACCTTATCCGCTACCATCTCTCCAAGGGTGGTTTCCAAATTCGTTCCACGTCCAACGGATGGGAAGCCTTGAAACGCCTCAAGGACGGTCCAGTCGATCTTATTCTCTCCGAAGTAACCATTCCGGACATGGACGGATTCACGCTCCGCGAACGCATGCTGCTTGATCCGGGCACACGCGACATCCCGTTTCTGTTTTTGACCGCGGATACGCAACCGGATAAACAGGTGCGCGCCCTGCGCATCGGAGTCGATGATTACATCACAAAGCCTTTCGATCCGATCGTGTTGGTAGCCCGGGTACAGGCCGTCATCGAACGTCACCGAGTCCACGATGAGATGGTGCGCTTTGATCCGTTGACCCATCTGCTCAACCGCGCGTCGTTGGAACTGCGGGTTACGGAGGATTTGTCGCGCCTGGAACGGTATCAGCGGTACGCGACGTTGATCACGCTGGACCTGGATGGATTCGCCCGATTGAACGCCGAGCACGGGAACAGTATGGGCGATCTGCTTCTGACCTGCCTGGCCGGAATGATCACGACCAGCATCCGCACCATGGACTTTGCTGGCCGGTACAGCGGGGCGCAGTGCGTACTCTACCTTCCGGAAACACATCCCGATGGAGCCAAGGTCTTGCTGGAGAGGCTGCAAGTCCAATTCGGAAAGGCGTGCGAAGCCATCACGTCGACACTAGTGACCTTCAGCGCAGGGATCGTTGAAGCGCCAACGTGCGGAGCGCGGTTCGACGTGTTGTGCAGCCGCGCATGCCAAGCCATGCAGCTCGCCAAGCACCGCGATACCGACAAGATCGTAATCTGGACGGCCGAGTTGGCCGCCGAGCTCGACGCGGAACTCTCCCGGGGCTAACCGCGCTTACAAGCCGAACTGGCTGGCGATGGCCATGACAACCCGATCAATGTCGCGCCGGTTATTGAGGGCGAATCCCATTGACTCAACGAGTGGGCCAATCGCGCGCCGCATGAGGCGCAACTCGGCGGGAGTCGAGTCATACCCTTCAAACGGCGCATCGAGCGCGGCGCCGCATACCTTCTCCGTCAACTCCGCCAAGTACTCGCCGAGAGCCGCCATCTTCTCGTAATTCAATTTCTCGTGCGTATCCGTCGGTTGATGGTAATGCTCCCAATGCGCGCAAGAAAAGAACAAGTACGGCCGTTCGTTGATGCGAAAGATATGGTGATCGCTGAGGTCGCCAATATACCGGTTCAGCGCCGGAACGATCTTTATCGGCGCGCCACCGCCGCTACTCTCGATTATTTCGGCGAATTGCGCGTTGCTCTCCATTCCTGTGACAAAGACCAAGTCCTCAAGTCCAGGCATGGGCACATCGTGTCCGACTAGATCCAGCACCACGGCGCAGTGGATCGGAGTCGTACGTTGATGATGATAGAAATGGATGGAGCCCATTTCAGGACCCAAGAAAGAAGGCGGTTCTTCGGCGTCGAAAAAGGCGAACACCACGGTTCGCTCCAACGGCGCATGACTCCAACGTTCTGCAAGCGCCAGCAGGATCGCAATCGCCGCCGCATTATCGTCGGCGCCCGGGAACGGACCGCAGGTGTCGTAGTGCGCAGCCAATAGCGCCGGCGCCAAAGCGGGATTTGCCCCGGCAACCTTCCCGATAAGATTCGTGTACCGATTTCCGTTCACCTCGTACGGTAGCTCTAGCCCTGTATCCGCATATCCGGATACACCCATCTTCTGGAGGCGGTCCAGGAGATAGGAACGGGCGGACTCGTGTCCCGCCGTGCCAACCATGCGCCCTTGAGGAAGGGCCAGGCGTGACACGTCAATTCGTAGCTGCTCGACTGTCATGTTTGCATGCTCCTCACTCTGCGCGTTGTACTCCCCCGGAACTACTTCACCACGCCGCAACACCTTCGACCACCATGAAAGCGCGGCCACCGCAAGCAAAATCGCAATGATCCAGATTGACGCTACTTTGACCGCTCCACCCATAAACGCCCGACCTACATTGTGTTAGCGCACCTGCCAACGGATAGCCTCGTACCGCCGCCTGGGTCCACCCTACCACACGACGGTAGTCCATACAACGTCGGCTGTCGCGACACCTACCTAGGGATTCCTTCCTTCAAACAACACGATACTTGCTCACTATTATATAGTTGCAATGATTCGGTATATTAAGACACCCATGCCGCCTCCCACGCTTGGTTTTACCCAAAGTTATTGCTTGACATTATTTACATTTCTTGCTAGATTTACCATAACAGGACAGACTACCATATATTGTATAAAGGTTCCAACGTTATTCACCAGGAACGCTAGAAATGGTATCGTCAAGCGGCGGACATGCCTCCCTATTGGGGCGGACCTTTGGGGCCTATGAGGTATTTGGACTCATAGGCCGAGGCGCCGTGGGAACTGTTTACGTCGCAATGGATGTGCGGTTGAAGCGGCAAGTTGCGCTAAAAGTGCTGCTTGGCAGTTTGGCCCGCGATCCGAATGTCGTGAAAACCTTTCATCGCGAGGCACAGGCCGCAGCTCCCTTGCGCCACCCAAACATTGTCCGTATCTATTCCGCTGGTATCGAAGAGGGAACTCCCTACATTGCCATGGAGTATGTCGAAGGCGAGCCTCTCGATCGTTTCATCCGGCGGAAAGGGCGAATCAAGTGGCAGAGCGCGCTGTACATCGTACAGCAGGTGGCGGAAGCGCTGGATTGCGCACACGCCCGCGGCATTGTTCATCGGGATGTAAAACCGGCGAACATCATGCTGGATCGAAGCGGCCGAGTCTGCCTGACGGACTTCGGCATCGCGAATATCCAGACGGACGACGCGGCGCGCCCTGCGGAAGGCGGCTTCGTGGGCACTCCGCACTACATGTCGCCGGAGCAGTGCGCAGGGCATACCCTGACACCATCGAGCGACCTGTACTCGCTCGGCGTCACCATGTATCAGTTGATCGCGGGCGCCTTGCCCTATACGGCCGAATCGCCGGTGGCGCTCATTAAATGCATCACATCGGATGAAGCGCCAAGGCTGACCAAAGTCGTGCCGGATGTGCCTGACGACGTCAGCCGTCTGGCGGCATTTCTGATGCAAAAGCAAACCCAGGATCGGCCGGCGGATGCGCGCGCAGTGTGCGGATTGATTTCGCGAATTCAGGCCGAAAATGGCGGCGGGTCCGCTTTGCCGGCCGCACTGAATTCCTTCATACGCGATCAGGCGCAACCCGTTGCCCTTAACGTGGTGGCGCCAACCCCGTGGCGCGAGCGAATGCGGCAGAAGAACACGCACAAGCACCCCACTTTCTCAGAGAAAGTTGCGCGGGTGCGGTGGTGGCCGCTGGTCACGGTGGGCGCCGTGACACTGGGTCTTCTAGTTCTTGTGGTTGGCGCTCTGTATATGCGTTCGGAAAGTGTCGCTGAGACCGCTGTCCCATCCCCCGCTATTGTTCACGGCAAGATGACCAGTATCGGCGCTGATGCGTTCGTGTTCCCGATGAATACGCCGCATTTCAGAGTGACCGAATTGTCCTGGGTGGGCGACAGATGCGTTGTGCTGGCGGAAATGGAGGGGGTGCGCGGAACACTGGCCCAGGACGCCTCGGGAATCGTTGCGGTGGATCCACAAGCCGAAACGATCTTCAGCGTCCGCGCGCCGTCGGGACCGGCGCTCGATTCCACGTATTCAGAAACGGCCCGGATTACCACGACTCTGAACGCTGTTCCCGCGGCGCCAGAACGTTCTCCATTGTCCGGCGCATTGATCGGTCTGGACTATGCCCATGGTTTTGGAGCGGCGCAAGGGATGGTCCACGCGATGACTCAGAAATGGGACGAGGCAGAGCCCCGCGGACCGGTCGTGTTTCAGGCGCGCGTTGACGCAATGACGAGGCCGGCGCGTTTGCCATGGGATACGGTGACGCCTGCCACGATCGCGATTCGGCCAGACGGGTACGGCGTGTGCGTCCTGTTCAACGACCCCGAGACCGGAGCGAACTATCTTGCCGAGCACGACCTTCGGTGGAAGGAGCCGGATCGGCTGGGGCCACGCTTGACGGGCGCCGGCGGACGACTCATTCCAAGAAGCGTTCAATATTGCCCAGACGGTTCGATGCTGGTGTACGTTCGCGCCACTGGGAGCGATTCTGCGTGCCTCTGGCAAGTGGTCTCGGGCGGCGCGGCTATCGATGGGACCAATCTCACTCCAAACGCCCAGTGTGTTAGCGCAGCGTTCCATCCTTCGGGAAGCAAATTGGCGGTATCGCTCAACCGCAATGACGGCGGCGACCCGGAAATCAAAATCATACGCGCGGACACGGGCGCCGTCGAAACCACACTTGGCCGAGGTCAACTCGGAAAGGAGTCGTGGCATTGTTCGGGCGGATTCTTAGTGGTGACAGCTCACGGCGCCGAATCGAACAAGGCGCTCGACGCGCAGTGTCAATTGTGGGCGGTCGAGACGAGTCCGCCGTACCGTCGAAAAGTGTTGACGGCGGCCTTGAATGGTATTGACGGACCGTGCGCAGTGTCCAGAAACGGACGCTACGCAGTTGCGGCCACGCATGACGACGCTGGCGCCGCTCTGGTTTTTGTCGATTTGGGCGCGCGGTTTGGGCGCCTGTTCGATTAGACGCAATTCGGATTCATTCGCGGTAACAGCAATACGAAAGGAAGACGTAGATGTCCGGAATACACAGCGCCGCGGAACAGTCGCGGCGCTTCGCCGGCTACGAGATTCTGTCCATGCTGGGCCAGGGCGGAATGGGCATCGTGTACGAGGCCCGCGATCAGGCGCTCGGACGAATAGTCGCGCTAAAAGTGCTCCGGGATGACCTTCAGGCCCGTCCCCATCTTGTTTCCCGCTTCAATCGCGAGGCCCAAGCCATCGCGCGACTGAATCACCCGAACATCATCCACGTGTACTCCGTGGGCACGCATCGCGATGGAGTGCATCGAAGGCGCGCCACTCAGCATGATTATGCAACGAGAACGGCGGCTAAGCTGGGATCGGGCGCTGGACATCGCCAGCCAGATTGCTGACGCGCTGGTTTGCGCGCATCAGGCGCAGATCATTCACCGTGACATCAAGCCCGGGAATATCCTGCTCGATAAGAACAATCGCGTATTTGTGACAGATTTCGGAATCGCGAAGATACTCACCGCCGAAACACAGCTTACCGCGGACGGATCGCTGCTCGGTACCCCGCAATACATGGCCCCCGAGCGGTGCCAGAACGGGGAAGCCACCGCCGCCAGCGATATCTACTCTCTCGGAATTCTGACCTTCCAGATGATAAGCGGACGGTTGCCATTTGAGGCGCTGACGCCTGTCGATCTCGTCCGCAAGATCGTTTCGGAGCCGCCAGTGCGTCTGCGGGATCTCAAGATCGATGTCCCCGAAGACGTGGACCGCTTGGTCGCGTTCATGATGGAGAAGAAGCCAAAGGACAGGCCGCCGAACTCGCGCGCGCTGTGTGAAGCTATCGCGCGAGTTCGTTTCGGCGAGCCGCTCGACACCCATGGCGGTGAAGTCGCAGCTGCGCTTGCTTCGTTTCGTGATTCCATCTCGACACCAACTCCGCATCCTGGCGCAGCGTTCACAACGCAGTCAGCGACAACAGAGGAACGGATTCCGGTGTCGTCACGGCGGGCTCGGGGCTGGTGGCGCCGCGCAGGGTCCTGGCGCCGAACTGCAATCGGCATATGCATGTTGGCCGCGCTCTCCGCCGCTGGCTTCTCAGCGTGGCTGTTCTGGGGCGCGCGGAATGCGCCAGCGCTCGATATCACGAACAGCGCCGATCACGGTGCAAGTCGTTGGGCAATGAAAGACGCAGTGGCGAAGTTCACGGACGAAGCCCCGGGAGTCGTCTTGGCGCATCTGAATATGGATGGATTCGCGCCGGTCGAGCAGGCTCCTTGCGGCGAGACGCAGACTATCGTGCAGTTAACCGGATTGCGTAATGGAGCGCGCGACGGCCAGTCAGCCCTAGTTAGTATCGATCCTTCCCGCCGCACAGCATTGCTTGAGCTCGGGCCGGTGGGCCGTCGTAACGCGGCCGGGACACGCGGGACGATTACCTGCCTGGCAGGCGTGGGAGCGGTTCCCGCTTCTTCCCCGCTAAACCATAGCGCGATACTGTGGTATCCGTTCGAGACTGGAAAGGAAACGCGCGGTGAATACTTAGCCGCGTGGAATGTGCAGAGCCAGGCTCCAACGTATCCCATTTTCCAGTCTCAGAACCTGACATCGGACCCGCGCTCTATTAGCGCAGCGTCACCCAAGGCTGATGGCGCGACAATTGCCCTCGCTCTGATGACCTCAGACGGCGCTTGTTTCCTTGCCGAGCGGGATACGCGTCAGAAAGACATTTCGGCTTATGGGCCAACGCTGGCGGAGCCAGGTGCGCCCATCGTCACTGTTGTGTATTCGCCGGACGGAACTCAGATCGCCTTCGTTCGTAAATTGAGCGGTGTTCGACAACAAGTATGGTTGCTTCCCGTGGCCGCGCCGGATAAAAAGCGGGCGCTCGCCGAGGGAGACGTGCATATCGGACCACATGCGTTTAGTCCCGATGGAACGCTTCTCTTGATTGCAGAACGCCGGTCCAATGGACGTAGCGAAATGCGGCTCGTGCGCGTGGAAGACGGCTCAACATCCGCCGAGCTTGGCGATGGTTGGATGGGAGGATGGGGCGTCAAGTCAGACAATGTCATTGTAGCTGCGCCAGACGTCAAGGGCACTTGCCAATTGTGGGCAATCTCCGTTGGCGGAGCCATGGCGCGTACGCAGTTGACCTTTCTCGATGCCGGCGTTGCGCACGAGTTCTGCATCAGCGGGGACGGAACGTGGGCCGCGAGTTCCATGGGAGCCGCGAACAAAGCGGACCTTGTATTCGTACACCTTGCCAAGACCGAATTGTAGAATCAATGGGCGGAACGACAGAGCAGAGCGGCACGACCTCCGAACACCTCAAGTACTCTGGTTGTCCTACGCGCCCTTCCTCGTCGCGTGCAGGGCGCGCAAAACCACAATCACCAGTGCAGCGGCAGTAGGCCATGCGGCAATAGGCAACTTGGGAAACTCGCCGGGATCGTAGGGATTCGTCCCGTAGATAACCTCTATAGCATCCGGCACGCTGTCACCATCGGAATTGGTGTCGAGGTAGTTCGGAATTCCGTCGTGGTCGAGATCGGCGACGCCCTCGACAGCATCGGAGATCCCGTCCCCATCGGAATCGGTGTCGAGATAGTTCGGGATGCCATCTCCATCCTGGTCCCCCACACCCTCCACGACGTCGAGAATGCCGTCCCCGTCTTGGTCCCCTGCAACCGCAAACACGGTCTGCGCCTGACCAAACCCGGCGGGCGGCGGCGAGAGTAAACCAGCGTAGTTTTCGGCCTGGGTCGCGAAGTAATAGGTGTCCCACCCGGTCAACTCAGCAAAATTGAATGTGTCGGAAGGATTGGCGCTGTCTAGATTGAGCCGCTGCCAGGGCCCGACCCCCTTCTTCGCCCATAGGATCACCCGCTTGAGTCCGCTGGGACCGTTGTCGTGCGCGCCGGCATAGGCGACTGGAACCGGGGCCGCGTCTGTAATACCCGGCGCCGACACTGTGCCCGGCGAAGGAGGCTGGTTCCACACGATTACGCGGGTACCGGCGTCGTGCGAGGAAGCGGCCCGCCACGGTTGCAGGTCATAGGAAACTCCGCCAGTTTGCCATGTCCCCCCCACCTGCGCGAGTCCGAGTTCACTGTTCGCGTAAATGGTGTTGTTGTCCGAATCGACTTGGGCAATCTGAGCAGGATCGTTGGCGCTGTAGTAGATGTAACGACCCTTGTCCGCCACGCCTTGCATTACGATGGTGTTGTTCCGAATCACTATTCCTTCGTGTAGGGCTTGCAGAGGATAAGGCGGCCCCGCGTACTCGGTGATCGCAAAGATACCGGCGGCGCCAATTCGCGCCTCATTTGAAACGAGGACATTGTCGGTAAAGGAGACATTCTTCAGTGGCCGGTACTCATACGGATGCCCGAAGATGATGCGGTAGGCGTCCGGCGAGCCGTCGACCGTGGTGAACGAGTTGGAGCGAATGGCCAGATTCTCGTAATCGCCGATCCACATGAGGCGCTCCCCGTTTACTACGGTGTTGCGTTCAAACACGACGTCCTGCATGAGCTGCATTTCTGGTGTATTGGGCGCCAGATAGACGAGGTAGAAGTTGTAGCGATTGCCGCCGCCGTTGTGGGCAATCATCGGGTCGTAGTGTGGACTGGCGGGATCGTTCCAGCCCGGGGTCGGATAGCCGTCAATGGGATCGACCCATCCCGAAATGATATTGTCGGATATCTGGACGTTGTTTGTTGGATAGCCCACCGGGCCCCCGTCGATTCGGAGCGCGGCGCGGCCAAAGGCTGGCCGGGAGAACGTATTGCCCGCGATAACACCGCAATTAAGATACGCAAAGTAGTTAATGTGGTTCCCCGAAAAGTCGAACGTGTTGTTCAAAAGGGCGACGCGCGAACTGGTCGCGAAGTTGTGAATGAGACTCGATTGGCGCAACACGCATCCGGCGAGGAAGATTCCGCTTTGTGTGCGGTCGGCTGTTCCGCCGGTGAACGTGAAGCCCTGATTGAAGTGAGTCACGTCGATGCGCAGGAAGAGCACGTCATACATGTTCTGTGAATGGTAAAAGAAGTCGGCCAGTTGGCCGCTCGGAGTCTTCAAGTTGAAAGAAAGATCCTGAAACGTGCCATGGGCCAGACCTACTCCGTTCCCGTAAATAACGTAGTTTGTTGAACCCGCCAGGCTGCTTACTTGAATTAGGGGCTTTGCGCCACTTCCGTAGGCGCCGAATCTCCACCCCGAACCCATCATCCAGTGAGTTGGCTGAATCACACCAGCCTGCAGATCGAAGGTCTGACCGCAATTGAATAGGATCTGTTCTCCAGGATGATACATGCCTGTGGTAAGTCCAAGAAACGCCTTGGTGGCCGTTTTCCACGCGCCCACGCCCGGACTGGTTCCGGAATTGGTGTCATCGCCGAGCAAGGCATCGACATAGTACGTCTTCTTCCCGATACGCGAGAGCGCCTCAATCGAGATCGTCGTCACGTCCGTTCCTCCACTGGTGTCGCGCACCGTCAGCGACGCGACGTAGGTTCCAGGAGTCTCGTAGACGTGGGCGGCGTTAAACCCGTGGTACTGCGGCGAGCCGTCGCCAAAGTCCCACTGGTAGTCGGCAATCTGGTCGCGGGGAGAGGATTTCCATCCTTCGAAAAAAACGGGCAAGGGGGCAAACCACCGGGTTAGCCGCGCCCCGCCAAAGGCAGTGTCGCGGTTCGCCGTGTACCACGGATCTTCGTTTACCTCCAGGACGGCGGTGACCGCGCTCGCCGTTTCCGATGCGAGTACTGCTGCCAAAGCAAAGATGGTCCATGCGAGAAGAGTTTTCATAGAGTGAACTACCATGCGGCCAGACGGCTGGCCTATTGTGGGAGAACTGCAGCCGCGCGGCGCCTCCCGTACTTCCTAGTGACCCTGCTCCGCAGAAGCAAGGGCCATTTCACAACACAACGACAACGCCAAACCTGAACGCATTGCGGCCTACCCGAGACGGCCGTGAATTCTGCCGTGAAAACCATCCCGCTCGCGCAAACCGAGACAATCTAGAGGCGCGGCCAGAAAGCCAGCTTTCTTGCCGGACTCCTAGGAGATTCCGAGCGCCTTTCGTATCACGATTTGAATGTCCGTGGATGCTACTTTTCCGTCGAAGTCGAAATCACAACGCGTCGAATACGGAAGATTCCCGAGCGCCGTGTTCACGACCAACTGCACGTCCAATGCCGTGACGCGTCCGTCACCATCCGGATCGCCGACCGTATCCGGAATACTGGGATCGGTCTCGAGTTGAAACTCTTGGAAGTTGGTGAAACCGTCCTGATCGCTGTCAAGACGCGCGTCATTAACTAGCGGATTGAGTTCGTGATCAGTCTCCCAGGAATCAGGCATACCATCGCTGTCGGTATCGGGGTTAGTGGGGTCCGTACCAAGCCTGTACTCTTGGAAGTTGGTCAGCCCATCGAAATCGTTGTCGAGGCCGGAATCGTTCACAAGCGGATCGAGGCGGTGTGCGGCTTCCCAACCGTCAGGCGTTCCGTCGGCGTCCGTATCTGGGTTGTCGGGATTTGTTCCTAACGTGCACTCTTGAAGGTTGGTCAAGCCATCATAATCATTATCGAGGCCGGAGTCGTTCACAAGCGGATCGAGACTATGCGCAGCTTCCCAGGCATCGGGCACAGTATCTCCGTCGGTGTCAACGGCATTGGGATCGGTTCCGAGCTTGTATTCCTCTGAATTAGTCAGGCCATCGTGATCGCGGTCTGGGTTGGCGTCGTTCACAAGCGGATTGAGGCCGTGGGCGACCTCCCAGCCATCGGGCATGCCATCGCTATCCGTGTCGGGATTGTGGGGATCGAGTTGGGCCTGGATCTCGTAGCCATTGGGCAGGCCGTCGCGATCATCGTCGCCAGTCATGTCCTTGACCAGCGGATTCGTTCCTATGGCGACTTCTGTTCCGTCCCAGACGCCATCTCCGTCGGTGTCGGAATTCCAAGGATTGGCGCCCGCAGTGATTTCGACAACATTTGTCAAGCCGTCGTGATCGTAGTCGAGGTCTGCGTCCTTAAGGAGAGGGTCGAGACCAGCGCGAGCTTCGTCGCCATCGAGAATTCCGTCGCCATCGGTATCAGGGGTGTTTGGGTCGGTCCCAAGCGTGTGTTCTTGAAGATCGGTCAGCCCGTCATGGTCGTTGTCGAGGTCTGCATCATTGACGAGCGGATTCAGACTGTGAGCGACCTCCCATCCATCAGGTATACCGTCGGCGTCCGTGTCGAGATCATGGGGATCGGTTCCGAGTTTGACTTCCACCGCATCGGACAAACCATCGAGATCGCTGTCAATGGCATAGTCGTTTACCAGAGGATTTGTGCCTGCCTTGACTTCATCGCCATCCAAGACGACATCGCCATCGGTGTCAGGATTGTTGGGATCGGTTCCCGATTTGTGCTCCTCGAGACTGGTTAGCCCGTCGTGGTCGGTGTCGAGGCCGGCGTCGCCGACGAGAGGATTGAGGCCGTGAGCGATTTCCCATCCGTCGGGCATTCCGTCGCCGTCAGTATCGGCGCTGCGCAAATTCAGATGTGCTTGGATTTCGTACCCGTTGGAAAGGCCGTCGGCGTCGTAATCGAGGGTCATGTCGCTAACAAGCGGATTCGTTCCGGCGGCCACCTCGGTCCCGTCCCATACGCCGTCACCGTCGGTATCGGGCTTGCGAGGGTCGGCGTGGAGAAGCAACTCCGCAACATTGGTGAGGCCGTCGTGGTCGTAGTCCACATTGACATCATTAATGAGCGGATTGAGACCCTGTTGCACTTCGACGTTGTCGGGAACTCCGTCGCCGTCGGTGTCGGGGCTATTGGGGTCGGTCCCGAGCTGAACTTCCTGACGGTTGGAAAGGCCTTCGCGATCATTATCTGCGTTGGCGTCGTTAACAAGGGGGTCGAGTGCAAACTTGATCTCGATGCCGTCAGAAATACCATCGCCATCAGTATCGGGGTTGGTGGGAAGCGTACCAAAGTCGACTTCCTGGCGATTGGTAAGGCCATCGAGATCAGTGTCCAAATCAGCATCGTGAACGAGTGGGTTCAGTCCAAGTTTGGCCTCGGCGCCGTCGGGAATGGCATCGCCGTCGGTATCAGGGTTATTGGGGTCGGTCCCGAGCTGGTGTTCCCGCAAGTTCGCAAGTCCGTCGTGGTCACCGTCGAGATTGGCGTCATTCGCAAGAGGACTGAATCCATGCGCGACCTCATAACCATCGGGCATGCCATCAGCATCTGTATCGGGATCATGGGGATTCGTCCCCAACTGCATCTCCTGCACGTCGGTAAGGCCATCGCGGTCGCTGTCCAATGCGCTATCGTTGACCAGCGGATTCGTACCGGCGTTTACCTCGACGCCGTCGGGAATGCCATCGCCATCCGTATCAGGGTTGTTGGGGTCGGTCCCAAGTTGGTATTCACGGAGGTTGGTCAGTCCGTCGTTATCGGAATCCAGATTGCCGTCGTTGATGAGTGGATTGAGTCCGTGAACACCCTCGTAACCATCGGGCATGGCATCGCCGTCGGTATCGGAATTATTGGGATCAGTTACCAATTGAAATTCTTTGAGGTTGGTCAAACCATCGTGATCGTTGTCCAGGCTGGCGTCATTTACAAGTGGATTAAGACCGTGGGCGGCTTCGTAACCGTCCGGTATTCCGTCGGCGTCGGTGTCCGGGTTATTTGGATCGGTTCCCAGGAGCGCCTCTTGGTTATTGGTCAAACCGTCCTGATCGTTATCCTGGTCTCCGCCATTGGAAAAATAGGCGGCATTTCCTGTTCCCAATCCAGCGGGCGGCGGAGAAAGGTTTCCGGCGTTATCTTCCGCTTGGAGGGCAAAGTAATAAGTATCCGATTCGGTCATGCCGCCATAGGTGAAGGTACCCGTCGCCGCGGCGATTTCCTGACCGGTCCTCTGCCATAGGCCGGCGCCTTTTTTCGCCCAGAGCAATACTCTTTTGAGGCCCGCGCCGCTCTGATCTCTGGCGCCTGAATAATCAATCGAGATGAGATTGGCCGGAGTAATGACAGGAACCTGCATTGTTCCGCGGACCGGCGTGCGGCTCCAAAGAGAAACGCTGGTGTTCGCGTCGTGCAGGGAGAAGACCTGCCATGGAAGCAACGAATACAACGTGCCGCCGCCTTGCCAGTTGCCGGCCATCTGCGCCAGGTTCTGCGCGTCCGTCGCATAGATGACGTTGTTGTCCGACGCGACCTGCGCAACTTGCAGCGGGTCGTTCGCGTTGTAGTAGAGATAGCGCCCGTGAGTTCCCCCGTTCATGACAATGGTGTTGTTCGTGATGTTGACGCTTTGGTGGAGTGTCTGCTGCAAGTAGGCCGGACCGCCATATCCATTGACTGCGAAAATGCCGGCGGTTCCCCCATTCCGTGCTTCGTTGGAGACGACCACGTTGTTGGTGAATTGGATATTGCTCAGCGGCCGGTAGTCAAAGGGATGGCCAAAGATGACCCGATATGCGTCGGGAGAAGAGTCCGGAGTGCCAAAGGTATTATTTCGGACAACGAGGTTCTCATAGGAACCAATCCACATCATGCGCTCGGCGTCGGTTACAGTGTTCCGCTCGAAGGTGACATCCTTCATAATCTGGAGTTCAGGGGTGTTCGGAGCAAAGTAGATGAGGTGAAAATTATATCGGTTCCCGCCACCGTTGTGGGAAATGAGCGGGTCATAGTGGGGGCTTGCGGGATCGTCCCACCCCGTAGTCGGGCTGCCGTCGATCGGGTCGATCCAACCCGAAATGATGTTATCCGAAATCTCGACGTTGTTCGAAGGGTAGGCGGGGACACCGCCGTCAATCCGAAGGGCGCATCGTCCGAACGCGGGGCGTGAGAAAGTGTTGCCGGCGATAACACCGCAGTTCAGGTAGGCAAAATAGTTGATGTGGTTTCCGGAGTAGTCGAAATGGTTGTTCAGCAGCGCGTACCGCGAGGATGTGGCGAAATTCTGAACCAGGGAGGAGTGCTTCATGGTGCTGTCCACGATGAAGATGCCACTCTGCGTCCTGTCGCTTGTCCCGCCACTGAATGTGAAACCTTGTTCCATGTCTCGAATGTCGAGCCGCAGAAAAAGAAGGTCGTAGAGATTCTGAGCGTGAAAGAAGAAGTCCGTAACCTGGCCACCCGGCGTAGTGAGATTGAAGGAAAGGTCTTGGAAGGTTCCGTGAGCCAGCCCCACGCCGTTTCCGTAGAACAGGTAGTTTGTCCCGCCGTTCACCCCGACGACTTGGATCAGGGGCTTTGCGCCTTGTCCGTACGCTCCGAACAACCAGCCCGATCCCATCATCCAATGCGTACACTGAATTACGCCTGCGGTCATTTCGAACGTTTGGCCGCGCTGAAACAGGACTTGTTCGCCGGGATGATACAGCCCCGTCGTGAGCCCGAGAAAGGCCTTGGTCGCGGTGCGCCAGGCGCCCGCGCCCGGGCTGGTCCCGGCGTTGGAATCGCTTCCAAGAACCGAGTCGACGTAAAAAATGGTGTGGCCGGTCCGCGCAAGCGCCTCGATGGACACGGTGGCGGTACTGGCGGCGCCAGCGGCGTCGCGAACGGTCAAGGAAGCCGTATAGACACCCGGAGTCTCGTACACATGCGCAGCGTTAAACCCGACATAAGGCGCGGAACCGTCACCGAAGTCCCAGCGGTACTCGACGATCTGGGTTCGATTCGTGGACTTCCATCCCTCAAAGAAAACGGGAAGCGGGGCATACCATCGGGTGAGTCGCGCGCCACCTAACGCGGTGTCCCTGTTGGCAGTGTACCAAGGGTCTTCGTTGATCTCGATAACAGCGGTGACCGCCAGAGCGGTATTCGCCAGAGACAGGGCGCCCCCAACCAGTGCTAAAGCCGCAAGGACTCTTCTCATCTGCCTCATCGCATCCGTGGCGGTTGGCAACTCTGGCCAAGGCGCAACTCACCCTGGCGTCTACTGGCCCGATAGCCTCCAAATCACAGTCCTCGGGCGCGCGTGCCGTGGATGACAGGAATCTTCTCTCCCTATCAACCGGGCTTCAGCTACTCACTGCTGTCACCCTCTGCCGAATCCCCGCCCGCCTCACCGCCGTCGGGAACATCCTCTCCCCCGTTCCCGGCCAGTTCATCCTGCGTATCTTCCGCAATAGCGCGGGCCACCGCGGTGACCTTCGCCCCCGGGTTGGGCGTCATGATTTTGACACCTTGCGTATTGCGGCCAATCGTACGAATGTCCTTGACCGATGTGCGAATGACTACCCCGTCTGTAGTGATCACCACGATCTCGTCGCGATCATCCACAGTAAGCATACCAACGACGCTGCCATTCCTTTCACTAGTCTTGATATTAATGATGCCGGAACCACCCCGGTGCTGGAGACGGTACTCCCCAACTTGGGTGCGTTTTCCGAATCCGTTTGCGGTAACACTCAGCACGGTCATGTCATCGGCGGCGAGGGACACCCCGATAACCGTGTCACCTTCTTCGAGACGAATGCCCACTACGCCCCGCGCGCCGCGACCCATGGTGCGCACGTCTTTCTCCGGAAAACGAATGGATTGACCCTGCGCCGTGGCAATTAGAATATTGTCTTCGCCCGAGGTAATCTGGACATCGATAAGATCATCGCCTGCGTCGAGATCTATCGCGATGATGCCCGCCTCGCGTGGATTACTGAAGGCGGTCAGCAGGGTCTTCTTCACGGTCCCTTTCGACGTCACCATGAAAATTGTCTTGCCTTCTTCTTCGAGATCGCGCACCGGCAGGAAAGCCGTCACTTTCTCGTCACCAGTCAGGTTCAGCAGATTGACGATAGCGCGGCCTTTTGCCGTGCGGCTCGCCTTGGGCAGTTCGTGGACCTTGCGCCAGTAAACCCGGCCCTTGTTCGTGAAGAACAGCATGTACTGGTGCGTGGACGCAATAAAAAGATCCTGTACAAAATCCTCTTCCTTGGTATCCATGCCCGCAACGCCCCGGCCACCGCGCCGCTGCTTGCGGTAGGTGCTCACGGGCAGGCGCTTGATGTATCCCTGGTTCGAGACGGTGACCACCATGTCTTCGTCGGCGATGAGATCTTCTACACTGAATTCGGAAGTCTCGTACAGAAGCTGCGTCTGCCGCGCGTCACCGTACTTCTCTTTGACAGCCAGGATTTCCTTGCGCACTTCGGCGAGGATGGTGCGCTCGCTGGACAGAATCATCTTGAAGCGGTCGATTTGCTTGAGCAATTCGCGGTATTCGGCTTCGAGTTCGTCCCGTTCCAGGCCGGTCAAGCGGCGCAGTTGCATGGCCAGAATCGCGTTGGCCTGATAGTCGCTGAAGCCAAACGTCTCCTTCAACCGCGACCGCGCATTGTCTACATCGTCCGAGCCGCGAATGATGGCGATCACCTGGTCAATATGGTCAATCGCCTTGAGCAGCCCCTCGACGATGTGCGCGCGTTCTTCGGCCTTGCGCAAGTCGTATTGCGTCCGGCGCTTGACGATCTCGCCGCGGTGCTGAATGTAGTAAAAAATCACCTCGGCGAGAGACAGGACGCGCGGCGCGTTGTTCACCAGCGCCAGCATCATAATACTGAAGGTGTCCTGCATCTGCGTGTGCTTGTAGAGCTGGTTCAGGATGACCTGCGGTTCGTCTCCTTTGCGGATCTCGATCACGATGCGCATGCCGTCCTTGTCGGACTCGTCACGCAGGTCGGTGATGCCTTCGATGGTCTTTTCGCGGACCAGTCCGGCGATGTTCTCGATCAGGCGGGCCTTGTTCACCTGATACGGAATTTCGTTGACGATGATCGCGTCCTTGCCGGTCTTCGGGTTACTCTCGATGGCGACTTTGGCGCGCACCGTGATGCGGCCGCGCCCAGTGCGGTACGCGGAAGCCAGGCCTTCGGCCCCGTAAATGATCCCGCCGGTGGGAAAGTCGGGGCCTTTGATGAACCGCATGAGATCGTCCGGGGTAGCGTCCGGATTGTCAATCATATGAACAACCGCGTCGCACACCTCGCGCATATTATGCGGCGGGCAGTTCGTGGCCATGCCGACAGCAATGCCGTAGGAACCGTTCACGAGCAGATTGGGAATGGCGGACGGCAAGACGCTGGGCTCTTTTTCCTTGGCGTCGTAGTTGTCCACCATATCGACGGTTTCTTTGTCGATATCGCCAAGCATTTCGGACGCGATCGCCGCCATACGCGATTCGGTGTACCGCATTGCCGCGGGACTGTCGCCATCCACCGATCCGAAGTTCCCTTGCCCATCAATCAGCGGGTACCGCAAGTTCCAGGGTTGCGCCATGCGGACAAGGGTGTCGTAGATCGCCGCGTCGCCATGCGGGTGGTACTTACCCATGGTGTCACCGACGATGGCCGCCGATTTGCGGTGCGCCCGGTTGGACTGTAAGCCCAATCCCTGCATCGCGTACAGGATGCGCCGGTGTACCGGCTTGAGCCCGTCGCGCACGTCTGGCAAGGCGCGGCTCACGATGACGCTCATCGAATAATCGAGGAACGACGTCTTCAGTTCGTGTTCTATCGCGACAGGAAGAGAGGGCTTTTCGTTACGCGTGTACATGGCGCTCCTGATAAACTGCACAAAATTCTGTATTCATGGGGCGTATAGCGGCGGGACAACTCAAGAGATGATCCGGGGGAAACACGGCCCGCGTCGTGTCCCGAATTGTTCTGATCGTTAACAATGTCACAATAGATCTGGCCTGTTAGATGTCAAGATTGCGGACTTCCGGGGCGTGCTTTTCGATAAACTCTTTGCGAGGCTCAACCAAATCGCCCATCAGCGTCACAAACATGTCGTCCGCCGACTGTTCGTCCTCCGCATGAACCTGCAACATCGTGCGCTTGTCCGGGTCCATGGTGGTCTCGAGCAACTGTTCCGGGTTCATTTCGCCCAGACCTTTGTACCGTTGGATCGTGAGCCCCTTCTGTGCGGTCTCGATCAGATAATCCCGGAGCGCCATCAAGTTGCCGGTCTCAAACTCCGTTTCGCCTTTTTCGCTCTCGACGCGGTAGGGCGCCTCCCCCATGACGCTCAGGTCGCTCATGGTTTGGACCAACCCCGTGAATTCGTGGCTCTTGAAGAATGCCAAGTCAATCTGTTCGCCTCGGCGTATGACTTTCTTCGCGGGGGGGGCGGGGACGGAATGCCCATTGCCATTGCCGTTCCCATTCCCATTTCCATTCCCGTCGTAGGCCAATTCCGCCTGCACGGAAACGGTATTGATGAGATCCGCGCCTTTGCCGAAAAGCTCGTCCCGTTCCCGCTGAGAAAGGCCATCGGGATCTTGATACTTCTCGCGCGGCAACGCCAGGCACTTATCGATGGATTCCCTGCGTATCCCAAACACGCGGCGCAGACGGGAGTACATGCGATCCCGCTCCTGTGCCACGCTCAATCCACGCATGAGCGTCTTCAGATTGACGCTCATCCGCTTGTCGTCTCCATTCTGGGAAGTGATCTTCGATCCGTCCAGAATGGACTCGTACAGGAAGCGTTCCTTTTCCTCTTCGGTGCTCAAGTAACGCGACTTCTTGCCCTTCCTCACCTGGTACAGCGGAGGCTGGGCAATGAACAAGTGTCCCCGCCGAATCAACTCGGGCATCTGGCGGAAAAAGAAGGTCAGTAACAACGTGCGAATGTGCGCCCCGTCCACGTCCGCATCGGTCATGATGATGACTTTGTGATAACGCAAGTTCTCGATCTTGAAATCGTCCTTGCCAAACCCGACCCCAAGCGCGGTGATGATATTGCGAATCTGCTCGCTGTTGAGCATTTTGTCTACGCGGGCCTTCTCCACGTTCAGGATCTTTCCACGCAAGGGAAGAATGGCCTGGAACCGCCGGTCGCGGCCTTGCTTCGCCGAGCCCCCCGCGCTGTCGCCCTCAACGATGTAGATCTCGCACAACGCCGGATCGCGCTCGGAACAGTCCGCCAGCTTTCCGGGAAGCGACATCGAGTCCAGCGCGCCCTTCCGGCGGGTCAGGTCGCGCGCCTTTCGGGCCGCCTCGCGCGCACGGGCCGCGTCCAACGATTTGCTGATGATGCGATTGGCGACGGTGGGGTTTTCCTCGAAATAGGTCTGCAACCCCTCGTAGACCATCGAACTGACGATGCCTTGCACTTCGCTGTTGCCCAGCTTCGTCTTCGTCTGCCCCTCGAACTGAGGGTTGTGCAGGCGCACCGAAATGATCGCGGTCAGCCCTTCGCGGGTGTCGTCGCCGGAAATCTGATTGGATTCCTTCTTGAAGGCGCCGTTCTTCTTGCCGTAGTCGTTCAGGCTCTTCGTGAGCGCGCCCTTGAACCCGCTCAAGTGCGTGCCGCCTTCGTGGGTGTTTATATTGTTGGCAAAGCATGCGATCGACTCGGAGTAGGAATCCGTGTATTGCATCGCGATCTCGCATTCGACGCCGTCGGATTCTTTCTCGAAGTAGATCGGCTTGCGGTGAAGCGGTTCCTTGTTGCGGTTCAGGTAGGTGACATATTCATTAATGCCGCCTTTGTACTGCATGACGGTTTCATCTTCTTCGGTGCGCTCATCTTTGAACGTGATCTTGACGTTCTTATTCAAGAATGCCAGCTCACGAAGGCGGTTCAGAAGCGTCTCTGAACTGTAAACACAATCCTCGAAGATATCCGGATCGGGCCGGAACGTTACCCGCGATCCCGTGTTCTTGGACTTCCCGAGTTGCTCGAGCGGACCTTCGGGCTTGCCCCGGTGAAACCGCATAAGAAAGATTCCGCCGTCGCGCTTGACTTCCACCTCGCACCATTCCGACAGCGCGTTGACGCAGGAAATACCGACGCCGTGGAGACCGCCTGAGACTTTGTATGCGTCGTTGTTGAATTTGCCGCCGGCGTGCAGCTTAGTCATGACCACTTCCAGGGATGACATCTTCGGGAACTGCTTGTGACGCTCGACGGGAATGCCGCGGCCGTCGTCAATTACGGACACGCTGTTGTCAATGTGAACTACGACGCTCACCTTGGAGCAGAAGCCCGCCAACGCCTCGTCAATGCTGTTGTCGACCGCTTCATAGACTAAGTGGTGGAGCCCCCGAGTACCGGTGTCACCGATGTACATCGCAGGCCGTTTTCGTACGGCCTCCAATCCCTCCAAAACTTGTATCGAACCAGCGTCGTAAGCCTTTTCAGCCATTATAGTTACCTCGGCGCAGCGCCATCAAAATAACGAACCCCGCTTGAGAACGTCCAAGTATATCAGATTTGAGCAACAATTGCAACGAAAAACCCAACATTTTGCGATTTCATGACGGCCCCCATACGTCCTGTTGTGATATTGCTGCGGAAGACGCGAATAGCGCGGAGTTGTGAAAAGATTAGTGCGGAAACTGACCGAAACACGGACGCAATCCACACCGGTCACCGCGCATTCGCGCCATTCGCGCTTCACTGATTTGGATGCGGACGAAGAAGTTATTGTGACATCTGTGGGCCAATCTCTTTCCCCTTATCCGTATTCGCGTTCATTCGCGGACTATGGGACTCGATTGGGGCCACCCCGTGAAGTTATCTTTGCGTTCCTTGTGGCTATGTTCCTTTGGTTGCGGACAAAGAAGCTAGATTCATCGCATCTCTTGGAGTGGGCACGGTATTTGGACTTCACTCGATAGTCCGTTTTTCGTTGCGCACGTATGCTCTCCACCTTCCCATCAGTAATTCGCGCGAACGGCGATATTCCCGCCGGATGGCGTAATCCGTATACATTCCTTTGCCGCGTCAACAGCGTATTCCTTGGCTCCCGTCACGACCGCCGACAGAATCATCTTTCCCTCGGGATGTCGCAGCCGGACGACGATGGCTTTGGGCACAGCGCGGGTTGGCGGCTCGATGGTCGCGTCGATATGCCCTTCCGCGACGTGCGAAACGATGGAGTACGCAACAGGGCCGAAGAAGGTCGGGGCCTTCCGCACGGCGACCCGCATGCCGTCCTGGAGCCAGTTACACGTAACGAAGGGCGCGAGCCACATCTCCTCTCCGCGCTCTTGCACAAGCATCAGCCGCGTCTGGTGAAGGAAGTACCCGGTCTCGTGGGTCTTGTTGTAGGCGCCGTTGAGGAAGTGCTCCCACAGGGACAGGTCTTCACGGTTCAGCAACGACAGGGCGGAATTGAAATAGGTCCGGATGAAAGGTTTCACGTCGTCGCGCAGGGCGTGAACTTCGCCGGTACGCGCGTAGTAAGGCTGTACCTTGGCGAACCCACCGAGGTTAAACCAATCCGAGTGCGTCTTCTCCGCCGGGTAGTAGTGCCATCCGTCACGCAGGAACTGCACGTCCTCCATATGATCCATCATCCACGCGGTTTCCGGCGCACTTACTGGAAGAACACCCATGGGAATCAGGTGGTGCGCGCCCAGTTCCACGTCGTAGCACCAACTGCGGCCGAAGTCTTCACCGGCGTAAAGGTTCTCGATGGGCGCAGGCGAGTAAACATGGGTCGGGTATTCGGGTACCCAGGACCCGTTGCGCAGGGCAAAGACCGGCGCCTGGGACTGGACCCAGCGGAAGGCGCGGAGGATCTCTTTGCGATAATCGGCGGCGTTATCCACAATCTCCTGGGCCTTGGGCCAGTCGATGTCGCGCAGGGCGGCGCCGGCGGCGGCGAGACCGGCGTGATAGTAGCCGTTCATGTAGAAGTAGTAACTAAAAACTTCCCAGTCGGCCATCGCGCCCGGCGGCATAAGGCCGTGTTCGGGCAGCTTTTCGCCGCGATCGTCGAGCTTCTTGGTCTCCTCGCGCTGGGCCATGATCCAGCGACAGACCCGCTCCACTTCGGGGGCAACGCTGCGAAGCCATTCCTTATCGCGCGTGAGCGAGTAGTACTCCCCAAGGGTCCACAGGTGCCAGCCCGTGCCCATCACGGTATACCCGGTGGTGAGATAGCCTTCTTTGTTGTAGCGTTTGATGAAGTACTCGAGGCCGCGGCGCGCAAAGTCTTCGTGGCCGGTGAACTCCATGCCTCGAAGGACGGAGTGGGCCTCGCTCTCGAGCGGACCGTAGTTGATCGAGGCAATCCACGGGGCGATGGTCTTGCCGCCTTCGTTGCGGGCGGCCAACATGCAGTGCGCCTGAGACGCCGGGATGAGATTATTGAACAAGGGGTCCGGGACCTCGATCTGCATGCCGTCAGCCATTACCGTGCGCCAGTAGTCAACCGTCCGGAGCGCCAGCGACTCCGTGGCGTCGGCGGCCGGGAGGTCCTCCACTTTCGCGTCCTTCCAGCGCGGAATGTACACCGCGCAGCGGGCCTCGCAGTCCCCGGCCAAGGCGCTTTCAACGTGGAGCGCGCCGTCTTTGGCCGACAGCGCAAAGATGCCGTGGACGGCTTCGACGACGGCGAGCAATTCGCCGCCCTTCGTAGCGATGGCGCGTCGTCCTTCGATGCGCAGATTGTTGGGAACATCTGCCGGGTGGGTATCCGAGATGGCGAGGGCAAAGGAAGCCTGGGCCGTAGTATCGCCCTCGTTGGCCGCGGTAATCTCAACGACGCCCAGGGCGCGGCTACGCTGCCAGACGGGGATGCCGGGTTCCTTCGAGGCGTCGTCGAGGGGCGCTACGAAAGTCCGCTGCCGATAGGTGACGCCGCCGCGGGTGGTTTCGGTCACTTCGATGGGAAGCCAGTCCCGTTCGAGCCGGCGCTTGATGTCTTTGGGATCGCTGACGCCATAGTCGGGCGCGACGCGGCAGGAATACGGGTGGGGCATCAGGGCGTGCTCCACAAGGTCATAGACGGCTGGGTCGTTATCGAAGGCGATGACGCCGTTGCGCTCGACAACGAACTTGCGATTGTCGCACGCCAAGGAGAGCATCGTGGGTCCGAGTACGGCATCGGGGCGATAGACGTGCTCCATGGCTTGTAGAGAGGTCTGTTCAGGCGTGGCGCGCACTTCTTCGAGGATGGACTTCTTGTCCGCGTTCGCCTGCCGATAGGCCGCCGGGTCCTGGGGCTGGGAACCCGTGGACACGAGCAGTCCCGCATGGGCGACATAGACCGGGCCCTTATCCACCACGTCGTCCACGGCGACACCAAAGGCGCCGCTAGGAAGCGAGAAACGCAGCACGGTGCGATCCGCCATTTGCCAAGGGCGCGGTGGCGCGTATCGCACGGTGAGCTTCAACGGCTCGCCCAGCTTCCAGGACACCTGGGTTCCCTCGATTCCTTTGAAGGCGCCGTTGTACAACTGCACGGTACCCTGCGCGCCCGCGGGCGGGTTCTCGACGCGCAAAGTAAGGTCAGCGGTCTTCCAACTCGTGTACGTGTAGGCGCCGATACGGGAAAGGCGGATCGGCACGGAAGAGGCCGGAAAGATCCAGCGGATCTTGAGGGTTCCGGTGCGGGCTTCCGGTTTGCCCCGCCAATCGGGTTTCATGGCCCAGCGGTTACCGTCTCTCGAGATCTCGCCCTTCAGGGGTAGCCAGCGGCCCTGCCACCGGGATCCGCCGGGAGACCCGCCTCCATGGCCCATCTCCCAGTACTGAACTTCGGAGGGCTCCGGCGCGGGGGCGCCTTGGGGAGACTCGAGTTCGATACGCTTCGTACGCCGCCGTTCGAGCCACTCGATGCCGATGCAGCCTCGGCCGTCGGCGGCGGTGGGTACAGGGTACGCGCCGTCCGCCGCGGGCTTGACGGTGTCACCGGGAAACAGTTCGTCGGCGGGAACGGGTTGGAGCCGATTGGCGGTCGAACCTTCGATACGGGCCGGGTCCCATGACCGAACGGCGGCGAAGCGCGCCAGATCCACTTCCTCGCCCGGCGCCGCGGCCTTGGCTGCGGGATTCTCCGTGAGCCGAGTGTTGGCCCAATTGGCGAGGTCGCAGGTTATTCCGTCACCGGCGTCGGTAACCACAAGTCGGAGTTCGTCCGCTCCCTCGAGACCAACCTTCACCGGCACGGGCGCAGAGGTCTCCTTGAGAACGCCGCTGTCAAAAACCTTCTTATCATCGACAAGAACCTGCATCACGACGCTGCCCGTCTTTCCGCCCTGCCACTGAACGCCCGCGTCCGCTTCGAAAGACAAATACTGGCCACCGAGCAGCACGATGGTTTCGGATGGCGCGTGCGTGCCGAGGCCTGCTTCGTACGTGGTGTCCTTGATTCGCATGGGAAGGGCCTTAGAACCCTGAGCGTGAGCGGCGGCGCCGTTGCCCAACTCTCCCCAGCCCTGGCTGTGACTAACGATGAGGTCGAAAACTCCCGAGCCCGTCTTGTTAGCCGCCATTTCTTCCGCTCCTGCAACCGTGGCGAGCAAAAGCGCCGCCGCGCATGCCAGAATCCACCCGTGATTCTTACGTGTCATGTATGCAGTCCTTCCCATCGTGCCGCGAGCGCGGTCACTTCTGCCTGCTTGAAATAGTTGGTTGTCCCTGTTGAACGGAAATCATCCTGAATCGCCCCGGCTCTACAGTCACGGTTACGCGATCACCATTCATTTCCAGTTCAGCGCCATCGGACACTTCATCGCATGAACGAAGCGTAACATAGTTCTTGAATCCAAGCCCGCGCCCTATTACCGTAAGCTCCGCATCCGCGGCCTTGTCACCCACGTTCGCAGCGACGAATAAAGCGCCACGCCCCTTGTCAAGATACGCGCTGATCTTGATATCGGACGAATTCTTCGATTTCAGCAACGCGTTCACCTTCCAGTACGGAATCCAGACTACGTTTGACATACCAAAGGAGTCAAACGCTCGCCAGATATCAACCTGATCCGCGGCGTGGAAGAACCACAGTGAGTCATACAGAAGGCACATCATACGGCCCCGTTCCCGCTCTGCGTCAGTCCCTGAGCCATTCGGATTGGGCATCTGGGCGGCGGGGATCCCGAAATTGTGTCCGGTCATCTCTGCTCTCAATACGTCTTCCGGAAAATGCTCCGAGCCTATTCGAAACGGACCCAGGTGTTCAGCGTCCACGTAGAGGTCGGCCATGCATAACGCCGGAAGAAGAATGCTCCCGGACGTGTGAGCGGCCAGAATTCCGGGAGGATTCTGAGATTTCACCAGGCGGGAGAGATTCTTGAGCAGTTCGCGGCTTTTCCAGATTGGAAGCGTGGCGTGGATCTGGCCGTCTTTCCCCATGTAACCGCAATGGTGCTTGGTACTGCAGCACGGGACCGGGCTGGTAAGCCCGTCCAAATATAACCCCTGCAAACCGTATTTTTTGAACGCCTCGGTATACTCCGTGAGCAAGAGTTCCGGCCATCCCGAATTGTTACAGACCACGCGGCAAACGTCCCCGCTGCCATACGACCGCTGATATTGGTAATGATCTCCCAGCGGCAACACATCCCAGTCCGGATTGTACTCAGGCGCTCGCGTGGCCATGTAGCAGCCTGTATAAGGGACCAGCCCTATTCCTTTTTGTTGGCAGGCTTGGACGAGCGACCAGAGCTTGGATTCGTCCTTCGGGCGGCAAAGGCTCTGCAGGTCCGACCAATTCTCCCAGCAACCAAGATAGCGCAGCCCCCATCCTTTCAGCGCGTTCAGGTACGCCGGGTGATCGTTATCCGCGGGCGCGCCGGTAAAGGTGTTCTTTTCCACGCCGTACCCGCCTTCGAGGCAGAAGTGCGCGCGGTAGTATTCATTTGGATACTTTCTGACCGGTGTCGCAATGAATCCGAAAGTCCATTTCCAGGGCTTATCCAGCGTGTAGTTACTTAAGGCATTCATTTTCAAAAGCGTCGCGCCCTTGCCGGGCACGATAGATATCGAGCTCTGAGGATCGGCGGGCGCCCAGGCCTCATCGCTTTCGGAGAAGAATTGCAGACCGCGGTCGTCGTCGCCAAGCCAAAGCGAGAAGACAAACGGCAATGTCATCCCCTCAGGCTTTACCGCGCCGGCGTTCATTCGTTTCTTCGGCCAATCCCAGTCCCACGCCGGGTAGATATTGGAGTGCTGAAAGAGGGTGGCGTAGCGCGGTTTGAATGGAACGACAATGTCGAGCGAATC
>JACRLJ010000038.1 GCA_016215105.1 Candidatus Hydrogenedentota bacterium
GCGCGAAAACGTACACACCGAATACACAATTAGTCCGTTATTCTTGCAGAGCCGGACGGCGCAACGCAACAGGTCCCGCTGCAACTCCGCCAGCCGGGGCAAGTCTTCGCGCTCGATCCGCCATTTCATATCCGGATGCCGGCGCAAGGTCCCCAGGCCCGAGCACGGCGCGTCCACCAGAATGCGGTCAAAACCCTGGTCGAAAGGCGCCTTGCGCCCGTCACCACAGACCACATTGACTCCGGACAGGTCCAAGCGGTACACGTTTTCGCGAATCAGGCGCAATTTGCCAGGGTGGATATCCATTGCCGTGATATGCGCCTTGCCTCCGGCCAATTGCGCGAGGTGCGTAGTCTTGCCGCCGGGCGCGGCGCAGAGATCTAATACCCGTTCACCTGGCTGAGGTTCCATGAGGTGAGCGGGCAGCATCGATGCGGGATCCTGAACGAAAAACTCGCCGGCGCCGAAAAGCTTGGTGCGGGCGGGCGGCATACCTTCGAGTACGGTAATCTCTTCGGGAATGGGGGTGCGTTTTTCGGCCCGGCATCCCGAGTTAGTCAAGCGGGGCAGAATCTCGTCTACGGTGGTCTTCAGTAAGTTTACCCTGAGAGCGTTTGGCGTGTTGATATTCGACGTGGCGCAGAGGTTCTCGGCGGTTTCAGGCCCGTATTCCGTGATCCAATCGTCCACCAACCAACGCGGGATGGAGTAGCGGATACTGAGAAACTCGGGAAGGGCCGTTTCCCGGTCGGGAAGACGGACCTTATCCAATGAGAACGGCGCCTTCCGCAGCACGGCGTTGGTGAGCCGGGCGGTCCCGGCGTGGCCATTCTTCTTGGCGAGATCCACGGAGGTGTGAACCATTGACGGAAAGGTCACCTGGTCACAGAAAAGCGCCTGGAACACGCCCATACGCAGAATCGCCACAATGGGCCGCGGAAGTTCGTCCATCGGCTGGTGAAGCAACGGCGCCAGGACGTAGTCGCACAGAATGCGATGACGAACCGTGCCGTAGACGAGTTGAGTGAGAAAGCGCCGGCCGCGCTCCGAAAGATCCTTTTTGTGAAGCGCCTTGTCCAGCGCGATCGAAAGATAGGCGCCCTCGTCCAAGACGCGGATTAGAATGTGAACCGCAGTGTCGCGGACAACGTCTACTGGCATGATTTACTCGCTTTCAAGGTGTTCACCGGCGTGAATCGAATGGCCTCGCAAGAAGTCGGCAACGGGCATCGCCCGCTTGCCAGGCGCCTGGACCACATGAATTGCCAGCAGGCCATCGCCCGTTGCTACGAGCAGGCAGTCTTTATCGGTGTGCGTGATGGCGCCGGGAATTGAACCTGTCTGACCTGTCTGACCTATCAGACTCGTCCTATGAACGCGGAGCGTTTCTCCGCGAAACTTGCAGAACGCCACGGGCCACGGAATGGCGGCGCGCACGAGATTGTGGATATCGCGCGCGGAGCGTGACCAGTCAATCCGTCCGTCGGACTTCTCGTAGAGTTTGGTGAAGGTCGCGCGGGCGTGGTCTTGGGGTGTGTACACGGCTGCGCCGGACGCGATGAGGTCGAGACCGCGCACTAGCAGCGCAGCGCCTTGCGCTGCCAGGCGTTGCGAGAGCGACTCGGTGGTATCGTCGAAAGCAATGGACGCGGTCTCCTGGAGGAGGATGTCGCCAGAATCCATGCCTTCGTCGAGGCGCATAATCGTGACGCCCGTCATCTCGTCCCCGTTCAAGACCGCGGTCTGAATGGGAGAGGGTCCCCGGTGCAGCGGCAGCAAGCTGGGATGTAGGTTGATGATGCCGTGCGCCGGAACCGCTAGAATTGGGGGTTTCAGGAAGCGTCCATACGCGACCAACACGGCAATGTCCGGGCGTTGCTCCCGAAGCCAGACCTCAAACGAACCGTCGTTCAGTTTGACGGGTTGAGCCACCGGAACGCCGTGTTGCATCGCCCATTCTTTCGCAGGCGGCGCCACCAACCGGCTGCTGCGGCCCTGGGGCCGATCGGGCTGGCAGACAATGGCGCACAGATCGTGGCGCTGCGAAATCGCGTCGAGCGACGGGATCGCTAGTTCGGGAGTGCCAAAGAATACGACCCGCACTACATTAGACTCGAGAGGTCGAGCCCCCCCGCTGCTTCGGACATTTTCTGGCGCACCATATCCTGAATCTTCCGCACGCCTTCATTGACTGCGGCGCGCACGAGTGTCTCGAGCATTTCAGGATCGCTCTTGTCAATCACTTCCGGGTCTATCTTAAGGGAGACGATTTCAAATCGCCCTGACACAACCACCTGCACCATGCCCCCGCCCGCGGTAGCCTCGACAGTCTCGTTGGCAAGCTGCTGCTTGAGTTCCTCGATCTTGCCTTTCATTTCCATGGCTTGCTTAAGCATGCCGGACAAATTGCCAAGATTGCCAAGGCCGCCTAATCCGCCTAGTCCTTTTGGGAGCACCGTACTTTCCTCTCGTGATTGATCCGTGATTGTATTCGGGCATTTGCGCAACAGCGCATTATACCCTCCAGGACCGTAAGCGCGCAAAGAACGCGCCCGAATACGGAATGTGCGCATGAGACCGAATATGGTATATTCGTGCTTTCCAGGTAACTTGCACACCTCACGAATTGGAGAAGTCTTGCTTATGCCGGGCGGCGCTTACGATCATCAGGCCATTGAAAAGAAGTGGCAAAACTATTGGCTGACTCACAAGACGTTTAAGTCGGAAATCGACACGCGCAAGCCGAAGTACTACGTGCTCGATATGTTTCCATATCCCAGCGGCGACGGCTTGCACGTTGGCCATCCGGAAGGGTACACCGCGACCGATATTCTCGCGCGGTACAAGCGTATGCTCGGCTTCAACGTGTTGCATCCCATGGGGTGGGATGCCTTTGGTTTGCCGGCCGAACGCCACGCCATGCGGACCGGCGAACATCCGGCGGTAATCACGAACAAAAACTGCGATACCTTCCGCAGACAGATTCAGGCCCTGGGGCTTTCCTATGACTGGGATCGTGAAATCAACACCACCGATCCGAAATATTACCGGTGGACCCAGTGGATCTTCGAGATACTTTTCGAGCGCGGCTTGGCCTACCAGACCGAGGCCGCCGTGAACTGGTGTCCGGCGCTGGGCACCGTGCTGGCCAATGAGGAAGTTCGCGACGGCAAATATGTCGAGACCGGCGACCCGGTCGAGAAGCGGATGATGAAGCAGTGGATGCTGAAGATCACGGCCTATGCCGAGCGCCTGCTCGAGGATCTTGAACCGTTGGATTGGCCCGAAGGCATCAAGGCGATGCAGCGCGAATGGATAGGCCGGAGTGAAGGCGCCGACGTCGTATTCAAGGTTGCGGGATCGGGTCAGGAATTCACGATCTTCACCACGCGTCCGGACACACTGTTTGGCGCCACCTATTGCGTGCTCGCCCCCGAACACCCGCTGACCCTGCAAGTCGCGTCGGCCAAACAGACCGCCGAAGTAAAGAACTATGTCGAGGCCGCGTCCAAACGCAGCGCGCAAGATCGCATGCGGGCGGAGCGGGAGAAGTCAGGCGTGTTCACCGGGGCATACGCGATCAATCCGGTAAACGGCAAGGAGATCCCCATCTGGACGGCGGATTACGTCCTGGCCGAGTACGGCTATGGTGCGATCATGGCGGTGCCCGCGCACGACACCCGCGATTACGAGTTTGCCACCAAGTTCAACTTGCCTATCGTCGAGGTCATCAGCGGCGGGGATATATCGAAGGAAGCATTCACGGGGAACGGAGTCTTGGTGAATTCGCCGCTCATCGACGGGTTGGACGTACCATCGGCGAAGAAGAAGATTAACGCGTGGCTGGAAAAGCAGGGAATCGGCAAAGGTACGGTCAACTATCGCCTGCGCGATTGGCTGTTTTCCCGGCAGCGCTATTGGGGCGAGCCGTTTCCGCTGGTAACGCTGGCGGACGGAACGGTGAAGGCCATCCCGATGAAGGATTTGCCGGTGCTGTTGCCGGAACTGGACGAATACAAGCCCACGGCGGACGGTCAACCTCCTCTCGCGCGCGCATCGAGTTGGGTGAACACCGTTGACCCGTCTGGTAAGCCCGCACTGCGCGAAGTGAATACGATGCCGCAGTGGGCCGGGTCGTGCTGGTATTACCTGCGCTTCTGCGATCCGCGCAACGACGAACGCGCGTGGTCGGACGAAGCCGAAAAGTATTGGATGCCGGTGGACTTGTATGTGGGCGGCGCGGAACATGCCGTGCTTCATTTGCTCTACTCGCGGTTCTGGCACAAGGTCTTGTACGACGCGGGGCATGTCTCCACGAAGGAACCATTTACAAAGCTGTTCAATCAGGGCATGATCCTGGCGTACTCCTACCAGGACGACGCGGGCAAGTATTACTATCCCGAGCAAGTTGAAAAGCGGGGTGAGGCCTGGTTCGTCAAGGAGTCCGGAAAGCCGGTCACCACGCAGGTGGAGAAGATGAGCAAGTCCCGCCGGAGAGGCGTCGCTGGTAAAGGCGCTGCACCGCACGCTCAAAGCGGTGACCCACGATATTGATAATATGCTTTTCAACACAGCAATCTCGCGGATGATGGAGTTTGTAAACGCGGCCTATAAGGCGGAACGCATTGATCGCTCTGTCGCCGGACCGTTCGTGTTGGCGCTGTCTCCGTTTGCGCCACATTTGGCTGAGGAACTCTGGGAACGTCTTGGAAACAAGACGTCGCTGGCCTATGAGCCGTGGCCGAAGCACAACGAGGCGCTGCTGGAAGAGGACACGATCGAAATTCCGGTACAGGTAAATGGCAAATTGCGCGGAGTGGTGTCGGTAGCCAAGGATGCCGCTCGTGAAGCCGTACTTGCGTCCGCCAAGGCCGACGCCAAGATCGTGGTTCATCTCGAAGGAAAGACTATCGTGAAAGAGGTGTTTGTTCCCGGAAAGCTGTTGAATTTCGTGGTCAAGTAATCCAAAAGTAAGTGGGGTGGACGATGAATCGGCACGTCGCTACGTTTGCCATTGTTATCGTGTTGGCGCTGGTTGAGTCAACAACAGCCTATGCAGCAAAGGTCTCCGCAAAGATTGCGCAACGGGGCCTGTACAATGCGGTCCAGATGGGCGCCAAAGGCGATGGCGTGGCGGACGACACGCCCGCAATCCAAAAAGCGCTCGACGCGGCTGCGGCCGATGGCGGCGGAGTGGTCACGCTTCCGACAGGGAAGTATCTAATCAAGACCCATCTTACCATTACTGAAAACGTGGCCCTCGAAGGCACCTGGCGTGCGCCTTCACGCGGTGTGCCCGAGACCGGAGGCACAACCCTCCTCGCTGTGGAAGGCAAAGGAAACGCCGGCGGCGCGCCGTTCATCACCATGGGAACCGGCTCGACGCTGCGCGGAATCAACGTGTTCTATCCCGAACAGATCCGCGCCAATCCCCCACTCGCCTATCCATGGACCATTCAATCCGCCAACGGGGCGGACAATTGCAGCATTCTGGACGTGACGCTCATCAATTCGTATCAGGCGGTGGATTTCGGAACCAACGTCACCGGACGGCATTACATACGAGGCCTCTATGGCTATCCCTTCCTGAAAGGCCTCTACATCAATCAATGCTACGACGTTGGCCGCATCGAGGATATCCATTTCTGGCCATTCTGGGACTTGGACCCGAACAGCCCGCTGTGGGCCTTCACTAAAGAGAATGGCGAGGCCTTCATCATTGGAAAATCAGACGGGGAAATGGGCTCGAACCTGTTCAGCATCTTCTACAAGGTCGGTATGCATTTTATTCGCGGGCCCGTGATGACCCGAAAGGGCCCCGCGAATCAGCCCGGCTCGGGCGCCTATACAAACTGCTACATGGATATTACCCCATGCGCAATCAAGGTGGACGGCGTGGGTGCGGATGCCGGGATATCGTTCGTGAACGGCATGTTCATGTCCACGGTGGAAGTCGGCGCGGAGAACTCCGGCCAAGTGAAATTCACCGGCTGCGGCTTCTGGTCGAACAAAAACATAACGACCACCCAAGGCAAGCTACAGGGCAGTGGCACGGTCTTCTTTGAAAGCTGTCATTTCACCAACTGGGACCAGAAGATGGACGGTACGGCGTGCATTGACGCCGACTGCAAGTCCCTCATTGTCACAGGCTGCGAATTCCAGACGAAACGGACGGGGCACAATAAGGTGCGGCTCGGTCCCAACGTCGAGTCCGCAATCATCAGCTCCAACCGGATGGAAAGCGGCGTCCTCATCCTCAAAAATGACGTAAAGGACGGCGCCGATATCCAGATTGGCCTGAACACCGCCAAGTAGGCCTCGTAACCCGCGCCGAATCTCGCGCTGCGGAAAATGGCGGCGGGACATGTTAAACTAGTGAGAGACGTTTCGCGCCTGCGCGCCCGGTGGCTCCGGCACATACTGCGCATGGATATGGTCATTGGCCTCGACCGGTCCATCACGCTGCCCCAAGCGCACACCGTAACGCAGGATGTCGAGCGAGTTGCTCAGGCATTTGGGATACCCTCGGCGCAATCACCATTCAGGTAGCGCCAGCTTCGACTGGAAGCGGCTGACGAGCGTGATGGCGTTACCTCCGTCTATAAGCGTGTGATTGGCCGGCGAACCGCAAAGCGGAGGTTGTCGATATGAGCACGCAAACGCTGGAGAGTCTGGACCTTTTTCACGATGCGGCTGGGCCCATAGAGCAATTCTCGTGGGGACGCTTCATCATCTGCGGCGAAGAACAATCCCAGTCCGAAACCGGCCGGATTGGCGCTGGGAAAGACATTCGCGTGATTGGAAAAGAGGTCACCCGTTGGAAAGAACGCGAAGGGCATCGCTTGAAGAAACGCATGATCACCGGAGTGGGCGATAAGTTTTCGAGCGTCGGGTAACACCGGCCGCCGACATCGAAACATGCCCGCGGGGGCGTAGTTCAGTTGGTTAGAACGCTGCCCTGTCACGGCAGAGGTCGCGAGTTCGAGTCTCGTCGCTCCCGCCATTAAGTTGCTAAAAGCCCAAGGGTTTATAGAAACAGCCCTTGGGCTTTTCCCCTTTTGTGCGCAATCCAAGACCATCGCAGTTCCGCGCACTGACAATTAGCGCGTTCTTCGCCGCTTGCTCGTTCTTGGACTCTCTTGGCGCATTCCCCATGCCACATCGTGCGCCTTCGGCGTTCCAATCTTCTCGCCCGAGCCATGGCAGACGACTTAGAACGCCGATGCATCGTCAAGCCGTAGAACAAAGCATCGTAAAGAAAGGCCACGACGACTGTGTTTTCTTCCTGCGAAGACATGAGGTGGATATCCTCCGTCCAGAGGGTCAGTTCGTAATTGACAGTAGGGCTGTGAAAAGCGAAAGGGATCAGCCTAGAAATATGATGGGTACGTGCGTATAGTATGGCGCAGGAAGTATTGACGTGGCTAAATAGGACCGGCGCGTCGGTCATGACGAGCGGCGCCCAAGAGGGGTGGTTCGAGCATTCCTCGGGGGCATTTGAACAATGAACCGGCAAGAGCGAGATACTATCTGTGGAGTGGCGGAACGCTCCCAACTATCGTATACGCGCGTGTTGGGGTACGCTGTCAGAATTGATGGTTACGTATTCTTTGACTATGGGCAAGCGACCGCCTTCGTCAACAAGCGCCTGAACCGGACTATCGTTCCGCACGCCCCTCTGGCCCACGCGCCGCATTCGTCGATCGCCGGGATCTTGAGAGAGTGCCTCGGACGTGCGTGCGCCATGCCTGACGCGAAGACGGCCCCGTCTATAGGTCTATTTCACGGAAAGAACCCCGTAATGACCTTTGTGCTTGGCGGTCTTGTGACAGCTGCTGTGCTTGCTATTCTGTATGCGGCAAAGAACTACACAGGTACGGAGGCCACAACAGAGTCAGGCGCAAGCGCTGTTCGATACAAGTCGGCGGTGCGTGCCGACGACGTTTCCAGACCACAGCCTTTGTACAATGTTACTACAATGAAGTCCTCCAGGGCTTCTGAGCTTCCAAGCGCAGAAGCGGAGCAACTGAGATCGAACCATAACTCAGAAACAATACTTTTCAAAGGCATAGCGGGCACGAAAGCGCTCGTCCAGTTAACGAGATTCGGCGAATCAACGTTGCACAACCGGCAATTGGCGCAGGGCGAGCAGGTCTTGGGGCACTGGATTGTCGAAAGCATCACGATACGGCCGGCCAGTTTGAACCTGCGAAATGAGCAGACCGGCGACCAAATCGAGCTTCAACTTAACGACAGCGCGAGGCTTCCGAGAGGGTAGTTCACCCTTCGAGCCGTGATTCGGGTTCTTCGCCGCGCCTATCCTGGTGTCCGCTAAGCCAAGGAAAGCTCTGACTAGTTGGGCCTTCTTCGGACCTCCTACTCTAACCAAGATGTCAAGCCAAGAACGCGCGTCCTAGCGGATTGACCATGTCCAATGTGCGTGACCAGCGATGCAGGGCATCAAGTGTGTACAATACCAATCGTTGCGTGTTGCATCATGCGCCGGGATAGGGAGATGACCGGAGTTCCTACACCAACAGTTGAGGCCACTCGTGTCGGATATCGAGATAACGGAGAAAAGCGATCCAGCCGATTACCCCATGGATGAGTCGAGTTTCGTCAAGAGATGTGTCACCATCGATTTGGAGGTCGGGCGGGAGAGCGGGCGTATTCACCGCTTCGCAGCCGTACGCGGTGACAGGCTGGACGCTCCCCTCATCTTCGCGAGCGGCAATCTCGATGAGGCCCTCGCCAAGCTCGACGCCCTTGCCGAAGGCGCCGAGTTCGTATTGGGACACAATGCGATAGCGTTCGATCTCCCCCGCCTTCGGTCGGCCGCGCCGAAATTGCGTCTCTTGGACCTGCCCGCCATCGATACACTCCGTCTCAGCCCGCTGGCGTTTCCCCGCAACCCCTACCATCGACTCGTCAAGCACTACAAAGACGGCGGCCTGCTGCGGCTGTGCAACAATGACCCCGAGTTGGATACCCGCCTGTGTCTTCAACTTCTGGCGGACGAAGAAGCAGCGTTCACTGTTCTTAAAGAAAGCAATCCGCATATACTCGCGGCGTGGCATTGGCTATCGTCGCTTCACGCAGACGACGCCGGTTTCGAGTCGCTATTTCGCCAACTGCGGGGAGCGCCGAAACCGCCGGAACCAGAAGGACGCGCTGCGATTGGTCATTGTCTGGAAGGTTCGGCCTGTGTCACCAACGCCAGCGAAATACTTGCCGCTGAGACAATCCCCGCCTGGCCTATGGCATTTGCGCTGGCTTGGCTATCGGTAGCGGGAAGCAACTCGGTGATGCCGCCATGGGTACGCCACGAGTTCCCAGAAGCGGCGACACTCGTTCGTCAACTTCGTGATGTACGCTGCAATGACCCGGCATGCGGCTGGTGCAGGGAGCATCACAATCCGAAATTGGTCCTCAAACGCTGGTTTGGTTTCTCAGAGTTTCGCGCGGAGCCACCTTGCGAGGATGGGCGGTCCATGCAGGAGGCGATAGTCGAGGCCTCGATGCGAGGCGAGCACCTGCTCGGCATTCTGCCAACGGGTACCGGAAAATCCGTCTGCTATCAAGTGCCCGCGCTATCTCGCTACGAAAACACTGGATCGCTTACGGTCGTCATTTCTCCGTTGGTTGCGCTCATGGCGGATCAGGTGTACGGGCTTCAACAGCGCGGAATCAGCGCGTGCGCTGCTCTGAACGGCTTGCTCTCCATGCCGGAACGGTCGGACGTATTGGAAAGGGTGCGTCTCGGCGATATTGCCGTCCTGCTGGTTTCGCCCGAGCAGTTGCGAAATCGGGGTTTCCGTAAAGCCGTGCAGCAGCGGGAAATCGGCGCATGGGTACTCGACGAAGCCCACTGCTTGTCGAAATGGGGACAGGATTTTCGTACGGACTACCGATACCGTTACCTCAGGTGCTGTGTCTTACCGCAACGGCCAAGCCGGACGTAGTGGCCGACATTCGAGGCTACTTCCTGAAATCTTTGGGCATAGACCTTCGTGTATTCAACGGCGGCGCAAATCGGAGCAATCTGGATTTCGTCGTCGTGGAAACAACGCAGGCGCAGAAACGGCCAGATATCCATCAACTCCTGGAAAGCGCGCTTCAAGGCAAGCCCGGCGGAGCCATCGTCTACTGTACGACGCGTAGTCAGACGGAGAATATCGCCCGCTTCCTCGCCGCGATGGGATGGGCGGCGGCGCATTTCCACGCGGGACTGAAGCCGGAAACCAAGAAGACCACGCAGCAGCGATTCATCTCCGGAGACCTCCGTGTCATAGTGGCCACAAATGCTTTCGGCATGGGCATCGACAAGCCCGACGTGAGATTGGTTGTGCATGCTGAGATTCCCGGCTCGCTTGAGAACTATGTGCAGGAAGCCGGCCGGGCGGGTCGAGACCAACTCGCCGCGAGATGCGTATTGATGTACTGCGAGGAGGACATCGAACAGCAATTTGGACTCTCCTCCTATTCCAGGCTCCCCCACCACGAGATTCAGGCCGTTCTGCGCGCCTTGCGCCGGATGGCGGGCAAACGCCGCCCGCCGGACGAAGACGTGGAGGTCGTCGCTACTCCCGGTGAAATCCTTTCCGAGGATGCCGAGAAAGACTTTCTGCGCGACTCCGCAACGGAGGATACGCGTGTCCGCACCGCCGTTTCGTGGCTCGAGGAGGCCCGGCTAGTATCACGCGAGGAGAATCTATACCAGGTATTTCCATCTACGCTGCGATCCACCAAATTGGAGGATATCGACGCCCGGCTTGCCACGGTTCCCATGCCCTATCGAGGCCGACTCCTGGCGATCGTGAAACTGCTGCTCTACGCGGACCCCGCCGAGGGAGTAACAACCGACGAACTAATGGGGGCCTCGCGCCTCTCGTCTTCGGGCGTCGCCCGCGCAATGCACGATTTGGAGCATTGCGGGATCGTCACGAACGACACCGTCTTTACGGCGCTGGTCCACGTCGGTGTCGAAAATGCCTCGCGCGCACGATTGGATTCGGTAATCGCGATGGAAAAGGCGCTCATTGCCGCGCTTCAAGAGTTGGCGCCTGACCTCGAGAGGAACTCATCGTCGATACTCCACTTGCGGCATGTGTCACAGCGCCTCAAGAACGAGGGCTACGAACACGCATTGCCCGAGCGTGTTTACCGCCTGCTGCAGGGCATTGGATCGGACGGACGCTCGGACGGTATGGACGCCGGAAGCCTCCGCCTCCGCAAGATTGACGCGGAGTCGGTTGTCGTCACATTGCAGAGAGACTGGGACCCGCTTGGAAGAACAGCCGAACTTCGCAGGACGGCGGCGCGCCTTCTCTTGGAGCATTTGCTTTCGCGGATTCCAGCCGGTGCGCGTGGCAATGATCTGCTGTCGGAAACAACCCTCGGAAACTTGAATGCCGTGCTCGAGTCAGACCTCGATCTGAAGTCACAAGTCAAAGACGTGTGCCGGCTCGTCGAACGCTCCCTGCTGTGGCTTCACGAACACGAGATCGTCCGTCTCGGCAAGGGCCTTGTTGTTCTTCGTCCGGCCATGAGTATCCGCGTTGCCCCCGGCGCCACACCGTTCACCCGCGGGGATTACGCCGAATTGCAGGATCACTACAACGAACAGGTCGTCCAGATTCACGTCATGGCCGAGTATGCTCGTCAAGGTTTGCGGGGAGCGCGAGCCGCGATACAACTGGCCGCGGACTACTTCACTATGAGCCGTGAGGATTTCATAAGACAATGGTTTCCGAAGGATGCGCAGAATCTTTCCCGGCAGACCACCGATGAATCCTGGCGCGCGATCGTCGAATGCCTGAACCGTGTCCAGCGCGCCATTGTCACGGATGATCGCGAACAAAGGAATGTGCTGGTGTTGGCTGGGCCGGGTTCGGGCAAGACCCGCGTGCTTGTGCATCGGATCGCCTATCTCGTGCGCGCGCGCCGCGAGAATCCGCGCGGCATCCTCGCGCTGGCGTATAACCGGCCTGCGGCGGCAGAGATTCGACGAAGACTTCGCGATCTCATCGGCGCCGACGCCAACGGCGTAACCGTCCTTACCTGTCACGCTTTGGCCATGCGGCTCATCGGCGCAAGTTTTGTCGAGCGCGCTTGCAATGATACCGACTTCAAGCGATTACTGTCCGATGCTGTCCTTTTGCTCAAAGGGAAGGGACTCCCGGCAGACGATGCCGACGACCAGCGTGAACGATTGTTGTCAGGATTCCGCTGGATACTCGTGGACGAATATCAAGACATTGGCCCAGAACAATACCAACTCATATCCGCTTTGGCCGGACGCACGTTAAATGACCCCGACCGAAAGCTCTCCCTATTCGCGGTTGGCGACGACGACCAGAACGTCTACGAATTCGCTGGCGCGTCCGTCGAATACATCCGAAGGTTTCAATCTGACTACCGCGCCAAGCCCGAGTACTTAATCGCGAACTATCGCTCGACGGCAAACATCATCGAGGTATCCAACGCGCTGATCTCCGGCGCTACGAACCGAATGAAGCGCGAACATCCCATAGTAATTGACGAATCACGCCGAAAAGATCCCAACGGCGGACAGTGGGAATTGCTCGATCCCGTTGCCCGGGGGCGCGTACAGATTTTGACGGTTGAATCTTCACTAACCGGACAAGCCGAGCAGGTGATGCGGGAATTGATTCGGCTATCCGAATGTGACCCCGAATGGAACTGGAGCAAAGTCGCCGTCGTCGCGCGGCAATGGAGAATACTTCATCCGGTCTTCGCGTTTTGCGAAGTGAACGGCATCCCAGCCCAGCGCGCCGATCAAGCCCCGCCCCAGTTCTGGCGCTTGCGAGAAATTCAACGCCTTGTGGACAGACTCACAGAACGCGGCATTCAAGCTGTTTCGCGCGATGAATTGGATTCTTGGCTGGCGCCGGAGCCGCCTGGCCCTTGGTTGGAACTACTACTCGAAGCCGTAACAAACTATGAACTCGAGTTTGGCGGCGAACCGCTTCCCGCGTTGCATCTCAGGGAATGGCTCGCCGAATGGGGTCGCGAAATTCGACAGCAACAGCGCGGTATTCTACTCGTCACCGCACACCGCGTAAAGGGGCTCGAGTTCGACCACGTGGCGGTACTCGACGGAGCATGGGAAGAACGTGATGCGGGAGAAGACCCCGATGCGGCGCGGCGCCTCTATTACGTTGCCATGACCAGAGCACGGAAGACGCTGACCTTGGCGCGCACGAACCGGCGAAACGGCCTATTCGATATCCTATCCGGACTACCCGCAGCGTCTAGTCGAGACGCTCCCGGCGCCAGCGCTGCTTCACGGGACCTGGATCGTGTATATCAGATCTTGACACCGGAGGACGTCGACCTGGGTTTTGCCGGTAGGCTGACGCCAAGTTCCCCGAATCATCAGATACTGGCGACCCTGCAACCCGGCCATACCCTGGATCTCGCGTACGAGAGCGAGCGTTGGACCCTGAAAGCGAGTGGTCAACTGGTGGGACGCCTCGCCAAGCGCTACGCGCCGCCCCAAGGAATGCGCTGCATCGAAGCCCGAGTCCACGCCATGCTCGTGCGGTTTCGACAGGATGGAGATCAGGGCTATGCCGGATTAGTGCGCTGTGATCGATGGGAGGTGGTTCTTCCCGAGTTGGTCTTCAAACGTAATGGAGATCATTAGCCGTTGCTCACCGCCATCGCAGATAGGATTGTCGGAATACGCACGATGCCGGGGTATAAACAAATGCCGTCCCTGACCAACACCGATGTTTCTTGTTCGGACGCTCTTCGGGTATTCTGCTGATGCAGTGACTCAGAATCGAAGCGCCTTGAACGAACACGTTGGAGGTCCGTACCAGCAAATGTCTAGCGCCAAGAATCCCGCGACCGCAGGGCTACCGATCCCGAAGGCGCCGCGATGGAAACAGGTCCGTGACAGTGTGTACTTGCAGGAGGTCGAGGGACGTGTCGAGACGGCGCAACCACTGTTAGCGGCGGCCGTGTTCGACAACACTCTCTACGTCGGGAACAAGCTCGGGGTGCAGCGGTTGGAAAGCGACACGCTGGTTCCGGCGGGCGGTCCCACGGATCGGGTTAGTCGCCTGCGGGCACTGAACGGCGCGCTGTTCGCGTTTTCCGGCCAGGGTCTTTGGCGCTATGACGCGGGAAGTTGGTTTCAGCTTTCCGGCGAGACATTCAGCGATGGCTGCGTACATCTCGGGTCCGTGGTCGTAACTTCACTCACGCACGCGTACCAGGTCAATGGTGATCTCTTGGAGCCGTTGAACACCGCGCCGGCAGGGCCTCCGTTCTCGGGGTTCGCATCGTACGCCGAAGTGCTTCGGGATATGTCGCGCAGCCAGCCCATTCTTGGAGTCGCATCCTACGCGGAAACGCTCTACATCCGGCATGCAACAGCCGTGGGGCTTCTCCAAGACGGAAAGTTCGTGTACAACGATGTAAGCGATTGGGGTCATCTGCCGATTGGCGCCACCACGCGCGACTTGATGGCGTTCGGAAGCCAACTGCTTGTGCCAACTGACAAAGGTCTGGCGGCGCTCCGGGGGATGAGTTGGCTCGCAATCACCGGCAAGGACGGGTTGTGTTACGAAGACACTATATGCGTTGCAGAAGGATTCGACGGCGCTGACTATTGGATCGGCACGAGTCGCGGGGCCATCCGAGTAATTGACGGCGAATATCAGTATTTCGGATGTCAGCGATGGATTCCCAACGACCGGGTCAATGCGATCGCGTGCGGAGATCGCGTCGTCTATATCGCTACGGACGGGGGACTCGGAATTATAACCTACGAGCCGTACACGCTTCAGAAAAAAGCGGACTGGTATGAGCGCTGGATCGAAGATTGGGGCATGCAGCGGCTGGGGTTTGTCGGCTGCCTGGTTTGGGACGAGAGGGACAAGGATTGGCGGCGCTTTGTCAGCGACAACGATGGCGGCTGGACCGCGCATCTGCTAAGCGCGTTCTCGTTCAAGTACGCGGTAACGAAGGACCGCGCCGTGCGCGAGCAAGCCGTCGAGGCGTTCCGCGCGTTGAAGTGGCTCGAAGAAATTACGCCAATCCCCGGCTTCCCGGCGCGGGCCATCGCGGGCGTTGGCGAGCACTGCGCGCTTGCTCCGACGGGCTCCGCCGGCCGCCCGTCGGAATGGAATCCGACGCCCGACGGCAAGTGGTTGTGGAAGGGTGACACATCGAGCGATGAGGTCGGCGCCCACTTCTACGCGACCGCGATCTTCTACGAGTTGGCTTCCGAGGGCGAGGACAGGGACGCCGCGCGGAAACACATCTGTCGCATAATGTCTCACATTATCGACAACGGTTGGATGCTGCGGGACCTGGATGGGAAGCCTACACGCTGGGCGCGTTGGGAGCCGGAGTACCTCAAGACCCCCGAAGGATTCGAGGCCCGCGGACTCCAGGCGTTGGAGGCGCTATCTATGGTGACCACGGCCTACGCCATCACCGGCGATGAAAAGTTCCAAAGGGGAAAACAACAACTCCTGGACTTGGGATACCACCACGAAGTGCTGCGCCAGAAGCTGGTGTTTCCAACGATTACCCATTTCGATGATCGTCTCGCGTTTCTCGCGTATCACCCCCTCCTGACATACGAAACCGATCCGCAACTGCGCTCCCTCTATCGCCGCAGCCTGGAGCGAAGTTGGGAGATCAAGCGCTTCCAGAATATGGTTTGGTTCGATCTGATTTACGGCGCGCTGTCGGAAAACGAGATTGATACCGCACGCGCGGTGACGAATCTCCGGGCATGGCCCTTGGATTGCCGGAGTTATACGTTCACGAACTCGCATCGAGCAGACCTGAGTGTCCCCAAGGAGTGCGTGAATTACATCGGTGACTGGAAATGCATGACCACGCGGGAGATTGGCGTCGTGGACTGGGGCGATGATTTCATGCAGTTGGACGGAGGTAATGACGGCAAAGGCGTCAACGACCCGTCCGGATTCATCGAGGCCTACTGGATGGCGCGATACTACGGCATGATGCTGCCGCCCGACAGCGCAGACGCGCGTTTGCTTTCGGTCGAGAATCGCAGATTGACGTTCGCCTCAAATTAGGGTATGATAATCGGGTGTTTCATGTCTTGTGGCGCCTGCGCGCCGCACCTGCAGTACGGGGATCACTGACAGTACAAAGGAGTAGCAATGACCTCAGTTCCGTCCAATCAGAGCATTCACGTCTCGCGGAGGACGCTTCCGCGCGGCGAAGCTATCTTGCATGATCCCGCGCTCAATAAGGGCACGGCGTTCACCGAAGCCGAGCGCGACGCGCTCGGCATACGCGGCCTGCTTCCCCCGCGCGTGTTTACCATCGAAGAGCAATTGGTGCGCGTGATGGCTAATTTTCACGGAAAGACCACGGCCCTCGAAAAGTACATCTTTCTGATGGCCTTGCATGACCGTAACGAAACCCTGTACTACCGGACGCTTATGGACAATCTCGACGAGATGATGCCCATCGTCTACACGCCGACTGTCGGTGAGGCGTGCAAAAAGTTCGCGCACATCTGGCGCCGGCCACGAGGTATGTTTATTTCGTCGGCGGATCGCGGGCGGGTGAAAGAAGTGCTCCGCAATTGGCCGGACGACGTCCGGACCATCGTCGTGACGGACGGCGAGCGCATCCTCGGCCTGGGCGATCTCGGCGCTAGCGGGATGGGTATCCCTATCGGTAAGCTCTCGTTGTACACCGCCTGCGCCGGCGTTCATCCCACGCATTGTTTGCCCATCACGATCGATGTGGGCACCGACAACGAGGAAATACGCAATGACCCGGTGTACGTGGGCCTGCGCCAGAAACGTATTCGCGGCGAAGAGTACGATGCGCTCATCGACGAATTCGTAACGGCCGTGCAGGAATTGTTCCCGCGCGCGCTGCTGCAGTTCGAGGACTTCGGAAACCAGAACGCGTTCCGTCTATTGCACCGCTACCGCGGCAAAATCTGCAGCTTCAACGACGACATTCAAGGCACCGCGTCCGTGGCGCTGGCCGGTGTGTATTCCGCGCTACGCCTCACCGGCGGAGCGCTGACCGAGCAGCGAATCGTGTTCCTCGGCGCGGGAGAGGCCGGTGTTGGAATCGCCGATCTCATCGTCTCCGCCATGGTCGACGCGGGTTTGTCGGCGGACGACGCGAGACACCATATCTTCTTTGTGGATTCCAAGGGACTTGTCGTAAAGAGCCGCAAAGACCTGCAAGAACACAAGCTGCCGTATGCGCATGACATCCCGTTCACTCCCGATCTGGCAAGCGCGGTCGCGGCGGTTAAGCCCACGATTCTCGTCGGTGTCTCTGGACAGCCCCAGGCCTTCACGCAGCCCATCGTCGAAGCGATGGCCAAGCACAATGCGCGTCCGGTGATCTTCGCTTTATCCAACCCGACCTCCAAAGCGGAATGCACGGCCACGCAGGCTTACGAATGGACTAAGGGCGCCTGCGTTTTCGCAAGTGGAAGCCCGTTTGATACGGTGGAATATGCCGGAAAGCAGTACACCCCCGGACAGGGCAATAACGCCTACATCTTCCCAGGCGTTGGACTAGGGGTCATCGCCGCTGGGGCGACTCGCGTGACCGACGATATGTTCGCCGCCGCCGCGCGCACGCTCGCCGGCCTCGTGACCCAGGACCGCCTGGACGTGGGCTGTATTTACCCACCCTTGTCCTCCATGCGCGAAACGTCGCTAGCTATCGCCCTGGCAGTGGCAAAGATTGCGTTCGCCACCGGATTGGCGTCCGTCCCCGAACCCGGCGATATCGAAACCTTGATTCGGTCGCACATGTACGAGCCCGTATACCAGAGCTACGTGCGTTAGCGCTTCGCCGATACGCGCGCATCGCATTTGACGGTCAGCGGCCAAGGTGTCGTGAAGTCGCACGACTCCTTGGCCGCTTTTCTTTTCGCTCTTCTTTTCGCTTTTCTTTGCTTCTTTCTTTTCCCGTGAAAAGAAAGAAGTATCTGTGACAGCTCACGATATCCTAGAGTACCCCAGGACGATGCAATACGACGCTAAAGTCCCTGTCCCCTTGCGTACCGTAGCGGTCTTCCGCGCTGAGGTTGGGCGAAATACTGGCGCTAGCGGGCAGAACATATGACGCCCCAAAATCCGATTTCGGGTCGGGGAACAACGTGGCGAACTCCTCGGCCGCTTCCGCGTCCTCGGCGCTCTTTCCGTTCGCCGCGTCAATCTGCGCGCGCCGGAACGACTCTGCGGAGAGCCGCGTGGGATCCTCCATGTGGGACACCATCCGGCTTTCCAAGCGCACGTCTCCGGATTCCGGAAGGTAGAAGACATCGAAAATCCGGCCCTCTTGGGGATAGTCAATGAGTGAGCCGGTCTCGATTTCGTAGTACGGAAAAAATCCCGAAATGGCGGACACCTTATGACGGTGGGTATGGCCACAGAGATGCGCAATGACATTTGCCTGACTCGACAGGTAGCTTCGGAATTCCGGTGTGGAAACCGTATCCGCCGGATAGGGCAGATTGAAATCCGTGCTGGGGTGGTGCGACACCACAATGACGAACTCTCCGGCCGCTTGCGCGGCGCGTATCTCCGGCTTCAGAAACGATTCAAATTGTTCGCGCGTCATCACGCCGTAACTAATCGGAAAACCCAAGGGAGTCGGGTCGGGCGCCGCCGTGTCCAATACGATGACCCGGATCGGCGCGCCCGCTTTCGGATGAAGCGAATACCAATATTTTCCAGACACGCGATTGCTATCCGTAAGGCCATGTCCCGCCGGCGTCGTAGTCGAGTTGAAGTGTTCCTCGATAAACTGAGCCCGCGAACTGAAATGGCGCTGCGCGTCGCTCGCAATAGGTCCCGCGCCGAGTTGATTTATCTGAAGCTGCAGGGTGACAGGATCCATCGGTCCCGGCCCGCCGGCGATAATCGCGGGACTCTGCGCCGCCACCGGATTCAGCCTGTTTGTAGCCGGCGTAAGCGCGTGCAGTCCCAATACCGCCGCGACGGGCCCGAACAACGGCGACGTCCAGCCCTGCGGATCCGCTGCGGCCCTATCAATACCAAACGTACCCACAACCAGCCCGTCGTGATTTCCGAACGCCGTGTACCACGGAATGTCCATGGCCAGCCCGGTAGCCTGAAACTCCAGCTTCGGATTGTCCAAGGGATCGGCCTCTCGCTGCGCTCCGTCCAGCGCGCCGGAATCGGGAAGAATTTGCTTCCCATCCATCGTGTCCATAAACCATCGCAATTCGTTGTGCAGCGCGCTGTCCGTAAGGTCGCCCGTTACAAGCACAAAATCCATCGGCAGAGCCGGCGCAAGCTTGCCAGTGTGGTGCTGGTTAATCACGTTGAGCGTGGCATCGAGCACCTGTGTCGCGTACGCCTCCTGCGGACGCCACGAACTGCTGATCAAGTGATCCGCACGCACGGCGCGCGCCGGACTCTCGTCGTCCACGATATGCACGTCCGTTATCTGTGCGAAACGAAGCCAGTGAACACCCGTAGGATTCGGCTGGGGAGTGAGATCGGGCAACTTGGGACACGAGACGTTCGCAAACCCCGCTACAAGGAACAGGAGCGGTATAGAAAACAGCCGGGACGCGGAAATCACGTTTTGTTTCATCGTAGGACTCCAAACTGGATACCGGACGCAATCATAGCGATCTTGATCGGCAATTGGTTGCTACTTCGGAGCTGGCGCTGCGCCCAGACCCGCGGTCATAATCGAATAAATGCGGAATTCGTGTCCTGCGCTTCCAGGATTCTTCTCATCGAGCAAGGTGACGCGAAGCCGGTGCTTACCCAGCGTGAGGTCGCGCGCCACCAATTGCAGCGGAGTGTAACCGCCCCACGTGGCGCTAAACCACGCGTCCATCTTGACCGGAGGCGCGCCGTCCACTTGCGCCTCGGCAATTCCTGTATCACCTTTGACGCGGTAGAATAGTACGCTGATGGCCCGGCCCTCGACGTCGAATTCAATCGCGCTTCCGGGGACCGAGGT
>JACRLJ010000039.1:0-11695 GCA_016215105.1 Candidatus Hydrogenedentota bacterium
CCACAGAAACCATCAGCTTCACTCGCAACCAGATTCTTGTAAGCGCCGGCACGTCGGTATTGGCCCAAGCGAACATCGTTCCGCAAACCGCGCTCCAACTGTTAGGCGGAAGGTAGGAACGAGCCCCTGACGCAGGTTGTATAACCTGATAGGGTCCCTGACTCCGATTTGCTACGCTGATACGCCAGTTCGGCTGACTTAGCAATGGTAGATTCTTAGACGCAACGACCCGGTCCCGCACAGGGACCGGGTCGTTGCGTCTCAGCTCAAGTTCCACGCTCTTCTCGTAGAGGTCGCTAACGGCGAATTCATGCCCCCGACCCGAATGGCGCCAAGTCAAGTGAGGCAGGCCCCAAAGTAGAAGCGGCGGCCCGCCGCTTCCGATGGGCTTCCCACCGCGCACTAACCGAGAATTCATGCCCCCGTGACCCGGATGGCGCTCAGTCACGCGCGAGAGGCCCCAAAGTAGAAGCGGCGGCCCGCCGCTTCCGATGAGCTTCCCACCGCGCACTAACAGTAGATTCATGCCCCTGTGACCCGAGTGGCGCTATGTCGCTGCGACGGCGGCACCCTAGCGAATACCCTACAGCCCGCCAACCGCCGAATTCGGGCAGATTTCGCAGTAACAGCCAATTCGCCGTGGGCACACTCGGCAAGTCCCGCACGCTTCCATAAAAAAAACTAAAGTTCTCACTAAAGTTGCCGATAAAAACGACAGAAAGCGTGAACTAGGCTTTCAAGAATGGTCCGAAAGGACTACCCAACGCACGGACGCGAAGGGGCCATTATCACGGATGATGCCGCCGCAGGCGCTACCGGGAAACCGGAAGTGCGTGCGCCTAAGTTGAATCGTGATAATGGATTAAGTGCGTACGGCGTCAATGCCTCGCCGCTACATCCGTAGCGCGCAACCCGTCACTCCGGCGCCCGGCCTGATATGGGCAAGCCGGGCCGTGAATTCTGTTGATTGCCTTCCACTTAGTCTCACTAGGCTCTACCGTCACGGGCACTGTAGCCTCGGGACGTTTGTGACGAGCCTGTCTTCCCAGTAGCAAGCGCAACCGGCGCCGCAACGCCGAGCACTTCAGGGAATTCAGGCTGGTGGTAACCGGCGCGCAGGGATGCGCAAGGCCAAACACTCATGGAGGGATCGATATGGGACTCAGGATTAACACCAATGTAGCAGCGCTTAACACCGCGCGAGTGCTGAACCGTTCAACTTCGTCGTTGAACAAGTCACTTCAGCGCCTGTCCAGCGGTCTGCGCATCAACAGCGCGGCCGACGACGCCGCCGGACTTGCCATCGCCGAGGGGTTTCGGTCGGTGGTCAACGGCACGCAAGTCGCCGCCCGAAACTCGCAGGACGGCGTCAGCTTGGTGCAAACCGCCGAAGGCGCGCTCAGCGAAAGCACCAACATCCTTCAGCGTATACGCGAATTGGCTGTGCAGGCCGCAAACGGCACGCAAAGCACCGACAACCGGGCCGCGCTAAACAACGAAGTGCAACAACTCCTGACCCAAATCGACAGCATTGCGTCCGATACCCAATTCAACGGCGTTTCGGTGCTCAGCGCCGCTCAGACACTTACACTGCAAGCCGGCGCACAGCAAGGGCAGACACTGCTCGTCACGGTCAGCGGGGCCAAGACCAACGACTTGGGCATAAACACCGTCTCGGTGTCCTCAATGGCGGTCGCGGTGTCCACACTCGCCACGATCGACACCGCGCTAAAGAGCGTCAACACGCTGCGCAGCAGTCTCGGCGCCTTCCAGAACCGCCTCGAATTCACCATTAACACCCTCGCGATTCAGCAGGAGAATTCGTCCGCGTCCGAAAGCGCCATCCGCGATGCGAACATCGCCACGGAAACCATCGGGTTCACGCGCAACCAGATTCTGGTAAGCGCCGGTACGTCAATCTTGGCGCAGGCAAACGTCGTTCCGCAGACGGCGCTGCAATTGCTCAAGTAATTTCGTTGGCGGCGTTGCGCGAGAAGCGGACGCCGCCGTGAGTTCCCGCCGGTGACCTGGCGCTTGCGGCAAGGTCACCGGGGATTTGAAGTACGGTTCGCGCGCGCAAGCGCCTCGCGGGAATGGGATTCCGCGGGCAGACGTGTGGGCCAATGGGATATGGCGCAGGGATGCGCCGCACCACTCATGGAGGAATTGGCTTATGGGACTTAGGATCAATACGAACGTCGCCGCGCTCAATACGGCGCGGGTACTCAACCGCTCAACGTCTGCGTTAAACAAATCGTTGCAGCGCCTGTCCAGCGGCCTGCGAATCAACACCGCCGCCGATGACGCCGCCGGCTTGGCCATCGCCGAAGGTTTCCGTTCGGTGGTCAACGGCACCCAGGTCGCCGCGCGCAACTCGCAGGATGGTGTCAGCTTGGTGCAGACCGCCGAAGGCGCGCTGAGCGAAACCACCAACATCTTACAGCGTATTCGCGAATTGGCCGTCCAGGCCGCCAACGGAACCCAAAGCACGGACAACCGGGCCGCGCTCCACAATGAAGTCGCGCAGCTCCTGATCCAGATTGACACGATCGCGTCGGACACCGCGTTCAATGGGATTGCCGTCCTCAGCGCCGCGCAAACCCTGACCCTGCAAGCCGGCGCGCAACAGGGTCAGACCCTGCTGGTAACCGTAAGCGGAGCCAAGACCAGCGATCTGAGCATCACTTCGGTTCAGATCTCCACGATGGCGGGCGCAGTGTCCACGATCGCGCAGATCGACACCGCCTTGAAGAGCGTGGGCACGTTGCGGAGTTCCCTCGGCGCGTTCCAGAACCGGCTCGAGTTCACCATTAATACCCTGGCGATTCAGGAAGAGAATTCGTCGGCCTCGCAAAGCGCAATCCGCGACGCGAATATCGCGACCGAGACCATCAGTTTCACGCGCAACCAGATCTTGGTGAGCGCGGGCACGTCCATTTTGGCGCAAGCGAACGTCGTTCCGCAGACGGCGCTGCAGTTGCTGAGTTAAGTTCTTGACGTAATATGAGAAACACCGGCGCAGCCGGTGGGCGTCCCGAAGTAGAGGCGCGCCCATCGCTCCGCCGTGGAAGGGAGGTGAAATAAGGGCAGCACGGTTCGTGGCGGAATGGATACCACCTCGGACACCCGGTCCGCATAGCGCGGGCCGGAAATGTACGACGCTCGCGGGATAGGGATACCCCGCGGGCCACTCATGGAGGGTAAGACTATGGGACTACGAATCAACACGAACGTCGCGTCGTTGAATACGGCGCGTATATTGAATCGCTCCACCAACGCGTTGAACAAGTCGTTGCAACGCCTCTCGAGCGGGTTGCGAATCAATAGCGCCGCCGACGACGCGGCGGGATTGGCCATTGCAGAGGGATTCCGCTCAGTGGTCAGTGGAACTCAGGTGGCCGCGCGCAACGCCCAAGACGGGGTCAGCCTCGTGCAGACCGCCGAAGGCGCGCTCAGCGAAACCACCAACATCCTGCAGCGTATCCGCGAATTGGCCGTGCAAGCGGCAAATGGCACGCAAAGCACCGACAACCGATCTGCCTTGAACAACGAAGTCCAGCAGCTTCTGACGCAAATAGACTCCATCGCGTCGGATACCGCGTTCAACGGTATTCCGGTTCTCAGCGCCGCGCAAACGCTCACGTTGCAGTCCGGAGCCCAGCAAGGCCAGACCTTGCTGGTCACGATGACTGGCGCGAAAACGAACGATCTCGGAATCAACACCGTCTCCGTGTCGTCCGTCGCCGTTGCCGTCTCGACAATTACCACAATTGATACGGCGTTGAAAAGCGTCAATTCATTGCGCGGTTCATTGGGTGCGTTCCAGAACCGTCTCGAGTTCACCATCAACACCCTGGCCATCCAGGAGGAGAACTCGTCGGCCGCCCAAAGCGCGATTCGCGACGCAAACATCGCCACGGAGACGATTAGTTTCACGCGTAACCAGATTCTGGTGAGCGCCGGCACGTCAATTCTTGCGCAGGCGAACGTGCTTCCGCAGACCGCGTTAACGTTGCTGGGCCGGTAAAGTAAACTAACGAAAGGGGTGCGGGTAGGGATGCCCGCATTAGCCCCTCACGGAGGGTATGTATATGGGACTTAGAATCAATACGAACGTCGCGTCGCTGAACACCGCGCGAATCTTGAATCGCTCCACGAGCGCGTTGAACAGATCGTTGCAGCGTTTGTCGAGCGGACTGCGCATCAACAGCGCCGCGGATGATGCGGCCGGACTCGCCATCGCGGAAGGGTTCCGTTCGGTGGTGAGCGGCACGCAAGTCGCCGCGCGTAACGCGCAGGACGGAGTCAGCCTCGTGCAGACCGCCGAAGGCGCGCTCAGCGAAACCACCAACATCTTGCAGCGTATTCGCGAATTGGCCGTGCAAGCCGCTAACGGCACGCAAAGCACAGACAACCGCGCCGCGTTGCATAACGAAGTGGCGCAACTCTTGACGCAGATCGACGCCATTGCGTCCGATACCGCGTTTAACGGAATTGCCGTCCTTAGCGCGTCACAAACGCTAACGCTGCAATCCGGCGCCCAACAGGGACAGACCCTGCTGGTCACCGTGGCCGGCTCAAAAACTAGCGATCTGAGCATCACCTCGGTTCAGGTCTCGACTATGGCGGGCGCCGTCTCCACCATCGCTCAGATCGATACCGCGCTCAAGAGCGTCAGCTCATTGCGCGGTTCGTTGGGCGCGTTCCAGAATCGGCTTGAATTCACGATCAATACCCTGGCCATCCAAGAAGAAAATTCTTCGGCGGCGCAAAGCGCGATCCGTGACGCCAATATCGCCACGGAGACCATCAGCTTCACGCGAAATCAGATCCTGGTGAGCGCAGGCACGTCCATCTTGGCTCAGGCCAACGTGTTGCCTCAGACGGCGCTTCAACTGCTCCGATAGTCTGAGCCACGCTGAACAAGAGGAGGATGGGCTATGGGAGTACGCAGCATCGCGGCGCAAGACCTCGTAAGTCTTGTGGCCGCCGTTGACGCACGAACTCCGCGCGCCCCGCAAGGCGCCCCGCAGCAGGCGCCAGTTCAACCGGAGGCCAAACCGGAAGCCAAAGGGCCGCCCGGCGAAGACAAGATCAAAACGGCCGCCAAGGCGGCCAATGTGATCCTGGCAAACCAAGGCACTGGAGTACGGCTGCGGGTTGACCAAGAGTCAAGCCAAGTTATCGTGCAATTGATTAATGACAAGAACGAAGTCATAAAGCAGATTCCTCCCGAGGAAATGCTGCAAATCGCCGCGCGTATGCGCGAACTCGAAGGCATGCTCTTCAACAAGCAGGCCTGACGCGAGCTTGTCATCACCGTAAAGCACTGCCCTGGCGGACCTGCCAAACGTCCGCCAGGGCAATTTGTCTTTTGCGGGCCCAGAAAGTTAGTCTCAACGACTTGGGACCCAGCCAGAATTGGTTTGTTGCCCGCCTGAAGGCGGTGGCCGTCCCATTGAACCGCAAGGCCCTGGGGATCGTCATGCGTATCAGCGCCTACCTAATCGTAAAGAACGAAGAAGATTGCTTGGCCGCGTGCCTCGAGAGTGTGCAAAACGTCGTCGACGAGATCGTCGTCGCGGACACGGGCTCAACGGACGGGACCGTAGATCTCGCCAGGCGCTACACACCAAACGTCCTCCACTTTGAATGGATCGACGACTTCGCCGCCGCCCGCAATTTCGCCATCAAGCACGCCACCGGAGACTACCTGCTCCACATTGACGCGGACGATGTTCTGTGCGATCCCGGCTCAGCGCGGGCGCGTCTCGAAGCGTTCATGCAGGCCAACACCGACCCCAACGTCGTTGGCGCGGTCGAGATCGAAAGCGTTGTCGGGGATGGGCCGGATGCGCAACACGCCGTCGAAGTGGCCCACCGGTTCTTCCGCCGTGGCGCCTTCCGATACGAAGGTCCCATCCACGAACAGCTCACGCCGATCACCGGCCAAAAACGCGCCGCCGCAACGGGCCTGCGCTACATTCACTCCGGATATCAATACGGCGCCGCCTCAGCCAAGAACAAGTCCCAGCGCAATAAGGAGATCTTGCGGCGCGTGCTCGAACGGTCTCCGCAAGACGAGTACTACTTGTATCAACTGGGCAAGGCCCATTTTGGCCTCAAGGAGTACCCCGAGGCAATTGACGCCTTCGAACGCGCGCTCGAACAGATTCAGTTTGCGAATCAAACGCTGCCCCGTGGCGCCAGCGGCGTATACGTCGCGGAACCTGTGCTGTCGGAACTGCTCTGTTCGCTAGCGTACGCGTACGTGAACACCGGTGCTCTGGCCAAGGCCCAAGCGTTGCTCGAGCGCCATGCCGCCATGGACCATGGCGGCGCGCGCACCCCGGATTTCCACCACGCGCTCGGCTACGTCTATCTCATGCTGGGCGACATCGCCCGCGCCAAGGCTGGCTATACGGAGTCCCTTCGCTTGGGCGCCGCCCATGAACGCGTCCTCGGTACAGGCTCATACAGCAGCGAATACCATCTCGGTCTCCTCGCCGAAGCGGAACAGGATCTGAACGGCGCCATCGAGCACTACTGCCGGTCGCTCGCGCTCAAGCCGGACTATACTATAACTCTGAATCGCTGCGTTGACTTCGTCCTCGAATACCACATAGCATTACCCTCTCGACTGTGGGTTTGCGCAGACCAGCAAGCCTTCGCGCGCGTCTACCGCGGAAAACTGGTCGAAACGCTCCGCGCGGGTGGCGCCAACGCCGCTATGGAACTGGTAAATGCGGCGCGCGGACTGGCTCCGGAACTCTATCAGAACTGTGTGGCTTGGCTCCGTGAATTTGTGAGGGCGTCACCGTAGCGATTTCACCAGAAACGTGCGATAATTGTCTAGAGGCGTGGCCAGAAAGCCTCCGCATAGCAAAAGTCCGTACGAGCCAGCGATGGTATGGAACGACTTACGAATGCTTTCTGACCGCGCCGCGTCATAAAGCCGACTTTCTTGCCGGAATCCTAGGAGAATCTGGAAATGTACGTTAAGCTCACACTCGATATACCGGAAGGCGCTTTTTCCCTGTTTCGTGATGACCAAGCGCGTTTTGGACGCGAAATGCGGATCGCCGCCGCCGTCAAGTGGTTCGAGATGGGGCGTCTTTCGCAGTCGAAAGCCGCGGAACTTACCGAAATGAGCCGCGAGGAATTTCTCGACGCGCTCCATCGCTATCAGGTGTCGCCATTTCAGATGACTCCCGAGGAACTCGCCGTGGAAGCGAAGAATGGGTGATTGGGCGATAAACGCGTCGCCGATAATTGCATTTTCCCGGTTGGGGTTGCTGAACACGCTTGATGCGCTGATTCCGAATCCAATCATTCCCGTGGGGGTAATCGAGGAAATCAACGCCGGGTCGGCGAACAATCCAGCGGCGGTGTGGCTCTCCGGATTAGAGGCCGCGCACACGGTTCGTGTGCCTGTTGTTAGTAGTATTGTCGCAGGCTGGGACTTGGGGAAGGGGGAATCGGAGGTCCTGACGTGGGCCTACGAACATAGAGGGTGCGGGGCGGTTCTGGACGACGGCGCCGCGCGCCTCCGCTACCGAACTAGCTCCGCAATCGTAACGAAGTCCATTTCGGGACCCGTACGCTCAACTCGACATAGAACGATGCCAGAGGAAATCGGAAATGTACCTCGAAAACGACGTGCTGCGTGTCGCCTTCGACTCTGTGACCGGCGGGTTTGCGTCCATCTATGACAAACGTCTCCATCGAGAATACATTGGCGCGCCCGATCGCGCCCTCGCGTTCCGACTGATCACGCCCGACGGCGATGTCGCCGCCCGGCATGTGGACTCCGCGAAACCGGCCATTACCGCTTCCGCAAATACCGTGCGCATGACCTACGCGCTTGACGGCATCGACGCGGAAGTCGCGCTCACGATTACCGGCGGGAACGTCGATGCGGCGCTGCGCGTGACGAATCGCGGCGCGCTCAACATCGAAGAAATCATTTTCCCGTGGGTGCGCGGTGTCGCGCCACACGAAGGCGCCGCGTTCATTTGGCCGCACTTCTGGAAACGCCGGTTTGCCGATCCCTTCGGCGCCGTTCTCGGCGGCGACCACCACACCTGGAACGAGTGGACCCAAAAACAGGTAGGCCGCTATCCGGCGCATCTCGCGAGCGCCTGGTGCGACTACGGCAACGCCGCAGGCGGGCTCGCGCTTGAAGGGCGCCAACAGGACTTCTCGATGATGGACTTCTTCCTTCACAAGATCGTCGAGAAGACCGTTGATCCCGTGCGGCGGTCGCTCGATGTCGCCATCGTGCATCCCCGCCGCGTGAAACCGGGCGAAACCTACACCACTCCGCCGGTGCGCATTTCCGTTCACGAAGGCGATTGGCACGCTACCGCCGACGCCCATCGAACCTGGCTCGAAACCTGGATACGTAAGCCGGAGCGCCCAGCCAAGTTTGCCGAGGCGATCGGCTGGCACTTCTTCTTTATGAAGCACCAGGATGGCTGGGAACTGAACAACTACGCCGACCTGCCGGCGATGGCCGAGGCTGCGCTGGCCGCGGGTTGCCCGTACCTTCTAGTGTTCGGCTGGCAGACCGGCGGGCACGACAACAATTACATGTACCGGTACACGCCGAACGAAACCTGGGGCGGCGCCGGCGCGCTCCGCGAAGGCATTCGTAAGGCCCGCGAACTCGGCGTCGAGATCATGCCCTTCTTCAACGGGACGCTGGCCAACCATCGCTGGGAGGCCAAGTCGCGCGTAGGACATCCCATCTACGCCGGCGATTGGGCGCGCCACAATTTCGACGCCATCACGCGCAACCGCGCCATGCTTCACCACGAGATCGCGCCCTGCCGCGAACACCGCGCGTACTTCCTCGATACCGTGAAACGAATCGTCAACGAGTACGAGTTTGGCAACCTGCAACTGGATCAGATCTCGGAAAAGATGTTCCCCGACTACAACGAGGACCACATCGAGACGACCCCGGATCGGGTCTACGTCGATGGCTTGGCGGAATTGCTCGAAAAGACCCGCGAACTGCTCCGCCGAACGCATCCCGTCGGCGTGATGATCTCCGAGTGCCTCAACGACTTTACCGGCCAATGGTGCGACAGCTCGTGGGACTGGAACATCCTCATGGACTTTCCGGAGCCGACCCTGTACACGCTACCGTGGCTCATGGCGAGCCATGAGATCGACGCGCAGAGTCTCGTCTCGATGGGCACGGGTGAGCGCCTCGGAGAGGGCGGCCACGTCGTAAGGGTCGACCAGCAGAGCTGCATCGCCCGCCACTTCGGGCAGGCACGAGGCGGTGGAGGCCACGACCGGCGTGCCGCAGGTCATGGCCTCGAGCATCTGCAGGCCGGGACCAGGAAGGAATCGCGTTGAAGCCCTCGGAGGGCGTTCGCGCGGCGGTCTACCATCACCGCGCGGCGCACAAAACGGGCATCGTTGTCGTGGAACTCAACGGCGCCGAATCGACGGCCACCATCGAGTCAACGTGGAAGCCCGTAACCGGCCGGTTCCACCGCCGGAGCAGCCACGGCCCCGACGAAGAACTGTCATTCAGCGCCACGCTATCGGTACTGCTCAAACCCTACGAAGTCTGCGTGCTGTGTTTCGATTTGGGTTCGTAACTACGGAGCTGATATCGCCACGCGTTCGCCGAACGCGCCGAAGCGGCGGGACTGCACCGCCACCGTAGCCGCCCCAGGATCGGCGCATTCCACTTCGACCTGCGCGAACGGCGCGACGTCCTTCGGGATCGCGATAGACTCTTTACCGCTCGCGCCGGTCACCAGCGCCGAGCAGTCCTCAGCCTTCCACGTGGCCTCGCCGGTATTCAGCAGCGCGATGCGCATGCGTCCGTTTGCGCGCTTGACGACCCACGCTTCCGCGTTGAGATACTCCGGAGGTCCGGGCGCCTCGAACGCAACGCCACCCACGCCGGTCATCGGACAATCCGTCGACGTGGTACCCGTACCGGCCGTCTCGAGCGTGGGCAAGCGCCCGGCGCTGTACGCCGCGCCAAACGCCTTGGACAATTCCTGCACCGTCGCCGCGATGCCTTGCGGTTTGCCATCGTGCGCAAACGTCAGCGCATCGCCTGCCGGGAGCGCGCCGCCCTTCGCGAGTTGCGGTCCCATGCGCTGCATGACAAGCGCCGAAGGCCGCGGCGTCCGGTCCGGCGCAATGATTCCATAGTCGCTCTGCTCGTCGACCCTATACCCGCCCGGATACCACCACGGCGCCCAGCCCGCTGCGCCGGTCTGCAGCGCTATCGACGCGAACGCCTCGTACATCTCCTTCTGACGGTCGAGGGCCGGCTGCCCGCCGTTCCAAACGGTTAGGCCAAACTCCGCCCAGAACACCGGCTTCCCGTGACCTGCCCACCGCGCATACTGGTTGACCAAAGCGGCGTCCGAAATGTTCTTCGGGCCATACCCGTAACCTTCCGGCGAAATGAAATCCAGGTGCGCGGCGCCGCTGGTCAACTGAAACGGCATGTTCGGAACCACGCCCAGCGTTCCCGTTCCACCGTACCCGGAGCGCACGCCAAACAGGTGCGTGGGATCGATTCCGCGCGCCAACCGTATCACTTCGCGGTAGCGGTGGCTGATCAGGTCATCGAGGAAGCGCCGGTACGCCGCGACCATCGCGCGCTGCGGTCCGTCTTCAGTGAGTTGCTTATCCAGCGGACCGGTGACCTTGCCCTCCGCGCGATTCGCCGCAATTCCCCAAACCTTCTCCGCGCGTTCCAGACTGCCGTACTGCTCCGTGATCCACGTTTCAAAGAGCGGGTCGTACATTTTGCGCGCGGCGTACGCGCCCACGATGGGTTCCCACGCGAGGTCGTATCCGAATACACTCGGAATGCCTCTCAGGTTAGCCGTGGCCAGCAGTTCCACGAACGGACGCTTCGACAAATCATCTGTCGCGCTCGGGGAAATGGGATGCGCGGTTCCCAGGAAGACGTTGACCTTGACGCCGTGACTACCGCAGCGCGCCGCAAAATCGCGCAACTGGGGAGCCTCTTCGGTCTTGTTATATTGCACGCTGACCAAGTTGATCCCGAGACGTTCGAGCGTCGCGAGGTCCTGCTCGACCAGCTCCGGATAGTAATACTGCGGCGCCAGCCAGTTGAAAAAGTACTCCGTCGGTTCGAGTCCGGTGACGTACAAGGGCCAGAAGTTGATCCCGTGCGCAAACCACCGTTTGCCTGCAAGCGTAAACTGATCGCCTTCCACCTTCACGCAATCGCCGGACTGGCGGGCGTCCAGCAACGGCCCCACACCTTCTTCGAACGCGGGCCGCTGCGCCAACGACGCCGCAAGACGCCGGCACATCTCGGCCAGCGCATCGGGTTTCGGCGAGAACCCGAGATACGTCCACGTGGCGCCGCTCTTGTGCCACATCGTCGCCGCGGGCGTCGTGCACCACACATTGTCCGCGTCGTACCCTTTGATCAACGGCTGCCACACGTAATCCCGGTCCTTGTCCGCGCGCATGCCCCGCGCCACCGGCGAGATCACTGTGTCCGGATAATCGAGACGAACGTCCTTCACCGCGCCCAGGCTCTCAAACCGCTTGGGGCGCGCGGTGAACGTCTTGTACGCCGGGCACATCCCTTCGAGCTTTAGTGGCTCGGGACGCACAAACCCCGCGCCCAACTTTCCCGTCGCGAGACCGCGTACGATATAGTTGTAGCGCCCCA
>JACRLJ010000039.1:11723-43016 GCA_016215105.1 Candidatus Hydrogenedentota bacterium
GCCCCACGCTGAGCGGCTGATGACTTTGCGCGAATCCCACCGCGATCGCGCGAACGTTCTCAAAATGCACATGGTCGCCTTCGCCGCCGCGGCCGGTGGACGAGCTGTCCCGCCAATACTTGAACACGTTGGTGTGAATGCCGATCTCGCGTTCTTCGGACGAAAGCGGCGCGACCGCCATCCACCGCGATCCGTCCTTTTCTCTCGCCTCGATCAGAAGTGATGTGGCGCGGCCCGAACCACTCGCGCGAAACCGGAGCACGTCATCGCCCGCGGGCGCCGCAAGCGCGCACGGAATCTCGACGTTTTCCCAGCCCAGCGGGTCGGCCATGTCCGTCTCGCCGCTGATCCCGCTATCGACGCGCGCGTATTTCGCGTGCGCCTTCATTTCGCTCGCGCCGCGGGGACATTGCGCAACGTCCAGTTTCGACCAGTCCACCAGCGGATGCTCCGCCTTTACGCGACTGAGTAACTCGTCCTCGCGGACCCAGCGGCCTTCCGATTCGTACAGCGGGACTTCAAACGGATTCCCACCCGCCACGAACAAGTGTCCGCCCTTGGCCACATACTGATTCACCAGCGCAAACCCGCGGCCCGGAAAATCGTGTGCGTCGATCAACACCAGCAAGGTCTGAGACGGCAGCGAACCAATCGCATCCACGCCAATGAGCGCCGATTGCAGCGCCTTCCCCAGCGCCCCCGCGGCCGCCGAATTCAGACCGGTATCCACAATCTTCACATCAAGCGAGGTGTCCGTGGCGGCAGCCGTCGAAACCAGCGCCACACACAGTAGGTAAGAATGCAGCATGGTAGTTCCTCCTTCTTCAGCGTCTTTGTCCGCAACTTCCACGTTTGTTCGCGCAGATGTTGCGGACAAGGAAGTCATACCAATAACTCTGCCGTTGCGGCCGGGCCGCCTTGGGGAACAGCTTGCCGGAATCGGGGCGCCCGACACAACGTTTGCTTTTCTGCGGGTATTTCCAAATGACGCCGAAAGTGCTATCCTATAGCCCGGTCCCCACGGTGGCGCCAATTCATGCGGCATTGGCCCCCTAATCGTGGTCTTCTCACCGGAGGCCTTACGTGACTCTTGACTATTCGTGTCAACGACGACTCTTCTTCGCATGGGGCATGCTGGTCCTAACGCTCTTTATCATGAGCGTCAGCCGTGCGGCCGAACAACTCACCTCAGACGCCATCGAACAGGAGTGGGGAATCAAAAACGGCACCACGAGCCAGGGGCGGATCATTTGGACGGACGGCTCGGACGTTTTTGCCTATGAGAATGGAAGCGGCGCCAGCGTTCAGCAACGCAACGATACGCCCGGGTTTGAGAGTCTCGGCGGTCCGGTGGACACCGGCACTGTATTTGCCATGGGCAGTGGCGCGGCGCCGGGGCAAGTAATCGCGGCGTGGCGGCGTGGCGCAAACGGCGACTACGCCTGGATATGGAACAATACCGGCGGCGGTCCCGTCGTGGTTGTTAATCCCGCGAATCCTTTTTCTCCCGGAACGCGGCATAATCCGGAAGGCGTGTCCATCGCCGATGGCCATGTGTTCATGGTGTTACAGGCGTTTTCCGGTGGTAACGCTGTTAAGCACTTGTTCGAAGTGGATGCGGCTACGGGCGCAACGACGAATCTGACCGGTGTCGCGGCGGTTCACGGCGTTTCTCGCGTCGCCTCCAGCGGTGGCCAAGCTGCGTGGGTATTTGACCCGAACGATTTCACTAACCCAACCGTCTTGCCTCTGGAACTGCGCTTCTTTGACGGCGCCGCGACCACGACCGTTGATACCGGGGATCTCTTCTTCAAGGTGTCGTTAAGCCATGGACGCCTTGTGTATGCGAAAACAGTGGCCGGTGTGAGCCAGGTGTTCCTTTACGATGCCACGCTTCCAAATCCAGCGTCCGCGCAAATTACCACCGATGCCAGCGGAGAAAATGTGTTTCCCCTGACCGATGGGCGTCATATAGCGTGGTTGCACGGCGATCTTGATGGGACACACCGTAACATTGTGTTATACGGTGGGGTCACCCTAACGCAGTCCGAATCCAAGCCCGTGGACAGCGCTAACTTGGGCGCCTTTCGCGATCAGCCGTTTCAACTTCAACGCGGACAACTGCTTTGGAACGACCAGTTCGGAACGCTGCGGTACGACGACGGACGCAGCCCAACTCGTGACGGGCAATTTACGACTTCGGCCGTGGATATTATCCCAGCCACCGCGTTCAGCGGCGCCAATTGCTGCATCCCGTGGCTTGCGGACGGTGTCATGGTCTGGGTAGCACAAAGCAACGACGGTGGGTTCGACGCCGAAGTCTTCCGCTCGATGGGTACTACTCCGGTCGACACAAGCCAGCCGGCGCCGCCGATTCTAGTGCTCGCAACTCCCGGTGATGGGACGGTCACCCTGGTTTGGGACTACATCATTGGCGCTACTGCGTACAACGTGTACCGCGCCGCCGAACCGGGAGTCACCAAAGACAATTATGCGTCGCTCCTCGGGGGGACAAGAACCACGGTGGCCGATGCTTCCGCCCTGGTAACCGGGTTGGCGAATAACGTGACCTATTACTTCGTGGTAACGGCCGTGGCAGGCGCCACAGAAGGCGGCAATTCCCGCGAGGCCTCGGCCACACCCTTCGGCGCGGTGTGGCAAGCGGGCACGGGCGCGCCGCTGGAGCCGTTTTTCGCGGCGGCCGCCGACCCCACGGACGCGACACGGGCCTATGCGGGCCACACGAGCGGTGTCTATGTGAGCGCCGATGGCGGCGCTACATGGACGAGTCCCACCGGCGCCAGCGTGGGCAAGAACGTCCACGCCGTGGCGGCGCACGGAGCCAAAGTCTTCGCGGCGACAACCATAGACGAGTTGCTTCGCAGTACGGACCACGGGAGCGCCTGGACCGTGGTCGCATCCAGCCCTATCGCGGTCGGCGAAACGAATAAGTCGCTGGCCATTGACCCTGCGAACCCAAGTATCATCTATGCGGGCGACTTTCATCTCGCCTCGATGGAAGGAAGCGATTCGCTCCTGATCAAATCAATCGATGGCGGCGCGAACTGGAGCCATCTCCCGCAGGCGCCGGGGTTGGGTGACGATCTCCGCGCGTATGCTTTCGTTTTGACCTCACCCGGTGTCGTCTACGCCGGGGGATCGGGCACGCCCAATCTGGCAATGAGTGTCAATGGCGGTGGCGCCTGGGCCGCTGCCGCACTACCGAATCCAAATCTCGTCTACGCGCTCGCGGCCAATCCCGCGGACGCCGCCACGTTGTACGCGGGCACACTCACCAACGGCGCCTATCGGAGCACGGACAGCGGCGCGACCTGGACGCCGTGTGTTACCGGATTCTCATTACCCACCATCGGAGTGCGTGCCCTCGTTGTTGACCCCGCGAAACCGCAAGTCTTGTATTCCGGCACGGACGACGGAGTGTACTACTCTCCGGACGCGGGCGAACACTGGGTCGCGCGCAACGCCGGAATTCCTGCCAAGACCCTGCCCACCGTGTATGCGCTCGCGCTTACCCCGGGTCGGCGTCTAATGGCGGCCACGTCCATCGGCTTGTACAGACTCGATCTGTCCATACAGAACCATCCGCCTTCGTTGACCAATCCGGGACCGCAGACCAACGTCGAGGGTGACACAGTCTCGCTGCAGTTGAGTGCGGCCGATTTGGATGGCGATACCCCTGTCTACGGCGCCACCGGGCTTCCGCCGGGACCCACCGTGGATAGTGCGACCGGACTTATTAGCGGAACCGTGTCACCCGGAAGCGCCGGAAGCTATCTGGTGACCGTGACAGCGGCCGACACAGCGACGATCGATTCCGAATCATTCACATGGACGATCAGCATCGCGAATCACCGTCCGGAAATTGCGCCCATTCCCGATCAGCACGGACGGGAGGGCGACGTCGTTTCCTTGCCGGTGAGTGCGACCGACGCTGACCACGATACGCTCGCAATTGACGCCACTGGCCTTCCGCCCAACGCTAGCATTGATACAACTACTGGACTCATCAGCGGAACGCTCGCGGCATCAAGCGCAGGCATCTACAGCGTCACCGTTACCGCATCCGACGGTCATCTGGCGGCCGACGCATTGTTTACTTGGACCATCGCGGGACCAGCCGGAGACGTGAATGGTGACAGCGTGGTTAACGCGATTGACGTCCAGGTAGTCATTAACGAGGCGCTGGGTATACCCACCGGAAACGATGCGGACGTAAACTGCGACAACACCGTCAATGCCGTGGATGTGCAACTCGTCATCAACGCCGTGCTTGGGCTGCCGGTTAGCGTCTGCCCAGCCCGCTAAGGCACGACATAGCAAGACTCCGCACCCGTTCTTGCCAAGTGTCGGCGCGTCACGCGGTGTGTTTAGCTCTTGTCTTTGTAGATTTCTACGGCGTACACGCGGACAGGTTTTTCGCCTTTGATGGACAGACGCTCGATTGGGCCTTGGCCGGATACTTGCCACGTAATCCAACGCGCGCCACAGACCACGTCGGAACGCAGGACGCCTCCGCCTTCGAGCGTCACCGGCGTGCGATCGGTCAATGCGCCCGAGGCCGAGGCGAGCTTGACGCGCAGGAGCGCGGGCCTGTCAACAGGTTTCTCAAACACCACGGTGGCCTCGTTGGTCACGGTGCGGTAGCGGTCGCCTTCGGTTCCCTCCCCCTTTGCCCAGGTTCCGGCGATCTTCGCGTCTCCATCGGGAAGCGCGGCGGGCGTCACGGCGCCGGCTTGCGTATAGAACTTGTCGCGAAGGCCCTTGGCCCAAATGTCCGTGTATCGTTCGGCCTTCGAGGGATGATCGGGCGATAGACCCATCTTCCCATCGGTGTACAGGAAGTGCAACGTGCTGGTGTACTCGGCGCGGTCGACGAAGGTTCCGCCGGCGATCGCGTCGGGACCTCCAAAGAAGCGTTGCTGAATTTCCTCGGCTTCGAGGTACAGATCGCGCAGGGCAGGTCCCTCGAGAATCGCTTCCGGTGTAGGCCCTTCCCAGCCTTGGAGGTAGCCGTAGGCGAGATAGACATTGCAGAACGCGTGAGCCCGATCACCAAGGGACTTGAACGAACTGGCTTTCTCGAACGGCGAGTCCCAACGCTTTTCGAGCTCGGGCTTGAGCGCCGCCCACTTGGCGCGCAGCCGCTGGGCTTCCCGGCGCCGGTCGTCGGTGTACGTGATGTTGTATTGCCAGCCGTTCACGTTCTCGCCCCGGAATGCGAGCCCGTCGCTCACGACCAGGACGTGTATCGGAGGCTGGCAATCGGGCAGGTAGCAGCCCGCGTTGTCGAATTCCTCGTAGAACGACTTCACGAGCGGATAGGATTCGGCGGAACAGACCTTGCGCGTCGCCAGCGCGTTCAACGGCGCCCGGTCAAGCGCGAGCATGTTCCACAGATACTGCGCCTCGCACCAGCCGAGGACGTGCTGATCGTTGAGTCCGTTCCAGTGAATGCCGAGCAATCGTTTGTAGAGTTCGCGATCGCGATAGCCGGACGGGTAGTCCTTGTTCGTCTGCCACGCGAAGCGGGGACCCGCCTTGTCGGTCTCAAACGCTCCGATGTGGAATCCATACGGAAAGCTGTTCTCGCACAGGACGGCCGGCGCTCCGCCGCACCAGCCTCGGAAGTCGTCAATCTGTTTGGCGGCGATGACTTCGGCTTCCGTGCCACCGCCGGTCGTGATGATGGGTAGGGCATCCTGAAGACCCTGCTCCTTAAGGGTGGCGCTCATGGACTGCATGAACGCCTGTGACTCCTGTTCGTTGCGTTCGAGGGAAAACTGATAGCAGACTCCGTCAGGAGGGCATACCGGCATGAGACCGGGGTAGTCCGGACACAATTCCTTGACTCGCTTGTACAGCGCCGCGAGAAACTGCGCGCGCGCCTTTCCGTAGTTGACCGAATCCTGGCGGGCGTCGCCGGTCTGGGTCGCGAAGAATTGCTTGTCCTCGTCGTGGACCAGTCCGAAGACGTCGTCTTCGTTCATCATCTGCAGGATGGCGCCGGGCACGGCCTCATCGAGCTGGCGGAATTTGGCGGCGAGGATGTCCGCGTCGTTCTTGACGTCGAAGCCGAGCTTCTTCCACATTTCCTGGAACTGCGGCTCGACGGGATGGCCGAGCTTATAGTGGAGCGGGTCCTTGCGCGTCCCGTCGAAGCTCTTGGCCGTGGCCCAGTCGACGGTGTAGTGGTCGGCGTTCATGCAGAACACCATGGTGATGAAGTGTTCCCGGCATTTCTTGCCCATGCGCCGGAAGACCTCGAGCTGCTCCGGCTTCCAGGGGTAACGGAAGCGGGCCGCCGCCTCGCCGTTGTACCCGCCAATGGAGTTGCCGTACCAGTAGATGTTCTGGTTCGCCTTCATCTGCGCGATGAAGTCAATGCATCGCTCCTGGAGTTTCTCGTCGGGATCAAAGCCGGTATAGCAGCCACGGACGGTCAGCAGCGGCTTGTCCAGGATCTCGGCGGTCTTCACGCGGAGGCTGTCACCTTCCTTTACGAGGAGCTGGCGGAAGGATTGGAAGGCGTAGAATGTGCCCGCGCACCGCGTCAGCTTCCGGGCGTCGTCGTAGTCGTATCCGGAAAGGATGATGACGGTCTTGCCGTCGAGCGCGGCGGCCTTGAGCACGTAGCCTTCCGGACCGAGGCTAGGCCAGTCCGTGAACACTTCCTCGGGCGTGCGCGGGTCCTTCCACTTGGTGAAGGCGAGTCCCAGGCGCGTGAACCATACCGCGGTCTGGGCGTTGTGCTTAGGAGGACCGAGCAGAATGAGCGTGTCAAAAGGCGCGCAGGCCTCGGGCGTATCGGCGACGGTCTGCGCTGTCACGCCCTGCTCCTTGAGGAGGGCGGCCAGTTCCTCTTCGATTACGGAACCGCCGGCTTCGAGTTCGCCCTGTGGGGTACGGACGGTCTGATACGGGCCGCCCGGCTTGCGGACAATGGCGACGTTCTTCACCGGCAGGAATGCGTCATTCGGGCCGTAGTCGACGCACCGTGGTGTCGGAAGGACCAGCCACGGAGCCGGAATAGCGTCCGGCGCGGCGGCGCCGCTCGGTAAGGAGAAGAACGTGAGCAACAGAAGCAAACCTGCGCCCATTGTTCCTCGCGCCAATGTTTTCCGCGCGGAAAGTGAACTGATGAATCGCCCCGGCCTGGTCATAGGTAGTTCCTCCTTGCCGTGAAACGGCATCAAGGATAATACCTCATGTGTCCGGAAAGAGAACAGGGCCGTGTGTCCGGGTCAGACGGGTCAGACAAGCTGGACAGGTCGGACGGGTTGGCTGGGGCGTTTGCTAGGGAATCCCGCGCTCGGCGAGCGCGGGGGTACTCGGAAGGATACGATGAAACAATTCGGGAGTTGGGCTGGTCAATAGGCGGACGCAGATCTGTCATTCGTTCATCGCGGCGCCGATGGCCGGGCCGTAATCGCACCTCTTTAACGGGAGACACACGTCATGAAAGTACTCCGGGTGTTTATCGTCCAATTGGTTCTATTGTTGGCGCTCGGCGCCGGGATGGCAGGCTGCGCGCATGGGACGTACTCAAGCGTCAAGGCGCCGACGGCGCTCGACACGTATGTGCATGCGCCGGACTCGCACTACAGCTTCACGCTGGACAGCACGATTCCTGGCGACGGCTACAAGGCCTACGTCCTTTCGATGACGTCGCAGCAGTACCGGACGGAGAAAGAGGTCAATCGGCCGATTTGGACGCATTGGGTAACCATTATCAAGCCGGACAAGGTGGCGACAAACAAAGGACTCTTGTACATCGGCGGCGGGGATGTGGATAAGCCGGCGCCGACCAAGGTAGACCCGGTATTGGCGAGTATCGCCGTGGCGACACAGTCCGTCGTGACGGAGTTGCGAGGGGTGCCGAACGAGCCGCTGGTGTTCATTGCCGACGAGACGAAGTCCCGGACGGAGGACGGCATCATAGCGTACACGTGGGACAAGTTCTTGAAGACGGGCGACTCGACGTGGCCGCTGCGCCTGCCGATGACGAAGAGCGCTGTGCGTGCGATGGACACCGTGACGGCGTTCATGGGCAGCGAGCAGGGCGGGAAAGTCGCAGTAAACCAGTTCGTGGTCGCAGGCGGGTCAAAGCGCGGCTGGACGACGTGGACGACGGCCGCGGAGGACAAACGTGTTATCGCTATCGTGCCGATCGTGATTAACATGCTGAATATCGATCCGTCCTTCAAGCATCATTATCGCGCGTACGGCGCCTGGGCGCGCGCCGTGGACGATTATGAAGAGCAAGGCATTATGAACTGGATGGGCACGAAGGAGTACCGGGAGTTGATGAAGATCGAGGAGCCGTACCAGTACCGGGACCGCTTGACGATGCCCAAGTTCATCATCAACGCGACGGGCGATCAGTTCTTTCTGCCGGACTCGACCCGGTTCTATTACAACGATTTGCAGGGAGAGAAGTTGCTGCGCATGGTTCCCAACGGGGACCACGGTTTGGGCGGGACGGATGCGCGCGAGAGTCTCGCGGCCTATTACCAGGAGATCGTGACGGGTAAGGCGCGTCCGAAGTATTCGTGGAAATTCGAGCGCGACGGATCTATCCGCGTGAAGACGGAGGACAAGCCGAAAGCCGTGACGCTGTGGCAGGCGACGAATCCCGAAGGGCGCGACTTCCGCGTGGAAACCATCGGCAAGGTGTGGAAGAGCGAAGACCTTGCGGCGCAGGCGGATGGGACCTATATTGGGCGTGTCGCGAAGCCGGCGAAGGGCTGGACGTGTTTTCTGGTCGAATTGACGTATGATACGGGCGGGCCGGTTCCGCTCAAGGTGACGACGGAATGCCGGGTGACGCCGGATACGCTGCCGTTCAAGGATTTCAAGCCGAAAGTGACGCCGGTGGGGTATCTCAGCAAGAAGCCTGCGGGCTCGAAGTAAGCTTGAACGGAACTCGTCAGACAGATCAGACCAGTCAGACAGGTCGGCCTGATCCGACCGATCGGTCCGATCGGTCCGATCAAATAGGATAGAACTCAATGCCGCCAGCGCCGCGCAGTGCTCGAAAGCCGAGCGTACATTTTTCAGGGATAGGCGGGACGGCAATGGTGGCCGGGGCGCGGCTGGCGATCGAGGCCGGCTGGGAAGTGCGCGGGAGCGACAATGCGCTGTATCCGCCAACCTCTGAGATGGTCGCTGCGCTGGGTGTTCCGGTGGCGACGGGCTATGCGGCGGAGAATCTCGACTGGTCTCCGGACCTCGTGATCTTGGGTAACGTGCTCAGCCGGGGCAACGCGGAAGTGGAAGCGGCGCTCGACCGCAAAATGCGCTACGTGAGCCTGCCGGAATGGCTCAAGGACGCGGTACTGCGCGCACGCCGTCCGGTGGCGATTTGCGGCACGCACGGCAAAACCACGACCACGGCGTTGACGGCGTTTGTGCTGGATCGCTGCGGGCTCGAGCCGGGTTTCTTCGTTGGCGGTCAGCCGCTCGATTTCGCGCACTCCGCGCGGCTCGGCGCCGAGGGCGCGCCTTTCGTGATCGAGGGCGACGAGTACGATACGGCCTTCTTCGACAAGCGCGCCAAGTTCCTGCACTACCTGCCTGAGATTGCGGTCGTGACCTCCGTGGAATTCGATCACGGCGACATCTATCGTGATCTCGATGAAATCAATGTTGCCTTCCAACGGATGTTGCGGCAGATTCCCAAGTCCGGCTGGCTGTTGGTGTGCGCGGACGATACTGGCGCGCGGACGCTGGCCGGTCACGCGTTCTCCAATGTGGGCACGTACGGATTCAGCGCGGACGCCGACTGGCGCGGTGAGGTGGTGAGCGGCGCAGGCGACGGATTCCAGCGCATGGCCGTCTACCGCCGAGGCGAACGGTGGGCCGATATCGAAGCGCCGTTGGCGGGGCGGCATAACCTGCAAAACGCGCTGGCGGCGATTGCGGTCGCGGATCTGCTGGGGGCCGCGCCCGGGAAGATCGCCGAGGCCCTGCGCGCGTTCCGAGGCGTGCGCCGCCGCATGGAGGTGTTTCTCGAAGCCCGAGGCATGATCTTCGTGGACGATTTTGGCCATCACCCCACCGCGATACGCGAGACAGTTTGCGCCGCGAAGAATCGCTGGCCGGGCCGGCGCTTGCGTGTTCTGTTCGAGCCGCGGTCAAACACCACCGTGACCAACCGTTTCCAGAATGAATTGCGGGACTCGTTTGAGGGGGCGGACGAATTATGGTTGGGGCCGCTATACCGGGGGGACACCATTCCCGCGAGTGAGCGCCTGGACCGTGCGGCAATCACGGATCAAATGAAGGCGGCTGGCATGATGGCCTACTACACCGACGACGTGAGCGCGATTGTGGACAACATTGTGGCGCACGGCGCGCCGGGGGACGTGACGCTGATTCTCAGCAACGGGGCATTCGGGGGGATCTACCAACGCTTGCGCGAGGCATTCCGTTCCGGCGCGTAGACCCGCGGCCCGAGCTCAGAGAGCGCAGGCGTACCCTAGCGCAGGCCAACTCGCACTTAACGCAACGCCTTGATGGAATCCAATCTCGGAACGGAATACGTGCCCATCAGCATTTGATCCAGGATGCTCACTTCGGTGGAGTACTCCCGAGCGTGTTCGAGGTCGATCTTGCCCTGCTTATACAGGTCGCACAGGTACTCCTCGAACAGGAATGAACTGCCTACGGTCTGTTGCATTCCGATGCGCATGGCGTCCGTGTTTCCGTCGAGGATGGCGTCGTTGATGGGCTTAGTGTCGTTGAACAGCACTTCGATTGCCGGCAGTCGGCCGCCCCCAACGCGGGGCACAAGGCGTTGACAGATCACGCAGCGCATGGCGTCGCGCAATTGCAATTTGACCAAATCGCGTTCAACGGGATCGAAGAAACTGACGACGCGGTTAATAACTTCGGACGCCGTGTTCGAGTGCAGGGTGCTGATTACCAAGTGCCCCGTGGCCGCGGCGCTGATGGCGGATCGGATGGTGTCCGGGTCGCGCATTTCGCCGATCACGATCACGTCGGGGTCGTGACGAAGAGCCCCGCGCACGGCCTCATGGAAGGTGCGCACGTCGATCCCGGTGTTGCGCTGCGAGACGATGGACTTCTTGTTGACGTGGACGTATTCGATGGGATCCTCGATGGTGAGGATATGTAGCGTCTTGTTGGTGTTGATCCAGTCTACCAACGCGGCGACGGTCGTGGACTTTCCGCTGCCCGTCATGCCCACCACGAGCACTAGTCCATGGTGAAGGTTGGCGAGTTCGCGCATGGTTTCCGCGGGAATGTTCAAGTCGTCGAATGAAGGGATGACTTCCGGAAGGAAGCGGAACGTGATGTGCGGCGCTCCCGACTTGATGAAGCACGATACGCGCGAATACCCCAAACCGACTTGGTGAAAATTGAAGCTGGCCTGTTTGGCCTCCTGGAACTCTTGCCAGTCGCGATCCGGCGCGATCTCATTGATGAGCGCCAGAATCTGCGGGGCCGACAGCGGGGAGATGATATCGGATCGGCGCGTCTGGTTATCGATACGGAAAACCGGCGCCTCACCAGGAGACAAGTGTACGTCGCTGGCTTTGTATTGAATCATGGCTTGGAAAAGGAGTTCGACGCTTACATGGTCCAGCCGGTACCCGTCGCCTTGCACGCGCCAGACTTCGGGCAGAAGAACACTGGCGGCGAGTTTATCAACGCACTCATGCACGCGGGGGACGGTATCGTCTCCGGCGGGGGCGCATCGGATTACCAGCCAGCCGTCTTCCTCGGCTTTGGAACAGACGTCTTGGAACTCGGAGGCCACGCCGGCAAGTGTATCCACCACCGGGCCGGTGACTTTGCGGAGGCGTATCTGGAAGGACTGAAACTCCCCGTCGTATTCGGTCCTTTCCGCGATGACTTCCATGGGCCGCGGGCGCATGGTTACCTTGCGGGGCGCGCCTTGTATCTTGTGCAACGTCGATTCCGCGATCGTTGCGACCGCCCGCAGACTCTTCTGACGTCCCATTCCGACTACGATTTCCGCCATGGGTTCCCTCCATGCGATTCAACCGCCCAGTCTTCACGGCAACAACTCGTCGTCCGACGCAGCTACCACGGAATCATGATAGCGGTGGCGGTGGAGGTGAGTCAAAAAGTCCGTATTTCGTGTATAGCTCGAAAAATGGGAGATCCCAGGAAGTGGCGTTTGCACGCCGCACTCACGTTGGAGAGAAACCGCTTCGAGCAGATCGAGTACGTGGCGGATCCGGACGAGTTGGAGGCCGACGCGCCGGGGCCACGAACCCAGTTTCTCCGGGATAGTTCGCGGTCGGTGATCAGCCACAACGACAGCCCGGACATTCCGTTTGAATCGAGCTTGAATCCGTATCGGGGCTGCGAGCACGGCTGCGCGTACTGCTACGCCCGGCCGACGCACGAGTACCTTGGTTTCTCCGCAGGTCTCGATTTTGAGAGCAAGATTCTGGTTAAGGAAGACGCTCCGGAGTTGTTGCGCCGTGAACTATCCTCCCCGAAATGGACGCCACGGGAGGTGACGCTGTCCGGCGTGACCGACCCCTATCAACCGGTCGAGCGGCGGCTGCGCCTGACGCGGCGCTGCATCGAAGTGTTCGCCGAGTTTCTGAACCCTATCACGATCGTAACCAAGAACCAGTTGGTGACTCGCGACGCGGATCTTCTCGTAGTCCTGGCGCGCGCCAATGCGGCCGCTGTGTACATTTCGCTGACGACCCTGGATATCGGGTTGAATCGTGTTTTGGAGCCTAGGTCGTCGCTCCCTGCGCAACGGCTCGCGGCCATACATCAGCTTGCCCAGGCCGGCATTCCCGTGGGAGTGCTGGTGGCGCCGGTGATTCCGGGACTGACCGACGAAGAGATTCCGGCGCTGTTGCAGGCGGCCGCAGCGGCGGGGGCGCGGTATGCCGGGTTCACGCCGCTGCGGCTGCCTCACGGCGTCGCGCAATTGTTCGAGAATTGGCTGGAAGCGCACATGCCGGATCGTAAGGACAAGGTCCTGAACCGGATTCGTTCGATGCGCGGTGGTGTATTGAACGATTCCCGGTTTGGCCACCGCATGCGGGGTAGCGGGTTCTTTGCGGAGCAGATCGCCGCGCTCTTTGCGGTCGCGCAGCGCAAGGCCGGACTGGAGGGGCCAGGGCCAACGTTATCCACGGCGGCGTTTAAGCGGCCCGGTGGAAGCCAGCTTTCGCTATTTGACTGAGATTTCGCGGCGGCGGCCCACGCTTGTCGAGCGCGGGCGTACGGGGAGAGAGCGGACGGGCCGGACAGCGGGGCTGCTAAGGAGGTTGGCGCAGCAAAACCTAAAGTTTCCGTTCCCGCTTGCCGATAATCCGAACGTAGCGATGGTTAGGGATCTCGGATCTATTGGGCCGGTGGGACGGCCCGCACGGGGAGCCGGTCATGGGCGTAGTGTCTTTACAGCCGCTTGCGAGCGTATTTCCGGGCCAGTCCAAGGGATTATTCTCGGATTTGACCAACCTTCCAGCTTTACGAACCCTCCAATCTACAGCTCCGCCCGTCGATCTCGCGAAGGCCGCCCAAACTCCCTCCGCAAACACCACGACACCGGACCCCACTTCGGATCTCGGGAGCCAGTTCGATTCCGTGGTGTATTCCTCGCAGATGGCGCGGGTGTCTTTGGCCGCCCGGTTTCAGGAGGTCGCCGCGCGAATTGCGCAATCGCAAGGGGACTCCCAAGGCCAACAGCAGAGCGTCGAAGTTGGGGTTCAGCAGCTTGAGTTTTCCTTTTTCGCGGAAGTGAAAGCGGAGCAAATGGCCTCGTTCCATCAGCGCACAACCGCGGTGGCGGACGGACTGAGCGGGACACAGCAGCAGACCTACATCGAAGCCAGTCAGCGGGTCGCGGCGCGATTTTCCATGTCGATCAATATTTCAGGCGCCGCTCTGACCGGATTTGCCGGGGCTTCGGAAGGCATCAAAGGCGCGGGTCAGGACAACTTGGACAAACAACTCTTGGACAAGTTTCTGGGCGTGGCAGAGGACGCGCTGAAGAGCGCCGACGAGATCTTCAACCAGATATTCGAGCTGTTTAACGGTTTCGTGAATGGCGGTGGCGGGGGCGCGAATTTTCAGGCGCAATTCAACCAACTGCTGGACAAGCTGCAAAAGATCGATTTCAGCGGGCTCTTCGGCCCCGCGAACGCCTCATCGGGCGCGCCCAACTCGGGTAAGAACGTTCAAGTGCAGGCGTTCGGTATGAGTATTCAGATGGAGTTCGAGTTTGTGTCGTCTTCGGAGGTTGTCGTGCAACAGTCCGATCCGATTACACTCGATCTCAACGGAAACGGGATAGATCTCACCAGTTATCTCAACGGCGCGCGGTTTGATATTACCGGGTCCGGTCAGCTCGTGAATACGGCCTTTGTCAACGGCGGCGACGCGTTCTTGGCGCTGGACCGCAACGGTAACGGCGCGATCGATAGCGGGAAGGAGCTGTTCGGCGACCAGAACGGCGCGAAGAACGGCTACGAGGAATTGCGCAAGCTCGACACCAACGGTGATGGCGTGATCGACGCGGCGGACCGGGATTTCAACAAGCTGGCGTTATTCAAGGACAACGGCAACGGCAAGACGGAAGCGGGAGAGTTGCTATCGCTTCAACAGGCCGGGATCACGGAGATTAGCTTGTCCTACCGGAGCGTTAGCCTTGGGGCGAGGGGGGGCAACCACATTGGACAAGTTGGTTCGTACACCACAGTCGCCGGGAAGAAGGGTCTGGCTGCGGATTCGATCCTCAACTACACCGCGTAAAGCGGGAGCCCGCTGTTCGCCGATCGGGAGGGTGGTTGTCCTCAACCGCCGGTCTTCCGCGATAGCTGGATCTCGGCACCGCGTCGAATAATCGGCTTTCTGGCGGGAGTCCTAGCCATTCGGTAATCGCCCAAGCGCCTTCTCTTCGTATATAATCCAATCAAGGTCTGCGCGGACGGTTGCGGTTAAGCCGCCTTTAGAGGAGTGGCGTCATGGTGAAGCTCGAGGTGCTTGGTGTTCATAACGATGGCCAGCAACGGCACGCGTGGGTGCTCTTGCGGCACGAGGACCGGGTGCTGCCGATCGTGGTCGGGGAACACGAGGCGGGCGCGATCCATGAAGCGCTGATTCATCGCAACGTGGGGCGGCCAATGACGCACGATCTGATCTGCAACTTGCTGGCTGGGCTGCGCGGCCAGTTGAAGTCGCTGGTCATCTACAAGCTGGAGAACGACACGTTCTATGCGCACTTGAATATCGAGCAGATGAATGCGTCGGGAGCCGTCGAGCAAGTCTTGCGGGTGGATTCGCGGCCCAGCGATGGAATTGCGGTGGCGTTGCGCGTCGATAGCCCCATCTACGCCGCGGAAGCGGTCATGGATCAGGCGGCCCAGCCGCTCGCGATTCTGGGATCATCCGAAGAGGGGCCGTCCGACGAAGGCGACGACGCGGACCCCGACGAGCCGGAGTTCGAAGAATAGGTTCGCCGTCACACGGGGACTCGGGGCCGGATTCCTAGACGCCGAGGCGGGTGAACAGATTGAAAATCGCCATGATGATTTGCAGTACCGAGATAAGGGTTTCCAGAAAGTTTGGCGGCAGCGTGAAATTGAACTTTTCGTTTGTCATCGAAAGATCTCCTGTCGAAGCGTGATTGCGTCTCGCGCTACGGGCGCTTGCGTCAGCGGATTACTGACACAACTCATAAATGCCCGCGGCGCCCATTCCACCACCAATGCACATCGTAACAAGACCGTAGCGCGCTTTCCGGCGCTTCATCTCGCTAATGATTTGAACAGATAGCTTGGCGCCAGTGCAACCTAACGGATGTCCGAGGGCGATCGCGCCGCCGTTCACGTTGACGAGGTCCTCGCTGAAACCCAGTTCGCGTACGACATAAATGCACTGCGAAGCGAACGCCTCGTTGTTCTCGACGAGGCCGATTTCGTCCGTCTTGATGCCCGCAAGTTCGCACGCGCGGCGGATCGCCACAAGCTGGGCGGGACCAAGGAACTCGGGCGAGTCCCCGGCGACGTTGTAGCTGATGAACCGGGCGAGCGGCTTGGCCCCTGTTTCCTTGATCGCTTTCTCGCTCATAAGGCACACGGCGGCGGCGCCGTCGCTGGTTTGACTCGAGTTGCCCGCAGTGCAGAACCCCGTCTTGGGAGATGCGGAGAACGCAGGTTTCAGTTTGGCCAGGGCCTCGACGGTGGTGTCGCGCCGGGGGCCTTCGTCGGTGTCGAAGCGCCGGGTTCCGCCGTTTGCCGGCACATCCAGCGGTACGATTTCGTCCTTGAACTTCCCTGCATCAATCGCGGCGATGGCGCGTTGGTGACTGCGCAGCGCCCAGGCGTCCAGATGTTCGCGGCTGATACCAAAGTGCTTGGCGACATTGTCCCCGCAGGCGCCCATGCCGATGTACACTTCGGGGCGCTCCTTGGACAGGGCCGGATTCGGGCAAATCTTGTTTCCGCCCATGGGGATGAGGCTCATGGATTCGACGCCGCCAGCAATGGCGACATCAAATAGACCGGCGTTGATTTTGGACGCCGCGATCGCAATCGCTTCGAGACCGGACGAGCAGAAGCGGTTGACGGTCATGGCGCTCACGGTGTCGGGCAGGCCTGCGCGCGCCCCTATGATTCGGGCGACGTTCATGCCTTGCTCCGCCTCGGGAAACGCGCAGCCAATCACCATGTCTTCGATTTTGTCCGGGGCAATACCGGCGCGCGCGACGGCTTCCTTAACCGCGGCGGCGGCCATGTCCTCGGGGCGGAACTGAGCCAAGGCCCCGCGGCCGGCTTTGCCCACCGCGGTACGGGCCGTCGAAACAATGTAAACTGGATTCATCGGGAAATCCTCCTAAGGCGGCATCCGCCACCGGGCAAGTTTCAGCGTGTGATTTAGTTTCTCAACGGCTTTCCACTAGCGAGCATATGCTGCATGCGCTGCTGGGTCTTTTCAGTTCCGCACAGACTGAGGAATTCCTCGCGCTCGAGGTCCAGCACGTCTTGCTCGGTCATTCGTGATCCGGGGGCGCGATTGCCGCCGGTGAGGACAATCGCAAGCTTCTCGGCGATGAGGGCGTCGTGTTCGGACGCATAACCGCCGAGTTTCAACTGGTAAACACCGGTGCGGAACGCGGCGCGCGCGGGCTCGCCGAGCGCGACTAGCTCCGCAGGTTGCGGCGCGGTATACCCCGCCTGAAGCAACGCAAGACACACATCCTTGGCGCGCTTAATCTGATGATCCCAGTTCGCGCAAATGACGTCTTGCGTGGTCAAGTAGCCGAGTTCGACCAACTCCGGTCCGCTGGTGCTGACCTTTGCCATGGCGATGTTCTCGAAGGCGCGCCGGACGAAGGGAAAGAGATCGCCGCCGATGACGTTTGCGGGAACGTAGGCTTGGGCGCGGCGAAGCATTTCCTTGCAGCCGCCACCGGCCGGGATAAGGCCCACGCCTACCTCGACGAGTCCGCCGTAGGTTTCGCCGTTGACGACGCAGCGCGCGGTATGCTGGGCCATTTCGAGCCCGCCGCCAAACGTGTAGTTGTGCGGCGTCGCGACGACAGGCCGGGAAGAGAAGCGCATCGCCATGTTCAGGGCCTGGAACTCGTTTACGACTTTGGTCACGTTGTCCCAGTTGCCTTGCATGACTTCGCCGAGAATCATCATCAGGTTCGCGCCGACGCTGAAATGGGGCTCCTGATTACCAAGCACCATGCCATCAAACTTGCCGTCATTGAGCATCGTGACGCCCTCCATGATGATTTCACAGAGATAGCGTTCGATGCTGTTCATCTTGGAGTGGAATTCCGCGCAAAGGATGCCATCGCCGAGATCGACCAGGCTGCAGAACTCGTTTTCCTTTACCACGCCGTTGGCCTTTTTTACGCTGGCGAGGGAAATGGCGTTGGCGTTGCGCTTGAGCGGCTTATAGGATTTCGTGGCCAGGTCGAAAAAGGACACGTTACCCTTGGCGTCCTCTTTGTAGAAGGCGTGGTGGCCGCCATCCACCATGGCCTGCGCGATGGGGGGCAGCGTCAGCCCGTCTTTCTTCATGCGGTCGCACACATAGTCGAAGCCCAGGATATCCCACGTCTCGAAAATGCCGCGCTTCCACGAAAAGCCCCAGCGGACCGCGTTGTCGATGTTCACGACGTCGTCGGCGATCTCGGGGATACGATTGCCTGCATAGATGGCGCTATGGGCGAATGATTTCCAGAGGAATTTAGAGCCTTTGTCCTCGGCGGTGTGCATGATCTTGATTTGCTCGTCGAGCGATTCGACATTGCGCGCGGCGCCGATGCAGTCCAGCCGCACTTTGACCGGGGGACGGTACTCGAGGGTGTTCAGGTCGAGTGTAAGGATTACGGGTTTGCCCTTCTCATCCTTCTGATCGGTCTTCTTGAAGAAGCCCGAGCCGGTTTTCGCGCCCAGCAGCTTCTTCTCGAGCATCTTATTCATCCAGTCGGTTGGCTGATACAAATCGCGATGCTCGTCGTTGGGACAGTTGTTGTACACGTTCGCGATCACGTGTACGTAGGTGTCGAGCCCGACCAGGTCGCTGGTGCGGAACGTGGCCGAGCTGGCATGGCCGATGATGGGACCGGTGAGCGCGTCCACTTCTTCGATGGTCAGGCCGTCCCTCACCATTTCGGTCATGAGATACTGGCACCCGAACGTGAGAATGCGGTTGCCGACGAAATTGGGAGTGTCCTTGGCGTAGACGACCCCTTTACCCAAGACGCGCTCGCCAAAATCCGCCATGAATGCGACCACTTCGGGAAGCGTGTCTTTGCCGGGGATAATTTCCAGCAACTTGAGGTAGCGCGGAGGATTGAAGAAATGTGTTCCGAGGAAATGCTTGCGCATATCGGCGTCCATGACATCCACCATCGCGCTGATCAGGACACCGCTGGTGTTGGTGGAAACGACGGTACCCGGTTTGCGGTGCTTGGCGACCCGCTCGAGGAGCGCGCGTTTGATGGCGAGATCCTCTTTGACGACTTCGATGATCCAATCGCACTCGGCGATACGCGGCAGGTCGTCGTCGAGATTCCCTATCTCGATCAAGTCCAGGTTGGACTGAAGAAAGACGGGCGACGGTTTGAGTTTAGCAAGGTTTTGCTTGCTCGTGGCGGCGATGCTGTTCCGTTTGGCCTTGTTCGCAGCGTCGGCTTCGGGCAGATTGGGCGGCACGATGTCGAGCATCAGACTGGGGATGCCGCAGTTGGCCAGATGGGCGGCAATGGCTCCGCCCATGACGCCGGAGCCAAGTACGGCGGTGCGCCGGATGTGTCTCATATCAGATGGACCTCCTGTTTGAGGGATACCCTACCGAACGATAAGTAAGTATGTTGTCAAAACGAACACGACATGCCAGTACGCCTGCGGTGAACTTCTCAGCGTGTAGATGACGCCGACTACTAACCGTACCCTGACATGTCGAGCATTGGGAATCCTACACGTTCATCGAAATGTGGTCAAGCGCGCTGCCGGGGCGTCAGGAGGCGGAAGTCATGCGGATATGGCTCGGCTACACGGCGGCGGGAGCGACTGGCGCGACCACAAGCCTTTCCACGGGAGGGAGGATCCCTTACACTACAGTCTCGCCCGTTTCGCCGGTGCGGATATCGATTGCCTCGCCGATATCGGAGACGAATATCTTGCCGTCGCCAGGGTGGCCAGTGTGGGCGTGTTCGCGAATGGCGGCGACAATGCCGTCCGCGTCATCATTACGACAGACGATTTCGATCTTCGTCTTGGCGGCAAATCCCAAGACAGCGGCTTCCTCCACGTAGCGCGGGGACTTATCGTCCGAGATGCGCCCGAAGCCTTGACAGTTCGCAATCGTCACCCCGTGGACCCTTGCGGCTCGCAGAGCATCACTGACGCGATCAGCCATGAACGGTCGTATGTAGGCCACAATCAGTTTCATTCCGGGACCCTTTCCGTGTTAGCCGCCTCCGATTTACGCTTTGAGTTCCGCTCGTTCGCGCCGCGATTCGACAATGTGATAGATCGCCGGCAAAACGACCAGAGTCAAGAACAGCGACGAAACCAAGCCCCCAAGAACTACCGCCGCCAGTGGCCGTTGAATCTCGGAGCCGCTGCCCGACGCAAAGAGCATAGGCGCCAGGCCGAGAAGCATCGCAAGCGCGGTCATGAGCAGGGGCCGAAAACGAAGTTCGCAGCCCTTTCTCACCGCCTCCGCAGTGGTTAGGCCATCCTGCCGAAGTTGGTTGAAGAACGCCACGAGCACGACTCCGTTGCCGACCGCGGCGCCGAATAAGGCGATGAAACCTATTACGGCAGACACGCTCAAATTAATCCCGAGCAGGTACATGGTTAGAATCCCTCCCACCAAAGCGAACGGCAGGTTGGCAAAGACCATGAGAGCGCTTCGGATCGTCCCAAGTCCCGAGAAGAGCATTAGAAAGATTAGGGTGATGGAAACGGGGACGACGACCCCAAGCCGTTTCATCGCGCGTTGCTGGTTCTCGAACTGCCCGCCGTACTCGATGAAGTATCCAGCCGGGAGCGTCTTTTCGATCGGCCGAATGCTTCGTTGGACTTCCGCGACAAAGCTCCCCACATCCCGTTCCCGAATACTGCATTCCACCACGACGCGCCGCATGCCTTTCTCGCGGCTGATCTGGGCCGGGTTCTCGACTCCCTGAATCCGGGCCGGCTTGCTCGCGGCCCATTCGCATATCAGTCGGCTATTACCTCTGCATGCTCCAGGTGTTCTTCGTCTGCATCGTCCACTAGACGGTCATCCTTGCGGTGCCAGAGACGGTAGAGCGCCGGCAACACGATGAGTGTGAGTAATGTCGAAGAAACAATGCCTCCGATTACGACCGTAGCCAGCGGCTTTTGGACCTCGGCGCCTGTCCCCACGGACATGGCCATGGGCACGAAGCCAAGCGAGGCCACAAGTGCTGTCATCATGACGGGACGCAGACGCGTAAGCGATCCCTGCAAGATCGCGTCTTCCAATCCAACGCCCTTCCTGCGAAGATGGTTGATGTACGTTACCATGACCAGGCCGTTGAGTACGGCTACGCCCGAAAGCGCTATGAAGCCCACCGCCGCCGAGATGGAAAACGGGATACCCCGCATCCACAGGGACGCGATGCCGCCGGTCAAGGCCAGCGGCACGCCGCTGAAAACGAGGATTGCGTATTTCGCCGAGTTGAACGTCGTAAATAAGAACAGGAAGATCATAAGAAAGCAGAAGGGAACGACGATCATCAGCCTCTCACGCGCCGCCAGCAGGTTCTCATATTGTCCGCCCCAGACGAGCCAAGTGCCCGGCGTCAGCTTGACCTCCGAATCAATGCGCTTGCGTACCTCCGCTACGAAGGAACCGAGGTCTCGCCCGCGCACATTGGCCTGCACCACGAGCCGACGCTTGCCGTCTTCCCGGTTGATCTGGCCAAGTCCCTCCGTAACCGACAGAGTGGCGATGGAGCCGAGCGAAATCGTTCCTTGCAGCGTGCTGCCTGCGGGGTCACGGCCCACGACTCCCAGCGGCTCGGCAGGTATTCCCTCTGAACGCGGCAAGGGAACCGGTAGCTGCTCCAGCGCATTGAGATTGGAGCGAAGCTCCTCAGGCAACCGGACCACGATGTCGAACCGACGGTCTCCCTCAAACACCAGCCCCGCTTCGCGTCCACCGACCGCTGTGGCGACGATGTCCTGCACGTCGGCCACATTCAACCCATGCCGCGCCGTTGCCCTCCGGTCAATGTCGATGCTTAGCGACGGAAAGCCCTCGGTCTGCCCGGCCTTCACGTCGGCGGCGCCGGGAACGCTTTGTACGATTTGGATAACCTGTTGCACGATGGGCGCGATCTTCTCGAAATCGTCACCGAACACCTTGATGGCCAGATCGCCGCGCACGCCGGCCACGAGTTCATTGATGCGCAGTTCGATGGGTTGGCTGTACTCGAACAGGTTGCCGGGAATCCTGGCGACCGTCTTGCGGATCTTGTCCACGAGATCGGCTTTGGACATATTGGGGTCAGGCCACTGCTCGCGCGGCTTTACGATCACATACCCATCGGAGATGTTTGCCGGCATGGGGTCGAAGGCCACTTCCGCGGTGCCGGTCTTGGAATACATCAGGGCGACTTCAGGCAACGCGGAAACAGCTTTCTCTACATTGAACTGCATCGCCTGCGACTGGGTGAGCGACGTGCTGGGGATGCGCAGCGATTGAAGGCTCATGTTGCCCTCGTCCAGCTTGGGCACGAACTCCTGGCCCAGCCGCGTGAAGAGGAGCAGCGACCCGCCAAAAACTATGACAAACGCCGGTACAACGATCATGCGCAGCTTAAGCGTCACACGTAGCACGGGGGCGTACAGCCACTTGAGTCCCGACACGATCCAGCTTTCTTTCTCTTTGACCGGGCCGGTGATGAATATGGCGACCATGGCCGGAACAAAGGTCAGCGAAAGAACAAACGCGCCCGCTAACGCGCAGATGACCGTTAGCGCCATCGGGTGAAACATCTTGCCCTCGACGCCGGTGAGGGCCAAAATCGGCAAATACACCGTGATAATGATCGCCTGGCCAGCCACCGAGGGCTGGATCATCTGCTTGGTGGCGGTGAAGACCTCATGCAGCCGTTCCTTGCGGGTTAACGTGCGCCCCAGATCGCGCTGCTTCTCCGCCATCATACGGAGACAATTCTCGACAATAATCACGGCGCCATCGACGATTAGTCCGAAGTCTATGGCGCCCAAGCTCATCAGGTTGCCGCTAATTCCTAGCCGCGTCATGCCAAAAGCGGTCATAAGCATCGCCAGCGGAATGGCCATAGCCGTTATGATGGCCGCACGTACGTTTCCAAGTAGCGCCAATAAAACGACAATGACCAGGATGGCCCCCATGGACAGACTGTGTCCAACCGTATCAATGGTCTTATCCACCAGTTCCGTGCGCACCAACACCGGGCGCAACCGGATGTCGGGCGGCAGACTCGCCTGTATACCATTGACCTTGTCGGTCACACTGGCCGCTACCGTGCGGCTATTGCCACCCATCAACATCAGCACCGTGCCGACCACGACCTCCTCGCCGTTCTGGCTTGCGGAGCCGGTGCGCAGTTCCTTCCCCACGCCGACACTGGCCACGTCTCGCACATGAAACGACGTACCCTCCTTCGATCCAAGTACCACGGACTTGATATCCTCGGAAGTACGTACACGCCCGTCGGCGCGCACGTTCAGTGCCTCGCCCTGGTGCTCGATAAAACCGGCGCCAATACTGGCGTTATTGCGTTCCAAGGCTTCAATCAGATGGTTCATCGTCACCCCATACGAGATCAGCTTCATCGGGTCGGGTTGAACGAGATACTGCTTCTCATAGCCTCCGATAGTATCCACGCCGGCCACATCCCTGACCGTCCGAAGTTGCGGTTTCACCAACCAGTCCTGCAGCGCGCGCAGATAGGCCGCGAGTTCAACCTCCGTCTTAAGGCGTTCGCCTTCGGGCGTCAGATACGAACCGTCGCTCTGCCACCCCGATTGGCCGTCCCTGGCGGCGGCGCCCTTTTCGCCGGGGTGTTCATATTCGATGACATAGACGTAGACTTCCCCGAGACCCGTGGTAATGGGTCCCATGCGGGGCTCGGCGCCGGATGGCAGGCTCTCCCGCGCTTCCGCTAAACGCTCCATCACCTGCTGGCGGGCAAAGTAGATGTCAACCTCGTCTTCGAAGATGGCTTCGACTTGCGAGAACCCATTCCGCGTCAGCGACCGCGTGGACCTGAGGCCGGGAATGCCCGCCAGCGCGGTTTCAACGGGGAAGGCGATCTGTTTTTCGACCTCGCCCGGCGACAATGCCGGGTAGAGCGTGGTCACTTGGACTATCTTGTTGCTGATGTCTGGCACAGCGTCAATGGGCAGTCGCAATAATGAAAAGAAACCCAACACGGCCGCGCCCGCTGTCAGTATCAGCACCAACCAGCGATGCTGAATGCTCAATTTGATCACATGACTAAGCATGAAAAGATGTCTCCTGGTGGCTACCTTCGTCTTCTTAGTGGCCGCCGCACGTTTTGCCCTCCATGACTCCCTTGGCGATCTCTGCCTTGATGACGAAGGCGCCCTCCACAACAATACGCGTCCCTTGCTCCAAGCCCTTCACGATTTCGACATGAGTGTCGTTGCTGCTTCCCACGGTCACAGGCGCGGGTACAAAACCCTTGTCAGTTTGGACGAAGACACAAGTGGATCCTTCAAAGGTCTGCAAAGCAGTCTTCCGCACCACGACGGGAACCGTCTTTGTTGTTTTGGTGGACACAAATCCAGTTACGAACTGTCCGGGCCGCCATTGGCCCGCCTCATTCGGAAGAACTACGCGCGCAATGGCAGTGCGGGTCTCTTCGCCCACTACCGGACCCACGTAGTCAACCGTAGCGGCAACCCCGTCGGATGGACTTCCTCCCGCGCTTACAAGCACCTGCTGGCCCTTCCGAATGGAGGGAATATCTCTTTGGTACACGCTAAGGTGCACCCAAACGGTGGTCAAATCCGCTATCGTGAAGCAGACGGCGTCATCCTTGAGCGATTCGCCAAGCGCAATATGTTTCTCAATGACAGAACCATCAAATGGCGCGGTAATCCCATATTGGGTGTAGGAAACGTGTGATTGGCCCGGAATTCCCTTCAAGTACTCCTCCGAAAAACCTACCGCGTGCAATTGTTGTTCGGCGCTCCTCACGCTAATGGCCGCTTCCGCCGCGGCCTGTTTCGCGGACAGATAGTCCTGTTCAGCGGAAATCTTCTTTTTCCAAAGGTCCTTTTCGCGCTCGAAAGTTGCTTTGGCCAGTGACTCGCGCTCTATGGCGGAAAGATATTCGGCCTTAATCGTGGCCAGTTCACGGCTTTCCAGTACCGCCATGACCTGGCCCGTCTTCACCTCGTCACCAACAGTCGCCAGGGCTTCCCGAACAACGCCCGCAACGCGCGGAACAACGTGTGCCACGCGATCGGAGTTGAGTCTCACTTCACCGGGCAGGGCCAGTTGAATCGCGATCTCACCCGGTCCCGCTTCCGCGACTTGGACGTTGTTGGCCTTGAGTTGTTCATCGGAGATAACTGCGATATTTGCCTCCTCGCCTTGGCTGGGGCCAGCGTTGCAGATCTTGCATTCTGCTTCCGGGACGCCGTGCTCCCCGCACATTGCGCCCTTCGAGCCACGGTTGTGGCCGTCGTCCTCGCTGTGCGCTGCGCCCTCATGTCCAGGTTCGTTCTCCTGGTCCCCTTCGGTCTTGTGCGCCTCCTGTGGGACAGGCTGAGTTTCATCGGCGTGGGGTTCCGCTGAAGCAGCGACACGGCCTTCGTACAACCAGACGGTCATGATTCCAACAAGGATAACGGCCGCCAGAAGGGCAATTCCGATTCTATAATACTGCATGGTTATTGCTCCTCTATCTTGCTTGATGTCGCTTCCCTTTCGTTCCACAGGGATTCGCCAAGTACACGTTCGATTTCCGCTAAGCTCTCGTGATAACTCGCCAAAGCGTCCAAGTACTGATGACGCGCCTCGAACAGGGTTCGTTGAGCGTCGAGCACGTCCAAGTACCCGAATTTGCCCCGACGGTAGGCCTCGTTGATAGAGGCAAAAGTCTGAGTGGCAGCGGGCAGGATGTTCTCCTTGAGGGACGTGATGGCCGCAAGGGCCGCGGAAAGGTTGTGACAGGCCCTCGTGAGGTCCGCGTGAAGCTGCACGTCCGTGGCCCGTCTTTCCTCGCCGGCTTTTGCCATACGCTGCTCGGCCTCCTCAATGGATCCCTGATTGCGGTTGAACAGAGGAAGCGGCACGGACAATCCCAGAACTACCGAGTTGTCCCAGTTGCTATCTGAGCGGCTGCTCCCGGTCGAGCGGGATAGTCCATCCGAACCGAAGCCAACGCTTCGAGTGTCCGAATCGGGAGTTCCGCTCGCGCGAAAACCGGCGCTTATCGTGAGGTCGGGGACCGCCGTCGCCCTCTCGACGGAGATTGCCGACTGCCGTCTTTCGAGTTCCGCATGCCAACGGGCCAGATCGGGGTTCTTGGTGATGCGCTGGACCAATTCATCCAACGCAGGAATGCCTCGAGCAGTGTCCAGGTCGCCTTCCGCGCGCTCGAAACACGCTTCCTTGGCGCCCCACAGCGCGGCGAGCCCGGCGCGAGACGAATCTGCCTGTCGTTTGGTCCGGCTGGCTTGCACACGCGCCACGGATAGCGCCGTTTCGGCCTTTGTGGCCTCCAACGGCGATACCCGGCCCGCATCGACCCGCGCCGATACGGTCTGGAGCACTTGTTCCGCAAGCTGGACCAGTTCGTCATCCAAGGCAACGCGCTGTTGAGCGACGAGGACTTCGACAAACGCCTGGGCCGCCTTCTTGAGCACATCGGCCCGTGCGACTTCGTAATCCCACGCCGCGACGTCTCGGTCGCGGGCGGCCAGATGCATTCGTTTGGCGCGCTTTCCGCCCAACTCGATGATCTGTGAAAGCGAAATGGTAAACTGGGCCTCTGCGAGCCCGCTTCGAGCGCCACTCTCGGACTCCCGTTCCGCTTGAGCGCTCAGCCCGCCGGCGGACCACCCGATCGTGCGAAGCGAGGTCTGTGCTGCCGGGCCACGCCCCAAACGGATGTCCTCGGCTTCAATGGTCAATTCAGGGTTTGGACGGAGCCGGGCCTGAATCTGCCGGGATTCCGCGGCGCGGACGTCCCAGGAGAAGGCGGCGAGGCCCGGATTTCGTTCAAGCGCCAAGGCTACGGCGTCCGCGAGGCTTAGCGGGCCGGCGGGATCAGCTAACCGTTTCTTTTCAGTGCTCTTCGCGTCCGTCTGTGCGTGCCCCGCTAGAGCGGGCAACATACAGGCGATCACCAGCCCTGCGATACGTCTTGAACGACGATTCAAGTCGAACATCATGCTATTTCTCCTCTATCGGGAAAGCAGGCTTTTGGCCTTTGTGCCAAGGCCGAACGTGCATGTGATTCATGTGGCGATACACCCAAGGATATTTCGGAAGCGCGCGCTTGTCCGGGGGATCATCGCGTGAAGACGCCAGTTTCGGCTTATCCGAGTTAGCCGGATCGACTTTGCTCTTGGCCGTTTCAGGCGATTCAGGAAAGTCTTCCGTCCGGTTTGACACGCTTCCGTACCGGGAGGGAACACTCTGGCGCAGCGCCGCGCAGCCGATTGGCGCAATGGCCGCCGCTAGACATAGAGACACACGGAAGAGAGCGATAGCAATTCTGACGGACCGAGTAAACATAATGAGACCCTTCAGCCAAACTAGACGAGGAAGCGCAGATATCCCCGTTCAGACAGGGGTATAGCGGGGTAAGACAAGGTTGGAGGGATTAGACTAAATGCGGAGAGAGGCGGTTAGGACGGCGACGTGAGCGTCACCCGCCACGGGAGCGTCCAAGAGGCGTCGAACAGCCAGTGCGCCTTCGGGCGAGGGAACGGAGCACAACGCATCGGCTACGGGCGCATTGATGGGAACGCGCACCCTCGCCCCCGGCAAAGTTCTATTCTGCGCTGTTAGCGGCCCCAAGGGAAAGTCAACGCACGACATGCACTGAGTGAATGCGCGCTCGCCGATCTGCCTCGTCGGCGCAGCGTAGGCGGAGTCATGCCACCGATCCAGGTTCTCGCAGGACATCGTTCCGCAGACATATTCGACGCTCGCATGCCCGTCTGCTTCGACACACAGCACGGCGCCTTGCGCCGTTCCACCAATTCCGAAAACATGGAAAAGAATCAGGGCTAACGCTAGCTGTTGCTTTAACAATCTGGGATTAGACACTCGGAAACGACCTCGACTTTCGTATACGAAGGCATGTTGGGGAACGGCGCATCACATGTCAAATATTCCTTCATTCCGTGTCCATCGTTCACCCTAGAAAAGGCGGTTTAAATTCCAACGTCTTCCGCGCCAAGGTGATGCTGGATAAAGCAGTCAACCCAACGGGTGAGTCTTATGATCCACGTGATTGTATTTGCGCCAAATGACTTGACATCGAATTAGAGTGGCCGACTGCTTTATCGGGGTTCACCGGTTCAAACGGCCCTTGCGCGGCTCTAAAGCGGACCGGGGCTCCGCGAACCGCGGAGCCCCGGCAGGATTGGAGTGATTATGCTTGATAATCTTAGTCGACGAGGTGTTCGGGAATGCGCATCTTGTAGAACGAACGCCAAACAAAGGTTACCGCGATTGCGAAGAAGATGGCGGCCGCCACCAACTTCTGTGTTGCGGAGAGCTCGATGGCGAGTTCTACGGCAAGAAGTCCGAACAGGGTCGTGAACTTGATCACCGGATTCATGGCCACCGATGACGTGTCCTTGAAGGGATCGCCCACGGTGTCGCCCACGACCGTTGCGTCGTGCAATTCGGTGCCTTTCATCTTGAGTTCGGTCTCGACCACTTTCTTCGCGTTATCCCATGCGCCGCCGGCGTTGGCCATGAAGATGGCCTGGTACAGCCCGAAAATGGCGATGGAGATGAGGTAGCCGATGAAGTAGTAATGGTTCAAGCAGGCGAAGGCCAGCGTGGAGAAGAACACGCCCAGGAAGATGTTGAACATGCCTTTCTGAGCGTACTGCGTGCAGATTTCCACTACCTTCTTCGAGTCTTCGACCGAAGCGCGCCCCTCTTCGCTGTCGAGGTGAATGTTGCGCTTGATGAACTCGACCGCCTTGTACGCGCCGGTGGCCACGGCCTGCGTCGAGGCGCCGGTAAACCAGTAGATGGTTGCGCCGCCCGTGATCAGGCCCAGCAGGAACAGCGGGTTCATGATCGAGAGACCCGCGTAGATGCCGTCTACGCCTTCGGTGCCGTACTTGGCCGATAGAAGCTGGATGATGGAGAAGATGAGCGTTGTCGCGCCCACGACGGCCGTGCCGATCAGAACCGGTTTGGCCGTAGCCTTGAAGGTGTTGCCGGCGCCGTCGTTTTCTTCGAGGAAGTCCTTGGCGACGTCGAACTTCGGCGTAAAACCGAAGTCCTTCTTGAGTTCTTGCGCGATGTTCGGAATGGTTTCGATAGCGGACAACTCGTATACGGACTGAGCGTTATCGGTCACCGGGCCGTAGGAGTCCACCGCGATGGTCACCGGGCCCATGCCCAGGAATCCGAAGGCGACCAGACCGAACGCGAAGATTGCGGGAGCAATCATGATGACGCCAAGACCGCCGGTGCTCACGGCCCACGCGATACCCATGAGCATGACGATGGACATGCCCATCCAATAGGCGCTGAAGTTACCCGCGACGAAACCGCCGATGATGTTGAGGCTGGCGCCGCCTTCGCGGGACGCGGTGATGATTTCACGCACGTGCCCGGAATTCATCGAGGTGAAGGCCTTCACCAGTTCGGGGACCAGCGCGCCGGCGATGGTGCCGCAGGAGATAATCGTCGAGAGCTTCCACCACAGGGTGGGATCGCCATTGAGGCTGGGAATCAACATGTAGGACAGAACGTAGGTCATCGCAATCGAGACGAAGGAGGTGAGCCATACCAAGGTGGTCAGCGGAGTCTCGAAATTGAATTTCGGCGCATTGCCAAACTTGGCCTTGGACCAACCGCCGTTCACGAAGTACGACGCGGCGCTGGTTACGATCATGCCGATACGCATCGTGAAAATCCATACCAGCAGTTGCACTTGGAGCCGCATGGTGTCTTCCGGAATCACCACGCCCGCCGCGTCCTTGATCTTCACCGCCAGCAGGATGAAGGTGATCAGGGCCACGCCCGTCACGCCGTAGGTCTCGAATCCGTCTGCCGTCGGCCCTACGGAGTCGCCCGCGTTGTCGCCGGTGCAGTCCGCGATTACGCCGGGGTTACGGATATCGTCTTCCTTAATCTTGAAGACGATCTTCATCAGGTCCGAACCGATATCGGCGATTTTGGTGAAGATACCGCCCGCGATACGCAGCGCGGCCGCGCCCAGGGACTCGCCGATGGCGAAGCCGATGAAGCACGGGCCTGCCCAGTCGCCCTTTACGAACAGAAGGATGAACAGCATGATGACCAACTCGACCGAGATCAGCAGCATGCCGATGCTCATTCCCGCCTGCAGCGGAATCGACATACACGGATACGGCTTGCCTTCAAGACTGGCGAACGCTGTCCGCGAGTTGGCGAAGGTATTGATCCGTATGCCGAACCAAGCCACGCCGTAGCTGCCGAGAATGCCGATGACGCTGAAGAGGACGATGGTGCTTACTTTAGCGACGGAGAATTGGAGTAGCACCCCAAAGTAGACGACAATCACCACCGCGATGAATGCCCAAAGAAGTGCAATGAACTTCCCCTGAGTGATCAAGTAGGTTTTGCACGTTTCGTAGATTAGCTCAGAAATCTCGCGCATGGACTTGTGTACGGGAAGGTTCCGAAGCTGCACGTACTGCACCAATCCGAACACGCAACCCAGTACGCAAATGAGCAAGCCGCCGAGAAGCAGGACGTGGCCGTTGATTCCACCGAGGAACGTGACCTTGGCAAGATCGGGAATGATGAGGTCGGCCTCGCCGGCCCTGGCGGTTGGGGCGAACGTTGCGAGCGCAATGGCGCCCAGCGCGGCGGCGCCTATGGGAGGAATGCGAAGGCGGCGGAACACTGCGGCCCCGCGAGCAGGCGCCCACGTGGGCGAATACCGCGCAAGGCACAATCCAAACATACTGACGGCAACGACGAGCAACAACATAGGGGGAATCTCCTTCGTATTTCTCACCGCTTGGGAGCCGGCGCGCAGGTCTCACCATGATGACCGGGCGCTGAAAACCTCAAGGACTGAGTAGAGGCGCTGTGCATGAGGGAAACGAAAACTACGCAAAACCCCATTCACGGCCTCATTCGCCAGTTAGCAGGAAACGATCCCGAACCGGCTCCTGGTCCGGGGGGGATTGTAACACAATTTGTTCCAGGACGTTATCTTGTTCTACGGGGTTTCCCGAAAGCGGAACTACGGACAAAAACGGAGTGTGTGTGCAAATCTGTAATGCGCACTACTGTCAGTTTTGTGGACGCGAAGCGGTTCCGGCGATTAGGGACGGCCGCCTTCGCAGAGCCTTTGGCGGCCAACCCAGGGCTATGATACGAGAAGCGCAACGTTGGGTCCTGAGCGACCCCGTCGCGTCGCTCCGAAGATAGGGCGCTTTTGTGCGCTATATGTCCCTGTTTTTTCGCTTGAGTTCGGTGTCTGTTTCGCGAATGCCGCGAAAAGCAGGGACAGACACGCTTTTCAAACTGCCGAAAAGCGAGTCA
>JACRLJ010000167.1 GCA_016215105.1 Candidatus Hydrogenedentota bacterium
GACTACGGCGCGTTTGTGCAGATTGAAGAGGGCATTGACGGCCTGCTTCACGTCAGCGACATGTCGTGGACCAAGAAGGTATCGCATCCGTCGGAAATGCTGGAGAAGGGTCAGGTCATTGACGTCAAGATTCTCAGCATCGATCCGAACAACGAGAAGATCAGCATCGGTCTGAAGCAGTTGGACAACGATCCGTGGCAGGCGGTGGTGGACAGCACGCCGATTGGCGCGCACGTTGAAGTCGAAATCGCCAAGTTGGTGAGCTTCGGCGCGTTCGCGCGGCTTTCGAGCGGAATCGAAGGGCTGATTCACGTGAGCGAGTTGTCCCGCGACCGGGTGCAGAAGCCGGAAGACATCGTTTCCGTCGGCCAGAAAGTCACCGCGAAGGTCATCAGCATCGACCCCGTCGAGCGCAAGATCGGCCTGAGCATCCGCGAATACCAGCGCGACCAGGAGGCGGCGGTTCAAGCGTCGTATGCGAAGTCCGGCGCCGACAGCGGACGCGAGAGCGTCAGCATCGGTGAAACAGTCGGCAACGCGGTTCCGCAGTCACTGCTTCAAGCAGGCCGGAGTTTTACGGACATGGCCAATGAGTTGATGGCCAGCGTCAACGCCGCTCCGGCAAACGCGGAACCCGCCGCGGCAGAAGAAAAGTCTCCGTCCGCGGATTCCCCTGCTGGCGAGTAGAATTTGGTTTGGCGAACCCGCCACCGGGCTCATTGGAGCTCCGGTGGCGGGTCTTGCGCTAAAGCGGCGCAGCCGCCTTGGACACCGGAGAAGTACGCGGGAACCGATACGTGCAGTTTAGCTATTCCAGTATTCCGGAGTTGCCATGCCCCGCCTTCTAATATGCAGCGAGTCTCAGTCTCTCATCGAATCCATCGAAGCGCTCTGCGCCAGCATCGGTTGGGAAGGCATTTCGGGCCGATACGACGTCTCCAATCCGGAAGGAATCGTTAAGAGCGGATCCGACGCGGCGTTGCTCGACGTTGACGATAGCTGCGCGGAAGTGCAGGCGTCGCTGCGAAGGCTTGCCGAGTCATCCCCGTTCTTTCCGGTTATCGTCGCAAAGAACGGCTGCGACGCCTCGGCCGAACAGGGCGCGAGCGTCCTCTACCACCTTAGTCGGGATCGCCTCGAGGATATCGAGCATATCCTGATATCGCTGAGTTGCGCGGGGTTCTCGTGGGAAGATCCGCGCGCGCTGGCGAAGGACGGCAGTACGTCGATGCCGCGGATTCTGGTCGTGGACGACGACGTGCGGCTCAACGCGGCGATGGTTCAAGCCTTGCGGGCGACGGAGAAGTACCATGTCCGGTCGGTTCACTCGGGGTTCCAGGCGGGGGCTATTCTCGGCGAATTTCGTCCTCATGTCGTAGTGGTGGATATTTCACTGGGCGATATGGACGGCCGCGAGGTGTGCGCGCTGATTCGGCGCCACGTCACGTTGGCGAACACCAAGGTGATCGGGGTTTCCGGTTACCTGCCGACGGATTCAGTCGAGGACCAAGGCAACGAGTTCGATAGTTTCATGGAGAAGCCTTTTCTGCTGAAGGACTTGGTAGACCGGGTCAAGACGCTCGTGGGATAAGGCCTGTCCTTGTGAGGCCGGGCGACCCGCGCCGGAATATGCATCCGGCATGGTAGGATAGGGATCGCATACTTGAATTGCGGTCACCGACTCAGCGGCCAAGGCGGATGGGGCGCCCGGCTGCAAATATGCTGACTGACCCGCAGGTACGTGAGGAGATCTTGAATGAAGCGAGCCACCGAGAAACGACCGAAGCACCCGCTAGCAGGCAAGTCCATGACCGGCGCGGACATGATTTTGCAGGTACTTGCCGACGAGGGCGTGGATACCATATTTGGCTACAGCGGCGGCGCGATTTTGCCTACCTATGACGCCGTGTTCCGCTACAACCAGGAGCACCCGAAGAAGCAAGTCCGCCTGATCGTGCCCGCGAATGAGCAGGGCGCGTGTTTCATGGCCGCCGGGTATGCACGGGCAAGCGGGCGTGTTGGCATGTGCATCGTGACTTCCGGTCCCGGCGCGACGAACTGCGTCACCCCGATCCGCGATTGCATGGCCGACTCGATTCCAGTGGTGCTTATTACCGGCCAGGTTCCCCGGCAGGCGATAGGGTCGGACGCGTTTCAGGAGGCGCCGGTCTTCAGCGTCATGAGCGCCTGCGCCAAACACGTTTTTCTCGTCTCGAACGAAAAGGAATTGGAGGCGACCGTACGCACCGCGTTCGCGATAGCGCGCAGCGGACGGCCTGGGCCCGTGGTTATTGATGTGCCTAAGGACGTCCAGAATTACCTCGGCGAGTTCCAGGGAGACGGGTATCTGCGCTTCCGGGGCTACGAGAAACGCCAGGCGGCGCTTTCGGCGTCGCGCGTGACCAAGGAGAGCGCGGCGAGCTTTTTCAAGATGCTGGCGCACTCGAAACGCCCCTTAATCTACGCCGGTGGCGGTGTTATCAACAGTAATGCGTCCCAGGAACTTCGGACGTTCTCGAAGCGTTTTGGCATTCCGGTAGTGACGACGCTGATGGGAATCGGCGCCATGGACACCTCGAGTGATTTGTGTCTGAACATGCTCGGGATGCATGGAACGGCGTACGCGAACTACGCCGTTGAGGATTGCGATTTCTTGATTACGGTGGGCGCGCGGTTCGATGATCGTGTCGCCGGCAAGCCGGCCGAGTTTGCCCCGAATGCCCGAAACATCGCTCACATCGATATTGACGCGGCGGAGATTGGGAAGGTCAAGAGTGTAACCTGGGCGCACACGGGCGACGCCAAGATCGCGTTACAGGACTTGCTGCATGCCGGAAAGAATTTCGCAGGCGACTTCTCGCCGTGGCTTAGGCATGCGCAGAATCTGAAGAAGAAACATGCCCTGAACTATAAGAAGACCGGTGACCTGCTTCAGCCGCAGGAGATCATTCATCAGTTGAGCAAGCTCACCAAAGGGCGGGCTATCGTCACCACCGGCGTGGGCCAACACCAGATGTGGGCCGCGCAGTATTCGGAATTCGTCGAGCCCCGCACGTGGATCACCTCGGGGAGCATGGGCACGATGGGGTTTGGCTTGCCCGCCGCGATTGGCGCTCAGTGCGCGCGTCCCGACGCCGTGGTCATTGATATTGACGGCGACGGCAGCCTTCGGATGAATTTGGGTGAACTCGAAACGATGACGACGAATGACATCCCCGTCAAGGTGTTGTTGTTGAACAATCTGGGTGACGGGATGGTCCGGCAGTGGCAAAACCTGTATTTTGGCGATCGCTTTTCGGGATCGGACAAGTCCATGCACAAGAAGGACTTTGTGAAAGCCGCAGAAGCCGACGGATTTACGTTTGCGCGCCGTCTGACCGGCAAATCCGATGTAAACGCAGTCCTAAAGGCGTTCATAGACCACAAGGGCCCGGCGTTTCTTGAAGTGATGATCGATCCGAACGCGCACGTCTACCCGATGGTGGGTCCGGGATTGAGCTACAAGGACATGATCACTGGAGAGTACATCACTCCGCGCGCCGACGATGAGACGCCTGTTCACGACAAGACCGAAGTGCCCGCTTCGGCCATGTTCTAAGTCGTCTGGGGCGATTCGCGCGCGCAAGATTGGTTACGGACGCGCCTGCCACATGAACCGATGCCGCTGAGGTGATTTCGGCGGGGTGTTTTTGGGACCGGCGTCCGAGGACTGCGCCTGCCGGGACTTCTCGGGCGTCTGGGCCGTGTCGTCACCAGGTGGAGCTGTCACGGCCTTGTCCTGTTGCGCCTTAGCCGCTTCATCAGCCTTCCTCTTCAACTCCTCCCGCCTCTTCTGCAACCTGCGTTCCCTTTTTGTGTCCCGCTCATCCTTATCGCCGGTTCCTGAAGAAACTTCGGCGGGCAGGGCCTCTTTCGGGGCCTCTTTTGAAGGGGCGGCGGCGGGAGGTTCGGATTTGCCCGTGCTGCCTTGTTCAGGCGTCTTCCCGGCGGGCGGCGACTTGAGACCGACCTTTGATTCTCCCAAGCACAAGGCGCCAATCGAAGCGCTGGCGCCATGGCGGGCGTCGCCGATGATATGGCCACCGGCGCCCGTGGACGCCGAGCTTGCCAAAGCAGACCCAAGAAGCGCAAGGACAAGCCCAGCCCTGAGCAGCATGCCGTAGCAACGTAATCCGTCGATAATCTTCATTGGACGTTCCTTCTGGACCAGACTGTCCACGTGATGAAGACCCAATCGCGGCTCGACTGAACTCCTGCCGCAGTTGGTATTCGTTCGCGATCCCTTATCATCCAAAGTCTAGCAGAGCTTGGGGGATTTCACAAGACGGTGCGCCATGGCAGGGATCAAGACGCCTGAACGTCAATACGACTCATTCGGGCCTTCAGGGAACAATCGCCGGAGCGGCTGTGTTAGATTCAAGTGGCGTAATATGTTAGAATTGGTGTGAATTTGAGCCCTTTTTCTCGAAACCTGCAATCCGGAGCAGTAAAATGTCTTCTTCGCCAGTCGAGACGTCCTCCAAAACAGAAATACCCGTTCGGCGCGCCGCCGCGTCTCAGTCGTTTGCCAAGACGACCAAACGCAAACCAACCCGGCGGGGTGTGATGTGGCTGGGCCAAACCTGCAACCAGCGCTGTTACTTCTGTTATTTCCTTAACCGGATTGAGGACGCTCACCATCCCGAACACCCGTTCATGACGCTGGAGAAGGCCAAGGCAATCTGCCTGTCATTGCGCAAGGTCTATGGCAACACGTCCATTGATATCCAGGGCGGAGAACCGACTATACATCCCGATATTCTCGAACTTATCCGATATTGCCACGAAATTGGCTTGTATCCGACCCTAATTACGAACGGGATTTCCTTGGCGAAGCCGGGCACGCTGGAAAAGTTTCGGGACGCGGGCGTTCGCGACTTCTTGGTAAGTCTTCACGGAATGGGCCAGATTCACGACGAAGTGGTTGGCA
>JACRLJ010000079.1:0-29127 GCA_016215105.1 Candidatus Hydrogenedentota bacterium
CGAGAAGAAGCTGATCTGTCTGTCGAAAATCCCTCCGGATTATTTCCAGATAGGCTCCGCTCTCGGCGAGTCCGTGCCTCACAACGTCGCCGCGCTACCACTCCTGCACAACGGACAACTCGTGGCCGCTCTGGAGCTCGGTACCTTCAGTCCGTTCAGCGATAGAGAACTCGATTTCCTAAGTCAGGCAATGGAAGGCATTGCCATAGGGCTCGGGGTAGCGCGATCCCGCCAGCGAATTGATGAGCTTCTTGAACAGACGCAACAGCAGACCGAAGAACTGCGGGTGCAACAGGAAGAACTGCAGCAGACCAACGAAGAACTCGAGGAGCGCGCCGAAATGCTCGAGCAGCAGCGGCGGCAGATACAAACCAAGAATCAGGAAGTCGAGGCGGCAAGCGCCGAGCTACGGCGCAAGGCGGCCGAGCTTGAGAAAGTAAGCGCATACAAATCGGAGTTCCTGGCGAACATGTCCCACGAACTCCGCACGCCGCTCAACAGCATGATGATCCTCTCGCGTCTTCTGGTGGAAAACAAAGACGGCACGCTGACCGATAAACAGAAGGAGTTTGCCGCAACCATCAACAGCGCCGGCAAGGATCTGCTGATCCTGATCAGTGACATCCTCGATCTTTCCAAGGTCGAGGCCGGCCGGCTTGATCTGATCTACGAAGACGTGGAAGTCGGCGCGTTCTGCGAGACCCTCGAGGGCATGTTCAGGCAACAGGCGGAGCAAAAGGGGCTTGACTTCAGCATTGCGGTCGAGGACCACACGCCAAGAACGATCCGGATCGATGAGCAGCGGACGCAGCAGATCGTAAAGAATCTGCTCTCAAACGCCTTCAAGTTTACGGAAGAAGGTTCGGTTACCCTCACCATTTCCGCGTCCGAAGGCGCAGCCAGTCCGCTGCCGGGGCCCGCGATCGCCTTCAGCGTGCGGGACACGGGTATTGGGATAGACAAAGACAAACATGACCTGGTGTTTCAGGCGTTTCACCAGGCGGACGGCAGCGCCAGCCGCAAGTTTGGCGGTACCGGCCTGGGGCTGTCCATATCACTGCAGCTTGCCCGAAGAATGGGAGGGGATATTACGCTCGACAGCGGACGAGGCGCCGGAAGCGTTTTCACCCTGTATCTGCCCATCGCCGGAATACCCGCTGAAGAACACACGGCCGCGCCGGCCGTCTTCGCGGCGCCGCCGGCGAAGAGCGGCGGCGCGATGCCGGAAATCGCTGGCCTGCCCGGCGGGTTTCTCGCGCCGCTTTCGGATGACAGGGACAAACTCGGGCCGGGCAAAAAAAGCATATTGATCATTGAGGATGATCGCAATTTTGCCAAGACTTTGCTGGCGATGGTGAGGGAAAGAGGCTTCGCCGGACTTGTGGCCTGTGATGGCACGAGCGGCGTTCATCTCGCCGACCGATACCGGCCGAGCGCAGTCATCCTTGATGTGATGCTGCCCGGAATGGACGGCTGGGGCGTCATGCGCAGTCTCAAGGACAACCCTGCCACTCGCCATATTCCCGTGCATTTCATTACCTGTCTTGATGAGCGCCAGAAGGGGATGGCGATGGGCGCCGTTGGCTTCTTCACGAAGCCGGTAACGCCCGAACAGCTCGAGGAGGTGTTCAGCAACATCGAGAAGAGCGCATCGCAAACCGTGCGAAGACTCCTGATCATCGAGGATGACAAGACCGACGCGGACAGCATGACTAGCCTGCTTCAGGACCGCAACCTCGAGATCAGTATCGCGGCTACTGGCGGCGAAGCGATCGCGGCGCTCGATCATACACCGATAGACTGCATTGTTCTCGATGTCGGGTTGCCGGATATGTCGGGCTTTGACCTCTTGGAGCATATCGACCGGTCGGAGAAGCTTCGCGCGATACCTGTCATCGTGCACACCGGCCGCGAACTTTCTCGAGACGAGGAATCCCGTCTGCAGCACTACGCCAAGAGCATCATCATCAAAGGCGCGAAAGGCCCGGAACGGCTCTTGAATGAGGTGACGCTCTTTCTGCATATGGTCGAGAATGATCTGCCGCGCGAGAAGCAGAAGATGATACGCGCCGCGCTCGACCAGGAAGCGGCGCTCGAAGGCAAGAAGGTGCTGCTGGTGGATGATGACATGCGTAATGTCTTTTCGCTCACCAGCATCTTGACGGACAAGAACATGGTGGTGATCGAGGCGGAGAATGGCCATGAGGCAATAGCCAGAATCCGCGAGCATCCGGATGTGAATATTGTGCTCATGGACATCATGATGCCGGAGATGGATGGCTTCGAGGCGACACGCGCCATCCGAACCGACTCGCGGTTCAGAAAGCTTCCCATCATAGCGATGACCGCGAAGGCCATGGCCGGCGACCAGGAAAAGTGCATTCAGGCAGGGGCGAATGACTATATATCCAAGCCGCTCGATATCGAGAAGCTTCTTTCGCTGCTGCGGGTATGGCTTTATCGTCAGTCGTAAAGGACGAGCATGAACGCAGTAGACATCGAGGATGTTGAGATACGGCTGCTGCTGGAGGCGATATTCCGGGTCTACGGGTATGACTTTCGGCAGTACGCTGCGGCGTCGCTTCGGCGGCGGTTGACGCAGTGGCTCCAGAAGTCGGGGCTGCGAAGTTTTTCCGAGGCGCAGGCGCGTGTCTTGCGCGACCGGGAAGTGTTCAGCGAGCTGCTGGAAGGGATAACCGTTAATGTCTCGGAGATGTTCCGCGATCCCCATTTCTTCAAGGCGTTGAGGGAAGAGGTCGTGCCGCATCTCAAGACGTTTCCCTTCATAAAGATATGGGCCGCGGGCTGCTCCGCCGGCGAGGAGGTGTATTCGCTGGCGGTTCTTCTTTGCGAAGAGGGACTGGCAGGCCACTACAGGATCTATGCGACGGACATAAACGAAAGGATCCTTAGACAGGCTGAGGAAGGCATCTATCCCCTCGAGAAGATGCAGCAGTTTACCCAGAGCTACCAACGGACGGGCGGGAAGAGAGATTTTGCCGACTATTATACGGCCCGGTACGACCGCGCGATATTGGCGCGCGATCTCAGGAATGGCATCGTGTTTGCCTCACACAATCTGGCCGTTGACGCCGGGCTGGGTGAGATGCAGTTGGTCCTTTGCAGAAACCTGTTGATCTATTTCACACCGGCTCTAAAGGAGCGCGCTCTGAGTCTCTTTGACGGCAGCCTTCGCAGCGGGGGGTTCTTGTGCCTGGGCACAAAGGAGACCCTGTCTGGCCGCTGCATAGCCGGCGCCTATTCAGAAATCGCGCCGGGTACGCGCATATACAGGAAGAAGTATGTCTAGGGCAAACGACATACGATACCGCGCGATTGTGGCGGGTGTATCCATGGGTGGAGTCGAGGCGCTCAGGGTAATGTTCGGCGGTCTGCCTGGCGACTTCCCGTTGCCGCTGCTGGTGGTGCATCACACGGGCGTGGACCCCGGCAGCGAACTTGCAAGCATACTCGACGCCCGCTCCGCGATTCGTGTCAAGGAAGCGGACGATGAAGAGGTGATCCGTCCCGGCACGGCCTATCTTGCGCCGGCCAACTATCATCTGCTGGTCGAGAAGTCTGGGGCGCTGGCGCTCTCCGTGGACCCGCCAGTGAACTTTGCCCGGCCTTCCGTCGACGTGCTTTTCGAGTCCGCCGCCACCGCGTTTGGATCTCGTTTGATCGGCGTCATCCTGACGGGGGCCGGATCGGACGGAAGCAGGGGATTGAAAGCGGTACAGGACAAAGGCGGGGTCGCGATCGTCCAAGACCCGGCGGACGCGGAGGCCGATTCGATGCCGCGTGGCGCGCTGGCGGTGGTCACGGCTGACCATGTCCTTCCCTTAAAGAATATCTGCGGGCTTTTGTGCAGCCTGGCAGCAAGCGGCGCCGGCAAGACTGACGAGCGGCGTTGAGCATCAAGGAGCAATGAAGATGATCGAGACTGAAACGATACCGGTCCTGTTGGTTGATGACCGGCCCGAGAACCTGATCGCCCTGGAAGCGCTCCTGGAAGATTTGGGGCTGGACATGTTCAAGGCGTCATCCGGGGACGAAGCGCTGCGACTTTCGCTGAAGCATGATTTCGCGATTATTCTCCTGGACGTGCGTATGCCGGATATGGATGGATTCGAGACGGCCGAATTGCTGCGGGCGAATCCGAAGACGAGCCGCGTGCCAATCATATTCGTCACGGCGGCTATGAAAGACACAGAACACGAGTTCAAGGGGTATGAAGCCGGGGCGTTTGACTACCTGTTGAAACCGATAGAACCGACCATTCTTCGAAGCAAGGTACGAGTCTTTCGCGATCTGTATCAGCAGCGCCGCGGGCTGGAGAAGCGCGAGCAGCAGCTTGAAACGCTGGTCGAAGAGCGCACGGCCGAACTCAACAAGACCCTGGCGAGTCTGCGTGAGAGCGAACAGCGTTTTCGCGATCTTCTTGCGTCGGTCACTAGCTACATGTACACGGTCGTCATGGACGACGGCCGGGCCGCCTACACCACGTACGGCCCGGGCTGTCTGGCGGTGACCGGGTTTTCGGCGGAAGACTATGTGGCCGATCGGGACCTGTGGTACCGCATGATACACCCGGAAGACCGGCAGGCCGTCGTTGACGCTGCTGAACGCGTTGTGTCCTTGAGAGAGAGCATCACCTTCGAACACCGGATACAGCACAAGGATGGCTCGATTCGCTGGGTCCAGACCACGCTGGTTCCCAATGCCGGCCCCGACGGGCGCCTTCTGTCCTACGATGGCGTTATAACCGACATTACGGAACGCAAGCGCGCGGAAGCCGAAATACAAGCGCTCGCCAAGTTTCCCAGTGACAACCCAAACCCGGTACTGCGGATTACACGAGAAGGCGTGTTGCTCTATGCCAATGGGGCGAGCGCGGACATGCTTCAGTACTGGAATTGTTCCGAAGGCGAGCGAGTTCCGGAGTTTTGGCGCGCGATGATCCTGGAGGCGCTGGATTCCGGCATACCCCGAGAAGTGGAGGCGGTCTGCGAAAAGCGTGTGTTCGCATTGATGCTTGCTCCTATAGTGGAGAGCGGCTATGTGAATCTCTACGGGCGCGACATCACCGATCGCAAGCGCGCCGAGGAGGCGTTGCGGGAGTCGGAGCAGAAATACCGCCTGCTGGTGTCGAACGCGGGCGAGGCGATATTCGTTGTCCAGGACGGCGTAGTCACATTTCCCAACGCGAAAGCCCTGGAATTGACAGGGTACTCCGCGGAGGAACTGATTGAGACTCCGTTTGCCCAGCTTATTCATCCCGAGGAGCGGACGGTGGTCGTCGAGCGGTACTTGCGGCAGCTTGAGGGAAGCGGAATGGTCGAGGCGCCGCGTTTCCGCATTATGAACAAGCAGGGCAAAGTTGTGTGGACGCAGCTTACGGCCGCCGAGATCAACTGGGAGGACCGGCCCGGGATGCTCTGCTTCCTGCGCGATATTACGGAGGAGATGAAACTGGAGAGCCAGTTCCTGCAAGCGCAGAAGATGGAAGCGGTAGGTCAGCTTGCGGGCGGGGTCGCGCACGATTTCAACAACCTGTTGCAGGTCATTCTGGGGTATGTCGACCTTGTGCAGGAAAATTTGGGCAAGGACACGGCGGACGGCGAGGCGCTGGGAACGGTACACCAAGCGGCGGAACGGGCGGCGGGTTTGACGCGGCAATTGCTGGCGTTCAGCCGCCGGCAGATTATTCAGCCCGTCACGCTGGACGTGAATGACCTGCTCCAGGGCGTGCTGAATATGATCCGGCGCGTGATCGGCGAGCATATCGAACTTTGCTACAGGCCCGGCGAGCGGCTGGGTATGATTCACGCGGACAAGGGTCAGATCGAGCAAGTCTTCATGAACCTGTGTGTGAACGCGCGCGACGCGATGCCCACGGGTGGGACGCTGACCATCGAGACGGAAAACGTCGTGATAGACGAGGAATACTGTCACGATCATCCGTGGGCGGCGCCGGGCCGGTACGTGTTGATGACCGTGACGGACACGGGTCAGGGCATGGATGAGGCAACGCGCGCACAGGTTTTCGAGCCGTTCTTTACAACCAAGGGCGTGGGGCAGGGAACCGGCCTGGGACTGGCGACGGTGTACGGCATCGTGAAGCAGCACAATGGGCTGATCCATGTCTATAGCGAGCCGGGAAGGGGCACCGCGTTCAAGATCTATATCCCATTCGCCGAGCGGCGCGCAGAGGTGCTGGAATCGAAGGCCGAGCCGCGCGCGGCCGGCGGAACCGAGACCATTCTGGTTGCCGAGGATGAGGAGGGTGTCCGGAAGCTGGTGAGCAACACGTTGAAGAAGGCGGGCTATACCGTCTTGACGGCGTGCGACGGAGAAGACGCGGTGCGCGTGTTCGAGGAGCATGCCGACGCCATTGACTTGGCGCTGCTGGACGTAATCATGCCCAAGCAGGGCGGGCGGAGCGTCATGGACCACATCCAGTCGAAGCGGCCGGAGATGCGCGTGCTGTTCAGCAGCGGCTACAGCCAGCACGCGCTCGACACGAATTTCGTGGTGAAGGAAGGGCTGCGTCTCATCACAAAGCCGTACCGTAAAGCGGATCTCCTGCGGGCGGTACGCGAGACGCTCGACGCGCCGTAGCCGCCATAGATCCGCGCCGGTTTGCATTCAAGCGGGGGAATAATGCACAGTGTGACCATGCGGCGAGTCTCTCCCAAGGGGAATGTCTGCTTGCCGGTGTTTGTGAGGGTACTTGCTATTTCCTGGTTGATCCGTCGAAAGCAGAATGGAGATTAAACGACCTATGAAACATGTAATCGTACTGTCCAAGGAAATGCCCGTCCGAGCGCAAGAAACCGCGTGGTTCGAACTGAAGAATATCATCGGTTTCGCTCAAGTTGGCCTGGGGATACTTCGCCAAGTATTCGCAAAGACCCCGACGCCGCCGGCGTCTGACGAATAACCTGACCGCGACCCAATCGAATATTTCGCGAGCGTGAAGTGACTGGGGATTTGTCGCGCGCTGCCAATCGCTAGTCTGTATTGGACAAGGCCCCGTCTGGAGTTGACTCTCTCGGACGGGGCCCTTTTGTGTCGACCGGGGCAAATTCTTGGGCGCGGCGGGCCCCGCCGGTTTGAATTTGCCAGAGGCGCGGCCAGAAAGCCTCCGCATAACAAAACTCGGCGCGAGCCAGCGCTGGTAACGAACAACTTACAGACGCTTTCTGGCCGCGCCTCGATACGGTTCAGGGGTAAACTTGTCAGACCGTCGGGAAAGGGTGATGATCGAGATGCCGCGAAAGGCGGGGACAGACACGCTTTTCCAACGGCCGAAAAGCGAGTCAGTCCCCGGTTTTCGCTTGATTGTGGTGTTGAGTCGTTGGGCGCCGAAACAGGAGGAAGGGCTGTCATGGATATTCGAACGCTCAGATCATTCTTCATGTGGTGTACGATCCTGGACGGGGCGATTCTGCTTGTGTGGACGCTGGTTTGGACATTGGCCCCGGACTGGCTGTACGGAGTGCAGCGCTGGTGGTTTCCGTTGTCAAAGGAAGCGTATATGGCGGTTATGTATGGCTTCGTGGGGTTATTCAAGATTTTGTTCTTGACGTTCAATGTCGTTCCGTTTATCGCGCTGGCCATCGTGGGGAGGAGAGTGAAGGCAGAAGGGTAAAACGGCAAGGGTGAAACAGGGAAGAGAAGTTTGGGCCGCGAAAAGCGGGGATAGACACCGTGTTTCGCACAAGACTGCCGTGCGAAAGACGGTGTCAGTCCCGGGCGAGTGGCGAATTCCGGCTTGAAGGACTCCATCTTCAGTTAAACGCTCCATAATCAATTTGCCATCCCTTAGCGCGTTGCTTTTCCGCCGGTGGCGGCGATGCCCCCTAGATGACCGCGTGGTAGTGGCGATTCGGGAGGGTCGGCGTCCTCGCCGACCGGTCCGGACGCGTTTGGTTCACCGTTAGTTTGGTCCCCGATCGCGCGGCAGGGGCAAGTGTGAACGGGCAGCTGTTTGGCGACGATGGTCGGCGAGGACGCCGACCCTCCCGGCGAACGTGTCATCGGGGCGAGAGTGAACGCCTAGCGTCTTGCGCCGCCGCCTACGCCTTTCCGCCGGTGGTGGCGATGCCTTGGATGAAGGTGCGTTGGGCTAGGAAGAAGAGGACGATGACGGGGATGGTGAAGATGCAGGCGCCGGCCATGAGTTGGGCCCATTCGCCGCCGTAGCTGGACATGAATTGTTCGAGGCCGTAGGCGAGGGTGTATTTGGAGGGGTCGTTGAGGTAGAGCAAGGGGCCGAAGAAGTCGTTCCAGGTGGCGAGGAATTGGAATAGGGCGCAGGTGGCGAGCGCGGGGGTGGCTAGGGGGAGCATGACTTGCCAGAAGATGCGCCATTCGTGAGCGCCGTCGATGCGGGCGGCTTCGGCGAGTTCTTCGGGGATGGTGCGGAAGAATTGGCGGAGCAGGAAAATGTAGAAGGCGCTGCCGCAGAGTGAGGGGACGATGAGCGGCAGGAATGAGCCGTACCAGCCGAGCGCGCGGAACAGTGAGAACACGGGGATCATGGTGACTTGTCCGGGCATGGCCATGGTGGCGACCATGAGCATGAACAGGATGTCGCGTCCGCGGAACGTGAGGCGGGCGAATCCGTAGGCGACGATGGCGCTGGAGATCACGGCGCCGAGAACGTTGGCGGCGCAGAGCATGAGGGTGTTGCGGAGATAGGTCCCGAGGGGGACGGTCTGCATGGAGTCGGCGTAGTTGCGCCATTTGACGGGGTTGGGGATGAGGTCGCGGATGAGGGATACGGTCTCGCGGGCGCCTTGCGAGAAGATCTGGGCGTCGGGTTTGAGGGAGGTGGAGACCATCCAGACGAGGGGGAGGATGAATGGGATGCAGAGGACGAGGAGCGTGGCGTGGGCCGCGAGCCGGCGCGACGGGGTTAGGTGGAATACGGGGCTGGTGCGTTGGGTCATGGGGTCGTGTTTCCGAGGGTCATAGAGATCCGGACCGGCGGATGAGGACATCCGCCCTCCCGTTGCGCCATGAGTTGGGCATCGGGTATTTCCGGCGCAGTCGTCAAACAGTGGCAGTAGATTCTTCGCTTACGCTCAGAATGACACGTTGGGCGGCGTGTGCGCGATGATTGGCGATTGGAAGCGATGAATGGGTCTTGCGCCGTCGCGGGCGGCTGCGGCGAGCCGCCTCTACCCCGGTGGTTCGCGTTCGGGTTAATCCACATAGCCGGATTCCTTGCGGATGGCGAGTTCGCGGGCGATTTCTTGTTCGACGCGGGTTAGGGCTTGTTGGGGCGTTACGGCGCCGCGCATGGCGGAGTCGTCGGCTTGGTTGACGCGGTCCCAGAGGTACATTTGGTAGGCGACCGGGGGCACGGGTTGCAGGTTGTCGCTGGGGAGGATGTCGAGGAAGGTTTGGAACTGGGGATGTTCCTTGACGTATTGGCGGTAGATGGGCGCGTTGGCGACGGCGGAGGTCAGCGGCAGCCATCCGCCCCAGGTGTAGAATTCGGCGGCGCGCTCGGGTTGTTCGACTCCGGACCAGAACTTGATGAATTCCCAGGCGCCTTGAACTTGTTTGGCGCCGGTCGGAATGATCATGAAATTGCCGTTGACCCAGCCGAAGAGTTTCTTGCCGCCGGCGGGGGCGGGGATGGGGACCGTGACGTATTCGAGGTTGGGCGCGTACTTGGCGAGTTGTTGGACGCGCCATTGTCCGTCCATTTCGATGGCGTAAGCGCCGGTGATGAAGGGCCAACTCATGTCACCGACGCCGGTGGCGAGACCGCTCATGAATTTCACGATGTTGTCGAAGCCGAGTTTCTGGCGCGGCTCGACGAGGAAGGACATGGCGCGCAGGTTCTCGGGGGTGTTGAGGGTGAGCTTGCCAGCGTTCCAATCGTAGATGCCGCCACCAAAGCCGGGGGCGTACATCATGAACTGGCGCGGCAGAAATCCAACGCGCGTAAGGCCGCCTTGTTTGTCGAAGCGGTTGAGCTTGTCACCCCAGGCCATCAGTCCTTCGAGCGTGTCCGGGAATTGTTTCGGGTCGAGGCCGGCTTCGCGCAGATAGTCCACGCGGCAATAGCAGGCCCACGTGTTGAGTCCGGTGGTGACGCCGTAGAGGTTGCCGTTGCACATGCCGATCTTGCGCGCGGCGGGGTACATGATTCGTTGCAGTTCTTCCCACTGCGCCGGTGGCATCAAAGTGTTCAGGGGAACGAGGAGACCTTCCTGGGACCACTTGGGAATGGATGGGTTCCAGTGCGCCATGACGTCCGGCGGGTTGCCGCCGGCGATGCCGAGCAGGAACTTTGCGTCGCCGGACGTGCCCGGTATGGAAAGCGGGAGCACCTCGTATTTGTCCTGGCTTTCGTTGAAGCGGTCGCAGATGTTTTCGACGACGACTTTCCACTCGGCGGTCCACATGTGCCAGAAACGGACGGGGATGCGGTCGGGATATTTACGCGGCGGCGGTCCGGGCATCGCGAAGACAAGAATGAGCCCGGCGATGACAATCGCAGCGGTGAGCGCCCAGGCTATCTTGGCGCGTTTCGATCCGTTGAGCAGGGCGTCAATCGCCATAGTGGACCCACCGGTGATGCGAACGAAAGATGATGATGGTCAGGCCGACGACGATGATGAACAGAATCCAAGCCATCGCGCTGGCGTAGCCCATGTCGAGATAGCGCCAGGCGCGGTTAAACAAATACAGCGCGTAGAATAGCGTGCTGTCCTCCGGGCCGCCCTGGGTCATGATATAGGCCTGAGTGAAGTACTGGAACGAACCGATCACGCCCATGATGAGATTGAAAAAAATGACGGGGGTGAGCATGGGCAGGGTCACGTGGCGCGTGCGCTGCCACGCGCTGGCGCCGTCGATGAGCGCGGCTTCGTAGAGGGTGGCGGGGATGTCCTTCAGCCCGGCCAGGTAAATAATCATGCTGCCGCCAACGCCCCAGAGCGACATGAACACCAGCGACCAAAACGCCCATTTGGTGTCCATGATCCACGAGGGACCGGCTATGCCGAGACGCTCGAGCAGGGCGTTGACGAGGCCGATCTGGGGGTTCAGAATCCACATGAAGATGGCGGTAGTGGCGACGACGGGGACTATCGAGGGGATGTAGAAGACGGTGCGGTAGACGCTGATGCCGCCGAGTTCGAGATTGAGCAGCAGCGCGAGGGCGACGCCGGCGAGCATTCCGACAGGCAAGGCCACGAGCGCATATTTGAACGTGATCCAGAGTGAACGCCAGAACAGCGGATCGTCATGAAAGAGGTGCTTGTAGTTGGCGGCGCCGATCCAGACTGGCGCGGAAACAATATCGTAGCGGGTGAAGGAAAGGTAGACGCTGGCGAGAAACGGGCCCGCAGTGAACACGGCGAACCCCAGCAGCCAGGGGCTGATGAAGGCGTAACCGGTCAGCTCACGTTTGCGGAAAATCATGGGCGACACTGTAGCACATGGTCCGCACGCTGCGCCTTTCGCGCGTACGGCGCTTGGCGGCCCGCGCTCGTCGAGCGCGGGCGCACTTGGACAGGTCGGACAGGTCGGGCAGGTCCGACACGTCCGACAAGTTGGACGGAGTTCCTCCGCGTTGACAAGCGCATACTCCGGGGATATTGTGAGTCCAACGCGGGGTGGTTCTGGCGGAGCATCCAGAACACTCGTCAGCCAAGCGGCCTTTTCCGGAGATCTCGTCATGCGTTTGCGCCGATCCATTCGACTCGTTTTCGGGTTTGTAGTAGGAACCTTGTTCGGTATCGCCCTCGCCGGATGCGCTTCATCGGTTCCGAAACCGCTTGCCGTGGGCGTACTTCCCGGCGAAGCGCCGCAGGGAAAGATAAAGCTTCCTACGCAGTGGTACCTGGACCCGGTGGGCGAAAGCCGTCCGTTGGGGGACTTCCCGATGAACATGCGGTTGACTCCTGATGGCCGCTTCTTGGCCGTGGTTCACTGCGGCTCCGGCACGCATGAGGTCATGGTCTTCGAGGTGAACGGTGTTCGGCTGGTTTCGCGGGCGCCGCTGCCGAATATCTATTACGGGCTCGCGTTCTCAGCGGATGGCGCGAAACTCTACGTGTCCGGCGGGGAAACCGAGGTCGTGTATGAGTTTCCATTCAGCGAAGGCTTCTTGAGCGCGCCGGACAATATCCGGATTGCGCCGGAGAAGGAGCGGCGTGTGCCCTGCGGGGTTGATGTCAGCATGGACGGGAAGTTGCTGGCGGTTGCGGAGACCTGGGGCAACGCGGTGGATATCGTCGACATTGCGTCGAGACGCATCGTCCATCAGGTGAAGTATCCCGACGAAACGCGGCCGTACGATTGCCGCTTCGATCCGTCGGGTGTGTATGTCTACGTGAGTTTGTGGGGCGCTGCCGGAGTCCAGCGGTTGCGCGTGGACGGATCGGGGCAAAAGGACACCGTACCTACGGGCGACCATCCGAATGAGTTGTTGTTGTCCAAAGACGGGACGCGCCTGTTTGTTGCGAACGCCAACGTGAATACGGTGTCGGCGATTGACACGGCGGCGTGGCGCGTGACCGAAACCTTGAACACGGCGTTGTATCCGGACGCGCCCGAAGGCAGCACGCCGAATTCGCTTGCGGTGTCGCCGGACGGCAACCAGTTGTTTGTCGCGAATGCGGACAACAACTCGGTGGCGGTATTCGATATCTCCGAACCGGGTCGAAGCCGCGCGGTGGGGCTGATTCCGGTGGGGTGGTATCCGACGTCGGTGCGCGTGTCAGCGGATGGGAAGACGGTGTTTGTCGCCAACGGCAAGGGGTTTACGCCGTTCGCGAATCCGCAGGGGCCCAATTCGTACATTGTGAACCGGCGCACCACGACGCAACACTCGAAATTGGTTCTCGAAGGCACGCTTTCGATTATTCCGGCGCCGACGGAGAAGCAATACGAGACATACACGCCGCGAGTGTACGCGTGTTCGCCGTATCGAAAGGATAAGCAGCCCGTGATAGCCGCTCCGAAAGGAAATCCGATTCCCGCGCGCGTCGGGTTAGCGTCGCCTATCAAGCACTGCATCTACATCATCAAAGAGAACCGCACCTACGACCAGGTCTTTGGCGACATGCCCGAAGGCAACGGGGATCCGGCGCTGTGCATCTTCCCGGAGAAGTACACGCCGAACCACCACGCGCTGGCGCGCGAATTCGTTTTGCTGGACAATTTCTACGTTGAGTCGCAGGTGAGCGCGGACGGCCACGAGTGGTCCACTGCGGCCTACGCGACAGATTTTGTGCAGAAGACCTGGCCGAGCGGCTATGGCGGGCACGGTCTCGACTATCCGTCGGAAGGCGCGTACCGCACGGCGTTTCCCAGCGTGGGGTATATCTGGGATCGATGCCGCGAGGCCAAGGTGTCGTACCGGAGTTACGGCGAATTCATCAGCCAAGCGGAAGACCACCCCGGCCCTCCGTTCGCAATGGTTGACACGCTGAAGGACCACTTTGACCCGAAGTTCGTGGGCTGGGACCTGAAGTATCTCGACATTGACCGTGCGAAGCGCTTCATCGAAGAATTCAACACGTTTGTGAAGGCGGGCACGTTACCGCAGTTTATCGTGATGCGCTTGCCCAACGACCATACCTCGGGGACGGCGGCGGACGCGTTCACGCCGCGCGCGATGGTGGCCGACAACGATTTGGCGTTGGGAATGATCATCGAGGCGATCTCGACGAGTTCGGTCTGGAAGGACACGGCGGTGTTTGTGGTGGAGGACGACGCGCAGAACGGTCCGGATCACGTGGACTCGCACCGGACCGTGGCGCTGGCGATCAGCCCGTACACGCATCATCGCGGCCGGGACAATTCGTTCTACTCGACGGCAAGCATGTTGCGCACGATGGAGTTGATCCTCGGGCTCGAGCCCATGAGCCAGTACGACGCGGGAGCCTTGCCGATGTACAACGCGTTTCACGCGAAGGCCGACACGCGCGCGTACAAATGCCGACCGGTGCCCGAGAACTTGCGGACGGTGCGCAACTCGCCCGAGGCTTGGGGCGCGGAGTTGTCCGCGAAGCTCGACTTCAGCAAAGAAGACGCTGCGGACGATCTGGTATTGAGCGAGATCGTGTGGAGATCGGTCCGCGGCGGGGTTGGGCCTATGCCCGCGCCGATGCGGGCAGCGTTTGTCATGCCGGTGGCGGAGTGACGGGGGTGGACGGATCAGACCGATCTGTCCGATCGGACAGGTCAGACAAGTCAGACAGGTCCGGCGAAAGACAGACGCCGCATTCTGCGCCAAACTACTGTGCAAAATGCGGTGTCTGTTCCGGTTAACTGCCAGAGGTCACCGGCTGCCGAAGCCAGCGACGCGGTCTCCAGTCCCGTTCATCGTGAGCGTCGTCAGATTGGGCAACTTGCTTCGCAACCGCGCCTCCGTCTGATCATCCAGCGGGGCCGTCTTGGTGATCGTGAGTATCTGGAGTCCGCGAAGCCCCTCGAGAGATTCCAGGCCACTTCCCAGCCGGTGAGCGATGCCAGCGTTCCGGTGATTCCTTGAAGCCGCTTGAGGTTGGTGAGTTTTCCCAAACTAACGAGATCGGCGTCTCTGAACGGTGTCATCGTAATTGTTAAGTCTTCCAGGCGCGTCAGTCCCGACCAGTCCAGCACGGCATCGTCGTGCTTCGCCCCCGAGATGGACAGGAATTCGAGCCGTGTCAGGCCATTGAGCGCGTTCAGGCCCGAGGTCGTAAAGGGACTCTTGGAGCAGAAGATGTACAGATTCTGAAGATTCTTCAGCGCGCCAATTTGCACGAGGCTCTGGTCGGTCACGCGGTGGGAATCCGTCATGACAAAGAGCTTCTCCAATTGGGTTAACGTGGCCAGATGCGCGATCCCGGCGTCGGTTATTCCTTCGCCGCCGCAGACCTGCAGTTCACGAAGCGATGACATCGTGCTCACGGACCTGAGCCCCTCGTCGGTGATTGGGGTGTTTGACGTGCCTCCCGTGTGGAGCCTCTTGAGGTGTCTAAGCTTGGTCAACTGCGAAAGGCCAGCGTCGCTTATCACACTCTTGGGGTTGCTGGAAAGCCAAAGCTCTTCGAGCGAGTCCATCTCGCTGAGAGTTACCAGCGCTTTGTCGGTCGTCACGGACTTGCCCAGGGCCAGCAGCCGGAGCGATTTTAATGGTTGGTCATCCCCGCGCAACCAAAGGCTCTTCAGCGCGGGCAAGTCACTGAGGTACTTCAGGCCGTTGTTACCAAAATTCGCGCCTTGAAGCTCGAGGTGCTCCAGCCTCGGGAGCTGAGCCAGTTGCGTCAGCCCTGGACCTTGAATCTTGGTGACGTTAATCGAGAGCTCCCTCAACGAAGACAATCTACCCACGTGAGCCAGTCCCTGGTCAGTGAGATCTGTCCAGGACCATAGCGCTTGCAGCGACTGCATTCCCTCGAGGTACGTAAAGCCGGCCTCGGTGACTCCGGGCGCTCGCAGGTGTACGTCTTCGAGCGCGGTCAAGCCCTTGAGGTATCGCATGCCTCGGTCGGTAAGGTCGGGCAGGCTCAGATCCAGCGACTTCAGCCCCGTTAAGCCAGCGAGGTGGGGCATAACGCCGCGGTCCGCGTTGGCCTGGATGGTCTCCGGGCAATAAATCTCGAGCGCATCGAGGTCGTTCGGACTGAGTGTCTGAAGCGGGGATAGGTCCTGCAGCACTGCCTGACCATTGATGGTGAGTTTCACGTCCTTTCCAACCGGAACGGCTACGTCCCCTCGCGCGGCGGCTACGAAGTCCCATTTAACCACGGCGCTGTAATCCGGACCCAAGCGATAGGGCCGCAAGGGCGGGATCCTGCGCACCGACACAACGCCCAACGCGCGGCTGTTCGGAAAGTGGATTATTCGCGTTGGCGCCGATTCCTGCGTGGCCCCTGTCTCGTTGGCCGCGAGAGTCATGAGCGCAGCCGAGTGTTCCGCCGGGCCAGAAGCCTCTTGAACAGCGGAAAGATCGGGCGCCATGTGGAACGCGCCTTCCACCGGCTCGGCCGTGGTCAGCGCGACGCCCGGAACGCTGAGTGCGCCCAGAGCGACCAGAAAAATCAACGACGCCTTCGACAATGTGGCCTTCGGGCGAACGCTGGCGGTAAGCGCGGTCAGGCGGCCTTTCAAATCGCCAAAGGACTCCGCGACCAATATGGGCGGACTCGTCAAGGGCCGAGTGTTCCTCGCGAGTTGGGCCGCGGAGCACAGGGCGTTGGCATAGGCGCTCGGCTTGGCGTTGCTGGTGGCCAATACGAGGTCGTCGCAGGCCCGCTCGCGCTCGAATAGAATCTGTCGGCGCACCCAATGGACCAGGGGGTGGAAGAAGTACACCGTGTCGCATACACCCAGAATGACGCCGGCCAGCGGGTCACGCCGGCGCAGATGCGCGAATTCATGGGCCAGAACCGCCATGAGGCCGGGTTCGGATACTTGCTGAGTCAAGGAGTTCGGCAACACCACCACGGCGCGGCGTATGCCGCACGCGAACGGCGATACCCGGGCGTCGGTCAGCACGATCCTGGGCAATTCTGGTAGCCCAATCATGGCGCCGGCTCGGAGCGCCGCGTCCACTATGGGACCGTCCACGACGACTTGGCCATCGGCGACGATACGGCGCATCCACCACCAGCCCCGCGCCATTCGGGCGGCCTGGAACAGCGCGCCGCCGCACCACGCGAGCATCACGTACGTGAGCCAACTGGCGCTAATCGGCGCTCTTGTTGCGCGAGATGACTCGGACGCAGTGGCAGTCTGCGCGGGAGCGGTCGTCTCAACGCTGGGCTGTTCCCACTGCGGGGCCGAATCGTTTTGCATCAATGGCGGGAAACTGGTTTGCGGCGACTGGATGGTCAGGTCCGTCGAGGGCGTTGGAAGCACAGGGAGAGGGATACTGACCAGTGGCATAACCAGCAGGCGCAACGGCACAAGCATCCACAGCCAATACCGAAGAGACGCTGGCGCGTGTCTTAGAAAGCGCGCAAGGCACAACAGACCTGCGGCGAGTATGGCGCTCTGCCATACGGCGGGCCAAATGGACGCCGCCCACTGGGCTGCGACGGTATTTGCGTACGTGACGTAGGTCTCCATTTCATCGCCCCTCCTCATTCTTTTCGAGTTGCTCCACAATCGTCTGCAATTGGCTGGCCTGGTCTTCGGTAAGGTTCTTCGTATTGGCCAAGTACGCTACGAACGGCGCGGCGGACCCGTCGAGAACTTTCTCGACGAACTGCCGGATAAGCCGCGAGATGACTTCTCCGCGGTCTTCCGTCGGGGAGAAGCGGAACACGCCGTCCACTTTTTTCCGCTTGAGAAAGCCTTTGGAATGGAGCCGTTGGACGACGGTCAGGATGGTTGTGCGTGCGCACGCGCGCTCCTTGGCGAGGATTTCGGTGAGTTCCTGGACGGTGCTTCCGGGAAATTGCCAGACCGTCTTGAGGATGGCCAGTTCCAATTCGCCGAGTCCGTGCTGTTTTCGCAACATACGCTTACGCGCCTCCTCTACGCTATGGCCCGCGGCCAGCCTGGCGCGGCGCCTCGGGGCCGAGTTTCGACTACATCTGTCGTCACTAAATATACTACGAACGTAGTCAGTTGTCAAGGGGTGTTTTTCGGTGGGGAGGGAAACGGGGCGTGGAGCCACGCCGACGGATCGGACGGATCAAACCGATCCGACAGGTCGGACAGGTCAGACAGGTCGGACCGATCAGACAGGTCGAACGAGGCGCTGAGGGTCTATTTGGCGGCTGGCGCAGCTGTGGGGGCGGGGATCGCTCCCGAGACGCGGCCCAGCCAGTAGGGCAGAAACACGTCTATGCCGGGGTATTCGAGGGGAGCGTCCGTGCTTCCGTGGGCCAGGCAGGGGGAGCGCTGCCAGATGAAGTCGTGGGGGAGACGGTCGTGGGGCAGCATGGCGTACTTGGTGTATTCGGCGTCGTCCATCTCAAACTTGGGGTCATTGCGGTGATCGACGGCGCGGGCCATTTTAGGCGGGTCGGGGAAGTCGTAGAGCGCGCCTTGGAGGGTGGCGCGGGCGTTTGCGTTGGTGGTGTCACCCGTGGCGGTCATGTACAGCGCGGCGAAATGGGCGTTGAGGTGGTCGGCGGCTTGCTTGGTGTAGGCGTCGCGGATGACTTGCTGGAAGAAGGTCTTCTTCGCGGGGTCAGGTTCGAGTGTGGCAAGGACAAACATGCGGATGAAGTCGAGGTTCGCCGGAAAATACATAGAGCGTTGTTTGCTGTCGAGCCGCGGACCGGTTTTGGGGGCGGCGTCCACGGCCTGGTTGTAGGTTTCCTGAAGGGCAGCGAACCTCTCGGGATTGGCGGTGAGGGCGAGGCGCATCCATTCGAGTTTGAACGACGGGGTGGGCCGGGTACGGTGGCCCTTGCCGTCCACGATGTACCAATCGTCGGCGATAAGGCGGTCGGCGATGCGCTCGATGATCTTCTTGACGCGGGCGTGGATTTCGGGGTCAGCGACGTAAACCCAGACGGTTGCGAGGCCTATGGCGGCGCCGTCGTACACGTCGCGCGAGCTGTTTCCAAGCCAAACCAGTTTGCCGTAAGGGCCTTCGCCGCGGTAGGCGGACTTTCCGAGGCCGGGCCGCTCCGGATCCTCGCCTTTGCCATAGACGGAGTAGTAGTTGCGATAGGCGGCGTCTTCCGCGTCGCCCGTGTAGCGGGTGATGTAGCCGTCACGTCCGGAAATGGTGATGAGCAGGTCAAAGGAGTCGAGGACGGGCAGCATGTCCGCGCGCGACTTGGGGTCGTGGGTCACGTGGTAGCGGAGGGCGAGCGCGGCGAGGTAGTGGCCGGTCCAGGTGATGCTGTCACCGATGCCTTCGTAGGTGAGGGGATTGGTTCGCTCGCGGTCCGCCCAAAGGATGTCGGCTTCGAGGCCTTGCGGTTGGTGAACCTTCTGATAATTCTCGAGGTAGGCCTCGGCTTTGGCATGGAGGGCTTCGGCTTGTTGAGGGGTGAGTTCGGTCCAGGCGAAATCCTGGCCACGCGCGATTTTGTTGAGCGCGGCTTCCTGGTCGGGTTGAAGTTGGGCGGCGGCGACGCCCGGTAGTGCGAGGATCAGCGCGACGGAGAAAAAGGCCAAGGCAACCAGAGTTAAGCGAGGCATGGCGGGCAGTCCTTTACTTGGTTTTCAATCCGAACAGTAATCATAGCTCTCAAATTGTAATCACAATCATGTGCCGATAGCAAGCCGTTGCGGACGGGTGGTGTATGGGTGGACTAGTCGGATGGGTCGGACCGGTTGGACGGGTTGGGCGGGCGGTTGCCGGCTTGGGGGTACACGTGGCCTCGTCTTTGGCGGATGGTGTATGCTTGGCGTTTGGGCGTGTCGTGCGCGTGCCGCGGCGCCCGAACGCATTCAACCGTCACGTGTATCCGTCAACCGTCAAAAGAGATCAATGTCCGACACTATCTTCGAGAAGACTGAAGAATCCTATTTCCCGTTCGGGTTTTCGTTGGCGCGGCGGGCGTGGGACGCCTACCAGGTTGCGTCGTTAGCTCCCGGGGATAGGCCCATCGTGGGCGGCGAACAGTTGTTCGCGTTGCGCATGCTGGCCAGCCGCATGAACGAGAAGCACAACGCGCAGACGTATCCCGTCCCGCCGGTCCGCGCCGGGCAGTTGGTGGGTCTGGGACTCATCAACGAAATACTCCGCTACGTGTTTGATGTGTATTGCGTCGAGGAGAACCCCGGTTGTTTGCCGGCCGGGTTCGCATGGGTGGCCGAACGCCACGGCGCGGTCATTGTCGAACAGCCCGCGCACGCGTTCGTCCATCTTTATCCACCCTATTCGCTGCTTGTTGGCCGGGGGGATGAGGACGCATACGTCGAGGGGGCGTCACCGATCATGGCGCATCGCGAGGTGGCTGCTCGCGAGATGGCGCTGCTCTTGATGAACGTGGTCAACCCCGCCGCGTTGCCGCTGCTTGACCTGTACGACGACGCGGAGCTGAAGCAACGCGCGCCGTACGTGCCGCTGATTGAGGAACTGGACCGTTTCTTCGCCACTCAACCCCCCTTCGGGCCGTTAGGAATGACCTTGTTCGACATACTCCGGGCGCCGATCCTGGCGTCGCCGGACTCGATCGAGGGGCAGCTCGATTTTATGCGCGAGCGCTGGGCGGCAATCCTGCCCGACTTTCTATTGAAACGCTTGCTGCTGGCCTGCGACATCCTGCGCGAAGAGAACTTGATGCGCGGGCTTGGTCCAGGGCCCACGCAGGTGTTGAAGTTCGGACGGGGCGGGGCGTACGACTACGAAATCGATCTTTCGTATCCCGAGCCGGCGCGCTTCACGCCGGACACGGACTGGATGTCGAATGTGGTGCTCATCGCCAAGACGGTGTACGTCTGGCTGGACCAGTTGTCGAAAAAGTATCAGCGCGCGATCACGCGCCTCGACCACATTCCCGACGAAGAACTGGACCGGCTATCGCGGTGGGGCTTTACCGGCTTGTGGCTGATCGGCGTGTGGGAGCGGTCCCCGGCGTCGCAGCGGATCAAGCAGATCATGGGCAATCCAGAGGCGGTGTCGTCGGCGTACTCACTTTACGACTACGCCATTGCCGGCGATCTCGGCGGCGACGCGGCCTACCAGAACTTGCGCGACCGCGCGTGGCGGCGCGGGATACGCCTGGCGAGCGACATGGTGCCCAACCACATGGGCATCTATTCGAAGTGGGTGATCGAGCATCCGGACTGGTTCATTCAACTCGACTATCCGCCGTTTCCGGGATACTCGTTCAATGGGACGGACCTGTCGTGGGACGAGCGGGTGGGGTTGTTCATCGAGGACGGCTATTGGGATCACCGCGACGCGGCGGTCGTGTTCAAACGCGTGGACCGCTGGACGGGCGCGACGAAGTACATCTATCACGGCAACGACGGGACCAGCATGCCGTGGAATGACACGGCCCAGTTGAACTATCTCATTCCCGAAGTTCGTGAAGCGGTGATACAGACGATCCTTCACGTGGCGCGGCAATTTCCGATTATCCGGTTTGACGCGGCGATGACGCTGGCGAAAAAGCACTATCAGCGGCTCTGGTTTCCGCAGCCGGGTGACGGCGGGGCGATACCGTCGCGCGCGGAACACGGGTTGACGAAGCCCGATTTCGACCACGTGTTTCCGGCGGAGTTTTGGCGCGAGGTGGTGGATCGCGTGCAGCAGGAAGTGCCCGACACGCTCTTGTTGGCCGAGGCGTTCTGGCTCATGGAAGGCTACTTCGTGCGCACGCTCGGCATGCACCGGGTGTACAACAGCGCGTTCATGAACATGCTGAAGATGGAGGAGAACTCGAAGTACCGGATGACGGTGAAGAACGTGCTCGAGTTCAGTCCCGAGGTGCTCAAGCGCTTCGTGAACTTCATGAACAATCCCGACGAGCGCACCGCGGTAGACCAGTTCGGAAAAGAGGACAAGTATTACGGCGTTGCGGCGCTCATGGTGACGATGCCGGGTTTGCCGATGTTCGGTCATGGCCAGATCGAAGGCTTCACCGAGAAGTACGGTATGGAGTACCGCCGGGCGTACTGGGACGAGAGCGTGGACGAGTACATGGTGGCGCGGCACGAGGCGGAGATTTTTCCGTTGATGCGCCGCCGGTGGTTGTTCAGCGGTGTTGAACACTTCGCGTTTTTCGACTTCAACTCGCCCGCGGGCTACGTGGACGAGAACGTGTTCGCGTACTCGAATCGCGCCGGGTCGGAACGGGCGATTGTGTGCTACAACAACGCATACACAACGACCAGCGGGTGGATACATACCTCGGTGCCGATGCGGCTGGGCACGACCGAGCAGGACCCGGTGATCCGCAGAAGCCTGGGGGAGTCGCTGGGGCTCAACACGGATCCCGCGTGCTACTACATTTTCCGCGACCACCGTTCCGGGCTCGAATACTTGCGGCGCGGCGAACAGCTTGCCCAGGAAGGGCTATTCGTCGAGTTGCACGCGTATCAATACACGGCGTTCATTGATTTCCGCGAGGTGATCGATACGGACGTGTCGTATGGCCGGCTCGCGGCGCGGCTCGAAGGGCGCGGAGTGCCCAGCGTGGAGGACGCGCACCGCGAACTGGTCTTGGCGCACATACTGGGGCCGCTTCGCGCAGTCATGAATTGCGGCGCGTTGCTGGCCCTGGCCGGTATGTCTGAGGACGGGGCGGACACGGAGTCCGTCAAGATTCCGTTCACGCAGGATTTGACGGCATTTCTCCGGGCCGCTGGCGCCGTCACGCCGGAGGAAGTCACGGCGATTGCCGCCGCGATCTGGGCGGACATCGAGCTTGTAACCAATCTGCCGCAGGTGGTCGCGAAGGCGCGGTGGAAGAAGCCGGTGACGGAGTATCTGCTGGCCCCGCTCCGCGCCGGGAGCGAGTCGCATGGCGCGTGGCCGCGCATTCCGATCGCGTGGGCGCTGTGCCGGCATCTGGGGCGCCTGCGGCCGGCGGAGGACTACGAAGCGGAGAGCGCGTCGCTCATGGACGAGTGGCTCGTGCGGAAGGTCGCCGCCGAGACCTTTGGCGAACTGGGTTGCGACCCGTGGACGGCGTCCACCGACGCCGACCTCATCCAGGCCGTGCTTCGTCATTCCAGCGCGGGGCTGTTGCATGCGAAAGGGCTTCGAGCGCTGGTGTTGGACGTGGCCATGCACCGATACGCGCAGATGAACCGCTATGACGGGAAATTGTGGGTGAACAAAGAGCGGTTCGAGCAATTGGTGTATTGGCTTTTTGCATTTTCCGTTCTTGCGCGGTTGAGCGCGGGCGCGCCGGCGCAAAAAGGGGTGGCGAAGGACGTGGCCGCGTTGCACGAGCGGTGTGTGGCGATTTTGAACGCCGCCGGGACCGCAGGGTATCAGGTGGAAGCGTTGTTGGAGTTGTTGGGGTGAGTGGCGGCGATTGCGCTCGAGGCCGCTTGGTGGCGATGGTGGTCCGCGAGGACCATTCTGCGTCGCTTGGGAGGGTCGGCGTCCCCGCCGACCTGTCCTCGCGCGATGCGCGGCGACTAGGGACATTCGCCCGGAGTAGCCATCTCGGCCTGCCGAGTCACATGCGCCCCGGCGACGCGGCGAGACGGCGCGTCTACTTTAGGGCGCCTCGTGGGCGCCTGGTGTTCTGCTTGACTCGTGTCCTTTTCGTGTGGCATGATCCGCGCTGCGGCGCAGGGAGTGTACCGTTCGCTCTGATGTGCGCGAGGCGTAACAGAGCGATGCGATGTTGCGTTTGTTCGGTTCCTGGTCCTGGGGCGGCACTGCCGCCGTCAGTTCAAATCATCGAGATGCGATAGGCTGGTTTCGTGTTTTTTGCGCGTTCGCGGAAGTTGCGGGAGCGCGCAGGTGACTGTTTGTGTTGAGAAACGTTGACCGTGGGGATAACCGTGGTAGAAACTGCTAAGAAGTCCGTGTCTTTCCTGGAAAAAGTCGCCCGGCACGAGCAGGAACTCTTGTCCCAAGTCACCGCCGCGGAGAAGCAGGCGGCGGAGATTGTCGACGCGGCTCGGACCGAGGCCAGCCGTTTTCTGGAGGAACGCGCGCGCCAGATTGACGCCGAAACGGCGGAGGCCCGCCGTGCGGCCGAGGCCGCGCGCGCGGCCGAGCGGGCGGCGATTTTGAGCGCCGCGGAAGCCCGCCTGGCCGGAACGCTGTCCGGCGCGCGGGCGCGCATCTCCGGCACGGTAAGCGAAATAGCGGGATATGTGGTCCCGCGCGGCCGCGGAGGGAAGTAAGCATGATAGCCCGCATGGAGCGAGTGGAAATCGTCTGTCTGCGCGCGGACCTGCCGGGCGTGATCGCCTACGTGCATGATGAGGGCGTGCTGCACGTCGAGGAAGTTCCCCTGGTGGTGGAAAACGCCCCGGATTTCCTGCGCCGCGTCCACTTGACCGACCAACAGCGCGACGACCTGAATTTCCTGGAAGATATCGAGCGTCTGCTCCGCGAGGTCATGCCGCTTATTTCGGAAGAGCCGAATCGCGAGGCGGTGGCCGCCACGGCAAAGACGATTGCAGCGGGCGGTTTTGCGGACTGGGCGCGCAAGGCCAAGCAGTGGTCGCGCGAGCTGAAATCGTTGACGCGCCGCAAAGTGAACGTCCGCGACAATATCGAGATACTCGAGAACTACCGGCATATCCTCAAGACGCTCGAGCCCGTGCTACTGGAGAAGAAAGTAACGATGGGCGCGGGCGCGCGGGCGATGGTCCTCGATGGCGCCGCGGCTGCAAAGACGATTGATCGGCTCAAGAGCCGGTTTACGAAAGAACTTGGCCCACAGAGCGTCTTTGTGTGGGAGAAATCGGGCCGCAAGAGCATTGTGGCGTTCGTTACGTATCCCGAATCAATGGAGCGCGCCGCGGGGCAGATTCTTCATGAAGAAGGCGTCGCCCCGGTGGATGCGCCCGACAAAGACTTGCGCGGGGCGCCGGTTGACGAGTTGATTCGGCGTGTGAATGACAACATTGCCGGGCAAGAGAAGAATCTGGAGCAGATCGAAGCCGAGCTCGCGCAATTCGGACGGGAACACGTGGACAATTTGTCCGCGATCTCGTTGACGGTGAATGATCGGCTGGCGCAGATTCGCGTGGTCAACCAATTCGCGCAGAGCCAGATGGTCGGCGTGCTCGAGGGATGGATACCCAGCGACGACGTGCCGGCGTTTACAGACAAGCTGACAAAGAAATTTGGGGGCAACGTCGCGGTAACGGCGCTGGGCGCGGAGAAACTCGATCCCCGCCGAATTCCGACACTTCTCAAGAACGCCAAGTTCTTCAAACCCTTCGAGGTACTGCTTTCCATATTCCGACCGCCGACGTATGGCGCGTACGACCCGACGGTCCTAGTCGCGATCGCGTTTATCCTCTTTTACGGATTCATTCTCGGCGACGTGGTCTACGGTATTGCCGTGATCGCGTTTGCGCGGTTTCTGGGCAAGAAGTGGGGCCACATTGAACCGGTTCGCAACGCGAGTATCGTTGGCCGGTACATGGGGATAAGCGCCATTGTTTTTGGTGTCTTGTTTGGCGAGTACGCGGGCGACTTGGGCGAACACCTTCTTCACCTGAAGCCAATCTGGTTTCACCGGGCTAAGGATACAAACTTCTTACTTCAACTCGCCATTCTGTTCGGGGCGATTCATATTCCGATGGGTCTTATCCTCGGGATCTGGGAGAATTTCCGGCACCACCATACGAAGCACGCCATCGAAAAGCTGGGCATGCTGCTCGGATTGACTGCCGCAGGCATACTCATTATGGGTGTGTTGAAGATCGACCCGTTTACGGCTACCCCAATCAAAGCAACCGGCGTAGTGATTTTGCTGGCAGGCTTGGCGTTGCTGGTCAAGAGCATGGGCGGCATGGCGGCGGTTGGCGCGCTCGAGATTCTGTCGCTCATCGGCAACGTGCTTTCCTACGCGCGTCTCATGGCGTTGGGCATTGCGGGAGTTGCTATCGCGGAAATCGCGAACCAGGCGCTGCAATTGACGCCCTGGCTGGGCGTTCCGCTGGCCTTGTTCATTCACTTGTTCAACATAGCAATAGGCATGTTCAGTCCAACGATCCACTCGTTGCGTCTGAATTATGTTGAGTTCTTTTCGAAGTTCTATACGCCGGAAGGCAAATCGTACAAACCGTTCAGGAAGGAGGCTCTATGGTGATGGTCTTTAACGTTAGGAAAATGATGTTTGTAGCTCTGGCGCTTATGGCGCTGGCGTGCTACTTTTCGCCGGTATGCTTCGCGGCCGCCGAGGGAGGCGCCACGGAAGCGGCAAAAGAATTCCCGGTAACGGACACCGTGGGCAGCGGGTTGCGCGCCCTTGGCTTGGCCATCGGCGCGGGTATCGCTATCGCGGGCGCTGGCTTGGGCACGGGCCGCGCGCAGGGCGCGGTTGGCGCGGCGGGCGCCGGCGCGATCGCGGAAAAGCCGGAGTCGTTCGGTAATATCCTGTTGCTGTTCGCCATTCCGGAAACCATCGTAATTCTTGGTTTCGTCGTGGCGTTCCTGCTGCTCAACAAGATCGTCTAACGAGAGATCCGCGACGACATGGCTGGTCAAGACCTTTTCGAGACGATGCGCAGTCAGACGCAGGCGGAATGTGAGTCCCGCCTTGCGGAGGCGCGCCGCGCCGCGGAAGACATTCGTGCGGCGGCCCGCCGTCAGGCGGATGTGCGCCAGGCCGAATCGCGTGCGGCCGTCCAGACGGAACTCGACCATTTGGCCCGCCATGGGCGCATGATCGCCGAGGCCGAAGCCGAGAAGGCGACGCTGGCGATGGAAAACGACGTGGTCGAGGAAATCCTGGCGGGTGTGCGTCAATCGCTAGAGCAGTTGGCGAAAAGCCCCGAGTTTGGCCCCGTGGTCGAGGCGTTGCTGGCCGAAGTGATGGCCGACGCCGATCCGGGCGTGGTGGCGCTGGCGCCGCCGGCGCACGTCGAGTTGTGCCGCCGCTGGCTGCAAAGCCACGGTCACGCCGGCGTCACGGTTGAAGCGTCCCAGGAAGTTTGGGACGGTGTCGCGATCCAGGACAACCGGAAGTCGTACCGGGTGACGAATACGCTCTCGAGCCGATGCACGAAGCTCGAAGGCGAGGCCCGGAGACACTGCATGACAACGCTGTTTGCGGGAGGGCGGTAGCCGTGGGCGAGATTGATACTTTCGCGGCCTACTACAACGCGCGCGTCAAGGCGATGAAGAGCGAACTGCTCCCTCAGTCCCAAGTCGAGGAACTGCTCGATCGCGACGACCTCGACTTCATGACGAGCCAACTGCTGACGTCGCCCTACAAGGTGGACATGGCGGAGTCGCTGACCTTGTACAGCGGCACTGACGCAATTGAAGACGCCGTTTCCCGGAACATGGTCAAGACGTTCCAGAAACTCCTGGGTATCGCTCAGGGCGAGTTTAAGGAATTGGTGAATACCTTCCTGGCGCGCTGGGACTTGGTGGCGGTCAAGGCGCTGTTGCGCAACCGGCACCACGGGTTGGATCTCGAGACGGGACGCCACTCGCTGGTTCCGGGTCCGAAGATGTCCATGGCGTTGGTGTCGAGTTTTGCCGCCAAAGACAGCATGGAAGATCTGGTCGCGGCCTTGGCGTCGTGGAACGGGGAGCTGTGCGGCTGTTTGCGCGGTCAACTGGCGGCGTACCGGGACACGCGCAGCATCGCGGTTCTTGAGACCGCGCTGGACAATGCATATTTCGTCGGCAACGTGCGCAAGCTGGGCCAATCCGACGATCCGGATCGCCAATTCCTGCGCAAGGCGCTGCAAATGGAGATTGACCGCATCAATTTGCGGACGCTGTTCCAACTGCGCGAAGCCGAAGTATCGACGGAAGAGATTCTGTCGCGCATGCTGCCGATGGGCACTCTGCCCCCTCGCCTGTTGAAAGACATGGGCGATGCGGGCGCTCCGGAACGGGCAATCGAACTTCTTGGCCCAACGATGTACGCGCGGCTGGTGGAAGGCATGTATTCGTACATGCAGACGGGACGGTTCTCGCCCTTCGAGCGCATGTTCGAGCGGCTCGTGATGGGGTGGCTTATCCGCCACGCGCGCGCTCAGGCGTTCGGCGTATCGGTGCTCATGACCTACGCGTGGCTGAAGTACAACGAAGTGATGAACCTGCGGATGATCGCTTTGGGCGAAGCGCGGCACCTGCCGCGGGGCCGCGTGCGCGAGGAGATCTTCTATGCCTAACGTAGTCGCAGTCTCGCACGGTCACCAGGCGATCAAATTGCGCCTGACGGGCGTTCATGTGATCGAGACGGCCACGGCCAAAGAAGCCGAAGAGATTTGTGAGAGCCAACTGCACGGCGAGGCGAAGGTGCTGATTATCGAAGAGCGCCTGCGCAACGATTTCACGGAATACTTCCGCGAACGGTTGAGGAAGCACAAGGGATTGCCGCTGGTGGTGTTTTGCCCGGGCTTTGAAAAGGAAGATTCAGACGTGGATGCCTACCTGTCCTCCGTATTGAGGCCGGCGGTAGGATTCGAAATAAGATTGGAGTGAGGGACATGCCGGGAACCGAAACAACAAAGGTAGGAAGACTCACCCGTATATCCGGCCCGATGATTACCGCGTCGGGGATGCTCGGGGTGGGCATGGGCGAGATTGTCCGCGTGGGCAAACTGGGCCTGATGGGCGAGGTGATCCGTATTGACGGAGAAACCATCTACGCCCAGGTCTATGAAGACACGCAAGGGATGTACCTCGGCGAGGAAGTGATCCCCACCGGGCTTCCGCTTGCCGTGGAATTGGGACCGGGCCTGCTGGCTTCCACGTTTGACGGAATTCAACGGCCGCTGATCACCTTGCGCGAACAGTCCGGCGACTTCATTGGCCGCGGATTGACGGCGGACGCGTTGGACCACTCGAAGAAGTGGGCGTTCACGCCGGCCGTGAAGGTGGGCGATACGGTCACCGGCGGCGACATCCTGGGCACGGTGCCTGAGACCAAATACCTCACTCACAAGGTGATGGTTCCGCCGCGCGTCAGCGGCGTGATTAAGAGCATCGCGAGCGCGGGCGACTATACCGTGCTCGAGACGATCGCGGAATTGGACAACGGAACCAAACTGGCGATGATGCATCGTTGGCCGGTGAAGACGCCGCGTCCGTACGCGGCCAAACTGCCGTTTGACCAGCCGTTCATCACGGGCCAGCGCGTGCTCGACTGTCTGTTCCCGATTGCCTTGGGCGGATCGGCCATCGTGCCGGGACCGTTCGGCAGCGGCAAGACCGTTGTGGAGCAGAGCTTGTCGAAGTACTGCAACGCCGACATCATCATTTATGTGGGTTGCGGCGAGCGCGGAAACGAAATGGCGGACGTGCTCGACGAGTTCCCGCACTTGAAAGACCCGAAGACCGGCGACGCGCTGATGAACCGGACCGTGCTCGTGGTGAACACCTCGAACATGCCGGTGGCCGCGCGCGACGCGTCGGTATACACCGGAATTACTTTGGCTGAATATTACCGCGACATGGGCTACGGCGTAGCGCTGATGGCCGACAGTACGTCGCGTTGGGCGGAAGCGCTGCGCGAAATCTCGTCGCGCCTCGAGGAAATGCCCGGCGAAGAAGGCTATCCGACGTACCTCTCGGCGCGCGTC
>JACRLJ010000079.1:29141-41694 GCA_016215105.1 Candidatus Hydrogenedentota bacterium
TGTACGCACCGGCCGCGTGGTGTGCTCGGGCATGCCGAACAACGGCGACGAGCAGCGTATCGGTTCGCTGACGATGGTCGGCGCCGTGTCGCCTCCGGGCGGTGACTTCTCCGAGCCGGTGACGCAGACCTCGATGCGCGTATCCGGCGCGTTGTGGGCGTTGGACGCCACGTTGGCGCGCCGCCGCCACTATCCGTCGGTAAACTGGAATCGCAGCTATTCGTTGTACTTTAACGACCTCGATCCCTGGTTCAAGAAGAACGCGCCGGCGGGCTGGTGCGAACGCCGTCAGGAAATCGCCACGCTCTTGCAGAAGGACAACGAATTGCAGGAAGTCGTGCAGTTGGTGGGTCCGGACGCGCTTCAGGACAACGAGCGTCTGATTCTCGAAGCGGCGCGCATGGTTCGCGACATCATCCTTCAACAGAACGCCTATTCCGACGCGGATGCGTTTTCTTCGCTCGAGAAGACGGGTGGATTGGTGGATGCGGTAGTGACGTTCTATGAAGAGGCCCGCAAGATCCTGGATAAGGGGATCTCTTTGGCCCGCTTGCTCGAGTTGACCGTTCGTGAAGACATCGCGCGTTTGCGCGAGCTTCACCCCGATCAATTCGCGGAAGGCAAGGTCAAGGTGATGGAGCAAATGAAAAACGCGCTAGCCAACATGGCTATACGATAAGGAATCCTTGCATGACTACGGACACCCCGGCCACGAATCTTCTTCATAAGGAATACTGGGATCTGACGTATATCTCAGGTCCGCTGATTTTCTTGAAGAACGGCGAACGCTTTCCCACGGGCGCGATTCTGGACATCAAGCTTCAGAACGGCGAGATCCGTCAGGGGCAGGTTCTGGAAGCGACCACGACCCACGCGGTGGTGCAGGTGCTGCAAGGCACGCAGACCATTGACGTGGAGCGGACATCGGTCTCGTTGAAGAACGACGGCGCGCGCGTGGCGTGTTCGAAGGACGTGATCGGCCGCACCTTTAACGGCACCGGCACGCCGCTGGACGGTTTGCCCCCGGTGGTGGCGGAGAAAGAACTGGATATCACCGGTCAGGCGATCAACCCGGTATCGCGCAACAAGCCCAAGGATTTCATCGAGACGGGCGTATCGGCGATTGACGGATTCAACACGCTGGTGCGCGGTAAGACGATCCCGATTTTCTCCGGCACGGGTTTGCCCGCCAACGAAGTGGCCAACCTCATCGTGCAGCAAGCGCGCACGAAGGGTGAGTCGGAGCAGTTCGTGGTGGTGTTCGGCGCCATGGGAATTACGGACCGCGAGGCGGCGTACTTCATGCGCTCGTTCGAAGAGGGCGGGCAAGGCTCGCGCGTGGTCGCGTTCATGAACAAGGCCAACGACCCGGCTATCGAACGCTTGTTCACGCCGCGTTGCGCGTTGACCGTCGCCGAGTACCTGGCGTTCGAGCACGATTACCAAGTGCTCGTGATTCTGACGGACATGACGAACTACTGCGAAGCGCTCCGGCAGATTTCGAGCGCGCGCGAAGAGATTCCCGGACGCCGCGGCTATCCCGGCTACATGTACACGGACCTTTCGACAATCTATGAACGCGCGGGCCGTATCCACGGCAAGCCGGGATCGGTGACTCAAATTCCGATCTTGACGATGCCGGACGACGATATCACGCACCCGATTCCCGACTTGACCGGATACATCACCGAGGGTCAGATCGTGTTGGGCCGCGGCCTTCACCGCCAGGGCGTGTTCCCGCCGGTGGACGTTCTCCCGTGCTTGTCGCGGTTGATGAACAACGGCATCGGCGAGGGTCTGACGCGCGAAGATCATGGTTCGTGGAAGAACCAGTTGTACTCCTGCTACGCGCAGGGCAGCGATATCCGCAAGCTGATGGCGATCGTCGGTGAAGACGCGCTGACGGATATGGACCGCAAGTATCTGCGGTTTGGACAGGCCTTCGAGAAAGAAATGATAGGCCAAGGCTTCTCGCGCCGCACGATTGAAGAGACCCTGGACCTCGGCTGGAAATTGCTGGGCCTGATTCCTTCGTCGGAACTGACGCGCGTAAGCAAGGCGCAAATTGCGAAGTATTACAAGGCCGCGGAAGAACCCGCGGCGACAGCCTGAGCCGTGACCCGGAACGACGGGGAATAAGCTATGGAACAACTTTCGCCCACACGCATGAACATGCTGGCGCGCCGCGCGCAGATCAAGCTCGCGGCCGACGGTGTCAATTTGCTCAAGGGCAAACGCGAAGCGCTGCTCAAGGAGTTGCTGGCGCGGGCGCGCGCGTTGAAGGCGCTGCGCAATGAGTTGCACCGCCGCGGCCGCGTCGCGACCGCGACCCTCATTATCGCGCGCGCCATGCGCGGCACGCCGGAGGTGAATTCGGCGGGCGTCGCGGGCCGGCGCGAGCTGAGTCTCGAAGTGACCCGCGAGAAAGTGTGGGGCCTTGCGCTGGGGAACATCGAGCACACGGGCGTGGTCCGCGCGCACAAGGATCGCGGCATAGGTCTGTTGGATTGTTCGTCGCTGGTTCTCGAAGCGGCGCAGAATTCGGAATTCATGCTGGAGCAGTTGCTCGCGTGCGCTCCGGCGGAAATGAACCTTCAGGTGCTGGGCGAGGAAGTCAAGAAGACGAGCCGCCGCATCAATGCCTTGGAAGAGCACCTCTTGCCGCGGTTGCGCGAAGAGGTGGCGTTTATTCGAAGCGTGCTGGATGAGCGGGAACGTGAAGACACATTCCGACTCAAACGCATCAAGAAGAAGAAGTCCGGAAAGAAGTAACTTAGGGGTAATGCGCCCATGTTGTTGACTGAAATACTTCACCCCAACGTCATCAAGACCGGACTCGAGGCGGAAGACAAGTTCGAGGCCATCGAGGACTTGATCGACGTCTTGATTCAGGCCCACGAGTTGCCGCTGTCGAAACGCGACGAAATCCGCGACGAAGTGTTCGAGCGCGAGCGCTCGCACGGCACGGGCATGGAATGCTATATCGCGTTGCCGCACGCGACCACGGACAAAGTGGATGACGTGATCGCCGCGTTGGGCGTTTCGCGCCGAGGGATTCCGTTCGACTGTCACGATGGTTTACCGGCGCGGATCATCATCCTGCTGCTGCTGCCGAAGCGGAATTTCCAGGGCCACGTCCGCACCCTTGCGGGCGTCGCGCACCTGCTGCGGAACGCGGCGTTTCGCGATGCCTTGATCGCGTCTCCGACCGCCGCGGCCGCGCTCAAGCTGATCACCGAGGAAGAAGAGCGCTACCTCCTGGCCGAGCAGCAGTCGTAAGACTTTCGTCTATGGCGTATCGTGCCGCTAACGCAATAGCAACCCCAACCTAAACAGCCTTCTCACACGTCAAGTGAATTCGCCTATAGTAGACGCGGCGGCTCGACGCGTCGCCGGGGCGCCATAACCTCGTCTACTCGATAGAACTACTCGGGCGTTGATTTTCTCTGCAATGCATTTCCGCCTATGCGCCCAAGGTTGGCATCTTGACTTGCCACGCCACTGGCGCCCCGGCTGACGCGGCGAGCCGCCGCGTCTACTATAAGCGCAACGCTCCCGTTCACTCACCGCAACGTTCTTAGCGCGCTCGACAGTCTTGATCCGTCTCGCCTGCTAGTTTGCCAGATTCCCCGCCAATCGCCTACACTGCCGCGACGTTCCCTTGTCCTGGTTCGGAGGAATTGGACTCGCCATGGAAAGCCACATCTATTCGCGCTGCGTGAGCGCACTGGGTATTGTTGTGATGCTTGCGCTGTCTTGGGTCTGTTCGGAGAACCGCCGGCGCCGGCTGCCTTGGCGAATCATCCTGTGGGGAATCGGGCTCCAAGTCGGCCTGGCGATTTGCATCATCAATACTGGCGCTGAACACCTCGGAGTGCAGGCGGCGTTTGACGTAATCACGCGCGCCTCGGCCGAGGGATCGAGCTTCGTGTTTGGATCGCTGACGAAACCGGAGTACGGCGCCATCATCGGCTTCCACGTGTTGCCGGTGGTGATATTCGTTTCCGCGTTGTCGAGCGTGTTGTACTACCTGGGCGTCATTCAGTGGTTGGTCTCCGGGTTCGCGTTTGTGATGCGCCGCACGTTGAAAACCTCCGGCGCGGAAACGTTCGGCGTCGCTATTCAAGTGTTCACAGGGATTGAATCGCTGCCCGCGCTCCGCGGCTATCTCAAGAACATGACCCGGTCCGAGTTGAGCGCTATCATGACATCATTCATGGCGACCACGGCCAGCAGCGTGATGGTGGCCTACGCGTCGTTTGGCGCGAAGCCGTGGCACCTGCTTGCGGCGTCCATCATCAGCGCGCCCGCGGCGATTGTGGTTTCCAAAATCATGGTGCCGGAGACAGGCACGCCCGAAACGCAATCCGGCGGGCGGATTGTCCTTCCGAAAGACAGCCACAACATCGTGGACGCGGCGGCGCGCGGGGCCAGTGATGGATTGAACCTCGCGCTGAATATCGGCGCGGTCCTCATCGCGTTCGTGGGGCTGGTGTACTTGATCAATCAGGGCAGCCTAGTCGCGGTCGGTCACACGTTCAAAGAGATCATGGGCTGGCTTTTTCGTCCGATCGCTTTGGCCATGGGGGTATCCTGGCAGGACTCCGCCGCGGTCGGGCAGCTACTGGGGGCCAAGACCGTGTTGAACGAGATTCTGGCGTATCAGGACATGAAGGGCATGGTTGAGGCGAATCTGATCAGTCCGCGTTCGGTAACGATTGCGACCTACGCGCTGTGCGGGTTTGCGAATCCCGGGAGTCTGGCCATTCTTATTGCGGGCATGACCAGTCTCATTCCGGAGCGGCGGCAGGAGATTGTGCAGCTCGGCCTGAAGGCGTTCGTGGGCGGGGCGCTGGCGAGTTTCATGACGGCGTGTATCGCGGGAGCGCTGGTGTATGAATGACCGGGGCGTCGCGCGGGCGCTTACCATTGCGGGCAGTGACTCCGGTGGCGGCGCGGGCATCGAGGCCGACCTCAAAGTGTTCACCGTGTTCGGGGTTTATGGCATGGCGGCCATCACCACGATCACCGCGCAGAACACTGTCGAGGTGGACGGTATAGAAGACGTGTCGCCCGGTATGGTGGCGCGGCAGATCGACGTGGTGGCGCGCGATATCGGCGTGGATGCCGCCAAAACCGGCATGCTGTCGAACGCGTCTATCATCGAATCCGTCGCGGAATCGGTGTCTCGGAACGGCATCCGCCACCTGGTAGTTGACCCGGTGATGGTGTCCACGAGCGGGGCGCGCCTGCTTCGGGAAGACGCGTGTGACGCGCTTAAGCGGGCGCTCATTCCGCTCGCGCTGATCGTGACGCCAAACTTGCCGGAGGCCGAGGCGCTCGCGGGATTCGCGATTCGCGGTGAGGACGATCTGCGGCGCGCGGCGCATCGAATACTCGCGCTAGGCCCGCGTTACGTCTTGTTGAAAGGCGGGCACGGCGCCGGCGCGGAATCGACAGACTATCTGTATTCCGCTGAGTCCGCAACGGCATTTTCCGCGCCGCGCATCGACACCAAAAACACACACGGCACCGGCTGCACATTGTCCGCCGCGATCACGGCATGCCTGGCCAAGGGGGACGAAGTACCCGAGGCGATTGCGAAGGCCAAAGAGTACTTGACCGGCGCGCTCCGCCACGGAATCCCCGTGGGACAAGGCCACGGCCCCGTGGACCACGCGTGGAATATCCGATTTCGCTAAACCCAAACCGTGGCCAATCCACCGGGCCCTGCCGGCGCCAATTCATCGGACTCCGCCCTTGCGGCGATTCTCGGAACGCGAGGCCCCAACTATTTGCGGGGCGCATATCTCAAATTGGGTTGGTTTGATCACGCAGCGTGCTGTAGCGGCGCCCCCGCAAGCTCGGAGTGATGCGCGTGGTCGCCCCCGGCTCTTTCACGGCGCTACTTCTTGGTCGTGTCTGAATCGCTGCCCGCAGCGCCGTTATCGGCCGGCTTCTTCGAGGCGTCCGTTGCGCCCTGGTCCGCGGCGCCTTGCGTGTCGGCAGTGTTTGCAGTTTCAGGCGTGACTGGCGCGCCTGGCGCTGGGGCGTTTTCGGGGGGAGCGCCGCTCGGGGGGGCGTTCTTCGAGCCGCCCGCGGTCTCGAATGGCGACTTCTTCTTGGCCGGCGGAACGTAGGGGGCGCCGGTAAACTCGTACGACTTATCGTTATACGCCTTGACCGCCTTCTTCTTCTGCTTCTCGGCGTCTTCGGTTTTCTTCTTGTCCTCGAGCGCCTTCTCCTTGTCCGCCGCTTCGTCCGCTGTTGCTTGCTTCTTTGCGTCTTCCGCTTTCTTGGCTTTGAGTCTCTGCTGGTCCTCGTCCCGCCGCTTGGCCTCCTCGGCGGCTTTTTGGGCCCGCTGGTCATTGGCCTCGAGCAAACGCGCGGATGGGCTGTTCTTGAATGTGAGTTGATCCCTGGTCAATTCGCGTACGGTGCCGTCTACCTCGATGATTCTTCCGGATTCGGAGCCTCGGCCGGTTATTACGGTGACTTTGGGTTTGGCTGCTGCTTGCTCAGTTTCGGCTGCGAAACTATAGGCGGAACCTCCCACGGCAAGCGCTACACCCACGACGATCGCTACGTTCATCTTCATACTCGTGCTCCTCTCACACATGCGCCGGGAAAACAAGGCCGATACCGCGCCTCGTCTCCGTTGACCCGCCTGCCTATCATACCATAGGCTAAGGGTTCGGCCAGAAAGCATCTGTAACTTGTCTCGCACCTTCGCTCGCTTTCGCCGGGTTTTGGTAAACCGAGGCTTTCTGGCCGCGTTTCCAGCCGGACTGCAACGGCTACAGTAGAAGCGATTGTATACTAACTTTGGAAGAATCTATTATACCGGTCGAATCCGTAACGTAGTCGGCGCTTCAACGCAGAACAGTTCCGGGGAGAACAGAAGATGGCGCAGTCCCACTCGTTAATGAATCCACGGCGTTCTTGTTTTTCGGTCCAGGCCTCGAGCGGGATCGCCTTGACCGTCAAGCGCGGTTTCACGCTTATCGAGCTACTTGTGGTGACGGCGATCATCGGTATCCTTGCCGCCGTATTACTCCCCGCTATCCAGCGAGCCAGGGTGGCGTCTCAAAAGGCGCAAGAACGTAGATTACAGGCGGAAGGAACCGCCAAGAGAGTGGAGTCTCAAGATAGCCCCGCCAGTCTTGCCGAGCTTCAGGCTTATCTCCAGCAGAAACCCGTGATTGAGGCATTGGAGATGGACGTGACGTTGCAGCCATCGTACCGATACGAGGGCATGGGGGTTCTGGCGCTCTATGAGGCGGCATGCAAGGGAAGTGTCCAGGTGCGATCCGCGGTCAACGGATCCCCGGCGTCTTTGTTCATTCCCTTTCCTCCAGGAACATCGGAGGTGCGCAATGCGCGATTACTTCTCGCGCGTGGCCAGACTGCGGCGATTTCGCCGGATGACGCGATCTTCCACAAGACCGGCATCTACTGGAGAGACCTATCCCCTTCGGAAGGACCGCTCACAATCAATTTCGAATTCACCGCGCTTGGACGCGAACGCTATACCCAGCCGTTGCCGCCCGCCCGCAGATTTGGAAAGGTGAAGATTCAGGTCAGTCTCCAAGACGTGGACACGCCGATGATCCCCGACGAGGCCCTTCAGCCGACTACCGTGGCCAAGCCAACGCTCGAGTGGACCTACGACAGCATCGTTACCGATCTACCGATCATGATCGACATTCCTGGATCCGCAAGCCCCATGGGACGCCTGACGCTCCTGTTTCAACTCGTCGGGGTCGCGGTATTTCTGTTCGGATTGGGTTTCTGGTACCTGAGCGAACTGGCAAATCCCGGCCAGCTCGACAACTTCCGGTGGGGTCATTTCCTGCTGCTTGCGCTGACTTTTTCGCTATATTTCGCTTTCTTTGGCGTGCTGACGGCCAAAGGCGCGCTCTCCGTGATTCCGGCCATGCTGGTTTCCGCCGTCATCGCACTGCCGCTGCTCATCCTGCACGTCAAGCGCATCCTCAACCTGCGATTTGCGCTGGCCCGTGTGTTTCCACTGGCCCTCGTAGCATTGGGGCTCGTCACAAATGGCGTGTACGGCGGCCCATTACGCGATTACGTCTTCTTGGCGGCGGCCCTTGCCACCCTCTTGTTCCTTGTCCTTACCTACAATCTCTTGCTCGAACGCCGAAACGCCTATCAACAATCGAAACATGAAGACAACAAGAGCGACGCCAACAACACCGCAAAGACACCGGATGTCCCGCTCGACGCCGAAAAAGAAAAGATGGTCTACTGCGTCTCATGCAGCGCTAGGGTATCCGAAAGCGAGTACTGTCCCCACTGCGGCGCCCGCAGTCCACTGGTTATCGCCTGCGCCCGCTGCGCTTCCGCCCATCATCGTAGGAGCAACAAATGACAACGTCCCCGCTCAGGCGGCGGGGTTGAGTTATTCATCGCCGCTGATGAAAGACGCATCGGTTGCACAATGACCTTGGCCCCAATTTCGTGCGGCCTTCTCCTCGGACTGGCTCATGGAAAAAGGCGTCACTGGAAAGGTACAATAAGGCGAGCCAATCCGGCCCATTTGCGTGCGGAGGGTTAGGATAATTGGTAATCCACCGGTCTTGAAAACCGGCGCCTTCGGGCTTGCGAGTTCGAGTCTCGCACCCTCCGCCACCTAATAAAATAAGGGTTTCCGAGCAATCGGAAGCCCTTTTCTATTCTCTCCGATACCTCCAAGGCACACCAGCGGCACACTCAATGAATAGGTCTAGTTGTGCCGTAAGTGTGCCCCACATCATTGCAAGCCTTATTTATTGGGCGTTTATGTGATGTTTCGCCGGTTTATGTAATCTATTGCTTAATGTTGGGAAGTGTGGTATAGTGCTCTTGGGTGTAGGTCGCAACCGATAGGAGCGCACGACATGGCCACCATTCAGAAGCGCGTAGACGGCGAGGGGAAAATCCATTTCCGCGTTCAAGTCCGCCTCAAGGGGTATCCGGCGCAGTCCGCCACGTTCGAGCGCAAGACCGATGCGCACACGTGGGCCGCGAGCACGGAGTCCGCGATCAAGGAAGGTAGGCATTTCAAGACTGCCGAAGCCAAGAAGCACACCGTCGGGGAAATGATCGACAAGTACATCAAGGACGTACTATCCGAGAAGAAGCAGAAGTCCCGGCATTCGCAGGAACCCCGCTTGCTCTGGTGGAAAGGCGAGATCGGCAGTCTATCCCTGGCGAATGTAACGCCAGCGACGATCACGGAAGCCAAGAATACGCTGGCAAAGTCCAAGCTGGCGAAGGGAGCGCGAAAAGGCGAGAAGATATCCGACACGACCGTGATTCACTACATGGCGATACTAAGCCATTGCTTCAACATCGCCGTGAATAGTTGGGGATGGCTTCAAGAATCTCCCATGCGCAAGGTGGAAAAGCCCAAATGGCCGAAGGGCCGTTGCCGGTATCTATCGGATGAAGAGCGCAATCGCCTGCTCGAAGCATGCCGCAAGAGCGCTAACCCGTGCTTGTACGATATCGTTGTACTCGGATTGACAACCGGAATGCGCAAGTCCGAGTTGCTCGGAATCACGTGGGCCGATGTGGACGTAGACCGGAAGACCATCATTCTGGAAACCACGAAGAACGGCGACCGGAGATCGGCGCCACTCGTGGGCCATGCGCTCGAAGTCCTGCGGAAACGCTCCAAGGTCCGGCGCATCGACAGCCCGTTTGTGTTCCCGGCGCCCTACCGACCGGGACGGAAACCCCAGCCGATAAGCATCGAGACCGCATGGAGGACAGCCGTCAAGGCCGCCAAGTTGAAGGACTTTCACTTTCACGACCTTCGGCACACGTGCGCCAGTTTCTTGGCCATGAATGGCGCTACATTGGCGGAGATCGCCGAAGTGCTCGGACATAGGACTTTGGCCATGGTAAACCGGTACAAGCATATCTCGGAGTCTCACACGAGCGCCGTGGTGTCACGCATGGCCGCGAAGATGTTCGCCACGTCGGAAGCCACGGCAGACGCAAAGTAGAGGGGCGAAGTTAATGCAGATCACAGAGACTGGCCGTATCACGTCCACGATGGTCCTAGAGCCTGCCAAATATGACTTGTACACCTTGGACGACTATTGGGACAGCTATACCGCTAAGATGCTTTTAACAGGACTTGCGCCACGCCCTACCAAGACAGAACCACAAGACTGGGGATGGTTCGACGGACTCAGGTACATAGCCGGACAAGGTCAAGAAATCAGTTGTGAGGACGAAGGTCTTCACCCTGCCTTGAAGCGCTACGGTCAGATATCTGACTTACTAGACGTAAACGCAAGCCCGCAACAGGACTGGCGTGTATCCATCCAAGACGGCCCAATACCGCCGCCATTTATCAAACCTCAGTATTTCGTGCGTCCGCGAGAGTTCGTAAAGTGGACTGTGCTCCATGAAATCGCAGTACCGGAGCCACTCTTGCCGTTGATAACGCCGATACTTGATAAAGACCTTAAGGTTCACCATGTTGTGTTTGATGTGGCCGCCGCTGGTCTCAACGACTTCTTTTCCTTTGCGTTTTACCGGTATTTCCCTTCGAGCGAGACACAACCGAACACCGAAACACGAAAACTAAATCCAGGCGGTGAAGGAATGCGCATAAAAGCCCAAAGCAACAACGCACTTATCGAGAATGGCGTCATTTGGGTGTTAAAGAATTGCCGCAGCGAATGCGTCAGTCCAAAGAGCAGTGAAGTACAGGCGACTTACGTCCGCATTGCGATCAAGAAGCACTTCGTCGAAATCTATCCAAAAGATGATGCCAAACCGAAAATGAATCACACCACACCCCGCAGGACCGAAGACGTGATACGAGACATCCTAAAGAAATATCGTCAGCGGTGATGCACAAACCTTGCTTTGATCGTCGCCAATTTATCATTGCGGAAATTCACACCTGTATAGTGTCCCTTGATGCACTATGCACAAAGCAACCTTGGCGAAATGCACAAACCACGGCTTTCTGAGTCTGATGTGATTCACTGAGGGCGGTTGGCGCGAATTGTTCGCGCTTATAGCTTTCAGGAGCATCATACTATGAGTGGCCAAACTACCCCCCAAGTCAGTCCGTCCCAAGATCGCTTGATTCCCCTCAGCAAATGGCCGGAGTTCCACCCCTATCCAAGCGTGCCGGGTCTACGTTGGCTTGTGTTCAACAGAGACTCCAACGGATTCGCGTCGGTGATCCGCAAGGTGGGCAAACGCATCTTGATCTCTGAATCCGATTTCTTCCGCTGGATCGAAGCTCAGAATGAATCCGCGAAGTAGGTGCGTTATGACGGTACGAGAATTACTGAGCCAATTGGAAGCCGTGAAAGCGGTTGGCAGCGAAAAGTGGATGGCGCTGTGCCCGGCGCATGCGGATAAGAATCCGTCTCTCTCAGTTTCGACCGGCGAGGACGGAAAGACTGTCTTGAAGTGCTTTGCCGGGTGTGAGACTCAGGCAATCGTTGAAGCCCTTGGGCTTCGCATGTCTGACCTGTTTCCCGATGCGCCACGCACGAACGGGAATGGCTACCACGAGAATCGCCACGAACCGAAAACCGAATACCCGCGACCGTGGGACTGGGAACGTCTGGGGCTTCTGGAAGCCGTCTACCCTTACAAAGACGAAGCCAGTGTTCTGCTATACGAAGTATTGCGCAGCAAGGACAAGCACTTCTCACAGCGTAAGCCGGACGGCAAAGGCGGATGGACCTGGAACCTTGGCGAGGTCCGCCGCGTTCCCTATCGGTTACCGGAACTGATAGAGGCCATGAAGCGCGGGGCGACCGTCTACATCGTGGAGGGCGAGAAGGACGTTGAAACCCTCCGGACGTTGGGACTGACCGCGACGTGCAATAGTGGCGGGGCCGGGAAGTGGCTCTCCGGATTCGCGGAGTACTTCCCTGGCGCAAAGGCTGTGATAATCCCCGACAATGATAAACCGGGCCGGAAGCACGGCGAGTCAGTAGCGCAGTCCCTTCACGGCAAGGCCGCGAGTATCTGCGTTGTGAATCTTCCTGGACTGCCGGAAAAGGGCGACGTATCGGACTGGTTAGCCTCGGGACACAACCGCGCGGAGTTGGAAGCTATTGTCAGCGCCACGTCGGCTTGGAAACCGACCGCTCCCGTGAAGCCGGGATACAATCTCACGTGGTTGGGTGACCTGATGAACGAGCCGGAAGAGCACGTCCAGTGGCTTCTGGAAGATATCCTTCCCATGTCGGGGACAGGACTCCTGGCAGGTAAACCCAAGGCCGGGAAGACCACCCTAGCACGCCAGCTTGCCCTATGTGTAGCTCGTGGCGAACGATTCCTAGAACGCGTCACCGTGAAAGGGCCGGTTATCTATCTTGCGCTCGAAGAAAAGCGGGCCGAAGTACGAAAGCACTTTGAAGACCTGGGAGCTACCGGGAAAGAGCACATTCTGATACACGCCGCTAGTGCTCCGCAGAAGGCCGTGGACGAACTGAGAGCGCTTGCCGTGGAGCATAAGCCTGTCCTAATCATCGTAGACCCGCTCTTTCGCTTCATCCGCGTCAAG
>JACRLJ010000079.1:41736-42849 GCA_016215105.1 Candidatus Hydrogenedentota bacterium
TTCTAGGAAGTACCGCAATCTTCGGGGCCGTGGACAGCGCCTTGCTTCTGAATCGTACCGAGCGATACCGGACACTCAGGACGGATCAACGTTACGGTCAGAACATGGAGGAAACTGTTCTCGAATTCGACCAGGAGCGCCGTTCAATCAGCATCGGACAGAGCAAGGAAACCGCCGAATCCGACCGCATCAAGAGCATGCTACGGGAATATCTTCGAGACCAGAAAGAGCCAATCCCCGAAAAACAGATTCTTGAAGGCGTGGACGCGAGAAAGGGGTTGAAGGTCAAAGCACTTCGGGAAATGGTGAACTCTGGGGAAGTCACCCGGCATGGAAAAGGCGGACCACAAAACCCGTTTCATTATGCGCTTGTTCATCTTGTTCCCGTTGTTCCCACTATACACGGGGAACAAGAGAACAAGTCGGGTTTCTCCACTGTAAGTCCTTGCGATGCGGATACTTCGTCTTGTTCCCAAGGTTTCGGCCTTTTCGATCCTAACACGGAGTGCGCGGGAACAAGTAAGACAGCGTCTCGGGAGCACCTAAGCCTATGACCGCCGAAGCATTGATTGCCACCTTGGAGACACGGGGCGTAGTCCTAACTGTAGTCGGCGACCGCCTGAGCTTAGACGCGCCGAAAGGTGTACTGACTCCTGATGTAGTGGCCGAACTCCGCGAACGTAAGCCCGAAGTCCTGGACATCCTCACGCGTCCAACCCTGCGTCGCTATCTGACGTACTTGGAGGCATGCCGGGATGAAGCATCGCCCAACGGAAGATTCTTACTACCCCCGCCGCCACCCACGGGCCTATCACGTACCGACCGTTCCAAAGCCTATGCCGCATGGTGGGCCGCCATAGAAGGTCAGCGCCGGTCCGGTATCGTGGGCAGTTCGCGCTACAACACACCGCAAGAAAGGAATTGACCAGTGAACACAGACCTATCCTTTGCTATTGAGCGAGTCGAGCCATTCTGCATATTTCGGGCGCGAGCAGTTGGTGAATTCGGGGTAGCGCGAGCGGGGAAAACGGCCTAACGCGAGCGGTAGTTGCGGCGCTCGCGAGCGGCGAATTTGGTGAGTGGCCATTCGGGGGAATGCGTGGATGTGTTTCG
>JACRLJ010000170.1 GCA_016215105.1 Candidatus Hydrogenedentota bacterium
CCTCCCGTGGAAATAACGAGAACCGGTCATATAGCGCCGTGCGGAATACGTACAGGAACACCACACCCGCCACGATGAGCAGGGCCACCGCGACTCGAATCCCCCAGCGAAGAATAGCGCGCAACCATCGCCGCACGCCGGATGATTTTGGCATGCGCTAAACATACGCCCATTTCCGATGCGGTTTCAAGATCCGCTTCCTGTTCGCCTCACCGGATTTCTCTCTGGTACAATCCCGGTATGAAACGGGTGCTCGTGTTATATGCTCGCGATTGGCTAAATCCCGAGTCCGGCGCGATCGAACACTATCTGCACGAGGTGTTCGCGCGTATCGTGGGCCACGGCCACTACGTGGCCTGGATTTCCCATACCTACCCCGTTTGGCCGTTTTCCCGAAAGCAAGCGCCGCAACTCGAGATCGTGGACGGAATCCAGATCGCCCGATTGGGCATTCGCTATTTCCACCGCGCCATGGTCGGCATGCTTCTGGCGAAGCTGTCGCGAAGCGGCAAGTTCCAACGCAATTTCGACGCGATAATTGACTGCGTCACCGCGTATCCCATGTCCGCCGCTGAACAAGCCCCGGTTCCGGTGGTGCCGCTTGTTTTCGGGCTGAAGCGCAACACCCTTGCGATCGAACATCCACCCCGTCCGATCATCGCGGTCACCGATTACGCCCGGCGCCAACTCACCCAGGCCGGGGTTCCCGAAACGCGAATCATCAGCGCGCCGTTCGCCGTGGATCACGAGATTTACGCTCCATCGTTCGTCCCAGACGCTCCGTCCGCGCTCGTGGCGGTAGATCACAATCCCAAGTGCCTCGCGGGCGCCCTTAGGAGACTCATCGGCCAGGCGCAATTACCCGCGATACACTTGCTCGGTGGAAAGATGCGCCGCTTCAACCGCGAGCGCGTCATACATTTTCCGTTCGGGGATGAAGAGCACCGGGCCAACCTGTACCGTAACGCCCTCATGGGATACTGCGGCGAGGGAGCGGAATCCGAGGCCCTGGCCTTCGCCGCTTCGGGCGTGCCGGTCATATGCCCCGCGACGCCAGCCGGTCGCGAATACATACTGGACGATCAGACTGGGCTTCTATTCGAGCCGGGAAACCAAGCCGCGCTAGCCGATCTCCTCGTGCGCCTGACAAAGGACGAACTGCTCCGCAGGCGCTTGTCAGTACGCGCCCGCGAACGCGCTAAAGAAATGTCATGGGACAAGACGGCCAGTCTGGTCCTCGCGGCAATAGAGAATCTGTAGGCTCAAAGCGCCAGGCCATGGGCGGGATGTTGGCGTTCGCCTGAATTGACTCGAGCACGCTTGGAGGTCCATTTGCGGATTCCCGAAGTACACGCTGTCTCTCGTTCCGTCGTCGTAGCGCCGGAGGATTTGCTCAGCCCTGCGTCAGTGGCTGGCGAATTTGGAGCGGACGCGGCGCGCTCCGTGATGTCGGCCTCAATAGAGTGTTTCCCAGAGGTGGATTGAGTAACAAACGCTTTTCGGATCTACGACCAAACGTCACAGCGCCAGTTTCGTGCGCCGTGGCTGCGACGGTACTGTCTTTCGCGTGGTTTTGCTCGCGCCTAAGTCCGGGGCTGGCGTCGATCCCGTGGCACGGCGCTCTCCTAGGCGATCCCCCACTATACGATCTCCCCGTCCTCACATGGGCCACGGCGCGCACGGTTACCTATCTTTCTCCGGACTTCTCAGGTTGGCTCTTGAATGCGATTTCGGCGGGATTCGGGGCGCTGATCTGCGGACTTGTCGCAGGCTTTGCCGCAACGAAGCTCCGCTCGACGCGTTCTCCGCTGCTACCATCCGTATGCGCGGTGTTGGGCGCTTTGTTTGTCGCGGCTAGCGCGCCCGTGGTCCAGGCAAGCACCGCCGCAGGTCCGGCCACGCTGACGGTGTTCCTCGGTCTGGGGTCGGCGCTCCTGCTCGCCAGCACGCACGCGTCACGCCACCGTAACGCTTGGGCGTCCGTCGCCGCGTTGTTGGCGGGACTCTCCGCGTCAAACCACGCGTCCTTTGGTCTGCTCATCGTCGTTTTCGTCTCCATTGCGCTCCTTCCCGGCGCCGCCTTCCAGCCGAGGCTTTTCCAATTGGCGCCGGCGTTACTCGCCTTCCTCGTGGGCGCCAGTGGCCCCTGGTTCCGGGCGTGGATGAGCGGCGAGTCGCTTTCCTCTTTCCTCCACCACGCGCTAAATACACCCCATCCGATCATCGGAAACGGCTGGCCAGATCGAGGATACGCTCGAACACTGTCCGCAAGTCTTTCCTATCCTGCGCTGTCGTTGGCCCTTCTCGGAATGGTGTACCTGCTGAGACGGCCTCCGCGCGTCCACGGAATGGTCTGTCTCCTTATCTTCACCTGCTTCGGACCCTTGCTGCCGGCGCTGACCAACCACCGCGGCGCCGCGTACGGTCTGCAAGACCACCTCGCGCCGAAGATCCTTGTCGTGGCGGCGCTAGGAATCTGCATCGCGTCCGCGTTAGCCGGGCTAAGTGCTGCTCTTACCGGCCGCCGCTTAATCGTGCGCCAAATCGCCAATGTCACCGGCCTCGTGCTGGTGGTCTGCGCCGTGGCGTATCAGGCCTCCGAAACCCCGAACCGCCGCCATCCCTACGCCACAATCCTCGCGCGGGACGTCCTTGACGCCTGTCCGCAGGACAGTTTCCTGGTTTGCGCCAATGCGGAGCTCTCGTCATTCCTTTCGGGAGCGCAACGCATTGACAGAGTCCGTACGGATATTCAGATTTTCTCGACAGACGCCATGCTGGACTGGCGTCTTCGGCGAAAGCTTGCGCTGTCACTGCGGGAAAAGAGCATTTTTGACCCGGTGTTTGACCCAGAGTCCCGCCTCGAGGAATACTCTATTGAACAACCATTCCTGATTCGCGAGCTCTCCAAGCGATCCGGGGCGAAGTCCTCGGGGCCTGAACTCACTAGCCTCGCCATCTGGGACTTCGTGCGAAGCAATGCAACGCGGAACGCGGTCTGTTTCGCCGGACTATCAAACCCCTGGCTATCCGCTCGCGCTCAACCTCAGGGAGCCGTGCTGATGTACCCGCGAGCCCCTTCTGACCACACCAAGGCTCCCAGTCCCGATTTCGACTCGCTATGCGAACAGACGTTGCGCTGCAACGATCCGGATCTCGCACGGCTCCTGCAACAAATCGTTCTGTCCCTATCCGACGCGGCGCGCAGTCGCGGAGACGGAGCGCAAGCGCGCGACTTGGCCCAATTAGCGCTCCATCTGAATCAGCCCGCCACTGACGCGTACTTCGCGCTGGCGCGTGCGGAAGCTCGGCAAGGCCGCCGTGAGCAAGCCGTGGAGTACGCGAAGTCCTGCCAAGATTCCTGTGATGACATCAAGACGATTCAGCTCTTGCTCGACGCCATAAAGGACGATAGTGATACGTACGATTTGGAGAATCGGTTCACGCATACTCTGAGTCAGGAAACTTCCACCGGCGCGCGGCCTCAGGATCGGAGCGTAACTGCCGGACTCCTTTGGCAAGCCGGCCAACTCGACGTGCTCCGCCACGGCTACGAATCCATCTTGGCGCAAGCCCCCGACGAAGGCGACGCCTTATACGAACTCGCCGCCATCCAAGCGCAATTGGGCGAATTCGCCCGGGCCAAGGAACTGCTTCATCGCTGGAGCCGCGTGGCCCGGCTTTCGGACGAAGCCCTGACGATGCGCATGAATCTGGATGGCCGATTCGCCCTGATCTATTTGCCCGAGCGCGAGCAGGACATCGAGTACTGGAAGACCCTAGTCCAAACCAGCGGCCCCGGGCTATCCAGATAAGCTCGACTTCTTCCGTCCACGCTTCTAGTGAATTACCAAGCGAATCTGATACAGTGTTTCATCATCCCTGTCGCGGATGGGAAAAACTACACTCGGGAGCAAACACCATGTCGTCAGTCGCTGTCACCCTCATCAGTGTTCTTCTTGCCGCGCCCCTCACCATCCAGCCGGACGGTGTTGCGGCAATCGATGGCAAACGGACGTTCATTCTCGGACTCTACGAGAATCCAAAAGAAGATTCGGTTCTAAAGGATGTCGCCGCCGCAGGATTCAACATCGTAGCCGCAACAGAAGATCAGGCTGCACTGGACCGGCTTCATGCCTCGGGCTTATACGCGTGGATAAACACCGGAAACCGGGTTGATTTCAGCGACGCGCGTCCCGATCGTGAAGCGAAACTTAAGGAGATGGTCGACAAATACGCGCAGCACCCTGCGCTTATCGCATGGGAAGTCCCGGACGAAGCGCTGTGGAACTGCTATTTCCCCGCCGCAGAGTGGCGGATTGGCAAAGAGCCCAAGCAGCAACGTGAACTAATCGCCGCACTAACGGACCCTGCCCTCAAGGAAAAACTCTCTACGCTTCGCGCCGACGCCGACAGAGAAACGCAGACGGCCAACTACGTCAAAGCGGAGCAGATCGCCGATGACATCTGGAAGCAACTGGGCAAGGAGCAGCCACAACCAGGCGTCAACTACTCCTTTGGGCCCCAGGCTGCCGCAAAGCTGGAGGCAGGCATGGTCGAAGGGTACCAGCGCCTTAAGGAACTGGACTCGAAACACCCCATTTGGATGAACTACGCGCCGCGCAATTTGCCCGAACAGTTGGCCGGGTTTGCGAAGGCCGCGGATATTGTCGGCTGTGACATTTACCCTGTCCCCACTGGAATCTCAGGGCATACGGACCTGATTGACACCTCATTATCTTCGGTTGGCGCGTACACGGACCGTTTTCAACAGGCCGCGCCGAAGAAGCCGGTCTGGATGGTGCTCCAGGGTTTCGGCTGGGGCGATATTCAACCGGAGGCCACGCCGGAGCAACGCAAGATTCGCCGCCGCCCGGATGCCCGGGAGTCGCGATTTATGGCGTACGACGCGATCGTCCACGGCGCGCGAGGCATCCTCTATTGGGGTACGGCGCATATTGAGAAGGACTCTGAACTCTGGCGGGACCTCCTCAAGCTCGCCCGCGAACTGGCTGACCTCCAGCCCGTACTTACCGCCCCGGATGCGAAACTTTCACCTGCCATAACCTTCGCGAATACCCCCGGTTCCGTCGACCGTTCACTCAAAGTGCTTGCCAAAAACGTCAATGGAAAGACTTGGCTTCTTGTCGTCAATGAATGGCCCTCGGGCCCCCTGCGCTACACGCTGCACGGGCTCGATTCCTTGAATGGAACTCGTTACGTTGACGCTGCGTCCTCGTCCGAAGCTCAAGTCGCTAGAGGCGAACTGACCCTGGGCATTCCCGCCATTGGCGTTCACGTCCTCCAGCCGGTTGGTGATGCCCCGGCAAAGTAGGATACGAGCCAGAAACCACTGGAAGAGCCGGTGGAACTAGTGTAGTGAATCAAGATCGAGGCGCCTTAGATGAACACCGAGCTCAAGCGAAAAACGGGGACTGACTCGCTTTTCGGCAGTTTGAAAAGCGTGTCTGTCCCTGGCCTTCGCGGCATTCGCGTCCAAGCGGAAGACACCGTCAGCATGACTCACTACACTGGCTTTGATTTGGACTCATTTATCCCGCATCAGCGTATCGGATATAATCCGGCCCGCTGATGTTTCCGGGAGGAGTCATGGCTATGCTCGAGCAATATCAATACTACCTGGAAATCCCCCTGCGATGGCTGCTGCAGCTCGTCGAGTTGCAGGTACCCTCGTTTGTCTATCCGCTCTACGATATTGTCGCCACCATCTTCCTCGTGCTGTGGCTCATGGGCCTTGTCGGGCGCGCCCGCCGGAAACTGGGTCTGATGTTGCGGAAGAACCCCGTCCTTGAAGCCGACGAGCTCAAGTCGTACGCAGCGGCGAATCCAGAGGTTTCCCAAACCTACGGTACTCCGGAAGACCTCGCGGCCAAGCTCGCGTCCCTCAAGCGCGGCAGAAGCTATGCTCAACTCGGCGAGGTCTATGCCTCCATCAATAAACACAGGGAAGCCTCCAAATACTACAAGAAAGCCGGCAAGCTCAAAGAGTCCGCCAACGAACTGGCTAAGACAGGAGAATCGGCAAAAGCCGCCAAATTGCTTCTGAAGGCCGGTGACTTTTCCGCCGCGGGTGGCCACTTCGCCGAAGCCGGAAAGTTCAAGGAGGCGGCGGCCGCCTTTAGCCGTGGCGGAGACTTGGCGAATGCCGCGCTCAATTTCGGAAAGGCGGGCCAATTTCTTCCAGCGATTTCCACCTATTGCGAATACTTTCAGAATGCGCGAGACACACTGGACCTTCAGGTGCTCCACGCGAACTCCTGCCTAGATCTCCTGGAAAGCCCGCCGGGCCGCGCCAACATTCGTGGTGAACAGCGCCAGAGCATCCTCCCGGCGCTTGCCGGGCGGTTCGAACAGGCCAAACGCTACGACGTGGCGGCGAAACTATACCTCGAATCGGGCAATCTCGCGCGGGCCGGTGAAGTCTTCGTACTCGCCGGAAATTTCCAGGAAGCCGCGCAGTGCTTGAAAAAAGCCGGCAAAGACAAGGAAGCCAGCGCCATCGCCGGGCGCTATTACGAGTCGCAAAGCAAGTTTCGCGAAGCTGGAATGTCTTTTGCCGCCGCCGGTGACTACCTGCGGGCTGGCGAAATGTATGCCCGTGCGTCGGAAGCCGTGCGGGCCGCCGAATGCTTCGAGAAGGCCGGCGAGTTCTACCGCGCCGGACTCGCCTACGCGCATGCGACCCAGTTCCAGGAGGCTATCCGCGTACTGCAACGAATTCGGGAGGACGACAAAACGTTCGACCAATCCCGCGCTCTCCTTGGCCGCTCGTTCTACGAGCTGCACGACTACGCCCATTGCGCCGCAACCCTCGACAATCACCTCACGGGCAAGCGGGTCGATAGCGCAAATATCGAGTACTTCTACATGCTGGCCCTCGCGTTCGAACAGCGCGGCGAACTCCAGAAGTCGCAGGATCTCCTCTACAAAATCGGCGCCGTCAACCGTGATTTCAAAGATATCTCCAGCCGTTTGTCCGACATCGAGTCGCGAATTTCCATCCGGGCCGCCCAGAGCGGCGCCCAGCAGGCCGCTGGCACCATTTTGTCCCCGGTGGGCGGCATCGGCGCCGCGGCCCAAGCCCAAGTGGCGAACACCGTCGAATCCGCCCTGGGCGGACGCTACCACATCGAGCGCGAACTCGGGCGTGGAGGTATGGGCGTTGTGTATCTCGCCAAAGACGTCCAGCTTGACCGTCCCGTAGCGCTAAAGTTCCTGGGGTCACTTATCGACAACTCCGACGAGTTTCGTCAGCGCTTCATACGGGAAGCCAAAGCCGCCGCCAAGATTACCCACCCCAATATCATCAGCATCTACGATATTAGCGCGAGTGTTGGAAAGGCCTACATCGCGATGGAATTCGTCGACGGCCCCAATCTCCACCACTACACCCAGAAGAAGGGCAAGCTCGACCCGCGCGAAGCCATTAACATCATCTGCCAGGCGTGTTCCGCGCTGAACGCCATTCATGAAGCCGGGATCACTCACCGTGACATCAAGCCGGACAATATCCTCCTCGGAAAAGGCGGCCTCGTGAAACTGACCGACTTTGGACTGGCCAAAGCCGAGGATGCCCGCATCACCCAAGCCGGCACGATCATGGGCACGCCCAGCTATATGTCTCCCGAACAAGTACTCGGTAAGGACGCCGATGCCCGCAGCGACATTTACTCGCTCGGCCTGGTCCTTCACGAAGCGCTCACGGGAAAGACCGTCTTTCGCGACGGAAACGTTCTCGAACGCCAGATCCAGGAGATTCCCCCTCCCCCCAGCGCCGATGCGGAAAACATTCCACCGGAACTTGACGCGATCGTCATGAAATGCGTCCAGAAAAAACCCGAACAGCGCTACCAGACCACCCGGGAGCTACTGACTGAACTGCGAAGAATAGGTAAGTAGCGGCAGACACAGGCATCTCACTAAACCGCGTCTCTGAGCCGTTCCTGCCACCCGTCAGGCATCACACCGCAATCCCGAAACGTGAGCCGCCGCCGGTCCTCGCCCGCATGCTCCAGGAATACGTCCAACCGCCGCGCCGGCAACAACTCCTCTGCCCGCTCCGCCCACTCCACAGCGCACACGCCATCCGGCTCGAACAGTTCCTCGTACCCCAGGTCCGCCACTTCCAGTATGCTGCTCAACCGGTACAGATCCAGATGATAAAGCTTGTGCTCGGCGCCGTACTCATTGACCAGCGTAAACGTTGGACTGTGTATCGCGGCGCCTTTGGCGAAAAACGACGCCATACCGCGCACCAAACACGTCTTGCCCGTCGCCAAGCCGCCCCGAAGCGCGACGACCGTCCCCGGCAGCAATAACGCCGCCAACCGCGCCCCGGCGGCCTCGGTTTGCTCCGGCGAGGTCGTCTCGAATATGACTTCGGTGGCTCCCTCGATCATCTCGTAACCACTCGAAACGGATCGGGTTCGTTGTAGACAATGACCCTGACTCCGCTCAGCCTTGGTCTCAGGTAGTCCCGTAACGCCGGCAGCACCCATTTCTCCATGCCCGCATGGCCCGCGTCAACCACCGCAAGTCCGCGTTCGAGCGCATTGAGCGCGTCGTGATGCCGGACGTCTCCCGTAACGTACACGTCGATATCCGATGGAACGTTCTCCACTTCCGATCCCCCCGAACCGCCCAGCACAGCTACCCGTATCACCTTGCCTCGGACACTTCCCACCACCCGGACGTACGCGAGCTCAAGTTTCTTCCGTATCAACTTCGTCAGCGCATCCAGCGTCATCGCCTTCTCCAACTCGCCTCGCGCGCCAAGCCCAACCGATGAATCGAGATTGTCCAGACGCACCAGGTCATACGCCACTTCCTCGTAGGGATGCGCGGCCCGTAGCGCCTCCACCACGCCCTGCAAGCGCGCCCGCGGAACAAGCGTCTCGAAACGTAGCTCCGGCTCTTCGTTCACCCTATTCCGCTTACCGGAAAACGGTTTCGCCTTGCCGCCCGGCAGAAACGTGCCCATCCCCGGCGCGCTAAAAGTGCAATGCGTATACGCCCCAATCACGCCCGCCCCCGCCCGGCACACCGCGTCACGCACCTGCGCCAAATGCGACGCCGGTACGAAGGTTACCAGCTTGACCTGGGTTGCGGCTGGTGTCGCAAACAACGGGCAAATCTTCTTCAGACCCAGCCGCTCCGCGATAGCATCATTCACGCCTTTCGGCACGACATCAAGATTCGTGTGCGCCGAATAGCACGCAATTCCGGCGTGCGCCAGGTCCAGGCACAACCGCGTATGCGGATCGTCGGTCCGAAGCGTTTTCAGCGGGTTCCAAACCACAGGGTGGTGGGAAACGATCATCTGCGCCTTGGCGCGTTTCGCTGCCCCCAACGCCCCCGCCGTCACGTCCAGCGCGATCAACACCGTCGAAACATCCGCCCCCATCTCGCCGATATTCAGGCCGCTCCGATCCCAGTCATAGGCAAGCGCGGACGGAGCCAGTTGTTCCAACGCCGCGCAAACATCGCGAACCTTCATGCGGGGTGTTCCATCGTTACCGCGGCATAGCCCACCACGCGTTCATGGTCTCCCGACGCATCGGCGCTCGTACGGTAATCAAGCAAAGTCCACTCCTCAGCGCCCCGCGCCAGCGCATACGCCATCGCCGCCACCACCGCCGGCGACCCGCACATCGAACACGCGCCCGTCGCCACGCCACTGGTGTAGACCGCCCAATCTTTCGACAAGAGCGCATCGATGGATTGTTTATCCTTGCGATGCGCCTGTTCTTCGGTCATGTAATGAGACAAGTCTGTCGACGCGATGACTAGGTCATCATCCCCAACCATCGAGGCGATCCGCTGGCCAATTTCCGCGTGCCAACGGCCCGGCGGCGACCCGAACAATATCGGCACGATGGGGACTTCGCCAACCGCCGCCTTGAGGAACGGAAGCTGCACCTCAAGCGCGTGCTCCAGCAGGTGCGGTTCCACTGTCGTAGATTCAGTTTCTTCCGCAATGCGGTCGGCGAATTCCTCGTCAACGGGAAAACACCCCACGGGCGTTTCAAATGCGCCCCGCGTGAACACCGACGCTGTCTCAATCGGATAGCGGTGCGAACACCCCAAGAGAATCACCCGGCCCGGCTGTTTGCCGAGAATACGAGCGTAGACAAAGCCCGCGGTGGGCCCGGAATAAACGTAGCCCGCGTGCGGAGCCACAATGCAAGCTGCGCGGTCCGGCGCCGCCGTCACTTCCGCCTGCTTAATGTAACGATCCACCATTTCCTGCAATTCGACTGGATCGCTCGGATAGAACCGCCCGGCTACTGCCGGTTTTCGTATCGTGCCACGAGCCATATCGCGCCTCCGTTGTCACTTCTCCGCCCCCGTGAGTCTATCAGTGCCTGCGCCGTCCCGCAACGCGCAGCCGGTCACAAGACGATCTCGGGCGGCTTCCTGAAATGCCCATTGCCGGAAAGCCGCTTCTTCGTCTCTTCCGCTGCCCGGATTATGGGGATAGCCTTGCGTAGATGCTCAATGATTAACCTTTGCCGGTCCGACTCCCTTGCCATCCCCAGCAGAAGCAGTTTCTCTTCAATTCTCATCCCCACTTCCTGGGCGATTCGGAACGAGAGATTCTCCGGAGGCGGCTTCTCCAGTTGCCGGCCAGTTTGTAGCAAGTCATGTAACTGAGCGTACTGTCTCGTGAGTTCCGTCTTGATCTCATCATGGTCTGAAGCGTCATTGACAAGCAACGTAACATTACCGCCCGAATAGAGCTTGTCGGGAATGTCCCGTATGAACGAGTCGATTCGGAAGACGTGAAGACCACGGGTCACGATATCCAGTTCTCCATTCGGATAGACCGTCCGGATCTCTACCAATTCCATCTCCGTGCCGTGAATGGTCAGCCTCTCCTCGTACACCGCCGGAATTCCAAACGTCGTCGCGTGCCGCTTGCAGTCCCCTATCAACTGCTTATACCGTGGCTCGAAGATATGAAGGTGCAGATCCTCCCCCGGAAAGACAACCAATTCCAGCGGGAAAAGCGGCAGAAACATCGAGAGCACTCCGGCGCCTGAGTGCGCCACGCCGCACACCATTACGGTCAGGAGTCATGGTCATCTCCACGTGACCAAAACACCGCAGACGTATGACCCAGGCGCTATTCTTCCGTACCTACATTTTACCCCATTTACACGATTCCCGTGGCCACGGTAACGCCCACCGGCGCAAAACGCCGGATTCCGCCAAGTGCGCGCCGAAACGTCGCTTACCCAAGACGCTTGTGTCACCGCATGACCGCCTCACGCCAGGGCCTCGCCTACCCCCGCTCTTTGAACCGGATTCCGGGGGGGGTATAAGCTTGAAGTCGTCACGGATGCGTGATGGAGCGATATTAGGCCCTATTCGTGTTTCTTGCCGTGTGAAGTGGCCCGATTCTGAATGCGCCGGCGTGAGATTCCGCTTGGCAATCGGAAAGACGCTATGGATCCTCCCGAAACACCCAAGACGGTCCCAGCGGTCAACCCGTTTGATTTCGCTGCGCTCGATACCGTGCCCACTCAAGACACGGACAACGTGGCGCCGACTTCGGGATTTCCCTCAATCCCTGGCTATGACCTCCTTCAAGTGCTGGGGCGCGGTGGCATGGGTGTCGTATACAAGGCCAGACACAAGATCCTCCAACGAACCGTGGCCCTCAAGGTCATTGGGGCCGGTCCCTATGCCAGCGAATCGGAATTGGCCCGCTTCCGGATCGAGGCCGAGTTGGTCGCGCAACTACACCATCCCCACGTCGTCGAAATCTACGACGTAGGCCAACAGGACGGCTGCCCATACTTCTCGCTCGAGTTTCTCGAAGGCGGCGATCTCTTCCACAAACTCAACCGAAACCCCCTGCACCCGCACGAGGCCGCCGAGACAACCGAGAAGATCGCGCGCGCCATTCAAGCCGCCCATGAAAGAGGCATCATTCACCGCGACCTCAAACCGAGCAACGTCCTCTTGACCCGTGACGGCCAGCCCAAAGTCACCGACTTTGGCCTGGCGAAACGAATCAATAGCAGCGTCTCTCACACTATGACCGGCACGCTGGTCGGAACGCCTAACTACATGGCGCCGGAACAGGCCGAAGGCAGAAAAGGCGTAGGCCCCGCGGCAGACATTTACGGTCTGGGCGCGATCCTGTACGAACTATTGACCGGCCGGCCGCCTTTCGATGCCGAATCGCCGCTCGAGATCGTCGCGCAGGTTATCTCTCAAGAACCCGCGTCCCCCCGCAGTCTAAATCCCGCCGTACCGCGCAATATCGAGACGATTTGCCTGAAATGTATGGAGAAAGACCCGCGTAGGCGCTACCTGACTGCCGCCGCGCTTGCCGACGACTTGCTGTGTTTTCTTCGAGAAGAACCAATATCCGCGCGCCCCCCAGGTCTACTCGCTCGCGTGGACCGCTGGGCGCGGCTGCGGCCTGCTATGGCGGCGACGCTAGCCGCTCTCACTTTTTTCTATCTCGTTCACCTCACCCTCCAGGCCTCCGGAGTTCCCGGCGAAGGCGGAGACTACAACCGCTTCGTAACGCTCCTGGTCGCCATCTGGGGGGCGTGCGCCGCGATCTCGCAACGCCTCTACTCCCGCACCCGATGGACCCCGATCATCTTCGTATGGACAGGCGCCGACGTCCTGCTACTAACGCTACTTCTCATGCGAGGTGGCGGCCCCCAAAGCGCGCTTCTTCCCATTTATTTCCTGCTGATCGGCGGCGCCGCGCTACGCCTCCGCATAAGTCTCGTGTGGTTCGTCACCGGCCTGTCTCTCCTGAGCTACCTTACACTTCTCCTGGACTCCACCTGGCGAGATTCCTCTCTGCGAGTAGACATCCGAACCGCCCTCCTGTTCTCCCTCGGCCTCATCCTCCTCGGCCTTACGCAACACATTCTCCTCCGCCGTTTCCATGCCGCGATCTCCCGAGAATCATAGGGACGACGCTTTGATCGCGATCATGACCCATGTACACTATGCCGGTCCATGGCCCGTTGCCGCCTTTCCGCCTGCTGATAACGAATGGGGACGCCACAATGCTTACTCCTCGACGCGTGCTGCTCTTCACCGTCGAACTGGCATTTTTCGCGCTACTGTCTGGCGTTCGCTCCGCCAGCGCGGAATCAAAGTCGTCCAGCCCCCTGGTACTCGTTGAGAATACCCATATCCAGGTCGGCGTTGCGCCGCAGAGCGGCTCGATTTATGTCGCGGACAAACGTAATGGACGTGTTTGGCGGCAGCCCACCCGATCCGCGTACGATGCCGCTATCCCCCGCGCCGCTGGAGCTCCCTCGATAGACGGAACCATATCCGAATGGCCGGAACCGCCACTCATCAGCCTCACGTACAAAATGACGGCGGACTCGAAGCAGATTGATAGCGAAAAGGATTGTTCTGCATCCATCTGGCTCGCGTGGGATGATTTGAACCTCTATGTCGCCGCGCGTGTTCGTGACGATGTGCTCGAGTTTGGCCCATGGGAAGGCATTTGGTGGCAACGGGATTCGCTCGAGTTTTGGGTCGGCGACACGCTGGTACCGCTCGAACTGAATCCGGCTTCCCCGGGCCCGGCAAAGGTTTCAGGCCCCGCCATCAAGGTCGTCATGGCGGTTCGTCCGGAGACAGGCGCCTATGTAGTCGAACTCGCCGCGCCTTGGACAAACTTTCCCGCCGCAGATAGACCAGGGCCCGGTACTCGATTCCGTTTCGCCATCGGTATCAACGATTCCGACGCAACCGGTGATCGCCAGGGACAACTCTACTTCCCGCCAACCCGTCGGCACGCCAACCCTTCCACCTATGACTGGGCTGCGTTAGCCGGCAACACCGGAGCCGTACCACCACCACCCCCGCCCGCCATCGCGGTGTTTCGATCGGTGAAGCGCCGCGACGACCACTGCGGCATGTCCTTCGAGACAGACTGCGGCGAGACCAACGGTCGTCCCAACACGTTCGAGGTGGCGCTGACACTGCCGGACGACGCGCCCGACCTTACTATCGTCGCGACCCCGCGCGACCCCGAGGCCCCACTCGGCGCCGCGCCCTTTCTCGAATGCTTCGCGCTCGAAACACCCGACGGCGTCGCCGCCATGGCCGACTACTGCAACGGTCATCTCTACCCGCTCGATACCGCACCCTTTCCCAAGCCCTACCAGGCCGTGTGCGGACTCGACATGCCGTGGGTAGGCATTTGTGACCTCGCGAAAGGCTTCGGTTACTCGCTGATCTTGGAAAGCCCCGAGGACGCCGATCTCGCATTCGAGTCCTGCCGCATGGACGGCCGGGCGCTCGCAGTGCCCCGCATCGTCTGGCTGGGTTCGATGCGGAAAGCCGCTTACCCCCGCAGTATGCGATACCACTTCACTGTCGAAGGGGGCTATGTCGCCCTAGCCAAAGACTACCGCGCCTATGCCAAGGAACACGGTCTACTCGTGACGCTCGAAGAGAAGGCCAAGAAGAACCCGCGTGTAAAACGCCTGTACGGGGCCGCCGATGTCTGGGGCGCCGGTGACATGGAGTCCTACGTTACCCAACTCAAGGCCGGCGGTGTCGAGCGCGCGCTGGTCCAGAGCGGGGACCGGGGCAAACCATCTGCCGAAACACTCCGCGCAATCGATCAACTGGGCTACCTGTCCGGCCAGTACGACAACTACACCGACGCGCTCCAACTGGCCGAAGGCGGCGCGCTCGATTTCCAGCACGACCGCATGCCCGACAACGCGCCGCTCGATGCCCAAGGGAACCGTATCCTCGGCTGGATTGCGTTGGACGGGCTGAAGTACTACAAACGCTGCCCAGCGCGCTGGATGCCCGCCGCGCAAGCCGACATTCCGCGCATACTCGCGCAGCAACCCTATACCGCCCGCTTTATCGACGTGACCACCGCCGAAGGTCTCTACGAGTGCTTCGACCCGGTTCACCCGGTCACCCGCCGCGCCAAACGCGAACTCGGCGAGCAGGTACTTGCTTACGTCGGTTCTCGCGGCCTCGTCGTAGGCGGAGAACACGGAAAATGGTGGGCCGTGCCGCACGTGTCCTATTTCGAGGGCATGATGAGCGGCTACTACTGGTTCTGGCCCGCCGGACACCTCGTCAAACCCAAATCGAAGGACGAGAAGTTCGAGAACATCCCCGTCTACCCGCTGGTCGACTGGGCGACGTACGAGAAATGGGACATTGGCCACCGTTGGCGCGCGCCGCTATGGGAACTGGTATTCCACGATTGCGTGATCACCACATGGTACTGGGGAGACACCAACCTATGGCTGCAGCAGGCCGCCCCTGAAATCACGGCCAAGAAGGAATTGTACAACCTGCTCTACGCCACCATCCCCATGTTTTGGCAAGACGATTGGAATAACCGCCGCGAGCTCCTGCTGCGCGCGTACTGGACCACCAGTCACTGGCACGAAGCCACCGCCGGAACCGAGATGATCAGTCACGAATTCCTCTCACCCGACCACGCGCTCCAGCGTACGCGCTTCTCCAACGGCGCCGAAATCGTTGTCCACTTCGGCAGCGCACAGACGACAATTCCCGGGCACGCCGGCGTGGTTCTCCCGGCAAGCGGTTTTGTGGGCACAGCCCCTGGAATTGAACTCTCCCGAGTACTCAATAACGGCGCGACGGTGACGATTGTGCGTTCCAAAGACTTCTACTACTCCGACGTATTCGGCACTGACGTAGCCCTTCGCCGCTCATCCCCCAACGAAATTCGCGCCTGGCTAGGCCCCTCGCCAAGACCCATCACTCTCCCCACCCGCGACCTCGCCCCCGACATCGACCCAACCCGCCTCCAAGCGACCCAGCTAGACCAGGAAGGCCAGAATTCCCAACCCTTGCCCCTTACCACAAAACCCGGCCCCACCATCGAAGCCGGTCCCTTCGACAAACCCACCACCCTCCTCCTGCTCCTGTCCAACGGTGCGCACAAATAAACGCGCGTTGTCACGGTCGGGCGCGCTCTGGCGCTACGGCAGCGTCAACTCGACACTGTTGTTCTTATCAATTTCTATCTCTACTGTCTTTGTGCTCGATCGGCTTTTTCCCATTTCCGGAATCTTGGTTTCGCGCGGCCATGCCAACACGATCACCGTATAGGTTCCCGGCGTGATTTCGCCAGTCCACGGGGTCTTGGGATCCGGACGCGTCGATAGCCCCCCGTTATCGACTAGGTCCTCGAGTTCTTCCAGGTAGTCGGAATTGTCGAGCGTAGTCGTTGTACTTCCAGGCAGGAAAACGACCAAGACCGTTTCGCTGTCTCGCGCGCCAGACAGCGTGTACGTCAGGGGCGCCATGTCGAAGTTGATGTCCTTCTTGGCGACCTCACGAGGCCGAAGGTCTACCTCCGCTCTCTGAACCGCGTGCTGGGCGGCCTTGGTCCTGGCGGAAACTTTGAGCGTCGCCTTCCCAGACGGAAGTTTCGAGAACCCATAGCGTCCATCCTTGCCCGCGCGAGTCGAGGTGGAATAGTCGCCGCCATCCCGCGTGACGGTCACCTCAACATATCCGTCTATTGGTTCACCCTTGATCGCGGTGCGTCCTTCAAGGGCTGTGAACTCGGTCGGCACGTCGAGGTCGACCTTGAACGTTCTGCCCTCTTCCAGCTTCAAGTCCCTGAACAAACGCAGAGCGCGCTGCGGACCCGGGCCGGGCTCGAGCCGCGCCCATTCGAGATGCGCGTCGCCAACTGGAAACGACTGAAATGCAAATTGTCCAGACGCGTTCGTACGGGTGGTCGTCTCGACCGGGCCGAACGGACCGGCCATCGGGTCTGGGTCCGCAGGCTGCTTTCTTGATTGATTGATCCGCAATTTGGCGCTGGCAAGAATCACGTTCTCGCCCGCGAGCGCTTTCCCGTTTTCCCGAATCACCCCCGTTACCCCGCACCCGTTCGACATCACGATATCTGATGTCGATGGTGCGACATCTGGCGCGTTCGCGACCATCAGACTGGGACGCAGCGTGGCGACGGTGCATGCATAATCCGGGTGAGACGCTGCTACTAGCAGATCGGCGCTGCCCAAGTTGACCATTCTGAAACGGCCCTGAGCATCGCTGCGCGCGATTCCGCTAGGAGTTGCAGCAATCCATATAATTCTCTCAGGACTCGTTCTGTGGCGGGTGGAATGAATTATCGCGTCGGCGACGGGTGCGCCAGCGGAGTTGAGTACGCGTCCTTCGATGATATGCTCCGGCTCGAGGGCTACGGTGAGACTCGTAAGCGACTTCTCCGACAACTCGATGAACTGAGAGGCATATCCCGTGGCGCGAACGCCCAGGATGTAGTTCACCTCGGCCAGCTCAAGAATTCCTTGCGGACTTTGCATGCGAATCCACCGCGTGGCCGACATTCGCTTGGCAGGATCGCGGGCATCGGGACTGGCCAAGCCGGCGTCAAAATCCGTGATGGGCTTCTTAGTGACGGCGTCAATTACCGTCCCCCGAATCTTAATGTTTTCGCCGCGCCGAACTAACCGAAAGTCTACATTCGCCGAACCCGCGGGAACTTTTTCCTTTGCGGAATACTCGAATTCGTGACTCGATATGACAACGTTATAGCTACCTTCCGGAACACCTGTGATGGAATAGCGTCCGTCGGGATCGGTATTGGCGTTTAGAAGTACTTGGTTCGGCTGTGGAGAATCCACGATCACGTCCATGTTGTAGAGGGGCTTACCCTGCGAATCGGTAACACGTCCCGAAATCGTTTTCCCGTCATCATTTTTCGGTTGTTCGACCGGCTTGGGCGCCGCGGCAACTGCGGATACGGGAGCCGATAGCGGCGCTAGAGGAACATACGGAGGAGACAGCGGCTGCTGCGGTGGAAGGAACGCGGTCGCAACGTTCGCCGGCGGCTCGATGTACACCACGACGCGATCACGGTACTCGCCCCAGCGAAGGCCTACTACCGCAGCATGCTGAAGTGGCGTCGTCTTTCCCTGCGCGCTCGCCCGCAAGACGTAATGTCCTCCGGGGAGTTTTCCAAATCCAAATTCGCCCTTCTCGCGCGATTTGACTGGAGTCGGAGGCGTCTGAAAAGGCGGGACTGTAGCCGAAACCGTAGCACCGGCGACCGGGGTTCCGTTGGCGTCCAGCACAATTCCGTGAATAACCGAATAGGCTTGCAGCGTGACTTTCACGTCAGTCAGGTCTCCGGTTTCCGGGAGCACGACTTCCGCCGGTCCGCCTTGGATCAGCGTCTTGTCTTCCTCTACGATGAAATGTTCACCTCGATGGGCGCTTAGCCGGATGCGTTCGCCGGGTTGAAACCCCGCCAAGACGAACTGTCCCTCCTTGTTTACATATACGACTCCTGGATTAGATCGTCCTACGCTACTAACCCTCTGGTCCGCGGCATAGCCGGTTACAGAGCCTTCAGAATAGGGTTTTCCGTCGGGAGCAATGAGTTGTCCGAAAATCCGCCGTCCGGCGTGGAGCACAAAGTCGACGTTCTGCACTATCTCGTCGGCGCGCACTTGAACACGAACACCGTCCATCGGCGCCTCCGGATACCCCGGGGGCGAGTAATAGCGGACCTGCTGAACTTTGGACTCGAGAGCGCTCAGTACGTACCGTCCGTCGGCGTTCGTCACGGCGTACCGATCTACGGGAAGTGGAATTCCGACGGTGACCCCTCCCACTCCTTTCCCTGTATCACCGTCGTACACACGGCCCGAGACGGCGCCAGTCGGAGCGGGAATTGTGCGGAGATTCGCAACGGCATTCTCGCCTTCGTTGACGACCACCGCGCCCAGTGGCGCGGCGGTTCGAATCGGATGCGCGTTGGGAATTCGGAGTTCGTGCGTGCCAGGCATTAAGTTCTCAAAACTGAAATAGCCGTCCTTGTCCGTTCTGGTCGTGTGCGTATCGACGGTCATTCCATGGTGCTCTCGCGCTGGCGCCATGGTCACGATCGGCGTATCCGGGAGGGGCTTGCCCGTTTCACCGTCCACAAGTTGCCCCGTGATGCCGCCGCCGTTGCCGATCTCGATTTTGGCGTCGGTTGTCCCCGGACTCACCCAGTCCGACATCCCCACACTACAACCTGGATAGTAGGCGTAGAGCCTAAGTTTCCTTCCAACGATGTAGCGTAGCGTAAAGACGCCATCCTTTTCTGTCACGGTGTACAGCGGCGCCGCAAACACAATGCGGGCCTTCCCGGACTCAGGGCCAACTTCTTCCTGGGTTTGCGCGAGGCCGACTCTTGCGCCCGAAAGCGGCTCGCCAGCCGTGGTACGAATCGTTCCGCTGATGGAGCCGAACGGTTTGAGCCAAACATCGCACTCATTGTCGGCGCCGGAACGCTGTATTGGGGCTCCGGGAGGAGATAGAAAGTGGGCCCCGTAACCCGCGCGGTCACCCGTATATGCTACAACGTCGTAGCCGCCCGGCAAGAGATTGCCAAATCGGAAACGCCCCGCCGCATCGGAAATGGTTTCTTGATTCGCTTCCCCGCAGATGTCGGCGGAATACGGCCCCCAACTTACCCGTGTGATCGCGACCGCCGTTCCAGGGACGGGCAACCCTCGGTCGTCGTAGACGGTACCTTGGAATGCGTAGCGTGCGCTGTTCTCAGCGCCCGTCTGGGGTGCAGAATCTTCCGCGAACGCCCCTGCGGCCAGTAACACCGAGAGCACCGGAAACGCCGATACCAAGTACCCCAGGTGGAGAAAACCGCACCGTGTGTTTAGAACTGCTCGCCCCGCATGGCAATACCCCATGACAACCCCTCCCACAAACGTTCACCTTTGGCCAATATCCGGCTCGTCCAGGTTCAGCCCAATCGTTCTACACATCCGGCGCCTACTGATTATCTCGTGTTCCTCGTGGAGTTGAACTCCGAATCCCCGAAAGCGCTTTGTAGGCGCGCCGCGGCGGAGACGTTCCCCGCCGCGGCGCACAAAGTCGAGCAGGCCTATAAGCCGAGTTCTGTCTGAGGGTCGAAACCCCGAGGCGGCCATTCCTCTGGGACGCGCGTCGCCGCGCGCCTCTAGCTCCCAACCCGGGAACGGAGCGGGCCACTCCATAGTTCCCCTATTTGGGATTGCTCCAGGCGGGGTTTAGCGTAGCCGATCTGTCACCAGACCGCTGGTGCGCTCTTACCGCACCTTTTCACCATTGCCGGCCTCCCGAAAGAGACGTAGGCTGTTGTTTTCTGTGCCACTTTCCGTCGGGTTGCCCCGCCTTCGCGTTACGAAGCGCCTTGCCCTGTGGAGCTCGGACTTTCCTCGACGCGCCCGAAGCGCGCCGCGGCCGCCCAGCCTGCTCGATTTTCAGTATAGCACAGTCACTTGCCCCGGCCCGAGCCAGGTGTTGCACTTCGAATATAAATGTGACTATGAATGTCGAGAATGCGGACTCGCGTTCGTAATTACACGTTTTGAAATCTGAGATCTGAGATCTCAAATCTCTCGTGGTTGCGCCCCGACCTCAGCGCGTTGCCGCCTTCAACGAAAAATCCGGCAACGGACGGTTCCCTATGAGCACCAGCTTGTTCCCGGTAAACGGACGTGATCGGTATCGTATGAGGTTCGAATCCCCCGTCGAAATCAACGGCGCAAGCACGCTCTGCGCCGCGACGTAATAGTACGGTTCCGGACCGGCTAAATTGAGCTGAACGCGCTCAGGGTTTTGCTCGACCGGGATCGTCGTGGCCGCATAGAACGCCAGCCCCGGATACACTTTGGCCGATTCCACCGTATACCCGTTCTCAATCAACAACCGGCACTCTTCACCAAGCGCCTTCGGCGACTTCTCGCCGGTGTACAGATAGCACCGGCTCAACTGCCAAATCATGACCGCCATCAGTCCCATGAACGCGATGCGCGACAAGTCCAGACGCCGGCTGTAGCGGCGGTACAGCAACGCGACTACCATCGCAAGCGCCATCCCCCACACGCTTATCCACAAACTTGGAAAGGGCTGGCGCCGCGTGATCAACACCGCGCCCACCGTCGCCGCCAACGGCAGAAGATACGGAAGCGCGCGCAGCCAAATAGCCACCCAACGTTCGCGCAACGACAGGTTCAGAGCGCTAAGGTGACACCCCGTGGCCAGCAGCAAGAACGGAACGGCGGGCAGCACGTACTTGTACTCCTTGCCCGCAATCATTGAGAAAATCGTTATGCTCAACCAGCCGGTAAGAACGCAGAACCGGTACACGCCCGGCCGATGCCGCCATTCGAGCCGCGACGCATGCATCGGAAGCAGCAACCCCCACGGAGCCAGCGCCAACGGAAGTCCATAAAAATAGTACAGCGGATCGCCGGCGTTGATCCGCGACGCCACGTAGGTCCGTTCAACCACTTCGCCCCGGAACAATTCCTGAACCCTCTCCCAACCCACGCGATGAAGAACGGCCGCGCCCCATGGGGCCGCGATCGCGATGCCCAGAACAATCGTTATCCCCAGAATTACCCCGGTCTTCAGGCGGCCCCCGCCGTAACGCCACGCGCAGTAAATCCACACCCCGCACACCAGCAACAACGGAATCGGGACAGGTAGCGGATAGAACATGTAGACAAACGCAACGGCGCCCGCAACGACGCTCCAGATCACCGCCAACCGAATGGCCCGCCCATGCTCAGGGCCCTCAAGAATCACGTGCCCCACCGCCGCCGCCGTCACGAACAGCAACGGCACGGGCCCCTTCAGCAGCACCGCCGCCCCCAACGCGGCCCCCGCCGCCAACGTCAGCGTAGCGCTTCGGAGGAGCGTCTTCGCAAGGCACGCATAGCGCAACCCAACCATCGCCAGAAAAGTCATCAGCGTCAGCGGGATGTCGATCTCGGCCAGCCGCATACGCTCCAACACGTAGGGCGACGCGATCAAGGTGAACGCCGTCCACCGCGCGGCCATTTCTCCCGCTTCCCTACGGAACACCAGATACGCCGCCAACGCCAGCAAGATCCCGCTTAGCGCCGACGGGATACGCGCCGTAAGCGCGGTTATGCTTCCCGTGAGCTTGTACGCGCCGGCTATCGTCCAATAGAGCAAGGGAGGTTTGGCAAGATATCGCTCACCATTGAGTGTGGGAATGACAAAGTCACCCGATCTCAGCATTTCCGCGGCGGGAGCCGCCCGCATGCCTTCCGTGTCGGTCACTATGTCGCGGTGACCCAACTCAAAAAACGCCACGAAGCACGCCAACACCAAGAGCACCCAGAAAAAACGCATCGTTGGACCTTCTAGCACAGGGTTGGGCTCGATGCGGATGCTGGAGAAATACCCAGAATACCGCCGATTACAGGAACTCGACGGTTCCAGGAATTCATTACGTCACGCCTATTTCGCAAGGCGAAGAAGATTGCCTCGGCCTTCGGGCTGCTCGGTGATTCCGAGATGCTTCCGAAGTTCCCGCTGACGGGCCTTTTCCATCCGGGCTTTCTTTTGTTCTTTCAGATTCTGCTTGTACTGCTCCGGCGCCACAGGCGAACGATCGACGCCTTTCTGTGCCACAAAGAGCGGAACCGGATATGGAGTCAGCAAAGCGGAAGGGGCGGTATCCGCGACATTGCGCAGCAACGGATCATCCTCGATTATGCGATTTGGTCGGCCCAACTCGTTGTACGGACGGGGCTTGCTGCCAGCCATTCCCATGTATGTCCCTGACACAAGATCCACCGAACCCCGCCGCAATCCGCGAAACGCCTCGATCGATCCCAGTATCGGGAGTTTCTCATTGCCCTGTGCGAACGACTTCGTCGTGTTGTACACCACCGACTTCATGCCGCTCCAAAGACACTTATAGGGCCGCAACGCGGGCTCTTCCACCTTCTCCCAATCCTGCTCTGCTTTTGCCTTCGGTTTTACCTCGGCGGCAAATCCCGCGCTGCTGACAAATACACCCGCGGCAACCAGAAATGAAAGCGCCTTTACCCGGCTCATTGCGTCTCGTCCTCCCTAGTCACGTAAGAGACCCGGCCGGCCACACCACCGGGCCATGCCAAGTTCACGAATAGTGTAACGCATCGTCAACAGATTTCCAAGTACTTTTATCAAACCACAATCCAAGCAAAACGCCAAACACGCATCCAGCGCTGGTTAGAGGCTCATGCTTTCTAAACAATGTCCACCCCGTCCACAGAGTCCACTACCCCACGATAGGGTTAAACACGAGTTTGACATTGCCCCAATCATTTGATAAGCTCTTGTGTCACCTTCTACTAGGAGCTACGCTCCCGCAAGTGGAAACGTGTGTGAGAGAGGCTCCGGCAACACCGCCATGGGCCACCAGGTAGTTCAGTCTCTCCGGCCAATGGTATAACTGGTTTCGTGAAAATGCGGCTCACAAGGAGTCGCGCGTTCTCATGCGATACGCAGGGAATGAGTATGGGAGGAAGACGAGCGTGAAGACCTACGTCCCCAAAGACGGGGAAGTTACAAAAAACTGGCATCTGATCGACGCCGAAGGCAAGGTGTTGGGTCGCGTCGCCGCGGAAGCCGCTAAGCTCCTGCGCGGCAAACACAAGCCCCAATACACCCCCTACCTCGACTGCGGCGACCACGTGATCATCATCAACGCCGAAAAGGCCCGTGTCACCGGCTCCAAGGCGAGCACCAAGATGTACTATCACCATTCCGGCTATCCCGGCGGGCTAAGCGAAGTCAACTACTCCGAAATGATCGCTAAACACCCCGAGCGCGCCATGTACCTCGCCGTAAAGGGCATGCTTCCTCATAACCGTCTCGGCCGGACCCTTTGCACCCACGTGCGGGTCTATGGCGGAGCCGATCACCCGCACGTCGCGCAAAACCCAATCATCCATTCGATGGACCGAAAGTAGGAGAATCGTAGCGTGGTCACAACTAGCAGTGAATTTGTCGCCGTCGGACGCCGTAAAACCGCCAGTGCCCGCGTCCGCGTGAAACCCGGTAATGGCCAGTTCACCGTCAACGGTAAACCCGTCGCCGATTACCTCCAGCGCGAAGTGTTGGTCATGATGGCCGAACAGCCCTTCGAAGTAACCGGCAACGCCGGCAAATACGACGTGCGCGCCCTGTGCGAAGGCGGCGGTGTCGCCGGCCAGGCCGACGCGCTTCGTCTCGGTATCGCCCGCGCGCTTGTGCTCATGGACGAGAAGCTTCGTCCCTCCCTTCGCCGCGCCGGCATGCTGACACGCGACGCGCGCGAAGTCGAACGCAAGAAATACGGCCGCCCCGGCGCCCGCAAGCGTTTCCAGTTCTCCAAGCGCTAAGCCAATACCTGCACAAAGTCAATTCACATGCGCCCCACTCGTTGGGGCGCATGTTCTTTTGGACCTGCGGCGTTTCACTTACGCCTTGGCGGACCGCCGCTCGGCCATGCTACACTCTATCCCGATGCGGAGGGAGGTACGAGTGATTAACGAACGAGAACTGTCAACTGCTCTTGATGATCGGTATCCGCTGTCGGACGCGCAAACGGCGGCCTATCAACGGGACGGTCATATCCTCTTGCGTGGGGTGTGTCCGCGACGCGAAATGGACCTCTGGCGCCCGAAGATCGTGGACGCAGTCACAAAGTACAGCACGGAACGCCGTCCACTCTCCGAACGCGACACCTACGGCAAGGCCTTCCTTCAGATCACCAACCTGTGGACGCACGAAGCGCGCGTGAAGCCCTTCGTCCTGGCTAGACGATTTGCGCAAATCGCTGCCGAGCTCATGGGCGTTTCCGGGGTGCGCCTCTACCACGACCAGGCGCTATTCAAAGAAGGGGGTGGTGGCCACACGCCGTGGCACCAGGATCAGCATTACTGGCCGCTCGAAACCGACCACACGATCACCATGTGGATGCCTCTGGTGGATATCACGGACACCATGGGTGTCATGGGGTTTGCCTCCG
>JACRLJ010000080.1:0-8438 GCA_016215105.1 Candidatus Hydrogenedentota bacterium
ATTTCGATTAATTGTGTTATAATAGATTGACGAAGGGGAGTCCTTCCCCCAGGCTTCCCCTTCGGGTACAGTCAGCAATGACTGGTTCCCACCACCGGCGAGTGCTCGCACGGCAGTTCCCCCGCTGCCAGGCACTCGCCTCTTTTTTTTTGCTCCCGGTCGCTGGAAACCGTACGCGCCCATCAGACGACCTTGATGGCGTCTTTTCCGAAGTGCTTCACGTCGTACATGGCTTTGTCGGCGCGATTCACGAAATCTTCCACTCGTGTTTCATCGTTGTACGACGCAACACCGATGCTCAAGGTAAGCCCCTTTTCCTTGAGAGGCTGGAATTTCTCGCGTAGACGTTGGGCGACATGGGTGGCCTGTTCGATGGAAGTCTGGGGGAGCACCACCGTGAACTCGTCGCCCCCGAGCCGGCACGCGGAGTCTACATGCTCACGAATGCAGTCCTTAAGCATCTCCCCGAGCTGAATAAGGATCTCGTCACCCGCAACGTGGCCGTGCTGGTCGTTGTACTCCTTGAACCCGTCCACGTCCAGCAGCATGAGGCACAGTGCGGATCGTTGGCGTTGGGCGCGGTGCATTTCGCGTTCCAGGACTTCACAAAAGTGCCGGCGGTTGTAGAGGTCGGTCAGTGTGTCTTTCACGCTGAGCATTCGCAGTTCCGCTTCGACTTCGCGCAATTCCGTGATGTCCCGAAGGACATGCATGACACGCGCGACCTTACCGTTCTCCATGATAGGTATGGTGCGCTCTTCCCAGAATATGAGCTCCCCATAGCGATTTACCCCGGTAGCCGTGGCGGACAAGGGTTCTCCGAGGTCAAAGGTCCGCGCGACGATGCAGGTTTCGCTTTGGCGCCGCTCATGAAACATCCCTGCGCTGTACCGATCGCCTTCGGAGACTCCCATGCCGGAAAGCAGCTCCGTTGCGGGAGCGTTCATGTAGGATATGGTGAAGTCCTGTTCCACGATGAGTAGCGCGTCCGGTTTGCTATTGTAGACCGTATTGAGACGGTCTCTTTCTTCGTAGAAGCGCTTCTCGAGGGCCAGACGAGCCGATTCATCGCGCGCAACGAGGTGAATAAGGGGTGTTTCTTCCCTCCCGTCGAGGGGTACGCACGACAGTTCGTAGGATTTCGTTCCTTCGTCGCCGACGAACTATGCGCGTACGGACGCGGGATTACCGGCGCTGGAAGTCCTGAACGCGCTGCGCACGGCGGCGGCGTCCTCAGGGTCGATACGGTCGAAGATGCTCTGGTCCGGCCCCAAACCCCAAATGCGGCTGACCTTCCCATTGCATTCACGAATCCGTCCTTCGACATCGACTACCATCAGAAGGTCAAAGGACACTGCCGTGGCCCCGCGTTCCCGGCCAGGGGCGTGAGTCGTTGGCCCCGCTTCCTCAACCCAGCGCCGTGCGTCTTCCTGCAAGCGCTGGTTGTGTTCCATGAGGTCTTTCATGACCGTTCGCTCGCGCAATACCCGGCTTATTTTCGCTTCGATTTCGTGGATACCCAACGGTTTCGAAAGGTAGTCGCTGGCGCCGGCGCGAATCACCTCGATATACGAGAATTCATTTGTAAAACCCGTCATGACGATGACATCAAGTTTGGGATAGCGCTCCTTTAGCGCAGCAAGAAGTTCCAATCCATTCATCTCAGGCATTCGGGCGTCAGTAATCACAAGATCATAGTGATTCTTGTCGCACGCCTCCAACGCCAACCGCCCGTTGGTGGCCAGATCGCACTCTAAAGACATCTGGTTGGTGATCACGTTCTGGAGAATCTCCAAGAGAACGACATCGTCGTCAACAACCAGGATTCTTTGTTTGCCCATCTGTCGCGCGGTCTCCGTTTCATGTCAATGCGATTCCCGCATACCCCCTGGGAATCGAATCCGGGGAATCGTACAACGTTACTTCGTGCGCTGAATGCAAGACGCCTGCGTAATTGTCACACGAATTCACGCCTAACTACAAGATCGCGATTTCGAAGCCAGAGACGACGGACGCAGATCAACGTACTATGCCGGGATTTTGACAGTATGGCCGATGGCGCCAGTCCGATATCTGCCGATAGAGGTGTCCTGGGAAAGTGGTTGCAGGAGGGGGCTATGCGCAACTTATTGCGCTTAAGCCAGTTGCGGTCGTGCGACGCCCGCGTCGGTCGTTCGTGTTTTCCTGGCGCCCCGTTTGCGCTTTGGTGGTCAGCGCGTTGGTCTTAAGAAGGAGAACAACGATGAAGCTTGAACGGTCCACCCATCACACCGAACGTCTCGGGAATTGCTCGCGCAGAACACGTGGTAAGTACGTGCCCCATGTTCACTCGGCGTCGAGGGCTCTTCCAGCGATGGCGTCCACGGCGCCGGATACGGCGGCTTGGAATAAGGATGGCGTTGTTTCCGTCGCTACGGCCATCCCAAAGGCGATTAACCTGAGGAAGTAGCGCGTTAGCGGCTGGCGCCAGTCGATTTGAATTCAAGGCTGCGGGACGCTCCGTCCCGCAGCAATTCCACATGCAGCGACGTTGTCTTGCCGAGCTCAGCCCGTTTCAGCGCCTCGATTGCGGAGTCGTAGCTCAGTATCCGCGTTCCATCGATATGGGTGACGATGTCGCGAGGCGCGAACCCGAGCTTCTGAAAGATGCTCATTCGCATCGGATCGTCCGACTCAATTACCATCCCCTCCGAAGCGAACAGCTTTCCTTGATAGTGTTTCGCGTCCCGGTTTGCCTTCAAGAGTTGCGCCGAATCCCGGAGCATCTGAGCGAATTCATCGTCAGTCAGGTCAAATTGACGGTCCCGTTACTCGTTGTCATCTTGGGGCGATTGAAGGGCGCTGCTAGCCATTTTTCCGAGCATGGCGCGAAGATTTCCGGAGCGAATCTCCGCGCTGGGCTCCGCGGCCGGGTTCCAATTCTTTACCGCCCAACGGACCAAGGTGTCTCCGGATTTCTGATCCCAGCCGGTGGCCGTCAACACGGCGCCTTCCGGGTTGAACGACAGGGATTCGACATAACTCTGGCACACTTGCAGCGTCAGTAGTTCGTGGGCTGATTCAGTGTCCCAAAGCGTGACCACACCGTCCTTGCTTCCCGTGGCGAGCCGGTTTCCGTCCGGACTAAATGCCGCCGACACAATAGTTTTTGCGTTGACCTCGTTGGTCGTGAAACTGACCGGCGGTTGACTGTCATCAAGGGTCCAAATCACTGTCTCGGCGCCGGCGATCGCCAGCGCCGCTCCGTCAGGCCGGAACGCGACCACTTCAGGCATCGCATCGCCAGTTCTTGAGTAGAGAAGCTGTCCCGTCGTTGTATTCCAGACTTTGACTGAGTTGTCTTGGCATCCGGAGGCCACTAACGCTCCGTCCTTGCTGAACGCCAAGGCGGATACGGAAGCGTGGTGTCCGCGCAGAGCGACCACTTCGGTTCCGGTGGCCGTACTGTAGAGTCCGAGTGTGCCGTCGCGTTTGCCGATACCGGCAATCGCTCCGTCACCATTCAGCGCTGCTACGCTGCACAAGGCCACGTTTACGGATGACAATCGTTTTCCGGAGTTGGCGTCCCAAATGCTGATCGAGCCGTCGGAACGAACGGTTAGCATACTTGAGGAGTGGGGGTTGTACTCCATGCCATATGCGGGTTCGGTCACGAACTGGCTTACCGGGCTGTCGCTGTCTAGGTCCCAAACGACGCATCTCCCCGACGTATCGGCGGCGACGATGTGTCGTCCATCTGCGCCGGCGGCGAACTTCACGAATTGACCGCTCATAAGAGATTGATGGAGCCGCAGTTGGCCTGGCTCCTCGTCGAGATTCCACAATTTCGCCGCGCCGTCATCGCTTCCCGTCACCAGGTTGTGTCCGTCGTCCAAGAACGCGACTGCCCGTACTTCGCGAGCATGACCTTGTATTGCGCGGAGTTTGGACGCAGGGGGACGCCAATCCCACAAGTCTACTGTGTTATTCGCGTTGGCGCATGCCAAGCGGTTACCATCCGGACTAAACGCCACGGCGTTTGCCGGCGCCCCTTCGTCCAGGGCCGAGATTATCTCTGCCGTATCCGCAGACCAAACCTTGATAGTCGCGTCCAGGCTGCCCGAGGCGACCAGTTTCCCGTCAGAACGAAAGGCAACAGACGATACGTCGCTACGATGTCCCTTGAACGTACAGGCCACTTGGCCTGTCTCAACATTCCAGACAATGGCCGTATCGTCTCTGCTCCCGGTGACCAGCCAGTTTCCGTCGGGGCTGAAAGCGGCGCAGGTCACGTCGTTCAGGTGACCCTGAAATGTTCGCACCGTGGCGTCCGAATTGATGTCCCAGAGCCGAGCGGTTCCGTCGTTGCCCGCCGAGACGAGCCGATGTCCGTCGGGACTGAACGCCAGTGCGTTTACAGGGGCGGTGTGGCCCGAAAGCTGTTTGACGATTGTCGCGCTCTGGATATCCCAGATTCGAATTACACCGGTTACACCAGCGAGGGCGACCTCGGTTCCGTTCGGCGACACGGCCGCAGCGCGTAGCTCGCCGTCTTTAACGTCGAGAGTGCGCGTCAACTCTCCTGTCGCCAAGTCCCATACTCGGGCGGTCCCATCCTGGTTTGCGGTAACGAGTGGACTGCCGCTTGGCCCGGAAGAAGTGGCGTTTACGCCCCGAGCATGGCCATCGAGAGTTCGGTAAGCCTGGTCACACAGTTGTTCCAGGCGGCCCCATTCCCAGTTACGGAAGCGAACGGGACAGTCCAACAGGATCTTTCGCGCCTGGTCCGTTTGGGACTCACGGATACTTCGCTCGGCCAGGGCGATCCGTGTGTAGTAGTTGTCGTGTTCCGCATGGTTCCTTTCCGCGTCGGCTTGGCGGGCGTACTCTTGGGCCCTATCGCGTGATTCCCGCGCTTCATCCCGCGATTCCACCAGCCGCACGTTGTAAAAGACGCCAAGTCCCGCCAGAAGGAGCGCGGCCGCGGCGGCCGTGAGTAGTATGGCCCGATAGCGCCGCGCGAAACGCTTCAGATGCTCACGGACTCGGTAATCGTAGGAACGCACCAACGCCCCGGAAAGGAATCGGCTGATCTCTTCCGCCAGTTCTTTCGAGGATTGATAACGTTGCTCCCGGTCCTGCTGCATTGCGCGAGAACAAATCGCTACGAGCTCCGCGGGGGCTGCCGGCTCGATGATGGGGATTGGGATGTACCGGCCTCGAATTACCTTTTCAATTACGGCTTTTGAGGTAGGGCCGGTAAAGGGGGGCGTTCCAGCGATCAGTTCGTAGAGCACGGCGCCAAGCGAGTAGATGTCGGAACGTTCGTCAACCTTGTCAAGGTGGCCCGAGGCCTGTTCCGGCGCCATGAAGACGGGGGTGCCCATTACTTTCCCGTCCGTTGTGTCGATTTCGCTACCGTTCCCGCTGTCCGTCTCATCGCCTTCGCCGGTGAGATTGATGGATTCAGCCTGGCTGTCGTTGCGGTCGGCTGATTTTGCAAGTCCCCAATCAATGACGACGGTTTCGCCGAACTCGCCGACCATGGTGTTTTCGGATTTGATGTCGCGGTGAATCACGCCGCAACTGTGCGCGTACGCGATGGCCTGGCACAAATCTAGGAAGTGGGGGAGAAGCCTCAGGCGCCGTTCCAGGCTTCCGGCGGAACGAATGGCCTTGGACAGCGTCTGACCGCGGACGAGCTTCATGGTGTAATACAGCGTACCGTCGGCGCGGCGTCCTAGTTCGTAGATGGGCACGATTGACGGGTGTTCGAGGCGTCCGGTGATGCGCGCTTCTTGAACGAAGCGGGCCGCGAGGGGCGGCGAGACGGCCGATCCTGGGGCGGGCCGTCCGTGTTTACGTCCGGGCAGCAACTCTTTGAGCGCGACGTCGCGCGCCAAATGCTGGTCACGTACGAGAACGATTCTGCCCATACCCCCACGAGCGTATTCGGCAACGGGCAGATAGCGTCCAGGGCACTCATCTACGGCGGGAAAGGTGACAAGTGAGTCAACGCTGCGGCAAGGGGCGTCCGAGCCGGATTCAGCGCGAGTGGTTTCGACCCATGTGATACTGCCCAACGCATCCCGCGTCGCGCCGGCCTCATCGTCCGGCTGTTCGATTGCCCGCTCGACAAGCCCGAGAAGCATGCTGCGTTCGTCTTCGGAAAGGGCGCCGTCGTCAACCAGACGATCGGGAAGGTCGCGTGTGCGGTCAGATTCCCACGCTTTTGTGGCGCTGGCCACCGAGGTGGCCGAGACGCGGCGCAATTGGGCGGCCAATAGCCCAAATAGTAAATTTCGGTCTCGATCCCGGTCCATCCGCGTCCTTCCGACCCGCCATGCGGACAATTCCCCGCAGGCGACACGACGCCACACGAGTTGCGGCGGCATTCAATCGGTATATCGGACTAGAGGACGTATTACTTTAGGGCCTCCAACAAGGCCTCGGGGCGGTCGGCGAAAACGTAGCGCCGGCTTCCAGCCGGCAAAGCTCAGTTGCTACGATGCCCGCAAGATGCCGGCGCTACATCAGATGAACCGAAAGTTCTGTTAGAAGCTCTTAGGTCGCGCGCCTCGACGCGAAGTGCCGCCGCTATTTCGCGGGCAATAGAAACAACCGACCCTCGCCGCTGTCCAAGGATAACTGCATGCCCGCCGTGTCGGGGCTGTCGTCCTTAATGAAGCGCACATCGCCGGTCGCGGGGTCAACTTCCACAATACGGGAGAACGGGCAATCAAACTCGATTGTGGGCCACGCCGTAAAGGAGTAGCTATAGTTGTTCAGCAACACGGCCCTTCGGCCGTCCGGATGCGTAAACACGCCCACGAGATAATCGCCCGGAGTGATGATACTAATCGGACTTCCTGCAAGCGCTTTCGCGGGGTCACCGTCTGGCTTTACACGGTAGACCGCGGTACTGGTGAGTTGCATGAGCGTCGGGCCCAGATTCTTGACCGCGGCATTGATACGTTTGGCTTGGTCATAGTGACGCGTGCGCGCGCCATCCGCAGTGAGAATCGCTCCGCCTTTGGGGAATTCTTCTCCCCGGGGTGTCCAGTAACAGAAATAGAGGACTCCCTTGGCCCCATACGCCAAGGAGGTATAGATCTGCCAGCGCAACTGGGCCTCGGTGGGATCGTAGTGGGGGCCAAATGGCATGGTGTTGAAGAAGTTCCAGAACGGGATGTTTCGTTCAAGCGCGTACTTGCTCATCACCGCAAGATTGTCGCAATAGCTGGCCCGGCTATCCTCGTTGGGCCGCATGGCCGGATAGTGGTCCATGGACAACACGTCCACGTCAACTTCGCGCACGAAACGCGAAACGTGTTCGTCGTAGGTGGCCGTGCCCAGTTGTTCGGCGCTGGCATAGGTTGGGAAGAGATTGATGTAGGCCAGCTTTCCCGGACGGGCGGCGCGGACTTGGTCCACCATCGCGCGCAAGGCCGGGAAATCCTTCGCAGAGGGTTCATCACGCAGCGCATAGCCCCAGCATGCGGGTTCCTTCGCAAGACGGTCTGGCTTTGAAATGTCGGCCGCGACGACGGCGCGGAGATTGTATTTCTGGCAGAGCTCCAGTTGTCGTGCCACGGTTTCCGGGGTCGATGCCCCAAAACCGCCAATGACCACCGTGAAGTTGGCGTCCGCAATTTCCTTATACCGGGCGTCCATGTCCTTTCCGGGTGGTGGATCGACCCAAAAACCGATCGCGAAACGGTCCTGAACGAAACGGACGGGGTCAGCCGCGCCGGTCCGCGCGATGAACAGTGAGAGAAACACCGTTAAGAGCATTCCGACAGCAGCGCTTCGTTGCATGAGAATTCCCTCTCGGTTCGGTTAGGGGTGATGTTGCGTAATTCACACCGCGGGTGGCGCGGTGTGCCGGTTGGCCTCACGAAGGCGTTCGGACAGCGTGACGACGATGTTCAGCAGCATGCGGATCGATATCTTACTCGAAAGCAGGATTCGGAACTTTTCCTCGTTCAACACGAATAGGCTGGCGGACGTCTTGGCGACGGCGGACGCGCTGCGCGGTTCGTTGCTGACTAGCGCCATTTCACCAAACATTTCGCCTGAAGAAAGGGTGGCCAATTCGCGATCTCCGTCGCGTATGCCCACCTCGCCGCTGAGAATGACGTACAGGTCCTTCTCGGTGGCGCCTTTCTCGAATAGGACTTGGTCAGGAGTGGCCTCGATCATCATGCCGGAATCGAACACCGTAGCGACGTCCATGGGTTCCAATCCTTTGAAAAGCGCCAGCCGGCGAGCCAGCACTGCGTACGTCTCATATTTGCTGGACTGCATGACCGCGTCCAGATTCGCGTTCGCGGCCGGGGCTTGCCGCTCTACCACCGGCTCCGCCGCTCCAGATTTGAGCGAACGTTCCGCGTAGTCTACCAAGTGGTTCCACTCTTTCTTATCGGCACGCAGGGGATCGGAATCTTTTGGCGGCGCCT
>JACRLJ010000080.1:8462-62837 GCA_016215105.1 Candidatus Hydrogenedentota bacterium
CGGCGCCTGCGTCTCGACCTTCTCCGCGGGCGCGGGTTGGGCTGCTGGATGAGCCGGCGCGGCCGGCGCCTTCTGAACCGATAGACCAAGCGAAGAAGCCGTGAGATCCACGACCTTCTTTTCCCCCTCAAGGACGCGCTCGGCCACGGACTTGAAGCCATTCCAGTCGCACAGGATGGATTTGATCCGCATATCCGGACAATGCTTGCGTACGGCTTCCAGCGCCTCCTGGTCGAGAGGATTCACCATTGCCAGCGTGACGATCGACCCCAGGCGGTCGAGCGGAAGTACGCTATAGCGGCGGCACAAGTCCTTCGGCACATACTGGAACAACTCGTCATTTACCAGACAATCCAGCAGACTCACGTGGGGAAGACCGAATCGCTTCGCCAGAAACGAACTGAGCAAATTCCCGTGGAGGTATCCCTTTTCGATGAGAATCTGTACCAGCGACTCGTTGCTGGTCGCATGTAATGCCAACGCCTCTTTGCGCTGCCCCTCGGTAATGACGCCTTCGGTGACGAGGATCTCGCCAAGCGTCTTCGTAATTTTGGGCTTTGCCGGAGCAGAAGCTGCCGCGGCCGACGCACTCGGGCCCCGGGCCGCCGTCGTGACACCCGCCGGAGGGATCACTTTCGCAGGCGCGCTTTCCGTCTTCTTGCTCTTACCCCACCCAAGCACGATCAGCTCTCCTTGCTCCAGTCCGCCAGCTGTCGAGAGACAACGATATGATGCGGGAGTTACAAGTGTATTTTCCAGATTCCCGCACTCTCGTTCTTTGGCATTCTAGCACAAGTAGTGATCTGGAATTCACCTCCAAAAAAAACAAACGCGCAACGCCACGGTCGGTCGTGGCGTTGCGCAAAGTTTCAGTTATCAGGCCTCTTGGCCGAAGTCCTAGTTCGGGAACAGATACGCAATCAGCTTTTCGGCTTCGCCGAAATCGGCGATCATGATATCTGCTCCGGCCTTGATCAGGCGTGTCCGCTTTTCTTCGTCCCAGCCGTGGCCGGTCTTTTCGTTGGACGCCACGCCTAGCGCGATACAACCGCTCGACTTGGCGTTGCGGATTTCGACGGGGCCGTCACCGCAGACGATGACCTCGCTGCCGTGGAGGTCGTTCTTGGCGATGATTTCCTTGATGATCTTGTCCTTGTTGGACTCTTCGTAGGTCCGCAATGCGCCCCACATGCCGCCGTTGAAGTATTGGGCGGCCCCGACTTTTCGCGCTTCGTTGCGAACGTCGTCCTGGTCGGTTCCGCTGGCGAGGTACATCGCCAACCCGCGAGCGGAGATCATCTGGAGGAACTTGAGCGAGCCCCGGACGGTGACTTGCTCAACCGTCAGCGCCCCCGATTCGACTTTCGCGATGCGCTCGTTCACGGGGACCATCAGGCGGTCGTTGTAGACCTTCTTATACGCGTGCGCATCGAGGATCTTGTCTTCCGGAACCAAGCCGTGCGCACGGACCATCTCGACCAATCGCTCCATCTGGAGGATCGTGTTGATGCCGGTCGTCTCTTCGATGACATGGTGTACTTCGTCGATGATCGCTTGGGTAGGTTTCGTATCGCCGCAGATCATTTCGATCATGACGGGCGCCATTATGCCCTGCCATCCTTCGCGCATGAGGCTTACGGTGCCGTCAAAGTCGAATAGCGCGTGCCGGAGGCGTCCGCGCTCCACTTCGTTTATGATCTCGATTTCCGTTCCGGGAACATAGTTTCTAGACATAACACTCCATTCTTTCTATATAGCTTCTTTGTCAGCGTCATCGGCGCAGGAAACGTAGATGTTGCTGACAAAGAAGTCACACCTACGATTCCGAGACTGCGATTAAGGCGGCCCTAATGTGCCGGATTGTGAAAAACCCGTGTGCGCGGGACTATTCCACCATGAATTCGACTAACGTATGGACCGGTATCCCCGCCAGCTTGGCGCGTCCGCCGAGCGGAGGAAGCTCGACTACAAACGCGGCTTCCACTACTTCAGCGTCGAGCTTGCGGACCAATTCGGCGATTGCTTTGACCGTTCCGCCCGTGGCCAACAGGTCGTCGATGATGAGGACGCGATCCCCGCGCTTGAGCGCGTCCGCGTGTACTTCCATCACGGCCGTGCCGTATTCGAGCTCGTATTCGGCGGCTATCGTCTCGGCGGGCAACTTTCCTTTCTTGCGGGCTAAGACGATAGGCAGGCCCATCGCGTAGGCCAAGGCCCCTCCAAATACGAAGCCGCGGGCATCCGCCGCGACGATCACCGTAATCTTCCCATCGGAGTACCGTTTCTTCCAGCCGTCCACGATCTCTCGAAACGCATCCGGGTAAAGCAGCAGCGTCGTGATGTCCTTGAATTGAATCCCCTTCTTGGGAAAATCAGGCACGTTTCGGATGAGGGCGGCAAGATCCATGCTATTGACATTTCCTTTCAGCAATCAGCAGACGGGGGAAAGATTAGGGCTTGAAGTCTTCTTTGTGCTCCGCGACAAATCCGCGTAGGCGGCGCATAACATCGTTTTCGATTTGGCGAATGCGTTCGCGGGTAAGATTGAAGTTCTGGCCAGTTTCTTCGAGAGTGTGGGCTCGGCCGTCAAGCAAACCGTAGCGAAAACGGATGATGCTCTCCTCGCGCTCGGTCAATTGTTTCATCAGCTCTTCCATTTGCTGATCGACGGCGATTTGCGCGATTGCGTCGTCCACGCGCCGCGGCTCGATGCTCTCCGGGATACCGCGCCCATCGTCATCGTTGGCCGACTGCATGTTGTCGAGCGGCGAGACGTCCTCGACGAACTCCTGCAGCTTTCGGGCCTCCGCCAGCTTGATCCCCATGGCTTCCGCGACCTCTTCCGGACCCGGAGTCTTTCCCGTGCGGATATACAACTCCTGCGAGGTCTTCTTGTAACGCGCAACATTGTCTGTGACGTAAACCGGAATTCGCACCGTGCGTCCGTGATTGGAGAGCGACCGGGTAATGGCCTGGCGTATCCACCAGGTTGCATAGGTGGAGAATTTGCAGCCCCTGTCTGGGTCGTAGCGCTCGACCGCCTTCATAAGTCCGAGGTTGCCTTCTTCAATGAGATCCAGCAGAGGCAATCCGTAGTAAAGGTATTTCTTGGCTATACTTACGACGAGTCGGAGATTGGATACGATGAGTTTTCGGCGGGCTTCTCCGTCGCCGGTTTGAGCCTTCTTGGCCAGACGGATCTCTTCCGATGTGGAGAGCAGCGGAATCTTCGAGATTTCCGCTAAGTACGTACTCAGTCCGTTTTCGCGTGTGTCCAAAGCAGTACTACCTTATCCGATACTTCGGCATGAGCGCGGGTCATCTGTACCACGATCCGCCTTTCCTTCCCCAAACGAGGGTCAACGACCCTTCCGGCAGGTCACTTCACTTCATCGCCACCGTCATCTGTCCAGGTATGTTGACAACACTGACAAGGATGTCAAAACGCCAGCCAAACACGTACGGCCAAGCCGCCCAAGGAAAAGGCGCACGTATCGAATTCCAGAGGGAGTCGACACGCCACGATCAGGAAGGCGCGGAGGCGATTGCAGTGTGCTACAGGCGACCTCACGAATCGCTTTTCATTCTATCGGATGAATACCATTGAATCAAGAGATCGGCGCCGCGCTATTCGCGGCAACCGTCGCGCGCCGGCCGATTCTTGACTCTCGGACTCGGAAACGACAGAATCCCCGCCTATGTTGGATGAACACACGCGATACATGCAATACGCCATCCGCGAGGCGGAGCGGGCGCAAGAAGCCGGAGAAGTCCCCGTGGGCTGTGTTATTGTCCACGAGAACAACATCATCGGTAAGGCCCACAATCAACGGGAGACTCTCCAGGATCCGACCGCTCACGCCGAGGTCCTCGCGATAACCCAGGCCGCGTCAGCGTTGAAGAGCTGGCGTCTGGAGAATACGCGCTTGTACGTTACCCTCGAGCCTTGCGCGATGTGCGCGGGCGCGATCATCCTGGCGCGCGTTCCCGAGGTGTATTTTGGCGCGTACGACCCCAAAGCAGGGGTGTGCGGCACCCTGATGAATCTTCTCGAGGACTCCCGTTTCAACCACCAGCCGCAGGTCACGCCCGGCCTCCTTGGTGACGAGTGCGGGGCGCTGCTCACGAATTTCTTTCGGGCGATCCGCGGCCAGAGCAATTAGGTGAATTGCACCCCTCACAGGCGGCTGCTATAATCGCCTCTCGCATTTGCAGTTGCGCCAACCTTTCGGAGTGAATTATGAGTGACTTGCTGCGGCAGCTAGTTGAAATGTCCCGGTATTTGGGTGACCCGTCGAGGACCTACGCCATTCTGGGGGAGGGTAATTCCTCCGCGCGGATTGACTCCGATACCTTTTACGTGAAGGCCTCGGGGACGACCCTATCTACAATCGACGAATCCGGATTTGTAGCGGTCTCCATCCCCAAAGTCATGGGAATTCTCGAGGACGAGTCCGCGGGTGACGATGAAGTGACCCAGGTGTTGAAGGACGCGCTGGTGGACGCGAAGGAAAAGCGCCGGCCGTCGGTCGAAACCATGCTTCATGCGTTCCTGTTGACCATTCCCGAATACAAGTTCATCGGGCACACGCACCCGACGTTTACCAACATGCTTCTATGTTCGAAGCACTCCCGTGAGGCCTGCGCGGGCCGCATCTTCCCGGACCACATCGTGTCCATGGGCCACAGGTCGGTTTTTGTGCCCTATGTCGATCCCGGCTTGGTGCTGGCGCGGGAAGTAAAGCGGCAATTCGAGCGTTTTGTCGAAGCGGAAGGTGTGTTGCCGAAAGCCATTCTCATGCAGAATCACGGGCTCATTACCATGGGCGACTCGCCTAAGGCCGTCACGAGTTGTACCGATATGACGGAAAAAGTTTCCCAAATCATCGTCGGGACCTATGCGCTCGGCGGTCCAAATTTCATGTCGGAGAAAGACGTGGCGCGGATCCACACGCGCCCGGACGAGCACTATCGAATCAAGAGCATTGCCGGCTGAACTGACCGGCGTATCCATTCAAAAACGATACTAAGGAGGCCATCGTGTCCAAGTTGAACGAGTACCGCGGCGCCAAACAACCCTTACCTTCAAAGTACGACGCCTGGCAGATTTTTGGCGCGGGTTTTGAGAACGTCGGCAAAGACGGGAAACCGGTGACCCTGCAGCTGCGCGAACCTCACGATAACGAGATCTTGCTGCGCGTGGACGTGCTGGGTCTGTGCCTTTCCGACATCAAGATCATTAACCAAGGAAGCGCTCACGCGCGCCTGCGTGGCCGCGATCTCTCCAAGGAACCGACGGTATTGGGACATGAATGCGCCGCGACCGTCGTTCGGATCGGAAAGAACTGGGCCAGCAAGTTCAAAGTGGGGGAGCGGTTCATCGTCCAGGCCGACATTTACAACGGCGTGGTCGAGCAGGACGAGGGCAACAACGCCACGGTGGCGGAGTCGAGCACCGCCATCCCGGCGCAACTCACCCTCCAGGTGCCGGTCACGCGCCTCGCCGAGAAAATGTCCTATAACCTGGGCGAGCGCATGGCGTTTTTACCCGGCGGTAGCACGCTGATTGTCCGTGGTGAAGGTTCTGGCGCGTGGGAGAAATTGGACCCTGGGGCCAAGATCGTTTCGGCGGATTTGGCGGGCTTGGAGGATGGTCAGACCTTCGACGATATTGTGGTTACGGGTCCGACGCCGGAAATTGTCGCCGCACTCGCGTCGCGGCTGCGCAAGAACGGGGTCATGTGGCTTGTCGGTCGAGAGAAGTCCAAAGGCCCGGTGTCTATTGACGTGGGCAGGATTCACTACGAAGGATTCCGCTTCTACGGTGGCGGCAGTTCGCCCGAAGAGATCCGGCGCGCGAACGAGCGAGGCGATTTGCTGCCCGGTGGCAAAGCGATCTTCTTTGGGGCCGGCGGGCCGATGGGACAGATGCACGTGCAGCGTTCGATCGAAATCGCCAACGGTCCGAGCCGTGTGGTTGTTACCGATCTCGACCGCGGACGCCTCGATCATATTGAGAACCGTTTCTCCGCCTTGGCGAAGGCGAAGGGCGTGGAACTAATCACGCTGGCGCCGTCGCAATTTGAATCCCAACAGGCGATGGACGCCAAAGTGCGCGGATTGGCCCCCAACGGCTACGACGACTTGGTGATTCTCGCGCCCGTCGCGAAGCTGGTTCCCGGCGTCGTGGCGCTGGCCGCGGACAACGCCGTGGTCAACGTTTTTGCCGGTCTCGTCATTGGCAGCATGGCCGACCTTCGGTTGGAAGATCTCTGTCGCGGGATCAAGCTCATCGGTTCGAGCGGCTCGCGTATCAGCGATCTGCGGAAGGTATTGGCGATGGTCGAAGGCGGAGAGCTAAACACAAACTTGAGCGTGGCCGCTATCGGCGGATTGAACTCGGCTCGGGAAGGATTGGAAGGCGTAAGCAAGGCGCGTTTTCCGGGCAAGACGGTGATCTATACCCAGATTCCCGATTTGCCGTTGATGGCGCTCGAAGACATTCCGGCCAAGCTACCCGAGTTGAAGGACAAGCTCGATCCGAGCGGCGCGTGGACCAAGGAAGCCGAGGAAGCGCTGCTGGAGAAATACGCGTAACATGGGACGATTAGACGGCAAGAAAGCGATTGTGACCGGAGCCGCACAAGGGCTCGGCGCCGCTATCGTCGAGCGGTTGGCGGAAGAAGGATGCGACGTTGCTGCGTGGGACGTGAACGCGCAGAGTGTGCAAGCTACCGCGGAAGGCGCTGCAAAGCGGTTTGGCCGGACAGTAATTGGCGAAACGGTCGATGTGACCAGCGCTTCGGCAGTGCGCGCCGCCGTAGACGCGGCGGTGAGCCGGTTTGGCGCTCTCGACATTTTCGTGTCCAACGCCGGCATTCTGTTTTCGGGCGAATCAACCGAATTCGATATTGAGAAATGGCGCAAAGTTATCGATATCAACCTCACCGGATACTTCCTCTGTGCACGTGAAGCGGCGCGGGTCATGCTGCCCCGAAAATCCGGGTCCATCATCCAAATCAACTCGAAGTCCGGTAAAAAAGGAAGTTTCAGGAACAGCGCGTACGCGGCGTCGAAGTTCGGCGGTATCGGGGTGACCCAAAGCCTCGCGCTCGAGTTTGCCGAGCAGGGAATCCGCGTGAACAGCGTTTGTCCGGGGAATCTTCTGGATTCTCCGCTTTGGACCCAGAGCCTGTTCAAGCAATATGCGGCCAATCAAGGCATTTCCGAGGCGGCCGTGCGGCAAAAATACATCGATCAAGTTCCGATGAAACGCGCGTGCCAGTACCAGGACGTAACAAACGTGGTGGTGTTTCTGGCGTCCGAAGATTCCTCGTACATGACCGGCCAAGCCATCAACGTGACGGGTGGCCAGGAAATGCGCTAGACACGCAAAGTCCTTCTGGTGGCGTTCAAACAGTGTTCCTGCTCAATCTGACTTACAACTGGGAGCGGATTATGAAAGGCATGACGCTAATGTTGGGGGTCCTATCGATTGCATTCGCGGGCACGGCGCACGCGGAGTTTCGTGCGGCAGCCGCGGGGCGCGATGTTACCCCGGAAAAGATGCTCCCCGTTTCGGGTGGCGCCGGCCCGTCGAGTCCGGCAACGAAGAAGCAAGGGCAACTCATCACACGCGCGCTCGTACTGGACAACGGCAAGACTCGGGTTGCTATCGTCGACGAGCCGTTTCTCGGCTTTCCCGCTTCCTTGTGCGACCGCGTGCGCGAGCTGGTGAAGGGTATTCCGCCCGCCAATGTCATCATCGGCTCCGCGCATATTCACAGTGCGCCCGACTGCTACGGCTTCCCGTTTCCGATGAAGGATGGCAGTCCTGGTTTCGACCCCGAGTACATTACAACCGTGGTCACGAAGACTGCCGAGGCCATCAACGAAGCGGTAAGCAAGCTCCAGCCGGCCGGGCTCAGAATAGCCTCTGGAAAGGCTGCCGAAAAGATCGCGTACAACTACTACGCGCCGGAACTATACGACCGCCGTTGCCACGTGATTCAGGCCGTCGCTAAAGACGGCAAACCCATCGCTACCTTGGTGAACTACGCGAGCCACCCCGAAGTTATTGGTCCTGACCAGGGGATTCTCAGTCCCGACTTTGTTGGACCGCTGTACGACCGCATTGCGGAAAAGGGCGGCGGCACGGGTATTTTCATGAACGGCGCCCAAGGCGGCATGGTTACGGCGGACTGCCGCGGGCCCGACGGCAAGGACATCCAGACCTGGGAAGAGTGCGTTCGTATCGGGAATCTATTGGCGGACGAGGCGTTGCGTATCGTCAGTGCAGCGCCGCTCCAGGAGAATCCGGAGCTATTCTGCGCCGCCACCACGATCACCTTTCCCGTGGAGTCGCCGATGATGCAGGAACTCCTGAAGTCGGCGCCCATGCTCCAAGGGAAGAACCAGGACACGACCAAAGTGCAGACGCAGGTGAACGTCGTGAATATCGGCACAGCACAGGTACTTACAATTCCCGGTGAGGCGCTTCCCAATATTGGGTTCTACTTGAAGCGCAAAATGCACGGGGCAAACGACAACAACTTCCTGTTTGGTCTCACGAACGACGCGTTCGGTTACATGCTGACCCGAGTCGATTGGCACAGTTTCGACCGCTACAAATATGTCACGGAGACCTCGTTGGGCGAGAACACCGGCGAAATCCTGATCACGGAAGGGCTCAAGTTCGTGGACTCGTGCCCGAGACCTCAGGCCGGCAAGTAGCGTCGGTTCACCCTCCCAGATTAGCCTTGGGTCTCGTGCTGTTCCTCTGGCCGAAGCGCGGGAGGACCTGATCGGTTGCGCCCACACTATATCACCTATCCCGTTGTCGCGTTCCTCTCGGAATGCCTGATGTCTCCGTGCGCCTCCCAGCAAGCACGCCGAAATCTACCGCCAAATCATGCTGCTAAAGTCGCTTTCGGACGTTGCCGATAGATCAGTGCGAAGGTGGTTTAAGGAGAGCCCGATGCTCGAAAAGGAGGCCCGTTATGGCCGGTTTATCCTCAGTAGGCAGCGTCGGGGCCGTTCTGAGCCAGGCTCAATTCCAAGCCGCTGTTCAGACGCGGGCGCCGAAGGAGCAGCGCACGTCGGCTGACGGCATGGGAGCAGCAGCATTGAGACTTATTCAGTCCAGTCTGGTAATGGATCAAGCGCTGCAGCGCGGCCTTGATGTGAAGGCCTAGCACTCAGAGAATCTCCTATCTAGGGAGGCGCCGCACGGATGCGGCGCCTCCTAAACTATTTATAACATGCTGTTGTATATGTGGTTAGGCGTTGGTTCCGGGGTGGGTGTGAACGTCAAGAAGTGATCCGATCAGAGCTAGATCTCAGACACATCCCTTCGTGCCATCGTGTCCCGCCTAGTCTTCTCCTTGCGGGCGCGCGACATTGTTCCCCTAGACAAACCTAGCAAGGTGTATACTGAAAACCGGTATCGGCGCAATGCCGATACCGCACTGAAAGGGAACATCATGGACAAAGTGTATGAAGCCCCACTAGTGGCGGAGTATGGCCACGTAAATGATATCCTCTTGCAAGGTACGGCGGAGATCGGTAACCAAATCGTATCCTTTGTTGAACACACCACGTCCGGCACTCCGACGTATTCCCTGTCCAATATCACCGAGTGAATGTCCCTGAGATCACGGTGGAGTCCCTGAAACACGGCGTTGCGCCTTTCGCCGAGTGAACGGCAGGCGCGTTCCGAACCCAGGGTGGAACGCCTTGTTTGTGTGGGCGGCCTGTCGCGCGTTTTGCTCCCAACGGGCCGTAACTTGACCGTCCGGAATGCTCCGTCAGATGCGTCCGCCACACCGTGACGGTCTGTTGTGCTTACGGTTTGCAGAGTGGACAAGGCGCATACCCTTTTGCGGTCGCATCCGCTCGGGATAACGCTATCCGGCCTTTCGCCACGTACCGGCAGGTAGCCAAGTGGAACTTCTTGCCATTCTTGGTGACGTAGACCGTGTCCGCCTTCGTCTCCTCCGAAGTCTTGGTAGTCTGTGCGGCCGACGGCGTCGCGGTCTTACTGGAATCTAGCCCTTTCTTTGGCGGTGCTGCGGTTTCGGCCTTTGGGAGCGGCGGCGGTGACGGCGGCGAAGCCTGTATCGTGTCCAGCGTGGGGGGCTTGCAGGCCACGCATGCTTTGTAGCCTTTGGCGACGGCATCCTTCAAGGTCAGCGGGTTCTTGCTCCTCCAGAGAAACTTACACCCGTCGCTATGGTAGTTCTTGCCCTTCGCCGTCACATAAACCGTGACTGACTCGGTTGGGTCTTGAACCGCTGGCGCCGCTTGAGGCGCCTGCAACGGTGGAGGCGGCGCCGGGGACGTTGGCGTTACCAGCGCGGCGCCAGGGGATTTCTCCGGTGTAGACACGCTGCCCGTTGGCGCATTCTTGGGGGAGGAGCAGGCAGCGAGCACGATAATGCAGATAGAAAGGACCAAAGTGGGGGAATGGCGGTTTCGGTTGTTCATGAAGCCTGCCTTTCTAGGTTGGACTTCTCTGGAAACCATCACCATGCTACCACTGAGTCGCTGGATGCACAACACCGCATCGTAACTCTGCCGCAGGGCATGGCTGCCCAGTCATTACAGTGTCTACGGTTGTCGCGCGGAAGATGCTGACAAAAACGTTGATGGCATTCCATTCGTAGAACACCCTTCAACCGCGCTTTCGACTGCCGGACGCCCTTAACGCACGCATTAATGAACACTGGCGCAAACGAGCGGGGGGCGCCAGCAGGGGCTGGTCACAGAGTAATTTTGTCACGTTGCCGGCGCCCGAAGCGTCTTTATTGTTACGTAGAGGCCGGTGGCCGTACTATGGACGTTGCACTCAATTCTTGGGTAGGGAAGCCCATCACAGGGAGCGGGCGCGCCAATGCGCGGTACGAAGGACATACTCGTGTGATCCAAACCGGGGGCAAGAGTGAGGCGGAGCTCACATCCTTCCAGGCGTATGCGGCGGGTAAACGGCGTCTCTTGCCGGATGCCGACCTGATCGAGCGCGTGCTGGCCGGTGACCGGATCTCGTTTGACGTGCTTGTTGTGCGACACTCGCCGTTGGTCTTGGGTTTCCTTTCCTCCCGCCTATCGAACGTAACCGCTGCGGAAGACTTGGCGCAAGAGGTCTTCCTCTCAGCCTATTCCCACCTCCAAGCGTTGCGCGACCGGAGCCGGTTCGTGCCGTGGCTGGTACGCATTGCCCGGAACAGACTGCTTGACTACCGCCGCGGCATTTCCCGGCGCCGGGAAACCACACTCCCCGAGAACGACACAGGGATCCCCATCGAGGAAGTTCGCGATCCGTCTCCGGGACCTGCGGATACTGCCTCGAACTCTCAGGTTCAGTTGGCGGTGCTCGAAGAAATCGCCCGTATGAAGGAGCGGTACCGGGCGGTTCTTTTTCCACGACTGGTGGGCGAGGAATCGACCGAGGAAATCGCCCGACGGCTTGGCCTCAAGGTCGACACCACGCGCATGCGTTTGCTGAGGGGCATGCGGAAATTGCGCAAGGCGCTGACAAGGCGCGGCATCACCTTGGAGGGCGCCGCGCCATGATGAAACAGCCAAGGCCCACCGAGGCGGAAGTCCTGGATGTCGCGCTCGGAAACGCGGACCCGAGTCGCCAGTCGCGCGTCTGCGACGGTGTGAGCCAGGATCTGAAGCTCGCGTCAGAATTCTCTCAGTGGACTGCGGTGGCGGATGCGCTACGGCGTCAAACAGATCTGGAGCGGGCGTCCATAGGCCTCGTGGCCCAGCGTGTAATGTCCCGCCTTGACGATGTGATCGGAAAGCAAGCAATTCCTTACCCGGAGGACGCGCCATCACCGGGTGTCCGCGCACGGATGGAGTTGGCGGTTGGTTTGATTCAGGACATCGCGGCTCACCGTCCCAAGTCGCTTGCGGCGGCGTGCGGCGCGGTGGTCCTCGTGCTGGTGGCTGTCTCTGGTATGTGGTACGTAGGCAGCGGGAATTCGGCGGTCGTCGAACAGGTCGCCGGTGTTGCGCGTGTCATTGACGATACTACCGGCGAGGCGGTCTCCCCAATTCGTACGGGTGATCGGCTCTCGCTGCCAATTCATCTGGATTTTGCCGAAGCCTCTGCCGTGACGCTCCGCATGCCACACGGCGCGCGCCTGTCGACTTTGCAGACCCCATGCGACATGTATCTGTCCAGTTCCCGGCTTGTCCGTCAGAACTCGGGGATTGTGACCTATCGCATCGAGCACAACGGGCGCGGCCTGGCTCCATTCACCGTTGCCGCGCCCCAGGGGCGTGTGGTGGACATCGGGACCGAATTTGAAGTAGACGCAGCGAAGCCGAATGCCACCGTGGTTCGGGTGGACGCGGGAAAGGTTCGTGTCGAGCCAAACCACGGGACAACTGTCGAGGCGAATCAAGGCGAGCGCGCGATCGTGACCGATACGCGCGCTGTGACAGAAACGGTACCCGCTGCTGACGGAAAAGCTACCGGACAATCTGCAGAGAAGAAGGCGTCCACTTCGCCAGACGAAGTGCGCGTCGTGTATCGGCCCCAGGAAAAGGTCATGTCGCCGACGGATCCCCTTCGCGTGTTCACACGGCCGCGAACACTAACCCTTGCGCCTGATCCTCCACCTTCGCTGAAGAAACGGCCTCCCTTTACATCGGAACGTCCGGTCATGGGAATGCTCCAAACGTTCGTCGAGGGGCGCGTCGTGGAGGCGGCAGTCGCTTGCGACCAAAAGCTGGACGGAAAGACGCGTATCTACCTTGACGCGAACCTGAATGGCGATTTGACTGACGATCCGACCTTCTCCGAAGGCGAAGAGTTCAAACCTGGCCAGTTGTTCGCGGCCGGACTGCTCGGACACAACGATGCGCTGTGGCTCCGGAGCCCGGTTCGCGTAGATACCTCGACGTTACCGCCAAAGGTCGAGGGAATTCCGGGCCAACTTGAGTATATAAACCGCGTATACTTATCGGGTGAAGTGGAGGTCCCGTTGTCACAGTCGGCGCCGCCAAGACCGCGGAGTGTGTACATGCTTCTCGACACCAATTCGGACGGAAGTTACGTGGACAACGACGGCTCGCTCGCGATTTGGGCGCAAGCCGACCCGGCAACCGGTGTCCCGGCGTTGTTGAACGCCACCACGCCCACCAAACCCGCCGCTTATATGGGCTATCGCTGGACCTTGTCCCGCGAACTCGCAGGCGAGTACACGCTGACCGGAGGCCGCGTAAAGGCTATGGACCGCGCCAACGCGGCGCAGCCGGGCAAGCCTTGGCCCGCGCGGGACGTCACCACGATTGATGGGCGTACCATTCGGCTGGCCGCGCCTGCGAAGGGGTACCTGCTGGTCTATGTGTGGTCCTCATGGTATAGCGCGTGTCAGCGCGACGTCCCCTACGATTTCAATGATCTGTACCCGAAGTTCAAGGACCGTGGACTTGCTATGGTCGGGATCTCGACGGACTATCGCAGTGAGGATCTCAACGAATACGTCCGCTCGCACTCCATGGAATTTCCACAAATCTACAACGGGCCTGACCTGAGTGAAGGCATCGCGGCGGAACTGGGCGTGGAGCGATCGCCTTTGGCAGTTCTGGTAGACCCTGGTGGCGTGGTGGTAAGCGTTGGAAAAAGCGCGGATGAACTGTGGACGTTTCTCGACGCGCGACTGCCGAAGTAAATGAATTGTCAGCCGGGATCGGTCCCGGCCAAACCTGGGAAGGATTTGAACAAATGCAAGAACCAGCGCAGCGAATCGTACGAGTGGACCATCCCGACGACGCGGCAGTACGCGAAGTCGCGGCGTTCCGCGAACACATTCTCCAGCAGATTTCCCGGGTGGTCATCGGCCAGCGCGAAGTGTTGGATTACGTGTTGACGGCGTTGCTGTCGGGTGGCCACTGTCTGATCACGGGGGTGCCCGGACTGGCGAAGACGCTCATCGTGCGGTCGCTCGGTGAGCTACTGGACCTGAAGTTCAGCCGCATTCAATTCACTCCGGACCTTATGCCCTCGGACATCCTGGGCACCGAAGTGCTCGAGGAAGATCGCGCCACGGGGCATCGCCAGTTTCGCTTCGCGCAGGGGCCAATCTTCGCGAATCTCGTCCTGGCGGACGAGATCAACCGCACGCCGCCCAAGACCCAGTCAGCGTTGCTCGAGGCCATGCAGGAGCACCATGTAACGACATGCGGCCGCACGCTTCCGCTGCCCCCGCCCTTCTTCGTGATCGCCACGCAAAATCCCATCGAGCAGGCCGGCACGTATGGCTTGCCCGAGGCCCAATTGGATCGGTTCATGTTCAATTTGCCGATTGGCTTTCTCTCTGAGGAGGACGAAGTATCGGTCGTGCTGGATACGACAGGACAACGTCCGGCCGCGCTGAAGCCGCTCGTCAACCGCGAACGCCTGCTTTTCTATCAAGGCCTCGTTCGTTCGGTGCCCGTCTCGCATCATGTGGCCTTGTACGCGGTGCGTATTGCCGCCGCGACGCGGCCCGTCGAGGGCAATCCGTTTCCGTTCGTCAAGAAATGGGTTACCTGGGGCGCCGGCATCCGAGGCGGACAGCAAATCATCCTCGCCGCCAAGGCGTGGGCGCTGCTTCACGGCCAATATCATGTGAGCGCCGATGACGTCCGGCGGCTGGCGGTACAGTCGCTGAGGCACAGGGTAATCACCAATTATTTCGCGGAATCGGAAGGCGCTACGCCAGACAAGATCATCCAGGAAATCATATCGAAACTTCCGGAACCAAAGTCCGGCATTCGCTAGACGGGACCCAGAACGATGCCCGAAACACATCAACGTTTCCTGCAACCTAAGCTGCTCGCGCTGCTCGGGAAGATGGAATTGCGCGCAGCGACGGTGGTTGAGGGCGTAATGGCCGGATTGCACCGGAGCCCGTACCGGGGATTATCGATAGAATTTGCCGAGTACCGTCACTATCAACCCGGCGATGAGCCCAAGCGCATCGACTGGAAGGCCTACGCGCGATCCGACCGCCATTACATCAAGGAATTCGAAGACGAAGTCAATCTCGAAGCGCGCATTGTGATGGACGCGAGCGCTTCGATGAGTTTCGGGTCGAACGGCATCACAAAGTGGCAGTATACCGGCTATATGGCCGCCTCGCTCGCCTATCTGCTCCAGTCGCAGCGGGATGAAATAGGACTGGTGGTGCTAGACGAGGATATCCGAGTCGAATTCCAGCCGAAACACCTGCGCGGTCACTTGATTCGTTTGATCGGGGCCATGGAATCTGTGACACCTTCCCGCGAAACCCGTCTTGCGTCCGTTCTGCATCGTGTCGCCGCGAAGCTGAGACGCCGCGGCATGATAATTGTCTTGTCCGACCTGTTGGACGACCCGGCGGAGGTAATTGCGGCGTTGCGTCATTTGCAGTTCGGGGGCAATGACGTGGTGGTGTTTCATCTGCTTGATCCCGCGGAACTGCGGTTCGACTTCTCCGGACCAACCCGCTTCATCGACCCGGAAACCAACGCCATGGTCCCTGCATTGGCGGAAGACGTCAAGGGGCCATATCTGGACGCCTTGGGAGCGTTTCTCAAGACCTACCGAGAGGAATTGGGCAAGACGAACATTGCGTACACCCTGATTGACACTTCCGAGCCGCTTGACCGCGCGTTGTTGGCGTTCCTGAGCTACCGGATGAAACGAAAGTAAACACGCGCATGCTTGCTTTTATAAATCCTATGTATCTTCTGGCCGGGACTGCGGTGCTGGCGCCGGTCCTGCTCCATTTGCTCTTGCGCAATCGTCCCCAGCGTAAGATTCTGCCGACGATGCGGTTTCTTCCTGGCACATCGCAACAGAGCGTGGCGATGCACCGGCTCAAGAACATTCTGCTTCTGATTCTGCGCGCCGCGGCCGTTCTACTCATTGCGCTGGCGTTCTCTCGGCCCTATTTCGAGCGGCGGCAGATCGTTCCGGCCCAAGACGAAGCGGGTGAGGCGGTGGTATTTGCCATCGACGCCTCGATGAGCATGCGCGCCAACGACCGCTGGCGCGTCGCGGTGGATCGCGCAATGACGCTGAACCGCGCGCTCGCGGCCGACAGCCGGCGCGGCGTAGTGGTGTTCGATCGCGCGCCGCAAGTGGCCTGCGGGGATACGGACGATGCACTAGCCGTGGAAACTGCACTAAAGCAAGCGGCTCCAGGGTATGGATCGACGGATCTCGCCGCGGGTGTTCGCGCGGCCGCCGATCTGGCGGCCACAATGAACGCAAAGACCCGCAATGTCTATGTCATTTCCGATTTTCAGAGGGCAGGGTTCAAACAGATTACCGGTTCGATAGATATTCCCGAGGGTATATCGCTCACGCCAATGCCTATCGCCGAGGAGGAACACTCCGCGAACGTCGCGATCGCGGCATGCGCTGAGAAGCCCGAATCATTGCCAGGGCATAGGCTGGTGCGTGTGCAGGTGGCGGCGTTCAATACGGACAAAGCGGATGGAACCGTTACCCTCGAGTCGGGGAACAAGTCCCTGGAAAGCCGGGCGATTCATGTTGGCGCCGGAGACCGAGTGGTCGAGGACTTCGATCTGCCACTATCTCTTGACGCGCAATGCGTCGTGACTGCGCGCGTTGATATAAAAGATGCGCTGCCGGACGACAATGCGCTCACGGTAGTCCTTCCTGCGCGCGTCACGCTTCCACTTCTAGTGTGTACGCCAACCGACGTGGTCGCGATGGGCGGCCCCGAAGCCAGTAGAACGGCCTTGCCGGGAGCCAACCCCTACCTCAAGGCGGTCGTCGCGGCATTCGGGGCCACAGTACGGCCCACCTGGCTGGCGCCGGCGCAAGTCGGGACGTTGCCCGCAAGGGAGTACAGGGCCGCTATCGCAAATGCGCCGGAGTCGTTTCCAGCAAAGGCGATTGAGTCATTGAAGGCGTTCGTTCGGGACGGCGGCGTGCTGGTCGTGTTCCCCGGCGACGGCGATCCCTCTGTACTGCAGGACTTGGCGGGCGTCCGCACGGATGGATGGGAATCGTCGATCGATAGGGACCAGTTTCAGTTAGTCACGTATGTCGCTTCGGATAGCGCGTTAACTTCGCTCGATGAGTCCGGAGCAACGGTGCTGGGATTTCCGAAGGCATTCCGCTATTTGAAAGTCGTCGAGCAAACCCCCGATCCGGCTGGTTCCGGCGCCATGCACGCTATCGCGCGTCTGGACAATAGCCTGCCTTTTGTCGTCGAGCGAAAGATGGGACAGGGTACTGTCTACCTCTTCACTGCGCCCCTCGCGCCCAAAGACTCGGATCTTGTCTTGCGGGCCGGATTCACTCCTTTCTTGTATCACCTTCTCGACCGCGGCGTCGATCTCATTCGTCCGAAGACGTCCTACATTGTTGGGGACACCCTGGTGGACGCCACGGACGGCGCCGTATTGGCGGGTCCCGATGGCCGCGAGTTCGACGCGGAGTTGCTCCGGCGTCCGCTCGCGTCGCCAGGCGCGTACACCTTGCGGCAGGCGGCGAATGAGCGCGTGTTTGCAGTGCGCACCGATCCCGAGGAGTCGGATCTGACTCCTTTGGACTCACAACGTATCGCTGCGATGGGCCGCACTGCGTCTATCGACGCTCAAACGCTTGTCGCCAGCGCGGCCGATGTTGCGCGCAACGATTCCGATCCTGACGCAAATCAACAAGTCTGGTGGTATCTCATGGCGGCCGCCTTGGCGTGTCTGGGCGCGGAAACAATGGTTGCAAGCAGGACGTCCCGATGAGCCAACGGCGAAAGGCATAACTGTGGTTCAGGAGTTCATAGCCGCAAGACAGGCGCTCGCGCCTGCGCGCGAATTGGCCACGCTCTTTGAGAAGATCGCGGTCGTGCGGAAGCGGGTCTTGGCGCTGGCGCTCTTCCGAGCGGTGTTCGGAGCAAGCTGGCTCTGGTTCGTGTCGCTACTTGCGCTGGGGACACTCTGCGCGTACCTGCCGCTTCCCAGTACGGCGCGCATTGCGCTTCGTGTTCTGCATGTTGTCCTGATTGGACTGGGCGCCTGGATGGGATTCCGCTACGCGGCGTCTGGGCGCCGCAGCATTCGAAGTCTGGGGCTTCGCGCGTGGGCGCTACACTGCGAAGAACTCTTCCCCGCGCTGCGGGGGCGGCTTGCGACGTGCGTGGACTTGGCGCAGGAACCCGGGGGGCAACAGTCGTTCGAGACCAATCCTGTCGCGAAGGCGCTCCTGCGCGAGACTGCCGTCGGATTTCGATCCTTTGACCCGCTCGACGCGGCGCCCTCGCGGCGCTTTGCCTTGTGCCAGATCGGCATTGCAGTTCCGCTCGTCTTTTTTGGAGCCCTACTGCTTCGATATCCGGACTTTACCCGCGCAACGCTTGCCGGTCTATATCAAGATCGAGCACCCGTCACGTCTGGGAAGGGTGTGACGCTCACGGGCGAGATCAAGGAACTCGATGTGAGGCCCGGAGACATCGATGTGCCTCGCGGAAGTACGGTGGAGATCGCCGCGTCCGTCACGATGACACCCGCGGCCGTCCTTTCGGATACGGCGACCCTCAAGGTGGTTGAGCGCTCCGAGAAGGGCGATCACACGCAGGCGCTCCCGATGCTGAAAGACGAGAAGACTCCCTTGTCATTTCATCTGGCCCTGCACGAAGTGAAAAATGCGACCGAATATCAGGTCAGCGCCTTAGCCAAAGGCGCCAGCCGTCCAGCCGAGAGCGACGTCTTCAAGATCACTCCGTATGATCCGCCCGAGATCGATTCCATGAAGGCCGTGGTTCGTGCGCCAGCGGGCTTGCGTGTTCCCGATAAGGAATTTGACGGCGCGTACATTTCCGGTCTTGCGAAGTCCACCGTCGAGCTGACAGTGCATTCGAATCAGGTCTTGCGCTCCGCGCGCCTGCTTGGAGAGAACAACGAGACGCTCGATGCCCGGGTAGTCCCCGGCGAGGCCGCAACCCAAAGCGGCGCCGCGATTTTCCAGTTCCCGATAACTGCCGACAAGTCCATGCGGCTTGTGATTGTAAACACCGCGGACCGGTCGAATGTGGACCCGCCCCTGCTTGTAGTTCACGTGGTTCCCGACGAGCCACCCGTGATTACTGTGAAACGTCCCGGCGCCGACTGGTCGGTTCATCGTATTGCGGAAATCTCTTTCGAGGTCGAGGCGACGGACGACTTTGGGTTGCGCGACATCAGCATGGAGTACCGCGTCAACGACGGCGCCGTTACGACGCTGCCCCTTTTTGCCGCGGCGCCAGACGGACGACTCCCGCTCGCGCAATCGGTCACGACCCTGCTTTCGCTGGAAGAGCTCAACCTGCAGGTTGGCGATAGCATCTACTATCGTTTCGTGGCTCACGATGCGCAAGCGGCTACGGCGAGCGCTGATGCCGCGGCCGCGCGCGCCGCGTACTCCCAGCCCTACTTCCTGATCATCCGTCCGTTCGAACAAGTCTTTCTCAATGGGGGACCGGCGGAGGCGGCCAGCGCTCCGCCGGCGCCTACCGAACAGCAAGTGATCGTGGCGACCACGCGCGTCGCGGACCGGGGCGACCAGATCAGCGCAGAGGAGAAGAAGGCCACGCTTGACGACATCAGCCGCACACAGCGGACGATTGAAGTCAATACGGAGCGTCTTAAAGAGAAACTGGCGGGCGCGCCCGACCTATCCAACCGCGCCGAACGGCTTGCCCACTTGGACAGCGCCATTGCCGACATGAAAAAGGCTGAAGGGCTGCTCGACGGGGGCGACCCCGCAGCCGCGCTTGCGCCGGAGAACTCCGCGCTGCGCCACTTGATCGCAGCGCTGGCAGGCCTTCCTGAACTCGAAATCTGGGCCAATGGCGCGATGCCGTCACCCTATCCGCCAAACCCACCGACTTCGCTCTCCGGCCAGAAAGTCGAGGCCAAGAAGGACAAGTACGAGCTCGCGGATTCCGCTAAAGGCGCGAAGTTGGACAAGAGCCTGGTCGAGGCGCTGGAGAGAGTTCGCGCGTTGGGACAACGGCAAAAAGAGTTCATGGAGACTTTGAAACGGGAGGAGCCGCCACAGGGGAGCGGTTCCTCGGGCGCGAACTACGCCGATGTGCGCGCCAACGCCGAAGAGAGCCGGCGCCAGCTCGAACGTTTGCGCGAAGCCATGGACAAAATCGACGGTTTGGATGATGACACCAAGAATAAACTCACCGAAGGTCTGGATCGCGCCGCACGAGAACTTGCACGGATGGACGACTCCTTGGCGAAAAAGAACCCGGTCCAGGCGCAGGGCGCCAACGCGCGCGCAATGGAAAAGTTGCACGAGCTCGAGCTTCGGCTCGAGAAGGCGCGCGGCAAGAATAGCCGGGCAGAACTGCGTCGACTTCAGGACCGTTTGGACGATTGGATGAATCGCCAGCGAGACCTCCAGGAAGCTTCCGCCGGCCTTAATAGCACTCAGGGGAAGGATCAAAAGGAGACACGGGCCGGCCTGACGCAACGGCAGTCTCAACTGGGCGAAGAGTTTCAGCGAGAGGCCCAGAGCGCGCCGACTGATAAAGGGATCGGGAGTACCGCTGCCCAAAAGGCGGAAAACCAGGTCGCAAAGAATCTTGAGCAGGCCGCGGGATCGAGTGGTCGTGCATCGGAGGACCTCCGGGCTAATCGTGATGCGGCTGCAGTAACGGATCAGGGAGAAGTCCTGAAGGGTCTAGAGGAAGCGCGGGACGCGGTCCAACAGGCGTTAGCGAGTGCTCAGGATGATCAGAATTCCAAGCTTGAGCAGGCGCTTGCAGCCGTCCGTGATCTGAGAAGCTCGTTGCCATCCCTGCCGGACGCGGCCGGACCCAATTCACCAGATTTCCAGAAAGGAACGCAGCCCGCCCCGTCCTCCCTACCGACCCCTAACGAAATCCGCAAGCAATTGGAGGACATCCGTTCCATCGTCGGCGAGGATCCTCAAATTGGCCGAGCTATCGAATTGATGATGAGCCAAATGAACCAGAAAGCTCAGAACCCGGAACCCGGTCAGCAAGGACAGCAAGGACAGCAGGGACAGCAAGGACGACAAGGACAACAAGGACAACAAGGAGGTAGCGGATCTTCCGACGGCGGGACCACTGGGTCGGGTGGCTATCGTCTTGATGTCGTCGCCGAATATACCATGATGCTCGACAGGCTCGAGGAACTGCTGCTGCAACGCCTCCAACTCGAAGAGCAGGCGCAACGTCTACAGCAAACTCCGTCCGACGCATTGCCCGCGCGATTCCGGGACATGGCGGCGAGGTATTTCGAGGCGCTTGGCGCCGAGCGCGCCACTACAGCGGCGCCTAAGACGGGGGCATCCAATGTCCATCCTCAGTAGCTATTTCGGCAAGGGGATGCTGATTCTGGGTGGCATGCCGATGTGGGCGTTCCCGGTCATACTCGTGCTCACGGCAGGCTTTGTTGCGGGTGCGTTTGCGCTTCAACGCGGCGCGGTGCGTCGGCCCATCAAGGCCACCGCCTTTCTCCTCCGGTTTGTCGCGCTGACGTTGGTGGTGACTGCTTTGGCCACGCCAAAACTGCGAAGCGAAGAGCCGGTACCGCATCAGTCCTTCATCGCGCACGTTTACGATACCTCGGGCAGCATGGGTATCTCCGACTATGACGGCCAAGCACGGCTTGCCGCTGTAAATGCAAGCGCGATCTCTTCGCCGGCGCGTGCGGAGCTGGAACGGCTGTACCGCAGTATCGAGTATTCGTTTGATGAAAAGCTGGCCATGCGGAGCGAACCTGGCGTACCGTCGGCCAGCACGAACGGGACGGATCTAGCCGGCGCCTTTCGCACATTGACGGCGCAACTTAAGGGCTTGCCTGTAACCGGCGTTATGCTGTACTCCGATGGCAACGCGACGCTGGGCTCGGACAAGCAGGCGATACTGGACGCGGCGTCCGGGCTTGGCGCGCCGGTGTATTGCGTCGGCAGCGCGCCGCAGCGCTTGGCGGCCGATGTCTGGATCGAAAAGGCGATCTACCCGGACGAAGTCGTGCGCGGGGTAAACTCGAAGGTATCCGTCCTAGTCGGGTCACGAGAAGTGCCGGGCGCGTCAATCGAGGTGGCGCTTGTCGAAGACGGAAAGGAAATCGCGCGCCGAAAGATCTCAGGCTCTCGGGACGAGCGTACCAGCAATGTCGAATTTGCGATTAACCCCGCCGAGGCCGGCCCGCACGGCTATGAAGCGCAGGTGACCACTTCCGGCAAAGAGGCGTATCCGTGGAACAATAAGCGGACGTTCTTCATCAATGCTGTCCAGAAGAAGCGGCGCATCCTCTACGTGGAAGGCTACCCTCGTTACGAGTACCGATTCCTGCGCGCGGCATTCGAGGACGACGATAGGTTCCAGGTTACCTCGATGGTGTTTCTCGACCAAACTGGAAAGACCTACCGGCAAGGCATAGATGACCCCAGCCAACTCGGAAAGGGTTTTCCGGCGTCACAAGACGAACTCTTCCAATACGACGTAGTCGTGCTTGGAGACATTTCAGCGCGCCGTTTCAGTCGTGAACAGTTGACGACACTCCGTGAATTCGTTCGCACGAAGGGCGGCGGTCTGCTCTTTCTTGCGGGCCAGGATTCATTCGATCCCAGCGGGTTCAGCGCCACACCATTGGCGGACGTTCTGCCGTTTTCCTTCAGTGACACGCCGAAGCTGGCAGAAAAGCGCCGAGTTACTCCTACCCGTGAGGGTATTGAACGGTCCATGTTTGGTCCGTACGACCCCTCGAAGAGTGGCGAACCGCCGTGGTCAGTTCTTCCGGCAATCCAAGGACTATATCCATTGAATGATCTCAAACCCGGCGCAATCGCGCTGTGCATGATCGATGAGAACGGCAGCGAAGGCGCCCCTGTAGTGGCGTACCAGCGGTATGGACGGGGAACCAGTCTCATTTGTGGAGTTTCCGCGACCTGGCAATGGAAGTTCCAGGTTCCGTCGGAGAATCCATCGTACTCCGCGTTCTGGAAGGAGATGACACTGATTCTCCTCGAGCAGTCAGCGGAACGACTAAGTGTCAAGCCTACCCCGCCGATGGCGGCGGTGGGACGTGATGTAATCCTCGAAGTTTCCGTATTGGACGATAAGTACCGTCCCGATGCGGCCGCAAGAGCTACGCTCGAAATTCGCCCGCCTACGGGATCGCCAATTACCGTCGAACCGCAACCAGCTTCTGAAGGAGCTGGCCTGCGGCACACACTCACACCGACCGTCCCCGGTATCTATCACATACTGGCGACAGCAAGAACCGGCGCCGGACCTGAGCTGCGGCAAGAATCCATGTTCCTGGTCGAGCCGGAAGTGTCCGAGTTGTCGGAAGTGCGGCTCAACGAATCGCTGTTGAAGGAAATCGCTGCCGTTACAGGCGGGCAATACGTTCATCTTTCGGAATTCAACAATATGCCTCAATTCATCAAGCCGAAGGCCGGCTCAGTTATTAAGGTAAGAGAAAAACCGATCTGGGACCGTGCCTCTCTCTTGACAGCGCTTCTGGTCGCGTTGGGGTCTGAGTGGCTTATCCGCCGTTTGGGGAATCTGGCATGAACACGGTGAGGCAAAGATGATCGGACCGGGCAAAACGCTGTTGACCATCGGGGTGTGCTTGGCGTATCTCACTGGAGCCAGTCTGGCCGCGTCACGTCAGGATTCGAGAAGTTCGCCCCGCGGCGCCCCCGGGCGGGTCAGTCCCCTGAACGACGATGAACCCAACGCGCTGGTGTTCTCCCGTTTCAAGTTTGAAGGGCACATGCCTACGCCTGACGAATGGGACACGCTGCCGAACGGCGACGAGAATCTGTTGCGCTACGTCTCGCAGGTGACCAACATCAAGCTATCCAGGAAGACGTGGAGAGAACGTGTCGTCGCGGTGAATGACTTCGATAAGATGCATACCACGCCCATTCTTTTTATGACCGGCCAAGTTGACTTTGATTTCACTCCCGAAGAAGTCACCGCCATAAACGAGTACTTCAAACGTGGCGGGTTTTTGTACGCGGACGACTGTGACGCCGACAACAGGTCAGGAATGCTCTTTTACCCGGCGTTCTTGCGCGAGATAGGTAAATTTCCGGATATCCAAGTGAAACGCCTGCCGCCTAATCACGAACTTTACCATTGCTTCTTCGACATTAGCGCGGGCCATTCGCCCTGGGATCGCGCCTTTCCGCACCAAGCAACCTGGTGGGACCGCTTCCCGGACATGGGTCTTTACTACAGAAACCGGATGGTGGGGCTCCTTACGGGTTCGGATCAACATTGCGGATGGGCCGGCCGCCGGCGAAACATGCAACCCGAGGCGCTGAAGTTTGGCGCGAATATCATCGTTTACGCATTGACGCACTGAAGGATTCCGTTCATGTCTGACGTTTGCACGAGACGCCGTTTTCTGGCGAAGGCCGCCACGGCCTCCGTCGGCGGGGTCGTGTTGACAGGCGTGGCCGGCGCGGCCCGAACGGCGCCAAATCGGGCCTCCCAACGCGATGAGGACTCCGAGGTCTTTGTATTCTCTCGCCTGCAGTTCCGAACGATAAACCAGACGCAGGACCAGTGGGATTGCGGAATTGACAAGGAAGAGGACCTGCTAGAATTCCTCCGAAAGAACACGAGTGTTAGGGTGTCGCAGAAGTCGTTCTATGAGCGCTCAATTTCAATCGAGGATCTGCGCAACGTGTACGCGCGGCCAGGAAATGACTCGGTGGTCTACACACGCCCCTTTCTCTTCATGACGGGAAGTGGAAAATTCGAGTTCAACGCCCCCGAATCCGCGACCCTCGCCGAGTACCTCCGCCGGGGAGGCTTCTGGTACATCGACGATTGCATCTCTTCTCCCCGGCATACGTCCGATTTCTACCGTACGTTCCTGCGCGAGGTGCGGAACATTTGGCCGGACCAGGAAATGCGTCCGGTACCGCACGATCACGAGATATACCACTGCGTCTATGACGCGCCAGAAGGGGCGCCCTGGGTGCAGGGTGAACATGTGCCCTACATGGGACTCTTCATGAAGGACCGCTTGGCGGTCTTCTTGACTGGCGTGGACCTCCACTGCGGGTGGCGATGGGAATGGACGAGCCGTTCCGAACACAAGGACAAGACAATCTGCCGGAAAATGGGCGTGAACATCATTGTATACGCTCTTACACACTGAGAGGGTTCCAAATGAGCGATCCGCAACATCTTTGGCTCCGTGTGACATGCTTTTGCGTCAGCTTGACTCTCGCGGCGTCGGCAGCCGCATCTGACTACGTTATCTTGGTCGGTGGTCTTGGCGGCGAACCGAAGTATTCGGATGAATTCGCAAAGGCAGTGACGGCCACGCGCGCGTCACTGATCAAGGGAGGCTATGGCGCCGATCACATACGCACTCTGCTCGAAAAGGCAGGACCCTTATCGAGTGGCGGCGGCGCCGAGGCCGCTCAGTCCACACTGACGAACATTCGAAGTGAGTTCGAGCGGCTTCGTACCGAGGTGTCGGAGGCGGATACGCTGCTACTGATCCTGGTGGGCCATGGCCAGTCGGACTATCAAGAGCCACGATTCAATCTACCGGGCTCCGACCTGACCGGCCATGGTTTGGTAGAACTTCTAAGCGCCATACCGTGCAAAGACCAACGCCTGATACTTCTATTCTCGTGCTCCGGACACTTCAGCGAGATTCTCAGCAGCCCGACAAGGACGATTATTGCCTCGACCGACGGTCCCCGCCAAGTTTATCACACAGTGACGCTCCCCTATTTCCTCAAGGCGCTCGACAATAACGGTGCGGACTTCAATGGCGATAATAAGATTTCGTCGCTCGAAATGCTCGATTACTTGTCCGAACAGGTCAAAGAGCACTTTGCCGCAGCCGGCAATTTGCAGATCGAAATGCCTTCTCTCGACGACAATGGCGACGGAAAGATCACTGCTCGGGCCGACGGCTTGGACGCGGGCGATGGCGAGCGAGCCGGCGTCACGATTCTACTGCCGGCGCCCGGCCGGGCTAGCACTGCCGGCCAGACGCCGAAGGAAGAAACAGGGAAGAAGTGAACACGAGTCGAAGACTATATCAACGATCGTATTGGCCTGTCGTTGCGTTCCTAATGGCCTGTGAGTTCGCCGTCGCTCAAACGGACACGCCCGGCGCTGATCCAGCAGAGACGGAGCGCGTCCTGAAGGCTGCCGTGGACGCGGTCCCCGGTGACTTCGAGCACGTTAGCGCCTACGTGCGCTTCCTGAACCGGCAGGACCGCTCCGGCGATGCCGCAAATGCCCTGCAATCGCTTCAGCGTAATGATAGTCCGGCCCAATTGCTTCGCGCTGAAACTCAATGGGCTCAGGGCGACTCGGACGCAATGCGGGAGACGCTCAAATCCATAGCGGAGCAGGACCGCCCCGTGTGGGCTCGCGCGCAGGAATTCTTGATCGAAGCAGACTACCTCGAGGGACAGGCGAAAGCGTGCGTCGAAACGTGCTGGGGCCTCCTTAAGTCAGAGCCACTGAACAAGACCGCCCGCCTTTTCCTTGCGCGCCTGCACATCCGCCACGGAGCCTATGACGAAGCGCTCGGCATGCTTGACGCCGCTGACGCTGCGTGGCGAGACGACCTGGAAATCCTGGAGTGCCGTGCGGAGCTGTTCGACGCCATGGCGCGCACAGATGAAGCACAACAGCTACGCAGGTCGCTGGTGGACAAAATCAATGCCGCGCCGCCGGATACGGCCCGGCTGTTAGTGGCCGGAGCGGCCGCCATGAGGGGTATTCGCGAACCGCGCGCCGCCTCGCAGTGCCTGGACTTGGCCCTGTCGTACGCGCCGACTGATCCCTTTACGCTCATTGAGAAGTGCCGCCTCTTTCGCCAGACATCGCAGGTCAAAGTTGCGGCCGCCGCGGCGAACGCCGTCATGGCGCGACATCCGAAGTGCGCGATCGCGTATTACGAGCTAGCCGAAGTCCTGTGGGATATGAAGTACAGCGCCTCTTGGGTTGAGTCCTTGTGCCAGAAAGCCCTTTCTCTGGACAATGAACTCTTGCCGGCGCGCTGCCGGCTGATCCGCTATGCGCTCATCGGGGGAGATTTCTCTCGCGCACGGGAATTGATCGAGGAAAACCGAAAGTTCAATCGAGCGGACCCGAACACCGAGTCACTCTTCTTGGCGGCGGCGATTTTAGAGACGAACGCGTCGAACGCTACCATTAGCGCGACCGAAGCGCCGAATGCGGCGCGCGTTGCCGCGATTCTCGGCGAGCTTTGCGCCGCCCGCCGCGATTACCGCCGTAGTCTGGATTGGTTTCTGGTCGCGGTCGAAAAAGAAAAGGATAATCCGTCCGCCGTGCGTGGAGCCGGTATGGCAAGCCTCCATTGTGGCGAAATGGAGGCGGCCCGAACGCTATTGGAGCGGGCCTTTATTCTGAACCGCTACGATCTGAACGTAAAGAACACGCTCGATTTCCTGGACGATTATCAGCGCTCCTTCACTCTGACGCACGGCGCAATTACCGTAGGTTTCCGTGCCGGCGAAGCCGCGGCCGCGGAATACACCTCGTATCTGGCGCAACAGTTTCTTGTCGAGGAGTGTAGTCGATTCAACGTTACGCTCGAAGGGCAACTGCGTGTCCAACTGTGTCCGTCGGCGGACGATCTCAACGTCATCGCGCTCGGGATCCCCGCCTGTAGTTCGTGTGGCGGTCCGGCCGGACCAGACGGTTCGCTTGCGCTGGAAAATGCGGTGTTCGTCGTGAAGCCTGGACCGGGAACCGGACGGGATCATACGTTCCGCTTTGATGAGGCGCTCCACCGGGGCATCACAGAATGTGTCATCCAGCGCGCGACAGGCCCGCGAACCCCGCTCTGGATGCGCGACGGGGTTGCCCGATACACCGGCATGGCACACAACCCTGAGTGGATTCCTGCCAGGCTGGACCTATTGCTTGCTGCCCTGCGCAGCGGGAAAACGTATCAATTGAGCGCGCTCGGCGTCCAGTCCTTAGGTGAGTCAAGTCCTCTCACGCGGGCGTATGGCGCAATAGCCTTCCAATCCTGGTCAGATCGCTACGGCGCCGAGCGAATTCAGGAGTTGTTCGCCCAATTGCGGCTCGGCAAAACCTGGGCCGAATCACTGGAGACGATGTTTCAAAAAACGTTGGCGAAGTTGGATTCAGAGACCGTGGCGGACATTCTCAAGCGCTACGAGCGTATTCGTCCTGACGCCGTTGCGCTGCCATCCTCCGGGGCGCTGCTGTCTGCGCCCATCGCCGGTGACGACGCCGAGATAGAACGATGCGCGCTTTATCTCAACGCGGCCCGCTACGATGACGTATTGAACGGGCTCGCGGCCCTCCTTTCCAAAGATGCGCCTCCGGTCCGCGCGCTCTTCCTTGCCGGCCGCGCCGCCCTTGCCAAAGGTGACGCAACCTCTGCCCGTACCCGAATCGAAGCGGGGCTGGCCCTTGACGCCGCCCTCGGCGAGAACTCCGCGACCGCGAAGGAATACGAGGCCCTTGGGACCGCACTTGTTGCTCTCGGTGAGTCTGACGCTGCGGTTCGCGCGCTGCGGTCAGCAGTGGAGCTAAATCCCTTGGATCCCGCCGATCACAGCGCGAGCGCCAGACTGCTCGACCTCCTGGCCCCCAAGGATCCCAAGCCCAGGGAGTACTATGAAGCGCTTGCACTACGAGTTCCGGTGCGCCGCGCAGATGCCTTCTCGCGGCTCGAACTGGCGCGGTGGTACGAAAGACAGGATGACGCTAAGCGGGCGCTCGAATGGTACCGCTCTGCCGTTGGAATTCGTCCCGGCTGGGCTGAAGCGCACGCCGAGCTTGCGCCACTAGCCATGAAACTGAACTCTGCGGACGAAGCGTACCATTCGTACCGGGCTATGCTCGTAGCACGTCCAGACGATACTCGCTCGATCTCGGCCTTCCAAGCATGCGCCAAGCAACTGGGCAAGGAAAACGATGCGGAGGAATTTCTGGTTAGACTGAAGAAGGCGCCTTCACCGCCAAGCGAACAGGTCACGGAAGAGGGTGGGACATCAACGGTACAAAATGATTATTCATCGCGAATAGGTGGGTAATCGTTGTCATGGGTCTACGGCAGTACGGTCAAGGACAGTGGCCTCTCACTCGCTCAGGATTGCTCCAAGTGACGATCATTGTTCAGCCTCATGGAGTTTTCTGTTCGGCGGGCTGGTCGGTCCGGCTCTAAGAGTAGTGCGCAGGAATTGATTGGCAGTGAGCAATCGAGCGAATGACGTGTAAGAGCAGTGATCACAATAGATTGAACTGCCATAGTGTATGTGAGACTGATGCCCGGCAAACCGCCCAGCACAAAACGAGGCGAGAAGTGTTTAGGAAGTAAACAGATTCATCGAGACCTAATTGACAATTATGAAATAATAGAGTATACTGCGTTTAAGGATATTAGTGAGCGATTGATTATTCATAACAGTGATGGCAAAGGCGAAGTGGAGGTCGGAATACAATGGGAATTCGACGTAGCTACAACGTTGACGCACCGTGGTTTGACCCCTTTGAAACTCGACGGGAGAATCGCTCCGCTCCGCGTTTCGAAATGCCGATGAAGATAACCCTCGCTGTAGAGGACCCTGTGCGCAAGGGACAGTTGGTTGGGCCGGGATTGGTCGGCGATATTTCGATGTCGGGCGTGTCGGTCCGCACCAAACACAACTTGTCGAAGCAGCAGAAGGTGAACGTAGAGCTTTCCACAGACATGTGTTCCGAAGACCTCTGCGTGGCGCCGGCTTCGGTCGAGTCGGGCGACGGGACACAGATCCGGGCCGGGCTCCAATTCGGCGATTCGCTCATCCAAAACATCGAGTTTGCCATGTTTATCGACCATCTTCAGAGCCGCGCTCGCCAGTCCCAAGTACGAAGGGGGTAGCTTCACTGCTGGCGTCACCCCTGTGCGACGCATGGAAGTTGCTTGCGAAGCGTTCAGGCTTGTAGTCCCGGTGTCAGGGTTAGCCTGCCCAGGCGAGAGTCTCCGATAGAAGCCGCTGCGCTTCGACTGCGCGTCGGCGCGGGACGCAAGGCCAACTCATCCCTGCGTGGCGCCGTCTTCCCCCTGAAATGAATACGCTCCCCGTCTGTAGCGTCTTTGTCGCAGTGCCTCGAACATCACGACGTGGAAACCCGGATTCAGACGGCAGGGTCACAATCGATGGGAGCCTCCATGAGATTGTCTCTCCTGAACGGCGCCAACGAGCCCATGGTGCGGTAGTGTCACAGGGGCATCACAAGGAAAACCAAATGTCAGGCGTATCTTCGTTGTTCATACTGGGCGGGCTTCTCTTCGGCGCCGAAGCTCCCCACACCTACCTCATGGAACCCGGCACGGAAGTGTGGGACGTCGCCACGCATGACATGAATGGCGATGGGAAGGCGGAGATCTTTGTCCTGTGCTGCAACGAGAAGAGCGATCCGCTTGAAAAGTTCATCGCCGTATACTTCGCGGACGCGGAAGGCGCCTATCCCGAAAAGCCGACCAAGAAAGTCTCCTTGGACCCCAGCGTGGGCGCGGCGTTCTTTGCGAAGGTTGACGGCGCGCCCCCTCTCGAGCTCGTTGCCGTGAACGCCGAAGGGGGAACAATTTACGCTTTCCGGGACGGTGAGTTCGTCAAGACAGACGAGCCGAGGTTTATTTCGCTCCTTCCCAGCGGCGCCAAGCATCCCATCTTTCTCAAAGACGTCGCAGCCGATCTTGATGGCGACGAAGTTGATGAATGGGTCGTTCCTGTGCCCTCTGGATACGAAATCCGCAACGCGGCTGAGGTTATTCGGCGGGTCAGTTGCGACGTCGTCAGCGATATCCGTAGCAATGACAGTATTACGATAACGCACCGGCTTCCGGCGCATCATTTGATGACTCTGGAAAACCAGAAGAGCAAGGGACTGGCGTTTCTTAGCGACGAGACCGCGGACTTCTGGTACGGTGATACCTGGTCGGAACACAAGCGATTCAAGATTCCTTTCAATCTCGACGAAAAATGGGAAGCCAACGCGAAAATGGAGGACATTAATGGTGACGGCCTTCCGGATCTGATCGTGTCGCAGACCAAAGGAACAATCAATATCGAAGCGCATACTCAAGTCTACTTGGCTTCGAGCGCCTTCGAGTACCCCGAGAAACCGACCGCGTCTCTGGACGCCAAGGGCGCCGTCACCAGCCCGTATCTAATCGATGTCAATGGGGACAAGAAGGCGGACCTGATCATTATCACCGTTCCCATTGGGCTCAAGTTCTTCATGAACTACTTCATGATGAACAAGCTCAGCGTCGCTGTCGAAGTGTATCTGTTCGACGGCGCCGGCTATGGGGCTAAACCGGATTTCAAGACGAGCCTCTCATTTGACGCCCCCGAAGGGCGCCAGACCGCCGCATACGCCATGGGCGATTTCAACGGGGACGGACGCATTGATGCGGCCTTCGGCGCCGGGTCGGACAAGATGGAAATCCATACCGGCAGCGCTACGCAGTTCCTCTCATCCAAGCCCTGGGTTACCCTCTCCTTGCCTCCTTTCGGGGTTGCCCGTACGTGCAATCTGGTGGACGGGAAGAAAGCGAAAGACTTGATTCTCTTCCACCCCGGCGGGGACAATAAAACACGGCTTCACGCCATCGTGTTCTAGGAGTTTGGCCAGAAAGCGTCTGTAAGTTGTTTGACACCAGCGCCCGCTTTTGCCGGGTCTTGGTAAGAGGAGGCTTTCTGGCCGCGCCTCTAGTCGCGAAATCAGTACCCCCTCGGAACGCCGGTTTCGACTTCAACGGTCTGTCTGAGCCGATCGTCGCCAATGGAAATAGAGGCAGGTCAAAATGAATTCCGTAGAACAAGTGGGGATTATCGGTCTGGGACTGGTGGGCAAGGCCCTCGCCAGTCGATTCCTGGACGCAGGCGCCGTTGTCGCCGGGTACGATATCGACCCGGCTGCGCGTGCTGTGGCGCGAGCCATGGGAGTGGTCGTCGACGATGATCCCCGGGACGTAGCTCGGCAGTGCAGCACTCTCCTTCTCAGTCTTCCAAACCCCGCGGTCATACGGGATGTCCTATGGGGAGAGCAAGGAATTGCCTCAGCATGTCGACACGATTCATTGATCCTCGACACCTCGACGACTGATCCGGCGGATACGGTCGAGCATCACGAGCGCCTAGACGGCATCGGGATTAAGTACGTGGACGCCTGCTTGGTCGGAGCCAGTGATGCCATAGCACGAGGCGAGGCCGTGGTATTGGTCGGAGACACCGAGGCGAGCGCTAGCTACCTTTCCTCGCTGCGAGTCATATCGGGCGCACTGTACTTTCTCGGGAGCCCCGGCGCCGGCAATCGCGCGAAACTAGCCGTCAATCTGGTTCTGGGGCTCAACAGACTGGTGCTCGCCGAGGGCCTTAGTTTTGGAGTCAAGGCTGGACTTGACCCGGCGCAACTTCTCCAAATCCTCAAGAGCAGCGCCGCGTATTCCAAGGTAATGGAGAATAAGGGGGACAGGATGTTGAATGCGAACTTCGAACCCGTCGCGCGGATTTCTCAGCACGCTAAGGATGTGGACCTCATCATTGCGGCGGCCGAGTACTGCGGGGCCAGAGTCCCCTTGACTCACTTGCATGCGGAAATCCTGAGTGACGCCATTGCCGCAGGTTGGGGAGAACTGGACAACTCCGCGGTTATCAAGACCTACACCGAAAGGGGGTAGGCGGCAACTTTTTCTCAGGGGGGCGCACGACTTGTGCTCGTCTGGCCTCCACAGGGTTGTGCAAGGAAGTTTTTTCCTGGATATCTGTTGCCAAGAACAACTAAACATGCTACACTGGACTCCGGTGGGCCGGCCAAAAGAAGCACATAGGCCGCCGAGGTTAGCTTCCTGCGGTCACACCGCCTAACTTCATTGCAAGTAACAGCCACGTTGCTCGCACAGATAGAGCCAACAGGGAAGTTATGCTAGTGAATACATCGTCGCGGTTGTACCGTCTCGGGTAGCCATTTAAGGTAACCGGATGTCTCAAGAGAAAGAACACGGCGCGGAAGAAAAACAGCGCGGCGAAGCCGACATCGCCCTGCCCATGAGCCAGGACGAACTCGACGCGCTTCTTTCCACGCTGGACGATAAGCCGGTGCCCTCTCCCTCCTCTGGTAGTGCGGACGCTTCTCCCGACGCTCCTCCCGCCAATGGGGCGTCTGCACCCCACGATTTCCCCGCAGATGTGGCCCCGGAACCGGACGCCGTTTCACTGGAGGAAACCGACAATCAGGCCGCCGACATCGACGGTCTGTTAGGGAAAGACTCCGAACAACCGCTAGTGAATCATGACCTCGATGAGATGTTACCGGCGGCTCCGACGGCAGCGGGCGGGCCGGATGCCGAGGGCGTGCTCGGTCAGTCCGAGATCGACGACCTCCTTGCCAGCCTTCAGGGCGTTTCGGCGCCCGCGAGCGCAGCCCCGCCGGCGCCACCACCCCAGAATAACGAAGACGATTCTGCTATCACTCAGGACGTCCTTGCTGCCCTGATGAACGCGGGCAATGATGTCGCTTCCGCAGGCGCCTCGATAACCAACGAGAATCTGGCTGCCGCCGTTCCACCTGACGAGACGGACGAATCCGCGATCTCCCAGGACATCCTCGATGCGCTAACCAAGGAAGCCGCGGTCTATGTTCCACCTCAGGAACGCAGCCCGCAAGTTGTTGCCGCCGTTCCCGAGGCGCAAGCCAACGACTCCGCCGCCCTTCCCGAACCGAAAAGCAAGATCGAACGTTCCCAGGCGCCGCGGGAAGAGCGTTCTCGGGCGCCAGAACAGCCCCCCGAAGGCGGTCCGTTGCCCGGCGAGCCTCCATCGGTGCGCATGCGACGCCAAGCGCCGCGTTCCGCCGTTAGCCTCCTGAAGATTGTCAGTTCCTTGGCTGCCGGGATAATTATCGCATCGGGTACCTACGTCTATCTCGTGCGCCACCAAGAAGTGACTCCCGATCTCGGCGCGGTAGCGCCCGCGCAGAAGTCAACGGACTTGCGAACCGCGATGACGGATGCGAGCGCCAAGTTGAAGGCCGAAGCGTATTCCGATGCGATCGCTCTAATCGACCCAGCAATAGCCGCCAATCCAAAAAGCCCGGATCTGATCGACGCGCAGTATTTGCGGGCGGAAGCAAAGGTCCGTGAACTCGGCATTCTGTCCGGCGCGGCGCAGAAGGCTAAGGACCTTCCGGTAAAGGCGACCGCACTGGAGGGAGAGAAGAAAGGCGAGGGGACAAAACCGGCCGTCTCTCGCGGAGAGGCCCTGGATTCCCTTCTTGGAGATTTGGATAAGCTGACCCATTCGGCGCCAGACCATCCCAAGGTCGAGCAGGCGCTGCTTTGGCAAGCCCGAATCAATGACCTTCAAGACAACCCGATTGAGGCGCGGCGAATATACAACGAAGTCCTTGAGAAGTTTGCAACGACCCCGGATCTCGATCATGTTCTGCTCGCGGCCTCGAAGACCGCGATCAAGCTGCGCCTTGGACCGGAGGCCGTCGCGCTCTTAAGCCGGCTGACGCACGATATCCCGGGGTCACCTTTAGCGGGAGAAGCGCATGTGCTGCTGGGAGACGCCTACGCGCTCTCGGGGGACGCAAAGAACGCCAAGTCCGAATACGACCGCATCGTAGAGGCGCAGCCTGATACCGCGCTCGGCGCGGAGGCCTACGCCCGGTTGGGACAACTGGCGTACGACGGCGGAGACTTCTTGGAGGCAATTCATCAGCTCGAAAAGCGGCTGAGTTCAGCCACCACCATCCAGGGAAACGAGCCGGTCTATCTGATGTTGGCGCGCTCGTACAAATCGGCGGGCAAACTCAAAGAGGCGGAAAGGGTCGTGCGCGAACTGCTCGACTTCTTTGAGCCGGGTGACACCACTCCAGCCGCGTTCGTGCTACTGTGCGAAATTCTGGACGCGGAAGGCCAGCGCGACGAAGCCAAACGGCTCGCTAGTCAGACCTCCTTGCGCTATCCCGAGAATCCAATGGCGCTGGCAAATGAGGGGAGACTCCTGGGCGAGTCCGGCGAGTTTGACGCGGCCGGCAAGGCGCTAATGGCGGCGGACGCGGCCGGCGCCAACGATCCGAATGTTCTACTTGCAGCCGGAAAGTACTTTCGCCAAGCGGAACAATTTCCGGACGCGAAGACTGCCCTGGAAAAACTCGAGGAGAACTATGGCGGGCAGCCCGAAGCGTTCGAGGGCAACATCGAGTTGTCGAAGACCCTGTACGATATGGGCAAAATCCGAGACGGATTGCAGCGTCTCGAAGACCTCTCGACAGCGACCGAAGGTAAGCCGCAACGCCTTCCGGTCTTGTTGGCGCTGGGAAAGATGTACCAGGACTTGGGACTCGATACCCGCGCGGCAGGCATCTTGCGGGAGGCCTCCTTTCTGACGGCAGAGCCGGAAGTATTGGCGAAAGCCGCCACCGCGCTGCTGAGCGCAGGTCTTGGAACCGACGGACTATCTCTCGCCGGCCGAGTAGACGTGTCCAAGCTCAAAGGGAAGTCGGCCTACGAATTCCTGTCTCGCTACGGCGAGGCGTTACTTCGCACGGATTCCTCGAAGGCCATCGAGAAGATGGAAGAGGCTTATGCTTCGTATCCGGAAGAACGCACCGAGCGGGGCGATCAAAAACTGCTCGAAGCGTACTTGACCACGGACAGGTCAGCGCGGGCCCGGGCGTTGGTTATGGATATCGAGGCATTGGCGCGGCGCAAACCGGTCGAGCACGCCCGGCTCGAACGCGCTGCGAACGCCTGGGGCAACTACCTCTACGCGCGCGGTGATTTTAGGGCCGCCGCGGACGCCTACGCGCTGTCGGAGAACGGAGCCGACCCCGCGAGCACGGAGGCCCAGTGGGCGGCCTATCAGCGCGCCAATGCGCTTCGGCGCCTTTCCGACTTTTCCGCCAGCGAGGCCATCTACGACAAAATATCCAAGGGCACGGCAGCCTGGAAGGAAAACGCCCGCGTGAAATCGGAGTACGTGAGACTTCAAGAACGTCTGCGGGAAAATCCGCTGGCGCTGACCGCTGGGGAGCCTGTCACGCCGTGAATAATGTATCGCTGAGCGAGCGTATGAAAGATTATTTTACGCGTCAGATCAACTGGCTCGATGAGTTGGTGATTGGATTTGATTCGCTCGAAATTGACCTCGCTGCAAACGATTTGCGGCGATTGATGGACAAGCAAGCGGAGAACGCGAAGAAGACACAGGATTTGGAGCTGGAGTTTTCCGCATTGTGGAAAGAGTGGGAGGCCTCATACGGTTCGATTCCGGAATCCGAACGCGAAGACATTGCCGCGATGGCGCGCCGCGCGGAGGAATTGTCGCTGCGCCTTGCCAGTTTGAGCGAGAACGCGGTAAACCGTGTCGAGGAAGAGCTCACCGAAGTGAAGGACGCAATTCTGTTTGCGCGGCGCAGCAGGGAGAATATGAGGCGCTATTCCCAGGACTCCGGGCCGGATCCAGGCTTCATGGATAAGAAAGCATGACCGAAACCAATGTGGATATGCGGACGCTTGCCGAGGCGTTCGAGTTGTTCAACCAAACCACCCGCTCACTCGAAGAGTCCTATCGTCTGCTCGAACAGCGTGTGCGGGAATTGGACCAGGAACTGGCGGCGAAGAACCGCGAGCTCGCGTTTACCAGCGACTACCTCAATTACATTCTCGAAAGCATGTCGGACGGCGTGATTGCGATAGACTCCGAAGGTATCGTTACTGCGTTCAATCGCGCGGCGGGCGAAGTGCTAGGCTATTCCCCGGAGGAGGCGGTTGGCAATCCATTCCAGCAAGTCTTTGGCCGGGAGTTCTCCGCCGAGAGCGGACGCGCTCGCATCATCGAATTGACGGCAAAAAGCGGCAAGCGGGTTCCTGTAAGTGAAAATGACTCACCGCTTCACGATCGGACCGGGCGCCGAATCGGAACCGTGAAAGTATTTCACGACCTGAGCGAGGTCGAGGCCCTGCGTGAGCAGGTCCGCCGCAAAGACCGTCTGGCTGCAATAGGAGAGATGGCCGCGACCGTTGCGCATGAGATTCGAAATCCCTTGGGTGGTATCCGTGGCTTTGCCGCGCTTTTGGCGCGCGATTTCGATGACCTCGACCCGCGCAAGCGCCTCGTCGAAAAAATCCTCACCGGAACACGAAATCTCGACCGCGTGGTCACGGAGCTACTCGAGTATACGCGGCCTGTCGAGCTTCGTCTTCGCTCGACCCTTTGCTCCGACTTGATCGAGGCGGCGGTTGGCTATCTTGAACTGGGAAACCGGGCGGTTTCCATCAATAACCGGGTCGGCGCCGATGTCTGTGCGCTGGCCGACCCCGATAAGCTGCGCCAGGTGCTGCTCAACATCCTGATCAATTCGGTCCAAAGCATTGAACAGTGCGGGCTGATCGAGATCACGGCCTCCACGGACAAAGACGCCATCACTATTCTCGTGCGCGATACGGGTTGCGGCATGAGCCGCGAACACCTGGAACAAGTCTTTTCGCCTTTCTTCACGACGAAGGAGAAAGGTACCGGTCTTGGGTTGGCAGTGGCCGCCAAGATCGTTGAAGGCCATGGCGGCTGGTTGAAAGCGGAAAGTGAACTGGGCAAAGGGACCACCATGATGGTTTGTCTTCCCAGGGCGGATTGAACTATGGCGACAGCGAGAATACTGGTAATAGACGACGAATCCCTGATGCGCGACTACGTGCAGGAGGCGTTGAGCCGGGCCGGATACGACGTCGAGGCCGCGGCGAACGGAAAAGACGGCATCGAAACCATGCGCCAGCGGTCATTCGATGTCGTGATCACGGATCTCAAGATGGCGCCGATGGACGGCCTCGAAGTGCTGCGGAAGGTCGCTGACGATAGTCCCGATACGTGTTGTATCGTCATGACTGCGTACGGAACCATCGAGACCGCGGTCGGGGCCTTGAAAGCCGGCGCCGACGACTACATCCTCAAGCCCTTCGCGCCGGACGAACTCGAGGTCGCTGTAACGCGCGCGCTCGAACGCCGCCAACTCGCGCAAGAAAACCGGTACCTGCGGGCCGAGATCAACCAACGCTACGACTTCGGTTCGATGGTGGGGGAGAGCCCCGCCATCCGTCAGGTGTACGAACAAATCAAGAAGGTTGCAAATAGCCGCGCCACCATACTCATCCGGGGCGAGAGCGGCACCGGCAAAGAACTCGTCGCCCGCGCAATTCACTTTTCCGGCGCGCGGCGTGACCGCCCGTTTATCAAAGTGAACTGCGCGGCGCTGTCCGCAGGCTTGCTCGAAAGCGAGTTGTTTGGCCACGAGAAAGGCTCTTTCACGGGCGCTCACGAGCGCAAAGTCGGCCGTTTCGAGTTGGCCGACACCGGGACGCTGCTGCTCGATGAAGTGAGCGAGATCAGCCTCGAGCTCCAACCCAAGCTCCTGCGCGCGTTGCAGGAACGTGAATTCGAGCGAGTGGGGGGGACGCGGACCATTTCTGTCGACACCCGCATCATCGGCACCTCCAATCGCAACCTCGAAGACGCCGTGCATCGGAATACATTCCGCGAAGACCTCTTCTTCCGTCTCAACGTGATTCCCATCCACTTGCCGGCCTTGCGTGATAGAAGAGAAGATATTCCGGCCCTCGCCGACTTCTTCCTCAAACGTTACGCGTCCGAAAATGGACGCGACGCTACCGGATTCAGCCCACAGGCGCTGGCCCTTTTCCAAGACTATCCGTGGCCCGGCAACATCCGCGAACTGTCCAACGCGGTCGAACGCGCCGTGGTCATGTCCTCGGGGCCAGTCCTTGGCGTGGACCTATTCTCGCTGACCGGTGGCCGGCCCAAGACGATCAACGGAAACGCAGTTAGCGTTGCGATGGGCGCCACCGTCGCAGAAATGGAACGCGAACTCATCATGCGCACCCTCGAACATTGCAGCCAAAACCGCACCCAAGCGGCAAAAGTGCTCGACATCAGCGTCCGCACCCTCCGCAACAAACTAAAAGAGTACGGCGCCGCCGACGACGGAGACGGAGAGTGACCCGGTGACGCAATTGGCGAGAACGACCAAAGAATCTCTTGGACCCCGCGTTCAACAGATTCTCGGACAGCTGCGGTCTCGTCTTGAGGCGCTCTATGGCGAGCGGATGGAGAAGCTCGTACTCTTTGGCTCGTACGCCCGAGGCGAAGCCGAACCCGATTCCGATATTGACGTTATGGTGGCGCTTCGGGACCCCGTGGATGTCCACGAGGAGATACTGCGGTCAGAGCACATTGTCGCAGCCCTTTCACTTGAGTTTGATACAGTCCTATCGTGCGCCTTTGTTTCAACATCGCGCTTCGACGCAGAGCAGAGTCCTTTGCTTATCAATGTTCGGCACGAAGGGGTTGCTATATGACTGACCATCAGGCGGCGCTCGTGGAGAAAGCACGATCAAGCATAGACGCGGCCTCGTTCTTGGTAGAGAAAGGGTTTTTCGATATTGCCGTTTCTCGCGCTTACTACGCCATGTTCTATGTCGCCGAAGCGTTTCTGCACGGCGAAGGTCTGGAGTTCTCAAAACACTCTGCCGTTGTCGCAGCGTTTGGACAGCGGTTTGCGAAGACCGGCCGCGTCCCGGAGGCGTACCATCGGTACCTGATTTCTGCCAATCAAGCTCGCACGGACAGCGACTACGACGTAAGAGCGGCGTTTTCGATGGAAGCCGCCCATGTACAGATTGAACGCGCGCGCGAATTTCTGAGCTTCGGCGAAAAATATCTTTCATGAGTGGCGGCTGTCTTGGCATCGTGAGTCACTCCCTTCTGCTTGCCACCGTTTATTTGTCTGCTACTGGTATCCATCAGGCTAAGCCCCCCGAATTCCGGAGCCGGGAACGGGCCTGCTTGTGGCAAGGACTTCGAGTAAAGGCGTTGTCGCCGGGAGGGCGAATGTCCTCATTCTCCGGTCCGGCCGGCTATACCAGCTCTTGTGCAAGCGGTTTGCCCAAATCCCTGGCCTTGTCTTCGCACCGGCCCATGGTTAGACTTGGGCGCTCGAAAGCAGTTCCGATATTCGGACGCGTACTGCCCGTCGTATAGAGAGGATCTGAAGATGAACCGTCTGCACATGATCTGTAACGCCCACCTTGACCCGGTGTGGCAGTGGGAGTGGGAAGAGGGCGCCGCTGAAGCCATATCCACGTTCCGGCATGCGGCGGACTTCTGCGAGACCTTTGACGGGTTCGTCTTCAATCACAATGAAGTTACCCTCTATCGCTGGGTCGAAGAATATGAACCGGAACTCTTCACGCGCATTCAGCGCTTGGTCGCCGCGGGGAAGTGGCACATCATGGGCGGCTGGTATTTGCAGCCGGACTGTAACATGCCCAGCGGCGAATCGTTTGTGCGCCAAATCCTCATTGGCAGGCGCTATTTTCTGGACAAGTTCGGCGTCCAACCCTCGACGGCGATCAACTTCGACCCCTTCGGCCACAATCGCGGGCTGGTGCAAATAGTGGCCAAGTCCGGATACGACTCGTACCTATTCTGCCGCCCCAATCAGAACGATTGCGTGCTGGAAACGGACGACTTCACTTGGGTCGGTTTCGACGGTTCGGAGATCACCGGGCACCGCGCCTCGACGTTCTACAACAATTCCCTCGGCAAGGCGCGCGAGAAGATCGAGAACTGGATGAATACCTACGCTGGCAAGCAAGTCGGCATTGTACTTTGGGGCATCGGGAATCACGGTGGCGGCCCATCGCGCATTGACCTCGAGCGTCTCGCGGAACTTCAAGCCGAGTGCGCGGAGTATCAGATACTCCATTCGACGCCGGAGAATTATTTCAGAGAGCTCCGCGCCAGCGGCGCCACGCTGCCGCGCCACGAAACCGACATCAACCCGTGGGGGCCAGGATGCTACACGTCGCAGGTCCGCATTAAACAGAAGCATCGCCTCCTAGAAAACATGCTCTATCAGACAGAGAAGATGCTCGCGAACGCCGCGTTGCAGGGCCTCGTGGAGTATCCTCGCGAAGACCTCGCTGAAGCACTGCGAGATCTGCTGGTCGCGGAGTTCCACGACATCCTGCCCGGCTCATCGATCCAGCCTGTCGAAGAGATGGGATTTCGTCTCATGGACCACGGCCTGGAAATTCTATCCCGTATCCGCGCGCGCGCGTTTTTTGCGCTGGCGAGCGGTCAGCCCAAGGCCAACGAAGGCGAGATTCCCATTCTCGTGTACAGCCCGCACCCGTTCCCGGTGCGCGCCGTGGTCGAATGCGAGTTCCAGTTGCAGGACGCGATTTGGGAAGAGCAATTCACCGTGGCGACCGTACATCAGGATGGGGTCGCCTTACCCACCCAGATCGAAAAGGAATTCGGGAACCTGGCCCTGGATTGGCGCAAACGGACCGTGTTCACCGCTGAACTGGCGCCATCGCAAATGAACCGATTCGATTGCACGCTCACGGTATTGCCCAAGCGGCCGCTTCCTGCGCTCGTACCCGAGGCCGGCGCATACCGCATTAAGACGGACGACCTCGAGTTTCATATCAAAACCGCGACAGGCCGCGTCGACAAGTTCGCCGCGAATGGATACGACTACTGCCATCCCGACGCCTTCAAACTGCTCGTTATCCGTGACAACGACGATCCGTGGGAAACCCAGAAGCAGAGTTTCCGCGAGGTCATGGGCGCGTTCGAGCTGATGACGGCGGAAGACGGAACGCGCTTCTCCGGAGTCACCGGCGGCACGATCCAATCCGTCCGCGCGATAGAAGACGGCGGAGTTCGTACCGTCATTGAAGCGATATTCCGCTATGGCGACTCCTTTGCCATTATCCAATACAAGATTCCCAAGCACGGCTGCGCGGTGGAAGTCACTCTTCGTGTTCACTGGAACGAAAAGAGCAAGATGCTCAAACTAGCCGTTCCTACCGTATGGGCGGATGCGGGGTACTGTGGGCAAGTCGCCTACGGCGTCCAGGAGTTTCCAACGACCGGCCGCGAACTTGTCGCTCAGAAATGGGTCGCCGCGTATTCCATGAAAGACGACAAAGCGCTGACCGTCATTAACGACGGCAGCTACGGGTCCGACTGCGCCGAGGGCGAAATCCGTTTGAGCCTGTTGCGTTCCGCCGCCTACGCCGCGCACCCCATCGGTGAACGCCCCCTCGTCCTCCAGGACCGCTATACTGAGCGCATCGACCAGGGCGAACGCCTGTACCGTTTCTGGTTTACCCCCGGCGCGCGCGCCGACCGTCTCCAACGCGTTGACCGGGAAGCGCTCGCACGCAACGAGGTCCCCTTTGCCATTTCGTTCAATCCGTCGGGCCACGGCGTGAAACCGCTACCGGGTGTTACGCTCAGCGACGACGTGGTGCAGATGACCGCCCTGAAATTGGCGGAGGCCTCGGACCACTACGTCATCCGCCTCTTCGAGCCCACCGGTACCCCGCGATCCACGACGCTACGTATCCCCGCCGCGAATGTGGAGAAGAAAATCCAACTCGGAACCTTCGAGATCAAGACCATCTTGTTCGATTCACACACAAAGACCTTACGGGAGACCGACCTTCTCGAAAAGTGACGCCGGTTCCCTGTTGTTTTCAGATTCTCTCTTGATGTGTTTGGCGCGCTGACCGATAAACACTGCTATGGTATGGTCCGCGAATGGAGGAGGCGCAGATGGATGATCCCATATGCTGGAGCGATACCGGTATAGCAGAGGATGCATTCTGGCGCTACGTTCGAGAGCAGATTTACACGTTGCCCGGCGTGCAGCGTCCTGAGGATGCCTTTACCGTGTTGCTTACAGGCAGCCGGGACGTGGGAGCGCAGACGCCCCGATCCGATGTGGATATCGACGTGATTTGCGCCGAGCCGGTTTTCCACTCGGTTCATGCTGCTGCATTTGCGTCCGGACTGATTCGGTCTTCTTCAAGTTTCTACTTGGTTGCGCCTGAGACGGAATGGGAGCAGTACTTCGGCGCCAACAGGGGCCGCCCGCACATTTCGGTGACATCCATCGAGGAGGTAAAGCGGCAATTCCGCGATTTTGAGGACGTTCCTCTCTGGATTTGGACACGCGCAAAGATCGCGCACGATCCTGGTCACCGGTTTCACGACATCGTCCAGACGTTTCGAGGGTATCCGCATGACGTGCTCGTGCGCAGGATCAAATACCGGGCGTTGCTCGCGTGGTACTGGGACGTCGACGTGTTTCCCCACCATGAGCGTTCCGATGACCGGCTGCTCGCGGCGTCCACCGCAGTCCTGAACAGCATTAACGAATTTCTGCGTCTGTTCTTCTTTGTGGAGGGCTCGCCTTTTCCGTACACGGAGCAACTCTGGGCGCTGAGCCGGACTACGCGCCTGGGTCACCAGTTTGGCGGCATGTTCAAGAAGGCAGTAGACCTCGTGACAGGAAACGCCAGTCCTGAAATGTCCGCATGGGACCGGATTTGCGCAGCCCACACGATGCTTTGCTGCAGCGACCTGTCCGAAGAGTGCCGTAGACTCGACGAGGCCGTAGACAAGGCGATGTTGGCTGCCGGCGTCGAGCCGGAATGGGTGGCGGCTGGGTACAGCAACATCGACGAACTAACGCTGGGATCGCTTGGTCCGCCACCGTAGCGTACTCCCTCGATTGGTTATGTCGACACACTTACTGAGCGGTCATCGCTTGGCGCGCAGTCGCCTCCGATATGACGTGTTCGTCGAGCAACCGCTCGATGTGTTCTCCCATGGTCTGGCAGCAATCGGACCAGGGGCTCTTGCGCGCCATGAAGTCGGCTCCCGATGCGATGGCGTTGCGCATTTCCGCGTCTGGAATGAGAACGCCGTATGCGGCGACGCGTCCGTGACCGTCGGCGCGTGGGAGTAGACGCTGGGCGCAAACAGCCCTCAGCGTCGCAGCTAACGTTTTGCGCGCCGTTGGACGCAGTTCGTCGGGGAACACCTCGAGGATGCGGTAGACGGTGCCTTCGGGCGAATCCGCGTGAATCTGCGTCAGCACGAGATGGCCGGTTTCGGCGACCGTCATGCAGGCTTGAAGTTCTTCGACGGTCGTGACTTCACCCACCATAAGTACATCCAGATCCTGCGCCATAGCAGCTTGAATCCCGGCTAGACGAGTGGGAACGTCCTGGCCGACTTCGCGTTGCTGGATTAACGCCATCTTTGGCGTTACGTGAAGGTGGGCTGGAGACTCCACGGTGCAAATATGGCGCGCCAAATGAGCGTTGATGTGGTCAAGCAATCCATACATCGCCGTCGTCTTCCCCGAACCGGTGAGGCCGGCAAACACGATTAGGCCGTGAGCCGCGAACCCCGCGTCTACCACGGCCTCGGGAAGGGCCATTTCTTTGACCCCGTAAATGGTTGGAGGCATCACGCGGAACGCCAATGTGTACCCGCAACGCGAGCGGGCGACGGCGACACTCAAGTTGAACTCGCCGGGGCGGCCGCACGACCGTTGAAACTCGCCAAGTTCCAGGCCGATGCGCGCCAGATTCTCCTCGCCGATGAGTCCGGCCGCCAATTCGCGGGTCCGCTCCGCGGAGACCTCTTCCAAGTCCATCCGCTCGAGCTTTCCCCGCAAGCGCAAAGTGGGGGGATCGCCTGGGATAAGGTGAAGATCGCTCGCGTCGGCGTCCAACGCCGTACGGACCAAACGCTCCAGTTCAGGTGTGAAAGAGGAAACCATAGTATTCTCCCTTCGTAAGTTTAGAACGGCAAGTCCGTAGGACTCGATTTTGTGTTGCGTACTTCATGACCATCGTCGAGAAATCCCAGCAACATGTCGCGTAAGCGCGCCCGAGCGTCAAACAATCGCCGTCGTACCGTGCCTGGTGGTACGGACAGAGTTTGAGCGATCTCGGAGCATCGCTGCTGCTCGATATAGAATCGTACGGCTGTGTCACGCTCCGTCGGTGGGAGCCTATCCAATGCGTCCCGCACGATCTTGTGGAGTTCATCGCGTTCTACACGTTCGTTCGGGCAAGCGTCTTCCGCCCCAATTTGCTCGGCGTCCCACGGGACCGCATCCCCGTACTTTCGAGTCATTCGACCCGCCTGACGCCGGAGTATTTGCCGCAGCCAACCGGGAAAAGCGTCTGCGTCCCGCAGACCGTCGAGCCCCCGTAGCGCGGCGAGGAACGTCTCTTGAACGACATCCTCTGCGAGTCCATCGTCGTGAACCAGCGCCCGCGCGAGATCGAGCGCCCAATGCCGAAACCTGCCAACCAACGCCGCGACGGCGTCCGCATCACCGGTCCGGCATCGCTGCAAGAGTTCACTCAGCGTCTCAACCATCGCGCTCCTTCGATATGCTCTATTCGCATGAAGGTGTATGCCAGTAGACAAAAGGTTCGGTCCCCGAAGGAAACTGTATCACAAGTGCGGGCGCATGCCTCTTCCTTGCCCGATTCCGGATTGCGAGTACGCGCAGTCGTAGAATCTCGGATGAGCGCGATTCTGTGGCCGAGTATGTTGCGCCTCTTGAGGCGCGGCTAGTGCTTGTACTGAAGGACGTACAATCGCTTTCTGGCCGATCCGCGTCAAAAAGTCGACTTTCCGGCCGGATTCCTACCTCAGGTGGGCTCTGAACATTGGATTGTACTACGTCTTGGATTGGCCGGATGCTCAGTCAACGCTCATGGCCAGTGAGTTGGTCAAATCGGCTTCGGCAGTTCGGGCAGTTCTGCGGGATCGTGCGCGCAGAAGACTTCTACTTCGTTGCCGTGCTGGAGCCGTAGCTGCCGCAGGCGATCCTGATTGCGGAGCCGGGCGCCGCGGTCCATATCCAAGAAACATTGGAGCAGGCCTAGACCGAGAGGGCAGTGCGGATGTTCGGCGGCCATTTCGTGGTGGGAAAAGTACGCGTCCCCGCAATGCAGCAGCCAGCCTTTCGAATGCCGTATCGCTACTCCACAATGGCCACGAGTATGTCCATACAACGGAATGAGAAGTACCTCGGTCGACATAGGGCTGAGCGCTTGAACGCTCTCAAAGCCGAACCAAGTCTCCCCCGTCAAACGGTGTATTTGCCATTTCGGTTCGTGCGCCCATTGCGCCGGGATGTAGCGGTGGCGCTCGATGAACGCTTGGCGATGGTGCGCCGCCTCATGCTCTCGCTCGGAAACATGTATCTGGGCTTCAGGAAAATCCGCTAGCCCGCCCGCATGGTCTACGTCCAGGTGAGTTAATACGACGTGACGAACGTCTTCCCGCTTGAATCCCAAGCGGATGATTTGTTGCAGCGCGGTTTCCTCGGGATTCAGCCGGGGGCGGGCAACGGCGTGAAATGTGGTCCCTAATCGCTTCGGGTCAGAGATGTCGTCCATCCCGAGGCCGGTGTCCACCAAAATCAGTCCCTCACTGCTTTCGACGAGGACGCAATGACACACCAGGCGTGTTCGCGAGAACAATCCGCCGCCCCCTCGAATCAGACTGGCTCCGTAAGGGCACATCGTCGCACAGTTGAGATGGTGAACCCGCATTAGCGTATTTCTCCATTGATGACATGAGGCCGGAGTAGTGCGGCCTAATGGATATAAAGGAAACCGCCCAACATGAACTTGGTGGCCTCAGCTCCCAGCACAAGCACCTTGCTTCCTGACTTCAACTTGCCTGAAGTGCGGAGTCTGTGGAACGCCATCCAGATGGATGCCGATCCGGTGTTGCCATATTCGGTCGCACAAACGAAAATCTTCTCGCGCGGTACTCCCAATTCGGGGGCGAGTACCTCGTCCATCCGGCCATTGGCCTGATGGGGGATGATCCAATCAATGTCCGACAACTCGAGACCCGCCTGCAAGGCCACATTCAGACCCGTTCGGATCAACTCCATGCCGGATTCCTTGACATGCGTGAAGTCGTGACGAAACGCCGTTAGATCGTGCGCTTGCGACGATCCACCCATGTACAGCGTCAGTCCCGGCTTCTTCCCGTGGCCTAGCGTGCCATAGTAGACGAACGGGATATGCGACCCGCGGTGACCATTGCGGCGGGCGACAACGATCGCGCCGGCTCCATCGCCCATCTGAGCAGTGTTCACAAGCTGATCACGATCTTCGTCGATCAGACGCGTATCCAAGTAAACCGTTCCGGTCTCGCTCCCGACGATCCCAATCGCTCGTTCGTCCTCGCCGTTCAACATACCCACCGCCAGCATCATCGCGTTCGCAAAGCCGGTGCATGCCTGACGAATCTCGGCGTATGGTCCGTCGTACTCAAGCCGGTCCGCAACCCACGAGGCGTTCGGGGGTAGGCTCGTATGCGGCGACGTTGTGTGTGTCAGCAGGTATTGCAGATCGTTCGCGGTGATCCCTGCTTCGTGCAGGGCTTGTTCAAGTGCGCTGGACGCAAGTTCCGGATTTGTTGACCCCGCGCACGGTGTTTCGACGGGACTCTCGGCGGCTCGGCAAAAATACCGGTTGTTGACGCCCAGCTTCTTGGCAATTGCGCCGCAGAGCTTGGCGCCTTTCACTCCCATGCGATCAAGCTTCAGGACTAACTCTTCGGTCGTTACCGGCGCGCCGGGTACCGCCAAGCCGGTTCCCAAGACTGCCAAGTCGCAATTCGATATCCGGACCGTCATGAGGTTTTTCTAGCCAAGATTCGCTTGAAGAGCTGGTCGGCGTCCACGCCCAACGTGTCGAGCGCCTCATGGGTGTCGGAGAGCATCTCTACGATTCGTGTTCGGATGGGTTCGGCTTCCTCTAGTCGCTCCGACAACGTCATCCCCAATTCGACCACGCGCTCACGAGTCGCTCGGACGTGCCCGGCCTCGTCGTCGCGGATATGCGCCGCGATCTTGGAGAGCGCTGGACTCGTGGCCAGTTTGCCTGTGCCGGTAAGCAGGCCGTGCATAATCATGCAGACCACTGAATCGAGTTCCGATATACGGAAGAAGTGGTACTTCGGTTCTGGATGCGCCAGCCTCAGGTAAAAGTGCCGGGCCCGCCTGCGTAACTCATGGTGCCGTTCATCGTACGGAAGCAATTCGGACACACGCGTCAGCATCAGGTCGTGCAGCGTCTCCTCTTTGGCGATGCGATACATGATCGCCTGACTCTGAAGAAACGAGCTCTGCGAAGCGCCGATGCGGTCGCCTTCGTTATAAAACACGTGTATCGCGGATTCCTCGCCGCACGACAGCAGTTGAATCGTCTGCGACAATGCGTCGCCGGCCTCCTCGGTCAACCCGGAAAGCAAATCGCAACTGGGCACGCTCAGCAGCCCGTGGTCGTCTGGCTCAGGCACACTATCCGCGACCCGCCTGATACTCTCCGAGACGGCCGCCCGATTGGGCTTTGGAAAGCAGCGTCTTATGTTCGTGGCCATTTGATCCTTATAGAACTAGCCTAAGGTAGCCTAGCCGCAAATCCGCGCTCAACTATATGACTTCACTATCAATGGCATCCATACGTCCTGCGAACGAGACGCCGATATCAACGCACTTGAATCCAGAACTTATGCCGAGACGGCGGCTTGAGTCCTAGGGTTGCTGTCCAGTTTCTCGTGATACCGGTGGAAGAAACATCGGACACACAACGGACACACAAACAAACATTTCATCAACGCGGTAACGTACCCCCGCTCATAGACCGCGCCCTTCTGCTGCATGATGGGCTTGACCGTTGGTGTCAAGTACCGCCAATTGGGCAGGGGGACGTTCGGATAGGCGTGGTGTTCCGCATGCCGGTTTTCCCCGTTCAATACCCAGAAACCAAATCTGTCGCAGTCCAGCGACCGTGAACACTCGGTTTCTCCGGTCGTGGGCAAACCTTGATGGTAGACAATGTCAATAAGGCTGCCCCAAACAATGGCCGAAGCCAGAGTGGCCGCAAGCACGATCAGACCGCTCGCGGGAAGCGTCGTGATGAGAAGCCAGATGACCACCGCATACAAGGTCACAGGTAGCAGCAACTCGGCCGCAACCCGCCGGGCCGAGCCGTGCATTGCCCCGAGAAACGGAACCCTGATCCAGATGAAAATTGCTGCGCCAATTACGCTGGCTATCGTGATCAGGGCCGCAGTGACCACGCGGCTCTTGGGAAACGTATTCACGACGTCCTGCGGGTCATCTTTTTGCCTCAAGAGAACATGATGGCGCAAATGGCACACCCGGTAGGCGTGGAACGAGGTGCCGAGCACCGCGGCCAGAAAAGTACCGAGCGCGTCATTCACCTTGTGGTTCTTGGATAGGTGAAAATGGGATGCGCCGTGCAGCAAAGCGTACAGCCCGATGAACTGAGTGTCGGCCCCGATTATCCAGACGGGCTTCCAGGGAAGCGAAACCCATACCGCCATCGAAACGCACACAATGAGGCCGGCGAGATGTACGAACGGCTTGTATACATACCAGGAGGGCGGATTGGCGAATCGCTTGATCTGGTCGAGGACTTGAGAGTCGGTCAACGAATCCATAGAACTACTACCTCGCCGAAATACAACAAAGACGCACCCGCTCTGCCAGCAGGCGCCGAGGCCAATTCGCTTCTCGGTCAGCGTCATCTACGTGGAATACATTGCTGTCGCTGAATAGGAAGCCACACCGATGGCAATGAAACTGCCGCTGAACCACCCTCGCGCAAGCCAACTCTCTGGGTGACAGCTACCGAACGCGGCAATTGTAGCGTGTACTCCGCCGCGAATCAATGACTGCTCGGAGACGGACTACTTGGGCGTCAGGTCAACGTGTTCGCTGCTGACGGCGAGATCGCGATTGTCAATCACGTTGAAGTAGTAGACGGTTGTTCCTTCGGGTAACGTGGCGGTTGCCCGTCCTTGGACGGCATCCAACTGCGCGGGCGCGCTTTCCCACTTGCGGTCTTGCCACTTGCCGGTATCTTTGGTGTAGTTGAGTTCGGCCTTGGCCAAAGCAGTCTTCGCGGCGAATGAGACCCACGCTTCCATGCCGTCCCGTCCCTGTCCTGTAATCTTGGCGAGAGGCGCCTTCCCATTGAGGATATTCTCGGCAAAAGCGTGGATTTCCTCGGGATTCTCGCCCGGTCCGCCGTGTCCGTGCGCCATGCGGATGCGAAGACAGAGCGTCCGCGCCCCCGTGGGCAAGCGGTACGATTTCTGCAACGAATCCATCGGATAGGCGAAGTCGTTGGTGCCGGTCACCCACAGCATGGGCATGGCCGCGCGGGAAAGGTACTCCGACGGGTCCCACTGGCCGAGCCATTTGGCCGACTTCTCCGGGCCCATCTTCTTGAAGTCGCTAAGCCAAGCCGAGTCCTCGCCGAGAAAGCCACACCCGTAGACCGGTACGGCCAGTTTGAAGCGTGGGTCAACACCCGCGGTTATGCACGTCAGGTAACCTCCCCAGGAGATACCGGTGATTCCGGTGCGTTCCGGGTCCACCTCGGGGAACGAGCGAATCAGCGAATGCGCCAGGATGATGTCCGCCACGGCCTGGTACGTCCATTGATCCGTGATGGGATGGTATACCTGATCGAAACCGCCCCAACCCGCCGGCCCGCCCGCGGCGTGCCGCTGCCAATCCCCGTACTTGCCTTTCGGGACGCACCCACAGGTGTCCATCGCGATAGCGGCGTAGCCACGTTTGACCCACAGCCGCACCCATTCCGCGAAGGCGGTGCCGCCGCCGCCATGAACCAACACCATTGCCGGACACTTCTGGCCCGCGCTCAGTTTCGGGATGCCATACCAAGCGAAAGCCTGCGTCGGTCTGCCTTGATAGGGGAGACCTTCGTAGAAGATGGCGGTTACACCTTCTTCTTGAAATTCTGTTGTGGGAAAGATCTTGGGCGCCGTCGAGAGCGTCTTGATATTCCACGGCATCGCCGACGGCTCCGCATTCGCGGAAGGGCAGACTAACCCAAGAGCAACGCATGTAAACGCAAACAATGGCGCCGAAACACGTCCAGACAACACGTCAATCTCCTTCTGCACTTGGCTCATACGTCTATTGATGTCCTCGGCCCGAGAATGGCCCACTCGGTGGTACTATACCACGGTGCCTTCCGTCCCTCACCCCGGCGCTGGCAGTGTCTGCTCGATCCGAACTCTTATTCCGCGTCACTTCATGTGCCTGAGACTCGGGCAAATTTGTCCCGCGGCTCTCGCTTGCAGTACACTTAGCGATCCACGAATGTTCCGCCAGCTGCCGAATGGCGCCCTTGCCCATCGTGCGTGCGGCGCATCTCATACTTGTCAGTCCTTCGCGACAAGCTGCGAGGTCTCGATCGTGTTGAAGTCACCGCTTATCAGCAAATCGCTGCCCTGCCCTGCCTGCAAGAAGGAGCACCAGCAACGCTTTTTTCGCCAACGGATGTTTGTGCCCAATGTCGTCGAATCAGACCAGCACGTGGTAAGTTACAAGTGGCTGGCGAACGATGTCGAGAAGGCGTATCCCGGCTATTACTTCGTCTACTTCTGTCCAAGCTGCGGCTATGCCGACACGACGGAGGATTTCGCGAAGCCGCCCGCGAGCCCTGCGCTGGGACAAGTGCTCAAAGAATACCGGAAAAACGGCACCGCTGACCCGGTGGCGCAAATGTTGGTCAAGGAGATCGACTACGCAAATATCGACTTCACGGGCGCGTTGCGCCTGTATTTGCTGGCGTTGCGCGTGCATTCGATGGGAGCCGATGAGTCGATTCGCGACACCTACAAGTTGGGCCGAATCTGTCTGCGCATCGCATGGCTGTACCGCGAGCGGAACGCCGCCGCGCAAGAACCGGACGCGGACGCCGCGCCGGAAACGCTTGATCAAGGTCTGGCGGAGCTTCGGGCCCTATGGCCGGATGCGCCGCTTACCGAGCGGGATGCCATGCTGATGGCTGTGCAGTTCTTCAAACGCGCCCTGTTGACGGATACCCGATTCGATAGCACCGCCAATCACATGAAGGTTTCGCTATTGACCGCCGATCTCGCGATTCGGTGCGACGACTATGCCGCCGCGATGGAAGTGGCCCGCGGCATGTACCAGCCCGCGGTCGACGAGCGGGGCCGGATTCAAGAGAAGATGCAGAAGAAGGACACTCCCGAATCCGAGCAACGTCAGTTGCAGGTGGGCATGAAGCGCGTCTCCGAAGCGCTCGAGCGCGCCGGCGAACTGCGGCGCGAGATCCTGGAGATGATGGAAAAGCGGGAAATGCCCCGGATTACACGCATCGCGCGCGAGACCGGCGCCAAGGGAGATGACCTGGAGCGCGCCCTGCTGGACAACGGGATCTTCCCCGAAGTAGTCGCGGAACTCAAGGGCCGCGACGCGTTGCGACGATTCTAGTGGAACGCGCCAAGTTAGACCGTTAGTCCGGTTCTCCTAGCCTTTCTATCTCTGGGGCCTCCTATGGGGTTCATTCGAGCGTATCGAAGCAGGCCGCACGCCAGATCCAGTCCGCCGGGACTGACCCCTCGGGATGACAAGATCCGTCCCGGCTCCAACGACAGGCCCCCATACATATAGGCGTGCCGTTTCGGCTCTTTGGGGCATTGGGGGCGCCGAATATATTGACAAAGACCAATCACTGCGGCGTCCTGCGCGTATGTAGCGCTGGCTTCAGCCGGGGCCGGCAAGACGACCTCACTGCTAGAGCAGGGGTTTTCCAAACAAGGGGTAAGACAGGGTAATCCATTGCAGCGTACCGGGTTTGGTGGATCATGGCGGAGCGGGTTGCGCTGTAGGGGCGGACCGGCGCGGAAGGGGTGAATTCGTGAAACGAGGGGGAATTAATTGTCGTATTATGCTGATTAAGAGATTACTGGAAAGAGCAAGATAATCTGCAGGTTTTCGCAGTTGAGTTAACGACGAATCAAGACGGTCACTTTTCGAGTGGTCCGTATTCCGTGGCGGAATGCCGGACGGTATCGTGTTGGACGCAGGCGCCATTTGCGCTCATCTCGACGCGATACTAACTACAGGGCGTACAAGATCATGTCAACGAATGTAGCCCAGTTGCGGGACGCGGGGTATCTCCCTGGATACTTTAGAAACTCGACGTGACCATCCATAAATAGCACGTTGGATCCGCCTGGACTGTGATTGAGCGCGATTGGCTTTGCCTTTATGCCATCGTACATTACCACGACCCTATTCTGACCCACGGACGATGACGCTGGATTATTGATGTCCGTAATAAGAAAACGCTCGACTCCCTCGCGTAAACGCATAACTCTGTCGGAGCCGGCGTTCCCCAGTCCATGCCCTTGAAATTGCGGGTTGAAGGCGACGTCAGCGTCCATGAGCCTGTTCACTTGCTCCGGGTCGGTCGGTATGATCTGGAGGGAGCGCTCGACGATGGTGACCAGGAAGGCGTAGAACTGCGAGGGGCAATACGCTTGGCCCGTCAGTGGCTCGACGACCTGCATCGATCTCAGTAGCGGGATCAGAGGGTCCGTTTCGGTCACCAATTGCGAAGCATCCAGATCGTCCATGCGGTCGAGCACGTATCCCCAATAGCTGTAGCTGGCGTCGATGGCGCGCGCGCACGTATCGTGCTGTTGACCTGTCCGGTACCAACACCACTTGCCATCTACTTTGGCGCGCGTGTCCCTGATCACCTCGGCGTCCCGGTCGGATGGGCAGAACGCGATATTGGGGTCGGTCAGGTATTCAGGGTACAGCTCCATGGCGTCCGGGCCGGCGTCGAAGTGGACAATTCGGGCGCCGGCGTCGTTGATGGTGTACATTCCGTACATCAATCGAGGCCATTCTCCGCCCTTCATCTCGCCGGCATACATCTTGAAGATGGCGCCAAATTGCTTCAGATTGTTCGCGCAGCTTGCGCGCCTGGCCGATTCGCGGGCGCGGGATAACGCGGGTAGCAGGATTGCCGAGAGAATTGAAATAATGGCAATCACAACCAGCAACTCGATAAGTGTAAAGCCTCTTCTCTGCATCGCCGTTCACCTCCCCGTTGAAGCGCTATTGTGAAACCAACGAACCCCTACGCATGTTATTGGAAGCCTCTACTATGCATACTTGCGGACGGCGCGTTATGTGTTCATGACTGCAATTCGTTGAGCGGTGACATCTCGCCGAGCGCGAAGCCACCGGCGGATTGTGGAGCAAAGGAAGAGAGAGCTGGTATCCCCCTTTGGGCCAGGTGTTGCGCTTGGTGTTTAATCCCCGGTCTAAATCCCCGCCAACTGGCTTGATCGTAGGCATCGTACGGCATCGCGCGGCGCGGCTGCAAACTGAGTGCGAGCGCCTAGACAATCGTGTCGAAACGTCGCGCTTTGGGTTTCCCCTACACGGAAAACAGCAGGAGGGCTGTGAACCCAGGGTAAGGCGCCTGCGCAAAGCCTCCGGCGCCTTACCCTGGGTCCCTAATCTTCAACATCGTGAAAGACTTTCGCATTTCATCAGGCTGCTTTGGGGTTAAGTTGTTGAATGGTTGCATTTTGGGCGAGGAGGA
>JACRLJ010000081.1:0-18268 GCA_016215105.1 Candidatus Hydrogenedentota bacterium
CAGCGCCTGTTCCCTCGTCCACCCCGCGAACGTGGTCCGGGTCTGAATTTCACCGGCGTCACCGCTCACGAGCACGGTAATTTCCTGACCTTTGTTGAGTTTGGCTGTGAGAACGCACCCCGCGTTTGCTCCCTGCGCATTTTCGCTTTTCACCGTGAGGTCTCCCTCGTACAGGGGGGACTCGGGCAAACCGACTCGCAGATTACGCACGCGTCCGTTCAGTGACGCTCTGTCCATTGCCGCCCAGAAGGTGGCGAAGTTTCCTTCCAAACGGATATTGGACAATTCCAGGTCATCAAATGCGACGGGCAGTGTGGTCATGCCCGCATCCGCCAAGTCGAGAGCGCCCATATGAAAGTCGTCGAGCCGAATAGAGAAATCAGCGCGCGCGCGCTCTCCACCCAGCCGCATCGAGCCATGGGCTGACAGGAGTTCTCCCAGTTCAATGCTCACAGGTTTGACGATGGAGCCGTACTCGTCGTTTCGCATTTCCACGACGACGGAGCCCTGAATGGGGCGCTTTGGCCCCTCGGGCGCGCTCCACCATTCCCCTCGGATATCATCGCCGGAAATCCGGAACGAAGGCGCATACCATCCTGGCGCGAAGTGTACGGTCACACCGTCGAGCGATAGACCCGGTCCACGTGTCGAGAGACGGCCACTCAGACGTCCAATTCTCAATGCACGGGGAAGCCATCGATTTCTCAGCCAGGGTTCACCGGCCGCGTCGGCAAGCTGACCGGGCGGCGCCGCATCGGAGGAGGGATTGATACCGGTGCGCCCGGTAGTGTCAAGGGATAGAAAGAGTGACTCGAACTCCAGCGATCTCAGGTGGCGGTACTGTCCGAACCGCAACGTGTAGTCCAAGTCCACATTTCGGGCTTCGAGCACGGGATCGCTGGACGCGCCGCCATCGCCGTACACGCGCAACGAGTCAATATGCGGATGCCCCAGCAACGAGACTCCCGACACCTCCGCGCGGGACGCCCCAAGTCTCTTGGCAATCCCCCATCGGACAATTGCGCGCTGGGGCAGACCGGTACCTCCCAATGTCAGCAACACGGCGATAGCCGCCCCAAGTCCTAGTATCCAATACTTTCGCTTGGTCAATCTCACAATGAAGACCTTCACCTCTGCGGTCTGACCTCAACCGGCAATACCAGCAACGCGCTTCGCGAACCTAAACACACCCCGACTCGGAACTATGCCGGGCGCCGCGCCCGATCACGCAGATCCGGCATTATTTTGCCACTTCCACCTTGATCTGACCGATGAGGGGGATCAATTTCGCCTGTTTGAACAAGTCACCTTCTCCCAATTTGATGTGGGTCACGTCCGCCAGCGGTTGATTGAAGGTTGGATCCACGTCAATCCATTTTCCCACCCAGACTGTGGCCCACTGGTGAAAGTAGAATCCCGCGTCCGGACCATCCACATAAATCATCCCCGCCACTTCGCGGGCGGGCAGCCCCACCGCGCGCGCCAGACCAATGAACAGGATGCTGTGCTCGGTGCAGTCGCCTTTGGGATTCTCCAGCACCTCGAGCGCATTCGATAGCCGCGCGGAGTACTCCGTGTGTACATTCTGATACACCCAAGCGCATAGTCGATCCGACACCTTCACGGCGTCGGTCTCGGCGCCAACGATTTCGCGCGCCTTGGAGACAAGCTTCGGACTGTCGCTCTGCACAAACGTGGTGGGTTTGGTCCACTCGACCGCCTCCGGCGCGGTTACCGGAATGTGCGCTACGGTTATTCCCTTCAATGATACCCGGCTTGCTTTGAAGTCAAACCCGTCGCCCGCCGGGGTGAGGCTCTGCCGATCGTCATTGTACACGTGTTCAGAGGTCAGAGGGCCGTGCAAAAGCAAGTGCAGTGTGGTCCTGTCGCGCGGATTGGCGATTGGCGTGAGTACCTTCGCCGCGTTGGACACGATTACGTCATTGCTATAATTGACGTCCTTGGCCAAATCCTTTGGCTCCAGACGCATCGTGATATTGCCCCCGATGACGTCCTCGAGGGTTGTGCCGTCCTGTGCGACGAACGACGAAGTTTCGACTCCCAACTGCTCGATCACGGTCTTGATCTTGAAGACCTTCGTGGAGACGCCTTCGAGAACACGTTCTTCTTCGGCGATGATGCTGCTCTTTGCGCTCAACTCCATCTTGTACACCGGCTCAAACCAGCTATACGACAGCGAATTCCCAACCTTGCCGCCCCTTCCGGTAAGATCCGCCTGCTTTAGCGCATCGCGAAGCGTCTCTTTCGGTTTGGCCCGCCGCTCGGACTTGGTCTCGCCTCCCAGGGTCGTTTCCAAGACCAGCGCGTCTCCGTCCATACGCGCGAAGAATTTCGATTTCCCCGATGGGTCATCCACCGCCGATTCGATCGATACTAACGCGCCGTCCGGGGCGTAGGTGCGCTTGGAGTAAATGCGCATATCTTGTTTGGCTGAAACCATACTGACGCGGATGTGCGCGTCTTCGGTCACCGTAACAACGCCCTGCGCGTCCTTCGCAACCGAATTAACCGAATAGCCCGACTTGTGTCCTTGAATGTAGAGACCATACCAGTTCTCTCCAATCAGCGAGTCAACATTGAGTTCTTGCGCAGCGAGCAGTCTCGGAAACAGGGAAACCGTAATCATTATGAGTGCTTTCTTCATTCCGGCGCCTCCAAACTCAGATTCTCCGTCGCGACGGTTCACCTCCAAAGACGCTGGAGCAGTCTTGCCTGGCGAAACCGGACCCGGGGTCGTAGTGTGTGTTCGTTGTCAATGTCATTCCTGACCAGCGTGCTGCCGGCTCGGATTAGGAAACTCAGAATTCCACGCCAGCCAAGGAACGCCGAAGAGCCGTGATGCAACTGGGAGTTCATTGTACTGGATTCCGGCCCCAGGTGAAACGAGGCGGCGTCCCTCGGTATGGCGCGCCATCATCCTCCGCGCATCGCTCCCACCAGCAGCTCCGCGTACAGCCTGCGATGCGCGCTCACCATCGCGTCCACGGTCAAGTGCGATGTGACATGCGCCTGACCGCGCAGCGCCATGGCCTTGCTCTCATCCGGATGCTCCAAGACCCATTGCACGGCGTTCGCAAAGTCGCCCGCGCTGCGCGACGCCACCAGCCGCCCCGTCTCGCCGTCGCGCACGACCTCCGGAATTCCGCCGACCGCGGCCGCCACGACCGGTTTGCCCGCCGCCATAGATTCGATTACGGCATTGGGGAAACCTTCTACTTTCGAACACAGGATAGATACGGCCATGAGCGCGTAGAGGTCGCGCATTTCCTCGAGCGCTGTCACCCGCGTACAGCGGTCCGCCAGCCCAGCCCGCCGCACCAGTTCGAGCGTTTGGTCCAGCAGGGGGCCCGTCCCAACCATCAAGAAATGCACGTCCTCGCGCCGCCGGCCCAGTTCAGCGGCCATTTCCACGAAAAGCGCGTGGTCTTTGACCGCACTGAAGTTGGCCACGATGCCCACCACCTTCGTGTGAAACGGAATGTTGAATCGGTGGCGCAACAGGTTGTCTTCCGAGGAGCCGGCATAGTCGGCGGCAGGGATCCCGTTAGGGATTACTCGGAAGAGACCGGGCTCGGCGCGTTCTCGTTCCGCCGCGAAATCCGCCGCCGCGTGACTGTTGGCCACAATACAATCCACCAGCGCGTTCGCCTTGCGCTGGTGGCGAATGTGCCGTGCCCTCGCCCACGTCGCCAACTCACGGCGGCTCGAAACGACTACTGGGACGCCAGCGGCGCGCGCCGCGCGATTCGCCGCGAGATCGAATCCGGATAGAAAGGTGTGAACGATATCCGGGCGATGGTCGTGAAAGACCCGCATGAGCCTATGGCGCAGCCGGAAATCCCAACCGCCCCAAAGTTCAAGTTCGCGCACATACGCCCCAGTCCTGCGGACGTCCCCCGCAAAGGTTCCGGCGCGCCCCGTACACACGACCGTGATCTCGTGATCCAGCGCAAGCCCTTTGGTCAAGTACACCAACTGCTTCTCCGTCCCGCCAACGGCCAGCGACGGAATAATGTAGCAGACTCGCCGCAGCACCCGGCTCATACGACGGACTCCAGCAATTCCACCAGCCGGGGCGCGGCGCCGCTCAACGCGTAGCGCGCTTCGACGGTGGCACGGCCTGCCTGGCCGATGCGGCGCCGCAGTTCGGGATCGCGCAATCGCTCGAACGCGTCTCGCCATTCCGAGGTCGAGTCGGCGAAGAACCCGTTCTCGCCGTGCCGGATGAGCTCTCGAACGGCGCCAAACGGCGTCGCAATGCACGGAACGCCGCAGGCCATGTACTGAAGCGCCTTCAGCGCGCATTTCCCGCGCATCCAATCCGTCTTCAGCAACGGCATGATTCCAACTGAGAACGTTCGCAATAGCTCCACCTCGGTGTCATAGGACCATGGTCTGTGGTCCGCCTTGAATGGGAAATCATGAGCGTCACCCGCGCCAACGAGGCACACTTCAGAATCTGGAGACGAAGTGAGCGCTTCGGCCGCCGGTTTCAAGCACGGGGCCGTGCTGGGGCTGCCTATCCACCCGATACGGTACGTTTCCGCGGACTGCGGCGCCGGACTGAACCGGTCCGTGTCAACAACGGTCGGAAAGACCACGGTGTTCGGATTCTTCGACTCTTGCGCCAGCCAGGAGTTGCCCGCGAGCACTAAATTCGCGCAACGGATCAATTCGCTGACTTGCTCCCGCTCCTCCAGAATGCGCCAAGGCGCGCGCAGGGGATGCGGCGGAGCGAGATGCACGGCGTCGTCGAAGTCGTACACAATTCGCCGCGCGCGCCGACGCAGCAAGCCCAAGAATCCGCGCACGTACGCGGTCATGATCGCTTTTTGCACAAACACCACATCGAAGCCTCGTGATCCCATGATCTGCATCAGCCGGCGGGGTGATTCCGCGGCGTGATACCAGAAAGGACGAACCCGCCTGCCCGGGCCGGTGAGCCGCCCGTACTGGTCCGGTGTCACCGCGGAGGCGACCGTGCAGTCCAAGCCCTCCGCGCGCAGATGCGGCAGGAACTGTCCCACCCGGTAGCGCGGACTCGCCGCCGCCTCCGGATACAGCGTGAGAAAAAGAACGCGCATCGGATTAACGCCCATCGCGGACGAGTTCAAGCGCACGCGCGGCGACAGAGTGGGAGGCGATCGTTCCCAAACATTCCGGCACGAGTAAGGGACACACGCCTTCCGTCACCATGCGTTGCGAAACATTCCAACATCCCTGACAGTCACGGCCATTCGTGATAACGTTGAACCTATCCTCCCCACGGATCAGTATAGAAGGGTCGGTGGGGCCGAACAATGCAAGCACCGGCGCGCCGGCCGCCAAAGCCAAGTGCATCAGGCCCGAATCGGAACACACGAGCAAGTTCGCTGCGCGCAACACCGCCGCCGCCTCCCGGACGGTGGTCTCGCCCACCAGGTTTGCGCCAACTCCAATGGTCTCGTCGCCCTGCCCGAGTTCCACCATCCGAACACCTTGATCGAGCAACTCCCCGCACGCGCGCCGCCAGTACTTCAGCGGCCAACGCTTGGCCGGCCAGGACGTCCCGGACGCGATTGCAATCAACGGCCCGTCTCCCGGAGGAAGCCGGTCAAGAATCGGCGAATTCCAATCCTGGTAGTAGAGTTTCGGCCGGGCCGACGGCGCCGGGACTCCCGCTCGCAGCGCGTACTCCTCGATGCGGCTCGCGTCCCGTCGGGCGCCACGAAGCAGAATGTACCGGTGGGGGTGAACGTCTTGGGCATTGACGCTATCGGCATGCGGATTGTCTTCCAAGATTTCCGGATAGTTGCACCACACGTGTACCCGGCACGGCGCATACCGTTCGTGAATCGCCTCGTATACCGGAAGCGCCATGATCTCGTCGCCGAGACGCCAGCGAATCTCGACCAATATATCGATAGGCCTTCCGAGTGCACGCGCGCTCATGCGCCGCACGGCCCGCGCCACCCGCCGCGCCCGGCGCGACACGGGATTGAGTTGCTCCTCAAAGCTTGGAGCCATCGTCTGAGGCCCCGCTCCGGGATTTCGTTGGTCCAATTGCGTCATACGCCGATTATGCAGAATTCCGTCAATGGAATACGACTGGGGTGTGATGGGAGGCCACAAGCTGGCGCAGGCGTCACGGGAAATGCTTTCTTACGGCGCCGGCGTCTGTTTACTCGCGGATGTCTGGCTCAGGTCGGTAAGGTAGATGGACGCTCCCATCGCGTGGAATTCATCGAGGCGTCGGCCCGAGGCGTCAACGACATCGAGCAGCGGCTTTGCCACGCCGGGATCGTCGTAGACCATCGGAATCCACACACGCGCATGGTCCCGCAATGCTCCCAATTCCTGCGTCCAAAGCGCCTTTCGCAGTTCCTTGTCGGTTGGCGGCGGCGCCATGACCGTGTACTCTTCTTCCTTGAATCCATAGCGCCAGTTGCAGAATCGGAACGAAAGACTTTCAAGGTGCGGAACGCATAGCAAGTCGCCCGGGCGCCAATTGGTTTGCGCATAGTCGAGCAGGCGGTTCAGTTCGTGATGGGTTGTGGGCTGCGCCACCACCCGGGCCGCGCGGTACGCCGGTTGGACGATCAGCAGGGCAAACAGCAAGATGGCTCCAATGGGCCACCGCTTGCGTGAATCGACCGCAAGATACGCAACCCCTTCGCCAAGGACCAAGAAGATAAGTGGAACGAGAAAGAGAATGGTGCGCTTATAGAACGGGTAACGGTGCAGCGCCGAGGCCGCCAGGACAAACACGAACGGCAGGATTACGAGAAGGAAACGCGGTTTACGCCGTAGGAAAAGCGAGACACAACCGAGAAGAAAGGCGAATCCGGCCAAGCCGGCCGCGGCGGGCAGGGAAAACCCGGCGGGATTGTCGAATACCTGCAGAAACGCGTCGCGAAGCCATTTCACGTCGCTGGCGCTTCGTGGCAATAATGGCAGGAACGCGCCGGCGTCGGTGTAGACGCTGAGCATGTTGGCCATGTTGGCGCTGCGCGAAATGGGGGCGATGCTCACCACGTACAGCGCTGCGAAGCTTGCCATCCACACCGTGTGGGCCGCCAGCCACCGGGCCTTGTTCGGCAAATCCGATCGCAATACGTGCGTGACCACGATAGCCGCCAGAACAAACACTGAGGTCATCGAGAACCACGGTATGATGGCCGCGGCAAGCGCAAACACCGCGGCTTCCCCCCAGGAGAGCGGTTGTGACTCAAAGTGGAGCGCCAACCAGAGCAACACGACCACTGCGGCGGCGTCAGTCGAGTATTGCCTGACTTCGGTGGAGTAGTAAATGAGGTGCGGGCAGAAGGCTACAAACGCCAAAGCCAACACGGCTCCGCGAGGGGAGAGCAACTTCTTCGCCACGGGATAGAAGAGAAACAGGACCAGCAGCCCGCCGACCAGTGAGGGAAGACGCACGATATACTCGTTCATCCCGAGCAACCCGATGAGCCACTTCGAGCCTATCAGGTAGCCGGGCGGGGCCACACAGCCGCCATACTGCAAGGGTCCGAACAAGGCCAACGGGGACATCTCGACCATACTCGCCGCATACCACGCCTCGTCGGACCAGAGGGTGCGATAGTGCGCGTACTGGACAACGCGGAAGAGTAAGCCCAGCCCAATCAGCGCCCAGGGGACAATAGCAGGAATTGGCGCCGAGTCCTCGGAATTGCGATTTGTCATCGGGGGGTGTTGCCCGTTTGGCCCGCGTGGCGGCCGCATTGTTCGTATACCGCGGCCAGCGCGTCGGCGTTCGCTTGAAGTCCGAAATGAGACAGCGCCCGAGCGCGGCCTGCCCGTCCAAGGGCTTCCCGGCGTTCCGGGCGTAGGATGAGGTCCTTTAGCGTCTCGTACAGCGCGAGGAAATCGTTTGGCTGACACAGCGCGGCGCCGTCTCCGGCGATCTCGGGAATGGCCCCGCTGTACGTGCTCACGGCGGGAGTACCGCAGGCCATCGCCTCGATCAGCGACATGCCAAACTGCTCTTGCCATTCCTCCGTGGCAATACTCGGCAGGACAAAGGCGTTCGAGGATCGGAACACATTCGGCATCTGTCCGTACGGCACGGAGCCGGCAAATGTGCAGGCCTGTGTGACGCCGAGTCGGCGGGCGAGCGTCTCTACGCGTTCACGGCCCAGCGCAGCGCCCACCATGAGCAGCCGGATCTTGCGGCCGGCAAGGGCATCGTCACGCAGCAGCCCTTTCAATGCCATCAACAGAAAGTCGATTCCCTTTCGCGCGAAAAGGAATCCAACGAATAGAATGACGAACTCGTCCGCGGCCAATCCCAAGTCTGCGCGATGGTATGGCCCCGGTGAGAAGAGATCGGTGTCCACCCCGGGAGCGAATTGCACTATGCGGTCCGCCGAGACTCCTTCCAACATGAGCGTCCGTCGCGAGCGTTCTGTGTGAACGAGAAATAAATCTGCTTCTTCCAGCGCCCGCCGCTTTCGCGCGCGCATTTCGCCGTCGCGCTCCATGTTGAACGGGATATTGTCCCAGACCATCACCGCTACCGGCACACCGAACTTCCGCCGCGCCTCGAGGGCTTCCTCGGTCCAACTCGGAAACAGTTCCCAGGTGTGAATGAGATCGAAGTCCCTCAGGCGAACATGAAAGGGTAGAATGCGCGGATCGCGGACGCCGGCTCGGTCGAGCACACGATTCCAGAGGCGCAGCGCAAGCCCGCCCATTTCCGTGTCATAGTGGATCGCCTCATAGGACAGTCCCAGCGGGGTCCCGTCGTCCTGTTCGAGGTAATAGCGTTGAATTTCCGACTCAGCCCGGAACGCGGTCACGGAGAAGCGGTCGTGAAGCAGACGATAGGCTTGCAGGTGCCACGGGTTGAAGCGGTTCCCTTTGAGAAGGGCCACCTTCATGCGCCGCCCCCCCAGAAGTGCTCCTCCAACACCTTGCGTGCGGCCTCCCTATCCTTCGGAATGTCGATGTGGTTGGCGATACACTTTTGCTCGTATTCGTCGAGCGTGCAAATCACGCGCGCCGGATTGCCCGCCACGACCACGCCAGGAGGCACGTCACTGGTGACGACGCTTCCCGCGCCGATAACCACGTTCGGACCTATTGTGACGTTCGGCAGGATGGTTGTGTTGACGCCAATATGGACGTCATCCTTGATATCAACTTTGCCAAAACTTACCAGCGATTCGTGCTTGGCCCGGAAAATTGACGCTGCGCCGTGCGTCACGAACGTCACATCCGGCGCGATTGTTACGCGGTTGCCGAGACGAATCAGCCACGGCTCCGATCCGATGCGCAAGGTGTAAACCCGGCACTGCTCGCCAATCCGCATTCCCATCTCGCGCAGGGTCTTGATTACGGTGTCCTGCGAGCCATAACGCAGCTTGAGTTTCTGTATTAGGCGGACAAGCCCCATTTCATACCTCAATTCTCCAAAAGCCATGCAGGCTTGCGGCGGGCCACACGCTCACAATCGATGGGCCCGCCGCCGCAAACACGCGCTGCAGTCGAAACTTGATCGCTTCCGGCATCTTCGCATGTTCCACCCAGGGAAACAACCCGATTCCAACTTCCACGGGGTGGCCGATGCGGGTAAACCGCGTAAATCCCGCGGCGCCAAACACGCGCCGAATCGCCGTCCCGGTTAGTGGATGCTCCAACTCCTGCGGTTGCCAATTACGGAACGGCGCCCACGTATTGCGTTCGTACCACCCTGCGCCTTCGCATACCTTCTTCACCAGGCCTGCCACGTTCGAATAATTCGGCGCCGACAAGAAAACGAAGCCCCCTGGCCGTAATACGCGGCGAAATTCACGAGTCGCCTGCTCGGGTTCGGGAATATGCTCGAAGGCGTCGATGCAAAACACGGTATCAAACGTCCCGTTTGGAAACGGCAACGCCGCAGCGTCCGCGAGCGCCAGCGTGAATCCCGCTCGGCTTGCGACAAAGTCCGTCCCGACGTATGTGCCGCCGAGTTCGCGAACGTAGTCGCCCATGTAGCCGCGGCCACACCCTGTATCGAGTATTCGGCGTCCCGCGAGCGCAATTCCGAGCCGGTCAAACACCTCGCGGGCCAACTCGTGGTTCACGCCGTCCACTCCGCCGAATGGCGAACTCACCATCAACGGATTGCGGCGGTAGTACTCCTGCAAGTCCTTGCTCATCGCAAATAGCTCCGGCCAAACCGGCTGCCCGCGTAGACTGCGGCAGGCCGTACCAGTGGAAACGCCAGCGCGGCGCACGTCGTCAAGCGTCCGGAGAACAACTCGCGCAGCCACACCCAGTATTTCCTCGGCGCTATCAAATCGAGCAGCAGATCCGCCTCGTTGTACTCGCAGCCCAATTCGCGCAACCCGAGTCCTTCGTTGCGGCAACGCTTGTACAGTTGCGTCAACGTGTAGTTGTGATGGTGAAGCACGGGGGCATCATCTGGGAAGGCGATTCCCCCGCGGTCGGCGCCAAGCTTGCTCTGAAAGCGATAGTCTTCGCCAATGCTCGCGGCGCCAAAACGCACTTGTTCCCACACCGACCTCCGTATTGCGGAATTGGCATTCGACAGTCCTCGGCCATACTGCCCGGCGAATTTCTTCATCTCGTGGGTAAAGTAGAAATAGCCATTTCGTTCCCACGGAAACTGCGGATACCCGCGATCCGGGTCGGGAATCGACCGCCCGCACGAGGCTGCGACCGCCGGGTCGTCCAAGGGCGCCACCAGGTGCTCGAGCCAGCGCGGGTGCGCTGGAATCGCGTCTTGCGACAAACTCACGACAATCGGGGCTCGCGCTTCTTCGAATGCGCGGTCGCGTGTCAATCCGAAATCAAACGCATCGCCCGCTATTGTTACGACGCGCGCGGAGAACTGGTCCAGAAGGGCCAGCGTCCCGTCGGTGGACCCGGAATCTATCGCCAGCAATTCCACGCGGCGGGGCGTGTCCTGCTCTCGCACGGCGTGAAGGACGCGCTCGAGCAGCGTCCCCGCGTTGCGCGTCAACAGCGCCACGGTTACGTCTGGCCGATCTGGCGTTAACGTGTCGTTCATGCGCCGCCACCGCGCGAAAGCTGCGTCATGGTTTCAACACCCTAAACAGCACCGCTTTCCCTTCTTCAGAAGTCAGCTGCAACCACGGGGCAGCCCGTAATTCCGCGACGACCTCGGCGTCTGGTGGCCGGGTATCTGAACAGAATACGAAATCGACACACCAATCTCTTACAAACTGGAGCCGCTCGGCCTCCGGCGCATTTCGTGAGAAGAACTTCCCGACCTCGCTTTCCATTTGCTGCGGGTCGAGGTCTGAGATATTCAGCGTACCCATTCCCAGAATGACACGGCAACGGGGCCGAAGCGAAATCACATCGGAAAACTGCGGTCCGGGAATGTACGGCGTGAGTACGGTTCCGGAATCAATGTGAGAAATCACGTTTGCGTCCGCGGTCGTCATCAACTCGCTGTGGGTCCACGCGAACGCGGGGTTATCCGCGCGCCAGTCGAGCGGACCCATGAAGCAGGCGTACGCCACCGCGATCGTGGTGAGGCCACACACCACGATGGCCGCTGTGACACCACGCGCCAGCCGCGCGTGTCGCTCGCGCAGCGCGTATACCGCTTCGGCCGCGAGTATGCTCAAGGGCAACCCCATTAACGCCAAGAGCCGCGCGGGAACCAGGCGCATGAACCACCCGTGTCCAAAAGCGGAGATCGACAACGCGAAGAACAGCAGAAACCACAAAAGCGCCCAACCCGGCGCGGATGTTGCCGTGTTCAATGTGTTCCGGCCATTTCGCCACGAAGACCAGGTGAGGCCGGTCACGGCGCCCAGCAAGGCCCAATCCGATATTGCGATCGTCACCGCGTATTCGCGAGCGACCAGTATGTTGCCGTAGTACGCCTGATACACGGCGTACAGAATCGCGAAAGCGGCCAAGTAGCCCAACAGCGTTCCAGCCATTACACGGCCCAGCCGCGGTAAGGCGCGATACGTTATGACACAAGCCACAAGAAAAACGGCGAGATACAGAATCGCGTCCGCGGCAAAGGTCGAAAATGGCAGCGAATTGCGGACGCTCCGCAAGGCGTTCTGCGCATAGGTCGGACTCAATGACATCATCCACCAGCCCGCGGCCCAGCCAACAAGCGTTGCGGCGCCGGTGGCGAGCCCGAGCGCAATCCGCCCGCGGGAGGGGCGTTGGCCGCCGAAGCACAGATACAGCGCGCCTATAGTCCACGCCATCGGACCGATGCGTAGATTGAGGAACGTGCCGGCTGCAAGAAGAAGCGCTGACCACCAGCATAGGTGATACCGTCCGGAGCGCTCGGCGCGAATGAGCAACGTCAGGGCCATCAGGCACAACGCGAGCGGAATCGTGTAGTACAGGCGCGGCGCCATCACGTTGTATCCGCCCTCGATGAGGGACATCGCGAACCGCTGAAAGTACATCTCGAACGAAGGGAGACGCGTCCATCCGAGCGCGCTGCTAACCATATAGAGTATTCCGCCCGGTCCGCCGCCCAGCGCGAACAGCGCGAACGCGAGATTGGTCCGCCTCGGGACCGCCTCGCGAAGGAATGCGTACACGGATAGCAGGTACACGAACGCCGCTACGCCATTGGCGAAACCCAGCGTCATGAATTCATCGATATGCGCCGCGTGTCCCAGCGCTCCCATGGCGCCGTACAACCAGAAGAACGGCGTAGCGAAGTACCCCAGAAAATGGTCACCGTGGACCGCATGGCAACTCGCGAACGGCGTGTAGAACCCGGTCGCGAACATTCGCATGCTGTGGAGAAATACTACGCTATCCGCGCCCTGCAACCCTGTCGGCTCCGCGCCAGCGGGAGGGAAGTACCTGAGCCAAGTGTGGAGCGCCGGAGGTAACGCGGTGTAGCCCGCGCAGATCGCCCATACCCACCATGGAACGCGCGCGCGCGCAGCGCGCTCCTCAATCACCATGTCGCGCCCCGTTCGTTTTCGGTTTGTCAAGGACTTCAAAGACAACCGCCATGCCGCTGGCGTACTTCACGCGTAGCCACGACGCCTGCCGCAACTGCTCGATTACCGCCGGGTCCACCCGCCACGTGTCAGAACAGTACACGTGGTCAACACACCACTCTCGAGCAAACTGATGTCGAAACGCGTCGTTGGCCGATTTCGAGAAGAATCGCTCTACGCCGCCTTCCAACATCCCATAGGGCTGTTCGGTCAGCGTGAACGATCCTTTTCCGAAAACCACGCTATGACCATTTCGTAACGCCAGCGCATCGGCGGCAAGTGGCGGCGCCAGTATCCGCCCTTCAGGCGTGCGATCCATCGCCAGGTGATCGGCGCGCGTAACCAAGCCGGGCTTGGCCCAGGCAAAGGGCGCGCCAGGACCCCAGCCAAGCGCTCCCTGGAAAAAAGTGGCGGAAACAAACGTGGACGTGACTCCGCACCCAATGACGATCCGCGTGAAACGCCGCGCAGCACGCGGCCGCGCGGCGCCGAGCGCGTTGAGTCCCTGCGCGGCCAGCACGCTCATGGGCAATCCGTTCAGGACCATCAGGCGCTGCGGGCCAAACTGGAGAAACCATCCGTGCCCGACGGCGGAAAGCGATCCCGCGAGGAAGATCACGAGCCACAAAACGATCCAGCTGTGCGGATCCGGCGGCGCTTGTACGCGCGAGAAACGAAACTGCGCGAGGAACCCGGCCAGCGCGCCCAACAGCGCCCAATCTGAAATCGCCGCCGCCACTGCGCCGTCGCGGCAAATCAGAATATTCCCGTAGTACACCTGATACGCCCCGAAGAGGACCAAGAAGATACCCAAGTAGCCGACCGCCGCGAAAACCACGGAACGCTGAAGAATGGTCAGGCCCGCCATTCCCTGTCCTATGCGATACGCTGCCGGTATGAGAATGAAGATTGAGGCGCTCAAGAACGGGGATAGCCACATGGCCATCGTACCGATTTGTTTGAGATTGGCGGTCATCACCGCGCTCTCGCCCATCATGAGCGCCACACCCCAGCACGTTAGCCCTACGGAAGCGGCTACAGCGAGCAGGTGCTTGATTCGCTGTGACGGCTCTCCGTCCCTGCACAACAGATACAACGCCGCAACCATAGCGACAAATACGCCAACACGCATATTGATCAGTGTCGCCGCGCCATACAAGAGCAGCGCGAAGCCGAGGTGTTGCGAGCACGCCATCCGCAGCGCACGAATGTGGGCCGTTAGTCCGCCAAACCCGAGCGCCAGCGCCAACGTGTAATACACGCGAGGAAAGTACAGTAGGGGAGACAAGTATGGCCCTTCGAGCAATTCATACAACGCGTACCGCCGGAAATACTCTTCAAATCCCGGCCACAGCGTCATCCCCGTAATCTCGCATACCATGTAACCTACATTGGCGATTCCGAGCGTTATGAAGTCGTCCAGACCCACGGCGCGCCCCGCTGACCCCAGCAGACCGTAAAACCACAAGCAGGGCAGCGCGAAATACCCCGGACTGTTTGCGCTCCCGGCTTTGCACGTCGCATACGGCGAGTAGTACCCGTTATCGAACATCCGCATCGATTGCAGGAATATCGCATCGTCGGGAATATGGAGACCCGTCGGCGCCGCCCCCTCGGGTGGCGCGTAGCGCAGCCAGAGGTGTTGAGCCGGCTCGAGCAGCGACAAGACAACGATGATACCCCACACCCAAATGGGAACGCGCCGGGATTGGACACTGATGTTCTGCGCGGTCATAGGTGTCCGTCGGGCCTCGTCAGCAATGTGTCCAACTGTGCCGCTGAGACCGTCCGCCCGCGTTGGATTCTTCTCCGTTCCGCCAGCGCATGCGGAATTAGCCCGACCAGTTCCCACCACAGTCCGGCCAGGACGATGATAGCGCGCGCCATGCCAAACTCCGCGCGCGCCGAAGAGATTACTCGGCCAATACTGCGAAGCCGTTCCAGCAGAATCGACGGCAGATACCGGATCAACAGTGGCGCCGGCATATTCTTGATCACGAGAAGCGCGTGATTGCGGCAACACTGGCGCGTGCGCCACCAGGTCCGTCCCGTCAAGCTTGCCGAGCCGACGTGCTTCGCAATCGCGTCGGCTACGAAACACGCGCGGTACCCCGCCAGCCGTGCGCGAAAGTTGAGGTCGCTGTCCTCGAAGTACGCCACGAATCTCTCGTCGAACACGCCTACTCGGTCGAACACTTCGCGCCGGTACAGAGCCGCGCCGGCCGACACACCAAATACGTCTTCCGCATATGTACACTCGCGAATCGGGCGCCGGAATCCCCTGCTCTCGGGACGGCCGTCTGTCCGTTGGAGGTCGCCCGTACCGTAGATGATCTCCGGTTCGGCGCGCCACACCACCAGTGGCGCGAACATGGCCGCATCCGACGCGTCGGCTTTCGCGACCAAGCGTTCAAGACACCGCGCATTCAGCGTCATGTCGTTATTCAGGAGTAGAATGTACTCGCTACTTGCCTCGCGTATCCCCGCATTTGCGGCGGCGCAAAACCCGCCGTTGACCGGCCGCGCCACCACCTGCGCGTGAGGAAACGATTTACGGACGTCCTCGACGGTGCCGTCCGTCGAGCCGTCATCCACGACAATGACATCAAACTCGCGAAACGTCTGCGTTCCGATTGATTCCAGGCATTCGCGCAGAAGTTCCTTCCGGTTCCACGTGGGAATCACGATGGACACGCGCGCGCTCATCGGGCTATCTTCCTCACGCTTTCGGTTCCACCCAAATCATCGTTCGGTAACCCTTTCCAATTCGCAGTCGGCACAGTAGTGGTGTCAACCAGCGGAGCACAACCTGAAAGATTGCGTTTCCGCGCCCGGGCCACCCGCACATCAGTATGCGCCACATCAAAAGCCATAGCCACACCGGCGCGTTCGTTTCCTGTCTGACCTCTCGGAACGGCGATACCCCCTTGCGGAAGAGGTCTGCAATTGGAGCGGCATCCGGTAGCCTGTTTGCCGTATGTTCCTCAAGCCAGCGCAGTGCGCCGCCGGTGTACCGGCGATACTCGTCGCGAACGATTGCTTCTGCGCGGGCCGCCGCGGCGCCGGACGGAAACGTCGTCACCGATATTCCTGTGTCCCGCACGACTCGCAGAAGCTCGTCCACGGCCTTCGCGCGGGCCTCCGCGGGTAAGTGCTCGAACGTATCGACGCAAACGGCTATATCGAAAGTTCCATCGCGAAACGGCAGCGCGGCCACGCTTGCTACAACCGGTGTAACCGGCTGTGCGGCGCGCGCGGCGCGCAGATGCGCCACCTCGATGTCCACCGCGATGGCCACCGCGCCGGTAAACCGCGCTAGACCGTTCTCGTTCGCGCCGACTTCCAGAATCACACGCCGCTCCAAACCAAACGCGCGTAGCCGCCGCGCTATCGGCGCATAGCGCAGCGCCCAATCCGGATAGCCGCGGCCATCCTTTTCGGCGTAGTTGCGTAGCCGAGCCGCCAGGCGGCTAACCACGGCGCGTACTCCGCGCGGTCTGGTAGCCGGGAAGCCATTTCAACCCCAGACTCTTCATCAACGCGATATCAAACGAGTCGAAGAACGGTGCTGCCCACAACGCGCTTAGGTAGATGACAGAGAAAACGACCCCGCAAATCGCGACCGAGGTAGCGTTCGCCGCGAATCCCGTGAGGCCCCGGCCCAGCCAATCCGCCGCGCCGCAAATCGCGGCGCCGGGCAGCGTCGCCAACACCGGCCAGAACAACGCCGCGCGAAACATGTCCGCTGCGCCAACGCCGACGATTCCGCCCATTGCGCGGGCAAACCACGCCCAGGAGAGATACATGGAAAACATCGTGCCCAGCGGTATGCCCCAAAACCCGATGAATGGGATGTTGACGAGCGCGATGGTCAGCGCGATATTCGACACCGTTGCGATTAGGCCGGCCTTCATTTGCACGTCCGCCCGCCCCTTGCCCAGCGCAATGCTCACACCCGCCCCCGGAACAAGGTTCGCCACATAGCCAAACGCAATGATCCGCAGCACCCACGCGGATGTCTCGTACCCCTGTCCCAGCCAAGTGCGCATCAGTCCCCCGGAACATCCAACGGTAAACACCAGCAACGGCACAGTGACAAAAGCGACGTACTTGGTAGACACGAGATACAGCCGCCGAAGCCGCTCGTGCTCCTCGCGAGCATCGAGATCGGACGCCGCCGGCAGCAGACTCGTCAGCAGCAACTGTGGAACTTGACGCACCATCCGCGCCAGATACGTTCCCAAATCGTACAGCGCGACCAGTCCCAGCGTCCCAAAGACCACGCCCGCGACGACATGATCCGTGCGAAACATGACGAGATCGGACAATTTCGATACCTGCGCCCGCCAGCCGAATTGAAACAGCTTCCGGAACGTTTGTGCGCGCACGTAGCGTGGCGCCAACCGCAGCCCCGGCGCCAAACGAAACGCGACGAACACGCTCGCAATCGCGAAAACCGCAAACGACACCGCGTTCGCCCAAAGCAACCCCCGAATGCCATGGCCCGCGTGCAAGAACCACACCGTCGCGCCAATCTTCACCAGCGAGGCCACGAAGCTCAGCGCGTTGGAAACGTCCATTCGCTGTAGTCCCGTCTGAATTGATGTAAACGCCGCCGAGCAATTCGATACCGCGAAGATCGCCAAGCCCCATCGTAGCAGGAATCGCGCGTCGTCGGGCGCTGTACCGGAGAACAATCCAAAATGCTCTCCGACCGACACCAAGCCGTTCACGCAGGGCCACCCTATTCCCAGCAGCGCACACCCGAACACCAGGTAGTAAAAGAAACCGGTACTCACGACCGACGAGAATTCGTCGTCTTCGGCGCGCGCCGCGTGTTCCGCGATGTACTTCACAAACGAGCTGCCGATACCGAGGTCCAGTAAGCTCACATATCCGTTGAATGACCCCAGGAGCGCCCACAGTCCATACGCCGGAAGTCCCACCGTATCCACGACATAGCGCATCAGGAGCAGACTGCTCAGCGCGTCCCAAAGGCGGCCCGCGGCGTTGTACGCGGTGTTTCGGGCTATCGTCTGTCGGATGGACACGCCGTTTTCGCTCTCCCTTGCTCTTGGACGCGCTATCCCTTGGGCCAGCCGGGAATTGAACTGCTGTTTGACCCGCATAGCGTCAAACGAAGCATACCCCACGGAATCAGACGAAGTCACCACCCGTATTTGTCGCGCTGCGTACATCGGCCAGCGCGAAAATGTATTGACAGCCCGGAATGATTCGCATACAATGAATTCGTACTATTAGTACGGGCAAAGGTTTGAATC